>CAVBGK010000047.1:0-13547 GCA_963594995.1 Bacteroidaceae bacterium
AATCCTTGCATATCTCAAGAATTTTTACGAATTTTGTATATAAGTTGTACATACGCTGGTTTATATTTAATAGTTTGGACGCTACTAAATTACTAAAAATCAGCGATATGTACAACTTTTTAAACATAAAATTCTTTAAAAATTAATTCCGCCAACGGGTTGTTATAAGTAAAAGATAATCTTTAATCATCCCATGAGTTCCAAGTGTTGTGCTTCTTGGCATCTACAGACCCTGTCTGATTTCTATCATTTGATGAATCACCGCCAGAATCAATCTTGCTGCCGTCAGGCAACTCGCCAGATATATTCACGGGACCGGAGCCTGCCAGTAATGCACACGTGTTGATGCAGCTTACCATGTAAGTCTGCGGTTGAATGTATCTTGATTTTTCCATGTCTTTTGTCTTTATTTGATTATTTTCTTGCCGTTTACGATATAGAGTCCCTTGGGGAGGTTCTGGAGGTTGTTGCCGCGGTATATGCCATGGATGTCATAGATACCCTTGGCAGCCTGTGTTTTTACCTCTGTATCTGTTATGCCCGTAGTGGAGTCGTCAAAGTCCATGGACATGGCTACTTTTGCAAGTACAGCTTGATCATACCATTTGTCGCTTTGTGTTATTTTAAAATAACATTTGCCGGCATTTGCTAAAATCTTATCAGAATTTTCCCCTACGACATAGAAGTACATTCCATTGCCCGTGTTTCTAAAGTAGAACTCATTTGGGTATAATCCATAACTATCTGTAACGCCTATCATATTGGCATAGTAACCATCTTTATATTCTACCTTTACTGTTGTGCGATTCATATCTCCTTCTACACATTTCTTGTCTGAGAAATACTCAAAGTTCGTGGTAGGGTTGATGAAGTAAGGTGTGTTTGCCTCGATTTTGTTGGTCTCGGCGAATATCAAGTGGTATGTATTTATATCACTAAGCCAATGCGCCTCTTTCAGGTATGCCACTTTCGTTCCTTCTCCGAATATGCTTTCGATGTAATATTCACTCATATCCTCGGGGCCGATGAAAGTCTTCCATCCTTTGGAAACGATATAATCGTATGGGAAAGGATAGCTATAAGAGTTGCCAACGTTGTTGAAGTCAGCATCAAATTGTCTCCACTCGGTATTAGTATAATATTTTTTGTATAGTTCTTCGGTCTTTACATAGAACGTGGTATTCTTGACGTGCTCAAATGACTGATTCTGTAATGACTTATTTGAAGGTTTTTCGGTGCTTGTAATAAATACTTTGCAGCCAGGATAGTGTTCGCCTAAGTGCTCGAATGCTTTGTTCGAAATAGTTCTAATATGAGTGCCAAGGATAAGAGTGACTGCAGAATGTTCGCCGAAGTGCTCGAATGCCTTATCACCAATGGTTTCTACATTATTGCCGATAATTACCTTGGTTCCATTGTAAGAGTTGCAAGCATTGTCGGCAATCTCCGTGACCTCATAAGCCGTTCCAGAGTTATAGGCATTATCTGGCACGACGAATGGATCAGTGCTCGTAACGTCTCCTTTTGTCAATGTACAAGTAAGATCATCTTCGGATGTGATTTTATACGTGTTGGATAGATATACGAAGGTATCTCCGACTTTTCCATTTACAACATTAACTCCCCATACCAGTAACAGCATGAGTAAGAGCATACCTCTGCTCATTGTATTCCCAAAGTCTTTTACCCGAGGAATCATCTTTTTCTTTAACAATCTGTTCATAATTTAACCTTATTAATTAATATCATTATACTTACTGTCATTTTGTTCACTTTTTTCTAATAGTCGCATACATTTGTAATACCTCTTGCCAAGAGGTGTTTGAGAATCGTTATCTTGCTGAAAATCAAATAAGAAGAAATGGAGGATAGACGTTGAGAAATGATATAAAAACGAAAAAAATAAGGGAAATAGTAAAATTTTTCCATTTTTTTGAATTGACTTTCAGAAATTTATCGTAATTTTGCAGCGCAAACTAGAGTTTTGCCTACACCTCTTGGCAAGAGGTATGCTTGTTTTACCCTTTCGTAGTCGTTTCTTTTGCCTTGATTTCTTTGATGATAGACTTGTTGGCAGTAAATACTTGATGTTCTTCCAGCTGTTTGATATAAATCATCGTTGTCTTGATGTTTGTATGCCCCATTGCTTGCGAGATGATGGGCACGGCGACATGGTTCTTGTAGGCGATGCTTGCCCAGGTATGCCTTGCCACGTAAGAAGTGAGATGGGAAGAGAGGCAGGCCTGTTTTTCTATCTTCTTCAGTTGTCGGTTGTATTGGTTGAGCGCCGTAGAATAGTCTTGTGCGTGGAGGGAAGGAAATAGAAAATTGCTGTCCTTGCTGTGATAGCGGCGGATGATCTCCAGCATACAAGGCTCCAGTTTCACCCTTATAGTTTGTCCAGTCTTGTGTCGGTGATAGGTGAGAATCTTGTCCTTGATTTGCGAGTGTTGCAGATGATACAGGTCGATGAACGGCATCCCCATGGCATAAATGGAAAAGAGAAACATATCTTTGGCGACCATCGTTTTTTCGACATCGTCTTTGAGCTTGGCAGCACTGGTCTTAGTTGTGGATGGATTGCTGGATCTGCTGCTGTCGGTTTGTTCCAGCTTCTTGACTTCTTTGCTGGTGATGGCTCTTTTGGGAGTAGGGGCGTTGCCGGTGAATGAGCTGGAGAATGGATGCGTTTTTCTCGTTTTGGACCAAGGACATTCGTTGTAAATGGCTCTTAGCGAACGAAGATAGCAGGAACGGGTATTGATGGAGATGCCTCGCAGTACGAGCCAATGATTGTATTCCTCTATCAAGTGCTGGTCGATTTTATGGATGTGGAGAGAGGGAATCGCTTTCTGTCTGCCGTCTTTATTTTCCTCCAGAAATTCCGTGAGCGAACGGGTGGCCGTGATGTAATTTTTGATGGTGCTGGCTGAGCGAGTGCCCTTCATCTGCTCGATATGTCTCTGGGCATATTGTAAGAAATCATGTTTTGTAGAGGAAGTTGGTTTGTTCTTTCCTTTTCCTCTCTTTCTTCCTCCCTTTTGCTTATGCCTCTTCCTCTTGTCTGTAAAGGCGAGTTTTAGGATATTCTTGATTTTTTTCCAGAGTTTGGCTTTCTTGCATTTCTGTCTATTTTGCATCATGTGTGTAATGTTTTAGTGTAGTCAAACGGAAAAAGGGTGTGCCATTCACTGATGGCACACCCTTTTCCCATTCTTATGATAGGTGGTTGAAATAAATGAAGTCTTGTATTTTACGGCTTCTTCCTGTCTCCGTTGATGAGGGCGAGCAGATGCTCCACCGCCACTTCCTGCGGGATGTTCTTCTCCACGCAAACTTGCTTGCGATAGAGGCTCACACGGTTTACGCCAGCGCCGACATAGCCGTAGTCGGCGTCCGCCATCTCGCCGGGACCGTTCACGATACAGCCCATGATACCTATCTTCAGCCCCTTCATGCCCTTGGTGGCCTCACGTATCTTGGCGATGGTCTCTCGCAGGTCGTAGAGGGTTCTGCCGCACCCCGGGCAACTGATGTACTCGGTCTTCGATGTACGGAGGCGAGCTGCCTGGAGAATGCCGAAGGCTGTCTCGTCTATGGTCTCCGCCGGGATGTCTCCGTCGTTCATGAGCCAGATGCCGTCGGTCAAGCCGTCAATCATCAGGGCACCCATGTCGGCGGCGGCCTCCAACTGGAAGTCGCTTTTCTCTTCCTTGTTGTGTCGATACATCTCTGCAAAGACAACGGGGTTTTTCACACCTGCGTTCATCATCTCATGAACCAACGCGCGTTGGTTGCCCAGACGGTTCTGATGGTTGCTGACACAGACCACCACCACCTCGGGATGACTCTTCAGGCAGGCGAGATATTCCTCGGAAGGAGTGCCAAACTGAAGGGTCAGGAACTTGATGTCGGCCTTGATACTGGCGATGAACGGCATGGCCATGGCAGGGAAGATAGGGTAGAGCTTGCAACCTGTGGTCTCAGGTTTGCTGTTCAGCGTCTCATAGATGTTGTAATCCACGATGTAGTTCTGGCCGGGTACAAACTGCTTGGGCATCTTTCCACCTATATATATAAAGTCGGGCTTTGTGTCCTCATCGTGGCAGACCATGCTCTCGCCATGGATGCGGTTGCTGATGACCACAGGCACATGGTCGCCACCGATGTTGCCCACGGCAACGGTCTCACGTCGGGAAGGGCGCAACCAGTCGAAAGAAGAGCACGCCTCGGCAGGAATCATCAGATGACCTTGCTTCTTGCCAATGTAGTCCACCAAATGCCGTGCCACGGGAATCTCTGCGGCAGGCTCCTCGCTGAGGCTCACGCGAATCGTGTCGCCGATGCCGTCGGCGAGCAAGGCGCCGATGCCCACGGCACTTTTGATTCTTCCGTCCTCTCCCTCGCCTGCTTCGGTCACGCCAAGATGGAGCGGATAGGCGAGGCCTTCCTTCTCCATCTCGCTCACCAAGAGGCGCATGGAGCGAACCATCACCACCGTGTTGGAAGCCTTGATGCTGATTACCACGTCATTGAAGTTCTCCTTTTGGCAGATGCGAAGGAACTCCATGCAGCTCTCCACGATGCCTTCCGGAGTGTCGCCGTAGCGGTTGCGGATGCGGTCGGAGAGCGAACCATGGTTCACTCCGATGCGGATGGCTGTATGGTGCTCCTTGCAGATGTTGAGGAAAGGCACGAAGCGGTCTTCTATCTTCTGTAGTTCCTGTGCATACTCCTCGTCGGTATATTCCTGTTTGATGAACTTGCGTGCCGGGTCAACGTAGTTGCCGGGGTTGACGCGTACCTTCTCACAATAGAGTGCAGCCACGTCGGCCACATTCGGGTTGAAGTGAACGTCAGCCACGAGCGGAGTGTCATAGTTGTCGGCACGGATGCCTGCGTTGATGTTCCTCATGTTCTCCGCCTCCCGTGAACCTTGGGTGGTAAAGCGCACCAGTTCTCCGCCGGCCTTGATGATTTCCTCGGCCTGACGGACACAAGCCTCGGTATCATTCGTGTTGGTGGTGGTCATCGACTGGATGCGGACAGGATTGTCGCCTCCCAGGTCAAGGGCACCGATGTGTACGACCGATGACGGACGTCGGGTATAATTGAATAAATCTATCATTTAGTTGCACTTGAAATCGTATTTCACTTCAGCCAAGTCCTTGTTGGCTTTCTCAATCTTGGCACCGAGTCCAGCCTTCCAGGCATCCACCTTCTTCGCCACTTCCTCGTCGGAAAAGGCAATCATCTCGGCGGCAAGGATGGCAGCGTTCTGTGCAGCGTTGACACCAACAGTAGCGACAGGTATGCCGGGAGGCATCTGGATGATGCTGAGCATGGCGTCGAGGCCGTCAAGCATGCCCTTGATAGGCACACCGATGACGGGAAGTGGGGTAGAGGCAGCGATGACACCGGGAAGGGCGGCTGCCATACCTGCCGCGGCGATGATGACCTTCACACCGCGCTCCTTGGCTCCCTTGGCGAAGGTCTCTACGGCATCAGGGGTACGATGGGCGGAGAGGGCATTCACCTCGAACGGGATTTGGTTGTCGTCCAACCACTTACATGCTTTTTCCATAACAGGCAGGTCACTGGTGCTGCCCATGATAATGCTTACTAATGGTTTCATTTGTCTTTATATTTATTGTTCTTTGTTTCCTAGGGTATGCCATGACGGCATGCACTCAGTCTATATGACGAAGAGCGCGCAGACGAGTCCCACGAGGAAGCCTGTCACGACTTGTGAGAGCGAGTGTTGCCGCAGAATCATGCGTGCCGACCCTACCATTCCGGCAAGGAGTATCACGAAAGACAACCACCATATCGGATTGAAAGAAAAGGCAATCGAATAGGTGACCAGTCCTCCAGCCACCCCACCGATGGCAGCTGTGTGGGTGGAAATCTTCCACCAGATGTTGATGAAGGCGCATATCATCTGTATCATCAGCGCCGCCACCAGAATGATGCTGATGGCCCTCGGTGTGTTGTGGTATTCCATCAGGAAGAAACAACCGAAATAGCATAGGATGGAGATGATGTAAGGCACGATGCGCCGCTCTTTTCTACCCAGTTCCCTGGATGTCCATCCTTGTACCTTGCGGTAGAGGTGTATCAGCAGCGACGGTGACAGGATGGTGAAGAAATATACCGTGAGCAGCATGGGCAGTTTGTATGCCAATGGCAAGAGTGACATATAGCTGAACACGAACAGTGCCACCAGTCCTACCAAAGGCAGGTAGAACGGTGTGAAAATCATGCTCATGATGCGAGCAGCCAAGATGATGTTCTTCTCTTTCATTGTATATCTGTTTATTTTCTGAGTCGTGCTACGGGAACACCCAGTTGCTCCCTGTACTTGGCAACGGTGCGCCGTGCTATCGGGTATCCTTTTTCCTTCAGTGCTTTGGCGAGGGTATCGTCGCTAAGAGGCTTTTTCTTGTCTTCGTGGTCGATGAGCTCCTGCAGTGCAAGCTTGATTTTGCGGGTTGACATCTCCTCGCCTTCTTCTGTGGTGTATCCGTCGGTGAAGAAAAATTTCAGGGGGAATGTTCCCCATTTGGTCTGGGCGTATTTTATGTTGCTCACACGGGAGATGGTACTGATGTCCAGTCCGGTACGGTCGGCCACGTCCTTGAGTATCATCGGCTTCAGGTCGGCTTCGTCGCCGTCCTGGAAGAATCTTTTCTGAATTTCGATGATAGCTTTCATGGTGATGGTGAGGGTGTGGCGGCGTTGCTTGATGGCCTCGATGAAGCCTTGGGCCTTGTCAACCTTCTCCTTGGCATAGAGCAGAGCTTCCTTGTCTTGGCGGCTCATCTTGTCCTTGTGGATTTTGTAGGTCTCGATCATGTCGGTGAAGGACGGCGAGACTGTCAGCTGGGGGATGTTGCCACGGTTGAGCGTGAACGTGATGGTGCCGTCTTCGGCTGTATCAACGATAAAGTCGGGGGTAATCTGCTGGAGGCTTCTCCCGATGGTCTCGCCCAGCGATGCGCCGGGCTTGGGATTTAGCTTGCGTACTTCCTCCTTGAGGGTTTCCAGCTGGGTTTCGTTGAGTTCCAGTCCTGTTTGTATCTTGTTCCAATGCTTTTTGGTAAATTCCTCGAAGTAGTCGGTAAACAATTCCTCCATCGTTTTGTGGAGCACTCCTTTGGGGAGTCGTTTTACCTGCAGGAGCAGGCATTCCTGAAGACTTCGGGCACCTACTCCGGCCGGGTCGAAGGTCTGGAGGATGTGGAGTACATGTTCAATCTCTTTCTCGCTGATGTCCAGGTTTTGGTAGATGGCTAGCTCGTCACAGATGCTGTCGAGGTCTTTGCGGAGCAGTCCGTCGTCGTCAAGCGATCCGATGAGGTATTCCATCACCAGTTTTTCCTTGTCGCCCATCACCTGCATGTCCATTTGTTCTTTCAGGTTGTCATAGAAAGAAGTGGTGTTGCCATATACCATTTCTTCGTAATCGGCGTTTTGGGTGCTGTTGCGCTCAGTGTAGTAGTCGGGCATCTGGTCATCCCTGCCTATGCCTTCCAGGGCGGAGTCAAGGGCATCCTCGCGCTCTTCCTTTTCCGTTTGGGCTTCATAGGCATCTTCGCTGTTGTCGCCGTTACTGTTTTCTGAGTCTTCCAAGGCCGAGCGGTCTTCGTTGCCTTCTCCCATCAAGGCGTCATCGGGGGTCTCGCTCTCCAAGGCAGGATTGTCGTCCAACTCGGCATTGATGTTGTCCTCCAGTTCGGTGAGGGGCATCTCCAGAAGCTTCACCTGCAACATTTGCTGGGCGGAGAGTCGTTGGAGTTGCTGTAGCTTTTGTGCCTGTGTCTGAATGAGTTTTTGAGCCATATTTCTATTTTTTCTTTTGTGTCTTAATCATTATTTGAAGTATTCTTTCAGCTCGTCGGCGAATTTGTAGAGGCTGTCTGGGTTGCCGTTGCCGTATCGTTGCCAGATGTCACTGCACGCACTGAGCAAGTCGCTCACGAGCACGTCTTCCTTGTTGAGGTAAGGGTCGCAGAACTGGAAGATTGTCATCACTTCGGAGATGATCTTGGGTGTTGTCCTGATAAGTTTGGCGAGGTCTATGATTTCCGGGGTCTCCGGCACCATTGTGATGGGTGTGAGCTGGAAGTAGAGGTCGAGGATGATGGTCAGTTTCACAGGCGTGAGCGATGGCTCTGCGGCGATAGGCTCCCAGTCGTGCTCGAACGACTCCTTGATTTCCACTCCTTCGTAGAAGGCATCTGCGTTTCCGTATCCATCCAGCTTTTTGAGTTTCAGGATGTCCTGCTCCAGTTTCTTGGGGTTGTCGGCATACTTGTCCCATAGCCTCTTGATGTGCGGAGTAACCAGTCTCAGCTTGAACATCTGCCCATGAAGGTATTCGGGTGGAATGTGCAGTTCCAGCGCCAAATCGACGATGCCTTTCGAGTAGAGTGGTTTTACGCCCATCGGCTTTTTCTGGTACAGTTGCAAAAGCAAGAGCCAGTATTCTTCTTTCCACAGGGAATGTTTAGCCATACTTCTTACACTTTTTAAATATATGTGCAAAAATACTATTTTTCATCGGTAACGCAAAATAAAAAAGGCATTATTTTGCTTGTGGGGTGAGGAAATAAGAAGAACGCATGACTTCTCACGAAATCATGCGTCCTTTTTAATGTTATATTCCCAAATTTCTCATAACCGATGGAGTCTATTTATTCAAGTTTCTCTCCATCACGTAGCCTGAAGCAGTAAATGCTGCTACCCAGGCGATCATCATTGTTATTCCCATAATCCAATCTTTTTTTTACCTTGTTTCTACTTTTTCCTATCGAAGTTATCCTGTTAATCTCTGAATAAACAATCTTTTTTAATTACCTTCTTCAAATCTAATACCTGTTACCTAAACTAACAATCTAAAACCTAAACTAAACCTAAACAACTAACAATCTTAACCTAAAAACCTAATAACCTTTTGTCTTATTGACGATGCAAAGGTACGACGATTTTCGGTTCCTTCCAAATCTTTGGTTGGAAAAATCGCAAAAACGCCCTCTTTTTTGACCTAAATCAAGTAATTGTGTGCGAACACATCAACGGTTTAGCTTATATTTGACATAGGTCAAGCCTTTCGGGAGACAAGGCTATTGGGGCTTTCCTACATTATTATATATGAAAGCATTTTCGCTCATATAGACAGCGATGGTCTTGAGCTTGATGTAGTCTTCCGCCAGATAGACGAGTCCATGGTTTCCCCAATTCTTTCCCCATGAGTTGCGGCAGACATAGTATCGCTTTTTGTCTTTGAGGAATGTTCCGATGATTTCCATCACGTGGTCGTCGGTGGTGTGGAGCTGCTCGTAGGCTTTTTGGCGTGAGGCTTGGCTGACAGGACGCTCGGTAGGTTGTACATCTACGTAGTTCTGTCTTGGCTGTTGGAATCCCGGTTCGCTGATGTCGCCTTCCCAACATACGGGGTGTCCGCGTTCTAGTGCCTTTTGGATATGGGTCATCAGTTCGTCGAGAGGCAGATTGAGGAACTCGTCGTGCAGTTGGTTGTCGGGAACTTCGAGGGCAAAGTATTCGCGGAAAGGGTGGTGTGTGAAACTGGTCAGTGCCACATACTCCTCAGGATAGCATACGCTGTGGGCAAACTCCAGTGGTGTGTATTCTGCCCCCAGCATGTGAACTTGTTGGGCAGGCATATAGCCCAGTTTGGAGTCGAACAGGTCGTCCAGTTCTTCTTGTAATTTCTGTATGCCTGTCTTTTGGGCTATGGCAGCTTGGCAAACCTGCTCCACTTTCTTGCACAAAACCTTGTAGTTGACCTCTTTCGGGTCTTCATAACTGTCGTAAGGCAACGCCCCGTATCGGTTGATGTAATGTATGAGCATAGAGCCCATGCCCCTCATGCTGATAGGTTTCTTGCCTTTGGAGAAATAATATTCCCGGGCTTTCTCGTGGAGCATCATCCGGGCGATGTAGGTCACGGAGAGGTTGATGGAGTCCCCCTTCATGATATGTTCGCTCTCGATGGTGGCCAGCATACCGTATGCCCAGCAAAGTTCGCTCTTGCCTTGGGCTTTGATGGGCGTGGTGGCTACCAGCTTGACGTTGGCAGGGAGGTTGTCCTCGTTTGCTTGGGGAGAAGTCTCTCTCTGATAACCGCAACCCGTACATAGGGTAGCGGAAATGATAAGTATGGCGATATGATAAATGTATCTTTTCATTCGATGGACATGATGATGTGTTGATGATGTTTGAATTGCGTTGGCAAAATTACGAATAATAGTTGGAAAAACAAGCCTAGGAGGCATGAAAAATGATGTGACGGGGTAAGTAAAATCACATTGACTAGGCTTTGTTTAGTTTCACATGATGGAACTGTGAGTTCCACGGCATGAAACTCACAGTTCCACGGCTAGAAACTCATGGCTACCTCCTCGTCCATGAAGTCAACAGACTTGTCTGTGTTTCAAATTGTCGCAGACAAAGGTAATCTTTGAATAAAGTTACGATTTTATTTTGTGTTATCTTTGATTTGTAGTAACTTTGCACCCTGAAAAGAAAAGTGCATTCATGAATACAAAGATAAACGATTTTGAGGTGATGGCCCCCGTGGGGTCTCGCGAGTCACTGGCGGCTGCCATACAGGCTGGGGCTGACTCCGTGTATTTCGGTATCGGCAAGCTGAATATGCGTTCTCACTCTGCCAACCATTTTACGATAGATGACCTTCGTGAGATTGCCGCTACTTGCAATGAGCATGGCATCAAGACTTACCTCACCGTCAACACGGTCATCTATGACGAGGATGTCGAGACCATGAAGGAAATCATCGACGCAGCCAAGGAGGCGGGCATCTCTGCCGTCATCGCCAGCGATGTGGCTGTGATGAACTATTGCAATGAGGTAGGGGAGGAAGTGCATCTCTCTACCCAACTTAACATTTCCAATACTGAGGCATTGAAGTTTTATGCTCGCTTTGCCGATGTCTCCGTATTGGCTCGTGAATTGAATATGGAACAGGTGAAGCATATCCATGAGCAGATAGAAAAGCAGGACATCTGTGGTCCGATGGGTAAGCAGATTCGCATCGAGATGTTCTGTCATGGTGCCTTGTGTATGGCTGTTTCTGGTAAGTGCTATTTGAGTTTGGCCAATGCCAACCGTTCTGCCAACCGTGGTGAGTGTGTGCAGATTTGCCGTCGCAGCTATACTGTGACCGACAATGAGACGGGCAATCAGCTCGAGATCGACAACAAGTACGTGATGAGTCCTAAGGACTTGAAGACCATCCGCTTCATCGACCGGATGATGGATGCCGGCGTGCGTGTCTTTAAGATAGAAGGTCGTGCCCGTGGTCCGGAATATGTCTATACGGTAGTGAAATGTTATAAGGAAGCTATCGCTTCCGTTCTCGATGGAACTTTCACCGAGGAGAAGAAGGATGCTTGGGACGAAAGACTGGCTACCGTCTTCAACCGAGGCTTTTGGGATGGTTATTACCAAGGACAGACTTTAGGAGAGTGGAACAAGCACTATGGATCCGTGGCTACCGAGAAGAAGGTGCTTGTGGGCAAGGTGATGAAGTGCTTCTCCAAGCTTGGCGTGGCAGAGGTCGCCGTCGAGGCTACTACTTTTGAGAAGGGCGAGAAACTTTTGATTACAGGCAACACCACAGGTGTGATGTATCTCCATGCCGACGAGATACGCTATGATTTGAAACCTGTGGAGATAGCCAAGCAGGGGTGGAGGGTTTCTATTCCTGTTCCCGATAAGGTTCGGCCTAACGACAAGCTTTATAAATTGATAACAGTAAACGAAATTAAGGAAATTAAATAATGGCAACAATCAATGAATTGCAGGATGAGGTGGTAGAGGAGTTCCAGGACTTTACTGACTGGATGGACAAGTATCAGATGCTCATCGACTTGGGTAATGACCTAGAGCCTCTCGACGTAAAGTATAAGAATGAGCAGAACTTGATAGACGGCTGTCAGAGCCGTGTATGGTTGCAATGTGACTACGAGGATGGAAAACTTGTTTTTACAGCCGATAGCGATGCACTTATCGTCAAGGGCATCATCGCCTTGTTGATTCGCATTTTAAGTGGTCATACCCCAAGTGAGATAATGGAGGCAGATCTCTATTTCGTGGAGAAGATAGGCTTGAAGGACCATTTGAGCCCTACCCGCAGCAATGGTCTTCTGGCGATGATTAAGCAGATTCGTATGTATGCCTTGGCTTACAAAACCAAGGAAACTGAGGCTTAGTTCCCCTTCTTTAAAGCGATGCAATGCGTAAGTTAAGAACGATAGAGATGAACCGCCTCACGCTTGAGGAGTTCAAGGAGGCAGAGAAGTTGCCTTTGATAGTAGTCCTCGACGATGTGCGGTCATTATATAATGTGGGAAGTGTATTCCGTTCCAGTGATGCCTTTCGTGTGGAGGCTGTGTATCTCTGTGGTATTACAGCCACTCCGCCTAATGCAGAAATCCATAAGACGGCTTTGGGCGGTGAAGACAGTGTGGATTGGGAATATTTCAAGACTACAGAGGAGGCTGTGGAGAAACTAAGACAGAAGGGGTATTTCGTGTATAGCATCGAGCAAGTGGAAGGTTCCACCAAGCTCCAGAATCTTGCATCAGCCCATGCTTCCCACTCTGAGGGCTACGCCGTCATCTTCGGCAATGAGGTGAAAGGAGTAAAGCAGAATGTGGTGGATATGAGTGACGGCTGCTTGGAGATACCGCAGTTTGGTACCAAACATTCACTAAATGTGAGCGTTACGGCTGGCATCGTGGTTTGGGAGTTTGCCAAGTTGTTGAAATTATAAAATAAAAGGTCAAGCAAGTTTTGCTCTTGCCTGACCTTCTTTGTTTTCGCTGATTAGAGAGAGATTTATTTTGTGTTCAACAGTTGTTCTATCTGTGCGTCGAGCTTGGCATCCTCGCCCTCACTGATTTTGCAAACGATGTTGCCCTTCTTATCTATCAAGTACTTGGTAGGCAAGTAATGGATGGCATACTTGTCGGAGATGTCGTTGGTCTTGTCCATGGTGTATTTCGTCTTGTCAAGTATCTTTAACCCTCGCAGCACATGGTGGAAGCCCTCGCCAACGAGTTGATCTTTCTCTACGGCAGCCTTCCATTTGTCAGGGTTACTATCATCATCAGAAACATATACCATGTCGAGACCTTTTGAATGGTATTTTTTATAAAGTTCACGCATGTGAGGATTGCTTTTGCGGCAAGGGCCGCACCAACTTGCCCAGAAGTCGAGGATGACCACCTTGCCTTTCAGAGAGGAGAGGGTGAAAGACTTGCCGTTGATGTCGAGGGCGGTGAAGTCGGGGGCAGGATTGCCAGGCCGAACCTTCGCCAATACATCCAATTCCGATTTCACCATCTTGCTGCCCACTCCATATTTCTGCACTTCGGGAGAAAACTTATCCCAGATGGCCTTGATTTCCTCATACGACATCTTGCCCATGGCCACACTGAGGAACTGGGTGGCATAGTAGGAATTGGTACGAGACTTCATAAAGTTGGTCATGTACTCAT
>CAVBGK010000048.1:0-31538 GCA_963594995.1 Bacteroidaceae bacterium
TTACCATGGTCAACGTGACCAATCGTACCAATGTTTACGTGCGGTTTGGTGCGCACAAAATTCTCTTTAGCCATAGCTTATTATTTTATTTATATAAATTGAATAATCTGTTTTTC
Organism: Bacteroidaceae bacterium; assembly: GCA_963594995.1. GTDB lineage: Bacteria > Bacteroidota > Bacteroidia > Bacteroidales > Bacteroidaceae > Prevotella. The sequence goes on from CAVBGK010000048.1 coordinate 117, forward strand.
TTCTGATTCCCGGTACAAGAATAGAAGTAGAGCTGTATCTGAGAGTTGAACTCAGGACCTCTTCCTTACCAAGGAAGTGCTCTACCACTGAGCTATTACAGCAAGTAATAAATGAGAGCGGAAAACGGGGCTCAAACCCGCGACCCCCAGCTTGGAAGGCTAGTGCTCTATCAACTGAGCTATTTCCGCAAATTCAAGTGGGTGGTGATGGATTCGAACCACCGAAGGCATCGCCAGCAGATTTACAGTCTGCCCCATTTGGCCACTCTGGTAACCACCCTACTTTCCTTTTGAGCCTCTTGTCGGATTCGAACCAACGACCCCGAGATTACAAATCACGTGCTCTGGCCAACTGAGCTAAAGAGGCAAACTTTACAGCCGCATTACGGCTAAGTTTTTCGACCTATCGGAAAACGGCTGCAAAGGTACAACTTTATTTTGAATCTACAAAATTTTTTCGACTTTTTTTTTATCGATTGCGCATTTTTTCTTTAAATTTGGTCAATTGAACCTTCATTGAATCTACTGCCTGGTCGATTCCTTCCTCGAAAGTGTCGCACGTCTTCTCTACGAAAAGAGACGTTCCCGGAACGGTTACTTCGAGATGAACCTCCTTGTTGAGAGCAGCAGCAGGCTTTACGACCTTTAATTGCACCTCTACTTTCTGTATATCTTCGTAAGTTTTTTCTAACTTGGCGACTTTCTTCTCGATAAACGCCTGTAACTTCTCGGTAGCATCGAAATGAATCGACTGAATCTTAATTTCCATAGTGACCTCCAATTTTAAAAGGTTATGCCCTTGGATGGGCTTTTGTATAAACTCGCTTCAACTGCTCGAACGTCGTATGCGTATATATCTCCGTCGTGGAGAGCTTGGCATGCCCCAACAGTCTTTTCACACTTTCTATACCTGCATCATGATTCAACATCGCCGTTGCGAACGTATGCCTCAACACATGCGGGCTTTTCTTTTTCAGCGAACTCACCCGTGACAAGCCCTCTTGCACTATCTTCCTGACCTCACCCCTGCTTATTCCCTTTCCTCTTACAGAAAGGAACAAGGCGGAGCTTTTAATCTCCACCTCGGCATTGCGGAGTGCCATATACTTCTTGAGGGTCTCACACAGCTCGTCACCAAAAGGTATCTCACGTTGCTTGTCTCCCTTACCAGTAACCCGCAAGACCCGATTCACAAAATCCACAGACTTGTCATCGAGTCCCAGCAGTTCCGACAACCGCACTCCCGTCTCATAGAAGGTCATAATCACAGCATACGAAAGTACACTCTTATAATCATCCCCCCATTTTTGCCTATCCAGCAAGTCATCCATCTCCTTCTCTTTCAAGAACTGAGGCAATGGCTTTTCCTTCTTAGGCCCTCTCACGTAGTGCGCCGGGTCCGACCTGACCAGATGCCTGGCAAGCGCATAGCGGTAAAAGGTGCGCAAGGCACTCAACCGCCGACTGACCGACGTGGCTTTATTGCCTTTGTCAACCTGGTATTCCACCCAATTGCGAACAATGTCCGAATCGACCGTTTCCCAAGAGAGTGAATCTGACAAGCTCTGAAAATATTTCTCGAAAGCCCGAAGGTCTTCTCCGTAACTGTCTATCGTCCTTTGGGAGCGATTCAACTCACATCCGAGATAATCCAGAAACCCGTCAATATCCAACATCATGCTGTACCTTTCTTAATTTGGCAACGAATTTACGGAAATTATTTCAAACCACCAAATTTTTTGAGTTTTTTTCACCTTTCGTCCCTCTCAGAGCTGCACGACGACTTATCCTCTTCGAGGAACGAGGTATTATTCCTCGTTAGCGCGCAACTGCTGTACGTAGATGGCGTGTTCCATCTTGAGACGCTTCAAGACAGATGGCTTGTCGTACTGCTGACGAGCGCGAAGCTCCTTAACAACACCTGTCTTTTCAAACTTTCTCTTAAACTTCTTGAGAGCTCTCTCGATGTTCTCACCGTCCTTAACTGGTACAATAATCATTTTGTTTTGTTTTTAATTTATTATGTTAAACTTAATCTTTCTGGGCGAAAAGGGTATGATACCACAATTTGCGGCTGCAAAATTACATCTTATTTGTCAAACAACCAAGATTTTAGCCAAGTTTTTGCAAGTTTTTATTCATTTTGCTCGTTTAAATGCCTTTTATCTAGCATTTTCTGCGCTTTTTATCTAGTTTCTCCGTGTTTTTTACCGTCGCAAAGCTGAAAAATCAGATAGCCTTGGTTGCCTCGGCAAGCCACTCGACTTCCTCATCATTCAGATATGGCGACAACTTGTCGAACACTTCTTGATGATAAGCGTTGAGCCATTCCTTTTCCTCTGGCAAAAGCATATCTACATCTATCGGCGTCGTATCAATCGGGCACAGCGTCAAGGATTCCATTTGCAAGAACTTGCCAAACTCCGTCTCCATATAGTCCTTTATCAACAAGGTGTTTTCTGTTCGCACGCCAAATTTTCCAGCTAGATACAAGCCTGGCTCATCCGTCACGGTCATTCCTGCCCTCAAAGGCGTTGGCATCCACTCCATACGAATCTGGTGAGGACCTTCATGAACACAGAGGTAAGAGCCTACTCCATGACCTGTTCCGTGGAGGAAGTTGAAGCCATCACGCCACATTGCCTCTCGACTGAGTGCATCCAACTGAGTTCCGGATGCTCCATCAGGGAATTTTGCCAACTCCAACTGGACATGTCCTTTCAGAACCAACGTATAGACATGTTTCATCTCCTCCGTGACAGGTCCAAGGGCGATGGTACGAGTTATATCCGTCGTGCCATCTTGATATTGGGCACCCGAATCTATCAGAATCAAGCCTTCAGGTTTTAGAGGAACATCGGTCTCAGGAGTCGCCTCATAATGAACGATTGCTCCATGAGCAGCATAGCCAGCTATCGTATCAAAGGAAATATCACGGAACAAATTTTGCTCGGCACGCAAGCCAGTCAACTTCTTGTCGATGGAGATTTCCGTTTGTTCACCAGCTTCCACAGCAGGTTTGAGCCACTTCAAGAACTTCACCATTGCCACACCATCACGAAGCATCGCACGACGATAGCCCTCTATCTCAGCCTCATTCTTCACCGCCTTCATCACAGGAATCGGTGATTTCTCAGCAACAATCTCTTGGCATTTTACGGATTTCCACAAATAATAGTTGGTCTCATCGCCATCAAGCAGAATGTTATATTCAGAATACTCCTTCAAGCCCTCTTCCACCTTATTATATTTATATAGGGAGATTCCATTCTCCAAAAGATAGGCTCTGACGTCTTCCGAGACCTTCTTTTCATCCACGAAAAGAGAAACCTTGCCGGTTGAAATCAAGAGATAGCTGACGAAAACAGGATTGCAATGCACATCAGCACCACGGAGATTGAGGGTCCAGGCGATGTCATCGAGCGCCGAGACAAGCATTCCGTCCGCATGTTTTTCCCTCAAAGCCTTACGAATACGAGTGATTTTAGAAGACACGGACTCACCCGCAAACTCCATCGGTTGGATTTCGATAGGGTTCTCAGGGATGCTTGGACGGTCTTTCCAAATCAATTTCAAAGGGTCGAAATTGGTGCGAACCGTGATTCCACCAGCCCTTCTGAGGTCAGAAACCAACGCCACCGTATCGTTGTAGGAATTGACCATACCGTCCAACCCCACCTCATGTGAAGAACTTACGCCATCAGAACCAGTCTGATTTTCCTTTGCCAATTCCTCGCCAAGCCACTCTGCGATGGTCGGAGTACCAGGCATTTTCAACTTCATCAACTGATATTCCGTGCCCTGCAACTGCTCTTCTGCCGCCAGGAAATAACGAGAGTCCGTCCACAAAGCAGCAGAGTTCATGGTCACAACAGCCGTACCAGCCGAGCCATTAAAGCCCGAAATCCAAGCCCTACCCTGCCAATGGTCAGCCACATATTCACTTTGGTGTGCATCGGTGCTTGGGAAGATGAAAGCAGAAAGATGTTCCTGTCTCATCACCTCCCTCAAGCTTGCCAATCTTTGATTGATTTCATTCATAGCCATCTGAATTTTAATCCTATATTTATCTAAGTTTTTACGAATCTCATCTGCAAAATCCGCATTTACACCTTATTACATATATAAGGGAAGCAAATCTGAGCGTGATTTTGCTAGTTAGAGATTACAAAGATAATAATTTTAAGAATAAACAACAAATTTAAGCGCAAATAAATGCACGTTTTACATTACTTTTTAGTAATTTTGCGGTCGGAAAAGGAAAAAGGTGTTTTTTACACTTTCCATTTCTAAACTAGAAAAGGATGAGCTATGCTCTCCTAGAAAAGAGAAAAGATTATAAACATTTAAATAAAAATTGTAGTTATGGAATTTTTAACTAATGACAAGCTTTTGATCGTCGGTGCCGGCGGTATGATTGGTTCTAACATGGTACAGAGCGCATTGATGCTCGGCCTTACTCCAAACATTTGTCTTTACGATATCTATGAGCCAGGTGTTCATGGTGTATTCGATGAGATTCAGCAGTGCGCATTCCCAGGCGTTAACGTAACTTACACTGTTAACCCAGAGGAAGCTTTCACTGGCGCTAAATATATCATCTCTTCTGGTGGTGCTCCTCGTAAGGAGGGTATGACTCGTGAGGACCTTCTCAAGGGTAACTGCAAGATCGCCGCTGAGTTCGGTGACAACATCAAGAAGTACTGCCCAGAGGTTGAGCACGTAGTTGTTATCTTCAACCCAGCTGACGTTACTGCTCTTACAGCTTTGATTCACTCTGGCTTGAAGCCAAATCAGTTGACATCACTTGCAGCTCTCGACTCTACTCGTTTGCAGCAGGCTTTGGCTCTTGAGTTCGGTGTTCAGCAGGATAAGGTTACAGGTGCTCACACTTACGGTGGTCACGGCGAGCAGATGGCTGTATTCGCTTCACAGGTTAAGGTTGACGGCAAGCCATTGTCTGAGATGGGTCTTTCTGACGAGCGTTGGGAGGAGATCAAGCACCACACCGTACAGGGTGGTTCTAACATCATCAAGCTCCGTGGTCGTTCTTCTTTCCAGAGCCCAGCTTACAACGCAGTTAAGATGATCGAGGCTGCTATGGGTGGTGAGAAGTTCACATTGCCAGCTGGTTGCTTCGTTAAGTGCGACAAGTGCGGTTTCAAGAACGTGATGATGGCTATGCCTACTACTATCGACAAGACTGGTGTTCACTTCACAGAGCCTGCTGGTACTGAGGAGGAGATGGCTAGCTTGAAGCAGTCTTACGAGCACCTCTGCAAGATGCGTGACGAGATCGTAGAGCTCGGCATCGTTCCTGCTGTAGAGGATTGGACTAAGATGAACCCTAACTTGTAATTTTCTTTTTAGATTTTTATAAGTGAATGAGATAGGGCTGAATTGTGAGAATCTTTTCTTGCAATTCAGCCTTTTTCTTTTTGTTGAGTAGAATGAGAAATATACATATATACAACAAGTCCATGCATCTGAGCGCAAATCCACTCTACATTATAACACTATATAAAAAACATCCTTATGTAAAGAGAATTGCCGTTGCTGTTCTCGAATATCAAAATCAAAATATTTACAGGTCTTTGCTATTGAAGTATCAAAACCTCCGCATGTATTAAACATCCATCTTGGAATTTGCAAGTGTTTATAAAGTTTACAAATATTGCGTGCATCTATAGACCATGAAGGAACATAATACCTAAAAACTTAGTTACATCCTTTTGAGCAAATGAGGCAAGCTAAGCTATCACCGCCATCATTAGAGTTAATAACTTTTTCATACCTTTTGTTTTTATCGTTCATATTTTATTCTCAACACTTTTTTAGTCTCTACAAATATCTTCCGCAACCATCCCTTTCCCCATGTTGTTTACTTCATACTTGGGTAAAGGCTTACCCATGGCATAAAGGAATTCTGGTTCAAAACCAATTTCATTATTCCAATCTATCGTAAATGGATCAAGGGTAAAATGACGGAAATATTCCTTATCAGCTAAATGTTTGAGCATACCTTTACCCGACGAAATGAGATTACTGAAATCAAGCAATCTTACATCACCATTGCTAAACTCGGCAACTATACTATAATCACCAACATAGCTTGCACTTTTTATCGTTAAAACTTCATCCATATCATTCCAAAGGTTTTATCTTGTTAGGAGTTTTAAACTCTCGTAAGAGTTCCCAATTCGTCATCAGCTCTTGTTTGTGTAAATCTAGCCACTCATACACGAGATTCAGTGCTCTCCTTGGGAGCGAGCCTTTCACAATCCCATAAAAATTACTTATCTCTGGCATATCTATTCTTTTTTATCTATATGGCAAAGATACATTTTCTTTTTTATACTCACAAGAGTTTTATTGGAAAATGTGCATTTATTGGTTAAAAATCTTATTGACAACAAAGATAATCATTGCAAGAAGCTTTTTGCAAGGCGAGAAAAACAAACATTACACCTATCCAAACTCTTCGTCTGTAATAAAGTTACATCTTTCCGTAAAGTGGATTGTCCAACTTTGGCATTATTTTTGTAACTTTGCAAGCGAAATTGGGGAAGTATCCTTTCCTATCTGAAACAAGCATATAACATAATAAGGTATAAAAGAAATGGAAGAGATCAAAAATAAGACTTTCGGAGGCGAGCGCCCTCTCTTCGGGGCACACGACATCTGTCTGGAAAACATTACGATAACCGATGGTGAATCGGGCATCAAATGCTGCAAGAACGTAGAGTGCCACAACTCTAAGTTCTATGGGAAATATCCGTGGTGGCACGTAGATGGATCACTGATAACAGACTGCTATTTCGCCCCTGAGAGCCGATCTGCCATTTGGTATTCCGACAATATGGTGATGAGAAACAGTACCATCGACGGTCCGAAGTTCTTCCGTGAGATGAAGAATCTTGAATTGGAAAACGTGATCATCAGCGATGCAGACGAGACTTTCTGGAAGGTGGATGGCCTAAAACTGACAAACGTGAAGCTCAGAAATGGCACTTATCCATTCATGTTCTCGAAAAACATCTACGTAGATTTCTTGCAAAGCGACTCTAAATATGTGTTCCAGTACTGCAAGAACGTGGAGGTTCACCATGCCAAGATTACCACAAAGGACAGTTTCTGGGAGTGCGAGAACGTAACAATCTATGACTCAGAGTTGAACGGCGAATACTTGGCTTGGCACAGCAAGAACATCAAGTTTGTGCGTTGTCATATCAGCGGCGAGCAACCCCTTTGCTACATGGACAACGTCGTGCTGGAGGACTGCACATTCGACAAGGAGTGCGACCGTGCCTTCGAGGACTGCTCCCACATTGACGCGCACATCATTGGAAAAATCACCAACATCAAGAACCCTATCTCTGGACGTATCGAGGCTGATGAGGTGGGAAGCGTCACCTACACAGAGTTTGCCAAGGCACCTAAGGGTGCTTGCGAAATCATTGATAAAAGTAAAAAGGTAAAAGAGTAAAGGCTTTCAACCTTATAGGTGGAAAACTTTTACCCTAAAACAAAGGAAATATGAAGTACAATTTTGATGAAATCATAGACCGTCGGGACACCAATTCCTACAAGTGGGATTTGGTGAAGGAAGACGGCGTTATCCCGATGTGGGTGGCAGACATGGACTTCCAGACCGCCCCTTGCATCATCGAAGCTTTACAGAAGCGTATGGCGCATGGCATCTTCGGCTATACTCTCGTGCCTGACTCTTATTACGAGGCAATTATCAACTGGTTCTCTCGCCGTCACCAATGGAACATCGAGAAGGATTGGATTCTCTATACATCGGGCGTTGTTCCTGCCCTCTCCTGCGCCTTGAAGGCTATTACCATGCCAGGCGAGAAAGTGTTGGTACAGACACCTGTATATAACTGTTTCTTCTCTAGCATCCAAAACAACGGTTGCGAGGTAGTGGAGAATGAGTTGAAACGTGTGGATAACTCCACCTACGAGATAGATTTCGAGGATTTCGAGCGCAAATGTGCTGATGAGAAGACCACGGCATTCATCCTTTGCAACCCTCACAACCCAGCAGGTCGTGTATGGAAAAAGGAAGAGTTGGAGCGCATGAACGACATCTGCCTGAAGCATGGCGTGAAGGTGATTGCCGATGAAATCCATTGCGAAACCATCATGCCAGGCTATCACTACACTCCGTTTGCGAGCATCAGCGCAACTTGCCGGGACAACTGCGTGGTCTTGAATTCCCCTACCAAGGCATTCAACATCGCCGGTCTTCAGATAGCCAACATCATTTGTCCTGATGCAGCACTTCGCCGTCGCATCGACCGCGCCATCAACATCAACGAGGTTTGCGACATCAACCCATTCGGTGTCATCGCCCTGCAGGTTGCCTACAACGAGGGGGAGGAATGGCTCGACCAGCTCAACCAGTATCTCTACGAGAATTACTTGGCGCTGAAAGAGTTTTTCGCCACCGAGTTGCCACAAGTACGCGTCACCCGTCTGGAAGGCACCTACCTCGTATGGCTTGACATCCTGCCATTCGAGTTGTCTTCCGACGAGGCTTACAAGAAACTATTGGAGGACGGCAAGGTTTTCGTAAACAGCGGCACCATGTATGGCAAGAAAGCCGGGCAAGGATACTTACGCGTCAACATCGCTTGTCCTCGCCAGACCCTGATGCAAGGCTTGGCAAGAATGGGACGAATTTTGAGCCAATATATAGATGACGAGGACACAGGTTGCCCGATGTAATTTAAACATTAAACATTATAAACTATGGAGAATGAAGTATTAAAAGCTATCAAGGAGAGAAGAAGCATCCGTCGTTACAAGGCTGACCAGATAACCGACGAGGAGTTGAAAACCGTGCTCGAAGCTGGCACATGGGCTGCGACAGGACATGGTTCACAGGAGCCTTTCATCATCGCCGTACAGAACCCGGAGACCTGCGCCCAGCTACGCAAGATGAACGGTGAGGCAATGGGCGTGGAGAGCGACCCTTACTATGGTGCGCCAACCATCGTCATCGTACTGGCACGTGAGGATGACCCGAACAACGTAAAAGACGGCAGCCTCATCCTCGGAAACATGATGCTTGCCGCCCACTCCATCGGACTTTCCTCCTGCTGGATCAACCGCGAGGACATCATGTTCGCCACGGAGGAAGGCAAGAAACTGATGAAGGACTGGGAGCTTCCCGAAGGACTGATGGGCGTAGGAGCCCTGTCGCTCGGCTATGCCTCGGCCCATCCCCACACCGTGAAGCCCCGCAAGGAGGACTACTACCGCATCATCAAGTAATAATTTATATCCCCATAAGTACTGACAAATGCAAAGTTTCCGCATTTTTCAGTACTTATTTCTTAGTATTTTCCCAAAAAAATTATAGAAATATTTGGCTATTCCCCAAGCAATGAATACTTTTGCACAAAAAGTACAGGAGAATGATGACAAATGTTTTGATTAGTGCCGCCGGACTGTGCGGTGCCACCATCATAGGAGCCATCCTAGGCTTCTTCATCAAGGAGTTGCCCCACAAGTGGAACGACACGGTATTGGGATATTGCGCAGGAATCATGCTTGCCGCCTCCACGCTCGGTCTCATCGTGCCCGCCTTCGACCAGACATCGCATTGGTGGCTGGTGGTCATCGGCGTGGTAGCCGGTGCCTTGTTTCTGAACGTACTCGACCTGGTGACTCCCCACCTACACCACATCACGGGTCTTGACCCCGAGCAGCACCGCAACAACTCCACACTCAACCATGTGCTGCTCTTCGTGATGGCCATCGCCCTCCACAAGTTACCTGAGGGCATGGCGGCAGGTGTCAGCATCTGTTCCACAGGGGACGAGGCAAACTGGGGCGTGTCCTTCGGCATCGCCCTGCAAAACATCCCCGAGGGAATGGTCATCATCGCCCCATTGATGCTCGCCGGAGTATCGGCAGCAAGAACTTTCATCATCTCCGTTGCCATCGCCCTGCTAGAAGTAATAGGCATCCTGATGGGATTCGGGTTGGGTTCGGCCTCAGCCTCATTTCTCCCCGTGATGTTAGGATTCGCAGGTGGTGCCATGCTCTATGTGACGAGCGACGAGATGATACCAGAGACTCATGCGCACGGTTTCCAAAAGCAAGCTACCTATGCCTTGCTCCTCGGTTTCATGACGTTCGTTTTGTTGGAAAAGTTCGTGTGACAGGGGCATTTAGCATTAGAAAAGTATGTCAAAATACATAGGAAAGCGCAAATCAAAGGCATTTAAGTATGTTAATTCTGCCTAAAAACGACGGAAATATTTGGCAATAATCTAAGTTAGGTGTATATTTGTAGAGAAATTAATCTAAGTTAGGTGTAATTTGACAGAAAAATTAATCTAAGTTAGGTGTATTTTGACAAATAAATTAATCTAAGTTAGGTGCAATCATGAGAAGAAAAGTATATGAACAACTTCTGAAATGGAAAGAAGAACAACATGGTGAAAGTGCTGTTCTCATCAATGGTGCCCGACGTGTCGGCAAGAGTTATATAGTGAAAGAGTTTGCTCAAAAAGAATACAAAAGCTATATTCTCTTGGACTTCAACAAAGTCAGCTCCAATATCAAGACTTTGTTCGAAGACTATCTAGATGACTTGGACACTTTCTTCATGTATCTAAGCAGTTATACCAACACCCCACTCCATTCACGAGAGTCGGTCATCATCTTTGACGAGGTTCAACTATTCCCTCGTGCCCGTACTGCCATCAAATATTTGGTGGAAGATGGCCGATATGATTACATAGAGACAGGCTCGCTTGTATCCATCAAGAAGAATGTGGAAAACATCATGATTCCATCCGAAGAAGAAGAAATCCTCATGTATCCAATGGACTTTGAAGAATTTCTTTGGGCTGTTGGCAACGAAACGCTCATGCCTCTCATCCGAATGAACTTTGAGAAAAAGCATGAGATGGGACAAGCCATACATCGCAAGACTATGGACTATTTCAGACAATATCTCATTGTGGGTGGAATGCCACAAGCGGTGGCAAAATACGTGGAAGCACGAGATTTCAACAAGGTTGACCATACCAAGCGACAGATATTGAAACTGTATCGCAATGATATTCAGAAATATGCCTCGACCTATGTATCAAAAGTAACCAATATTTTCGATACGATTCCCTCACAACTCCAAAAGCACGAGAAGAAATTCATGCTGAAAGCACTTACCGAAGGAGCCAGGATGAGGGACTATGAGACGGCTTTCTTTTGGTTAAACGATGCCCTGATAGTGAACATGGCGTACAACACGACAGAACCCAACATCGGGCTTGGCATGAACACAGACGATATAACCCTGAAATGCTATATGGCGGACACGGGGTTGCTTATCAGCCATGCTTTCAACGAGAAAGCCATTGTTTCAGAGAACCTTTACACCAAGTTGCTCACGGACAAATTGGAGTTCAATAGTGGCATGATAATAGAGAATATCGTTGCCCAAATGTTGCGCTCATCTGGTCACAACCTCTTCTTCTTCTCCAAATACAGCAAGGAAGCAAAGGACAGAATGGAGATTGATTTCCTCATTGCCAAGAACAGCATCACGACAAAGCACAATATTTCGCCCATTGAAGTGAAATCAACCAACAGATACACATTGACTTCTCTCAAGAAGTGCATCGCCAAATATGGCAATTATCTATCCACACCGTATGTCATCCATACGGCTGACTTGAAAATCGAAGACGGAATCACCTATCTGCCGCTATACATGACAGGGCTGTTATAAGCCCTGTCAACTTCAAAAAAGACGCAAATCCTTAATAACATATCCGCTACTGCCATAGATATGAGACTTATTGGTAAACTACAAAAAGAATTGTAACACTGGAGTATTCATAGTACAAAGCAACAGACTCGATTGTTATAAAAAACTATCCAACTACATTTGCCAATTCATTATTTCTCATCGTTACAAATCTTCTCCATTTGCTTTATTGTAACCATTTTCGTAAAACATTACCATACGAAAATCCGTTTGGTCTTTTTGGATAGTAAACCAAACTAACCTATTCACAAGACCATCTATAACTTCTTGTCTTATTTTAGAAAATTCAGTTTCAGTTACGTCGCTAATATTCAAGCCACGCTTTTTCATCTCTTTATCGACCTCTTCTCCATAAGTTGTACAACCAGAAGAATATTGATTAAATAAAGCCTGATATTCCTTATGGTTAACATTTATCTCATAGCGTATATCTTCCTCATTTGGAATAATATAGTTATGAGAAGGAAAATACTCATATCTTGGATTATTTTTAAACTGCTCACAAAGTTCATTCCAAAGATCTTTTATATGTGTTTCGTCAGAAGCTCTTTGGTCTATTATATTCAATCTCCAAACTTTTCCTTTCACCGTTTGAATCAGCACGTAAACATCCCTACCATTAAATTCTCCACTAAGCCCAATCATACCACCTTCTTGAACAAAGCCTTTCTCCTTTAGTTTTTGCTCCATTTCTTTCTTACTTCCATCTACAGGAATACCCAAGAATTTGGTAACCTCCTTTTGGGCGAAAGAGGTGACAGCAAGCATTAAAAGCATTATTAGAAAACAAACTCTTTTCATTGTCGTATAATTTTAAGTTTATACATTTAATAACCAATTAAGCGCAAAATTAATAAAATTCTCGAAATAAATGCATTCAACTTAGATTTTTCTGCAAAATAAAATTAAATATCACACATTTCGCAACCTATAAGTTGCAATTATCAAAAAGATGTGCTATCTTTGCGAACATCAAAATTATACTATATGAAATTTACAAGAATCATCCCAGGCTACAATCACCTGTGGGCTGTGCGAGACGAGAACAAAGAGACTGACGAATTAAACATGTTGTTTCGGCAATGGAGCAACGCCAACTACTTGTTGGACTTTTTCCTTGAAAACATAGATGATTTACAAGGATATTTCCACATAGAGAGAATAAGCGATTCCATCAAGGACACAATGGAGGATGCTGATGAATTAGAACGACTCATCTTAGACTTCCCATATACAGAACAACTGGACGGTTTGTTTCACCCTCTCAGTCTTTTCGACAACAGAGCGCACGAACTAACTCGTGAGAAAGCTAGAAATTGGGAGAGAGAAAGACATGCTAGTTGGTTGCGCATCTATGCCATACGAATAGAACCAAATGTATATATCGTTACAGGTGGTGCTATCAAGCTTACGGCAAAGATGCAAGATAGAGAGCATACCATGTTAGAGTTAGACAAATTAAACCGTTGCAGGAACTTCTTGCAACAAAACGGAATATTTGACAAAGACAGTTTCATTGACTATTTCGAGGAGGACTGAACTATGAGAGAAAAGACTTTGAAATTCTTGGAGGAACACCAAAGTAGTGAACCTTCCACCTTCGTAGAAGAGGCAAAATGGAGACAAGAAAACGCCACTTGGCTTAAATGGTCTCAGAGCATTGCCATGTCTATCGTGGACTACATGCAAGAGAATAGGCTTTCCAGAGCAGACGTTGCCAAACGATTGGGTTGCACTCCCCAATACGTGTCCAAAATTCTGTCTGGCAAAACTAATTTTTCCTTCAAAAGCATTGCCGAGATAGAACAACATTTAGGGATTTCATGCCTTGAAAGTGCTTTTACATAAGCGTCACGGATTAATACATTGCACTTTTGCCTTACTAACCAATAAAAAAGCAGTACTCATGTAAGCGTAATTGCATGAGTACTGCTTTTTAATAAAGGCTTAGTCTTTGACAATATCCCCACTTTTGACACACGTAAGAACCAAACGGCGAACTACGGCGTGAATATCTGCTTCTGGATATTTGTCACGATATTTCTTGGTGAGGTCTTCGCAGAGGAAAAGATTGCCATCTTTTTTAGACTCAGGAGCAGCCCTTTGGATGAACACATCATAAGTTCCCACTACCTTCGGTTTCTCGGAAGAGTAATCCATGATGTCCCACTTGGCGAGAGCAGAAGTTGCCGTAGAAGCAGGAAACAAGCGATATTTCTCATTATCCTCAAACTTCTCTGCAGAATTTTCTATGATATAGGTTCCATATAAATCCTCCTTATTAGGTTTTACTATATAGAGTTTGCGCAAAGCGTCTAATCCTATTGATATTTTGGTTGTGACAATCTGGTAATCCTTGCAACCTCCGAAAGGTGGATTATCCGCTAAGTCTTGCTCTATGGCACTTTTTACTTCCGCTTGTGGTGCTTCCACAACCGTTTCCACCGTCACGGAATAATTACTTACATGAATGGACGAAGGATTAGGACAAACGACATATTTGCCGTTATCCTTGTCACATGCGCAAAACGCAAATGCAACAAACAATAGTAAGATTGAAAATTTTGATAACTGTTTCATACTTTTTCATTTAGACGTGGCAAAGAAACACACGCAAAGTTTTTACAGCTCCACCTTAGCAAGAACCTTATCGGTAGCACCCGACAGACTCGCCACGAACGCCCCAGCCTTTTCGCCCGAGGACTTCAAGAAAGTGGCATCGTTCATGAATGAGTTCATCAAGCCCTCGAACTCCTCGAAGTTGTGAATCTCGAAACCGCCACCCGACTTCAACAAGCCCTGAGCCTCCTGGAACTTCTTGTTGTTAGGACCGAAGATGACAGGCATGTTCCATACCGCCGCCTCCAGGGTATTGTGAATGCCGACACCGAAGCCACCACCCACATAGGCAACATCGCCATAGTGGTACATGCTGCTCAACAAGCCGAAACAATCGATAATCAGAACATCAGCCTCAGCGGCTTCCTCAGGAGAGGTCTGGGTATAGCGAACCACCTTCTTGCCCCCAATCTTTGAGAGAATGAACTTCAAGTGCTCCTCGCCAATGACATGCGGAGCTATCAGCAAACGCCACTCCTTGTGTTCATTGAAGAATCGGATAAAGATTTCCTCGTCTGGTGGCCAAGAGCTTCCTGCCACAAAGACCTTATAGTCTTTGGCAAAGGCGTCACAGATTGGCAATTGTTTAGCCGCTTCCTTAATCTGCAAGACACGGTCGAATCGAGTATCGCCCACGACATCCACCTCCGTGATTCCGATGCCTTCGAGCAAACGCTTGCTCTCCTCGTTCTGCACGAAGAATCTCGTGAAGCACTTCAACACATTGGCATATCCCTTGCCATACCACTTGAAGAACACCTGTCCAGGGCGGAAGATGCTGCTCACGCTATAGGTCGGAATATTGCGATGCTTGAGGATATGGAGAAAGTTGCTCCAGAACTCATACTTGATGAAGAAAGCCATCACAGGGCGCACCAAGCGAAGGAATCGGATGGCGTTCAAGCGAGTGTCTATCGGCATATAGCAGATGATGTCAGCACCCTCGTAGTTCTTACGCACCTCATAACCCGAAGGCGAGAAGAAAGTGAGCAAAATCTTGTACTCAGGATGCTCCTTGCGGATGCGCTCCATCAAAGGCCTACCCTGCTCAAACTCGCCCAACGATGCCGCATGAAACCACACATACTTGGCATGAGGATCCACCTTCTGCTTCAATATCTTGAAAGCCTCTCGCTCACCTCGCCACATCTTGCGTACCTTCTCATTGAAGAGGCTTGCCACGGCGATTCCGAAAAGGACGAAGTAGATGACGATATTGTAAATCATATCGCTTTTATTGAGTTTAAGTTTATACCAAAAGGTTTACAGCCCATAGTATCTGGAACCATAAGCCATAAACCTTTACTTAATATCTTTAACCGAGAACCTCGATGGCCTTGCGCAGGCGCTTCAAGGTTTCCTCCTTTCCGAGGAAGGCTGAGATGTCGAACATACCCGGGCCCTTGCCCTCACCCACGAGTGTGAGGCGGAAGGCGTTCATCACGTCGCCGAGCTTATAGCCCTTGTCCTCCACCCACTTCATCACGACAGGTTCCTGTCCCTCAATGGAGAAGTCGCCGATGCCCTCCAGCACCTCGGCAAGCTCCGTCATCTGCTGTGCGGAATATTCCTTCCAGCGTTTCTTCACCGTCTTCTCGTCATACGACGTGGGAGGAAGGAAGAAGAAGGAGCAAAGAGGCCACAACTCATAGACAAAGTTCACGCGGTCCTTCATCATGTGCACCACCTGCTTCACGCGGTCAAGGCTCTCCTCCACCCCGTTGTTTGCCACGATGGGGGCAAAGAGGTGGGCAATCTCGTCATCGTTCTTCATGAGAATGTACTCATGGTTGAACCAAATGCCCTTCTTGAAGTCGAACTTGGCACCTGCCTTGGAACAGCGGGAGATGTCGAAAGCCTTCACCAACTCATCGAGCGAGAAGATTTCCTGCTCCGTGCCGGGGTTCCACCCGAGGAGTGCCAGGAAGTTGACCACAGCCTCGGGGAAGTACCCACTCTCACGGTAGCCCGAGCTGACCTCGCCTGTCTTAGGGTCGTGCCACTCCAATGGGAAGACGGGGAAACCGAGGCGGTCGCCGTCGCGCTTGGAGAGCTTGCCCTTGCCCTCAGGCTTGAGCAGCAAAGGAAGGTGGGCGAAGCGGGGCATGGTGTCCTCCCAACCGAATGCCTTATAAAGAAGTACATGCAGGGGCGCACTTGGCAACCACTCCTCACCACGAATCACGTGAGAGATTTCCATCAAATGGTCGTCCACGATGTTGGCGAGGTGATAGGTAGGAAGCTCGTCGGCACTCTTGTAGAGCACCTTGTCGTCGAGGATGTCACTCATCACCTTCACATCGCCACGGATCAAGTCGTTGACGTGGATTTCCTCACCCGGCTCAATCTTGAAGCGCACGGTATATTGCTTGCCGTCGGCGATGAGCTGGTCCACCTCCTCCTGGGAGAGGGTGAGCGAGTTACGCATCTGCATACGGGTATGGGCGTCATACTGGAAGTTCTGTATTTCGTTGCGTTTCGCCTCCAGTTCCTCGGGCGTATCGAAGGCGATATAAGCCTTGCCGTTGTCGAGGAGCTGCTGTACATATTTCTTATAGATGCCGCGACGCTCGCTCTGGCGGTAAGGGCCATGCTCGCCACCGAAGCTCACACCCTCGTCGAACTTGATGCCGAGCCACTTGAACGACTCCAAGATATATTCCTCAGCACCCGGCACGAAACGGTGGGAGTCGGTATCCTCAATACGGAACACAAGTTCACCGCCATGCTGGCGAGCGAACAAATAATTATACAGGGCGGTACGCACACCACCGATGTGCAAAGCGCCCGTAGGACTTGGTGCAAAACGCACCCTTACTTTTCTGTCTGCCATATCTGAAAAAAATAGCTATTTTTAAAATTTTCTGCAAATTTACATTTTTTTTTGCGATTATAATAGTTTTTTTTCGTATTTTCGCAAAGTAAAAGGGAAAAAGCATGTTTTTCACCTGATTTCACCAACAAACAAAGAATCGCACAATATGAGTATATTCAACAATCCAGAGGAAAACTACTGGCGCAACCTAGTCACCAAGGCACTCCTCGTCTGCGTGACCGTCTCCATCATCGTTTGGTTCCTGCCTCGCAACGAGGGAAGGCAATATCGCTACGACGTGGGCAAGCCATGGATGTATGGGTCTGTCATCGCCAAATTCGACTTCCCCATCTACAAGACCGACGAGGCCATCAAGCACGAGCAGGACTCGCTGATGAACCAGTTCCAGCCTTACTATGGCATCAACCCGACGGTGGAGAACGTGCAAGTGAACCGGTTTCTCCACGACTTCAAGGACGGCATACCCGGACTGCCGAGCGACTACGTGGGGCTTGTCGCCCACTATCTGCACGAGGTCTATCAGACAGGCATCGTCAGCACGACCGAGTACAACCGCATCTACAAGGACTCGACCAGCATGATACGCATCATCAGCGGCAAGAACGCGAAGAGTGTACCCATCAACACCTTCTACTCCACCATCGCCGCCTACGAACGCCTGTTCTCCAACGAGAAACTCGCCACTCAGCGCCCCATCCTGTCACGATGCAACCTCAACAATTACATCGAGGCCAACGTCATCTACGACAAAGAGAAGAGTGAGACCGAGAAGGCCGACATCCTGAGCAGCATCCCCTTGGCAAGCGGCATGGTGATGAGCGGACAGAAGATCATCGACCGCGGCGAGGTCATCAACGACTATACCTACCGCGTGCTCAACTCCTTCGACAAGGAGATGAAGCGGCGCAGTGCCACGGAAGACGAGATAACGACCACCATCATCGGACAGGTCATCTTCGTGCTCATCCTCGTGATGATGTTCACCACTTACCTCTCGCTCTTCCGCAAGGACTATTTCGAGAAACCGCGCAGCATCACCATGCTCTATGCAATGATCACGCTCTTCCCAATCCTGATATCACTGATGATGAAGCACAACTTCTTCTCCGTGTATATCATCCCATTTGCCATGGCTGCCATTTTCGTGCGAGTGTTCATGGATTCCCGAACGGCCTTCATCACGCACGTGACGACCATCCTCATTTGTGCGGCGGCGGTGAAATACCAATACGAGTTTATCATCGTGCAACTCACCTCCGGCCTGGTGGCGATTTACTCACTACGAGAGTTGTCGAAGCGCTCACAGATATTCATCACCGCCCTGCTGGTAGGTGTATCAAGCGGAGTAGTATATTTCGCCCTGCAGCTGATGCAGGACAACCAGGTGTTCAACATCGACCCAAGCATGTACACCTATTTCTCGGTGAACGGCATTTTCCTCCTGCTGTCCTATCCACTGATGTACCTGATAGAAAAACTCTTCGGCTTCATCTCCAACGTGACGCTCTTCGAGCTGTCGAACACCAACAAGGGATTGCTGAGAAACCTGAGCGAGATTGCACCCGGCACATTCCAACATTCCATCACCGTGGGCAACTTGGCGTCGGAGATTGCCAACCGCATCCACGCCAACAGCCTTCTCGTTCGCACCGGCGCCCTCTACCATGACATTGGCAAGATGATGAACCCCGTGTTCTTCACCGAGAACCAAGCAGGCGTGAACCCTCACGACCAGCTAACCGACCTGGAGAGCGCACAGATTATCATCAGTCACGTGCCCGAGGGACTGAGGCTAGCCGAGAAGGCGAACCTCCCGGGCATCATCAAAGACTTCATCTCGACCCATCACGGCACAGGACTGACAAAATACTTCTATATAAATTATTGTAATGCACACCCCGACGAAGAGGTTGGCAAATCGCTCTTCCAATACCCAGGCCCCAACCCATTCACCCGCGAGCAAGCTATCCTGATGATGGCAGACACAGCGGAAGCCGCCTCCAGATCGCTGAAGGAATATACCGAAGAAAGCATCACAGGACTAGTAAACAACCTCATCGACACGCAAGTGAGCGACGGATATTTCAAGGAATGCCCCATTACCTTCCGGGACATCGCCCTCGCCAAGGTGGTGCTCATCGACCGATTGAAGTCAATATACCACACAAGAATCTCTTATCCCCACTTGAACAAGTAAAAATAAGACCCGATTGACTGCACAAAGTTTAAAATCTGTGCAACTAATCGGGTTTATCATGTTAATATACTTTAAATAGAAATCGAAAAGAATAGAGAAATAGAACATTCTTATTACCTTTGCGGACGTTTTTACTTAATATTTTTAAAATGAAGAAACTAAAATTAGTTAGTGTTGCCATTGCGATGGCAAGTGTGGCACCCACTTTTGCAGGCGGTTTGCTCACCAACACCAACCAAAATGTTGCATTCAACAGAATGATGAGCCGTGAGGCTTCAATAGGTATTGACGGAGTGTATTACAATCCCGCAGGCGTCGTATTCATGGGTGACGGTCATCATCTGTCCATCAATTGGCAGTTGGCTTATCAGACTCGTACCATTGAGAACGACTACCGCTTGTTCACCAACAATGTGAACAACCCTACGACCCCTCGCACAACCAATGGTAAGGCATTCGCACCAGTTATCCCTTCTTTCCAATATGCCTACAACAAAGGCAAATGGTCCTTTCAGGGGAACTTCGCCCTCACGGGTGGTGGCGGCAAGTGTACCTTCGACAACGGCCTTGGATCTTTCGAGAAGATAGTGGCAGAGACAGCCATCGCAGCCTGCGGTTTGGCTGGGACTGTAGATGGAGTCCTGGGCAATACCATCGGCAATCCTTCCACCCAACTCTTCAGCCGCGATGAAGTGTTTGGACAAACAGGCAAGTACAGCTATGAGAGCTATATGCACGGTCGCCAATATTACTACGGTCTGTCGGTAGGAGCAGCGTATAAGATAAACGACCATTTCAGTGCTTTTGCAGGAGTTCGTGGAGTCTATGCGTCATGCAACTACTATGGATATGTAGAGAACATCAAGGTGGGAAGTATGCCTCTCTACCAGGTTCTCGACCCCACTAAGCCCGAAGCCGCCAACATCGAGCTGAGTTGTGACCAGAGCGGTCTCGGCTTCACTCCAATCATTGGCGTGGACTTCAAGACAGGACGTTGGAATTTCTCCGCAAAATACGAGTTCAAGACTCGTATGCGCTTGAAAAACAAGTCCGTAAACAAGATACCCAGCATTGGCAACCTAGCAGGGAACCTTTCGACCACGATGAACAGCGTCTTGGCCGGACAGTTCATGCAAGCAGGTCTTTCACAGGAGCAGGCACAAACCAAGGCTAGCGAAGTGACGCAGTCTGTTCTCACCAACCAGACCGTGCAAACAACCATGCTTGGTTTGAAGACTCAGTTCGACAACAAGATTGACGAAGCCTTGGGCGAGTACGCTGACGGCAAAAAAATTGCTGCTGACATACCAGCTTACCTCACAATCGGAGCAGGCTACAGCCCTATGGATGCAGTTCGCATCAACGTTGGTTTCCACTGGTTTGATGACAAGAACGCCACATCCTACAACAAGCGCAACGAAAAGTTGAAGCGAGGGACATTGGAGTACAACGCCGGCGTAGAGGTTGACGTATGCAAGAAAATCACCCTCAGCACCGGATGGCAGAGCACCAACTATGGCTTGAGCGACGAGTATATGGACGACAAGTCCTTCGTAACCAGTTCCAACTCCGCAGCTATCGGTGGCGTATATCACATCAACCAGAAAATGGACTTGAGCGTAGCTTACTTCCACACCTTCTATTCACACAAGAAGACAACGGAGACCGTACAGCTGACAGCTGACAAGAGCTTCGACTACACCTCCGACTATACACGCAACAACAACGTGTTTGCCGTAGGTCTCGACATCAACTTCTAATCAGAACTGGAATATTAAACATTCCGCCAAACATAACTACAAATTTCCAAAGGCTACCCCTTTCTCCAGACAAGGGATAGCCTTTTCTATGTTCATTACAAAGGATCGACATCATAGTAAATCTGCAAAGCGCCATACCGGGCATCCCTCAACATCCGTTCCTGGGCATACAAGAGATATTCCCGAACTTTCTTGTGGTCGATGCTGTTTTCCAACTTGATGACAATCTTGCGGATATGCATCGTCTTCACCCTAGCCACGGCAGGCTTGTCGGGACCCAAGATACGCTGTCCGAACCAACCTCTCAACATTCGTCCCAGTTCATCACTTGCCTGTTGGCAAACCTGGTCATGCTTGTGCTTGAGATACACATTGACGAGATGAAAGAACGGAGGATAATGGAAAGCACGGCGCTCCTCCAACAGTTCACGGTAAAAAGTGGCATAATCATTATGCACCACCTGCGAGATGACAGGAAGGTCTGGCGATTTTGTCTGAAGAATCACCAAGCCACGCTTCCCCTTGCGACCGGCACGGCCGCTCACCTGCGACATCATCATGAAGGCATGCTCGTAAGCCCTGAAGTCAGGATAGTTGAGCATGGAGTCAGCATTCAGGATACCCACCACTCTTACTTTATCAAAATCCAAGCCCTTGCTTATCATCTGCGTGCCAATCAAGAGATTGGTCTTGCCCGAGGAAAAGTCTGCTATCAACCGCTCATAAGCATTGCGGGTACGAGTGGTATCCAAGTCCATCCGGGCTATGCGCGCCTCAGGGAAGATCTCCGCTATCTGGTCTTCTATCTTCTCCGTGCCCATACCCCGCCCCATCAGTTCCGTACTTCCACAGTTCGGGCACTCGACAGGGACAGGATAGGTATATCCACAATAATGGCAAGTCAGGAGGTTGATGTTCTTATGCAAGGTCAACGACACATCACA
The DNA here is from genome assembly GCA_963594995.1 of Bacteroidaceae bacterium. Lineage (GTDB taxonomy): Bacteria > Bacteroidota > Bacteroidia > Bacteroidales > Bacteroidaceae > Prevotella. Next base: position 22,267 of record CAVBGK010000048.1, read on the forward strand.
GTTCTTGCACTTCGGTACCCATCCACATACCTTGCACTCTATCATCGGCGCAAAGCCACGGCGATTTTGGAAGAGGATAACTTGTTCCCCGTCACAGAGAGCCTCCCGTACTGCCGCCAAGAGTTGAGGGGAATACGCCCCCTTCATCATCTTTCGATGGCGAAGGTCTTTCACATCGACCACTTGTATCTCGGGGAGTTGAATGTCCTTGAAGCGAGTTTTCAGTTCCACCAAACCATACTTGCCTTGTTGGGCATTGTAATAGCTCTCCATAGAAGGGGTCGCCGTGCCCAACAGCACCTTTGCACCGGGATACATACCGGCAAGCACGATGGCAGCACTACGGGCATGATAACGAGGCGCAGGGTCTTGCTGCTTGAAACTCGTCTCATGCTCCTCGTCGATAATCATAAGGCCGAGGTTTTGGAAAGGAAGGAAAACGGCGCTCCTGGCTCCCAAGATGACATCGTATGGATGTTCCGACATCTGCTTTTGCCAGATTTCCACCCGTTCCGCATCACTATATTTCGAATGATAGATACCCAGACGATCACCAAACACCTTGTGAAGGCGTTCCATGATTTGCACGGTAAGGGCAATTTCCGGCAAGAGATACAACACCTGCTTGCGCTCATCAAGGACCTTCTTGATGAGATGGATATACACCTCGGTCTTTCCACTCGATGTCACACCATGCAGCAACACCACTTTCTTGCTCATCATCTGCAAGAGAATCTGGTTATAAGCATCCTGTTGGGACATGGAGAGAGGTTTTATCATCTCGAAGTGCGCCTCTCCAGACGTATTCAAACGACCAACTTCCCGTTCGTAGGTAAACAAGAAGCCCTTGTCTATGAGAGACTTGATGATAGTCGAAGTGGAATGACTCTCATTCATCAACTCTTCCTTCGTTACCTTTTCCACAAAAGAAGGGACTTCTTCTTGGAGCATCATGTCCCAATGCGAGAGATGAAGGAAAGTAGTGAACGCCTTGGATTGCTTGGCAGCCCTCCCCATCATCCCCAATGCCACCCGAAGAGCCTGCGGATTGCGATAGGCATTTGCCAGCCCTACATACAATTCCATCTTCGGTCTGAACTTCTCCGTAGATTTCAAGCCAGCAGGAAAAGCAGCATTATACACATCGCCCAAGGACGACATATAATACTCGCTGACCCAAGACCAAAGGCGATATTGCCTATCAAGAAGCGTAGGCTGAATATCCAGCACTTGCTCGATGGGCCTGACATCGAATACGGGCTTTACATCATGCACCCTCACCGCCATGGCAATATACTTCTTGCTCTTGCCCAATGGCACGAGCAAACGTTTGCCAAACACGACCTCACCCCCCATTCCGTCGGGAACGGAATAAGTAAACAAGCCAGGAAGAGGCAAAGGAAGTATCACGTCAACGTATCTCATACATTTTATATATAGCCATTCGGAACTGCAAAGGTAACAATAAAAAAGCAGATACCCAATAAAGGATACCTGCTTTTATATATTTTAAATAAGTTGAATCTACGACAATTGTCTATCAATACTTCCTTAGAACCAATAGCCCAGGGCAATTTGCCAAGAATTGTTGCGACTTTTGTCCGTGCCTGCCTTGCTGACATTTTCCAAAGCCTTGCTCAACGTAGCATCTGCCGATTTTCCACAAGCGATGTTATAGTTGGCAGAAACCTGCAGGTGGCTCGCCAAAGTAATGCCAGCTCCCACATTGACGCTAAAGTTGGACTTCTTCAAGGAATAACTGCTGCCCGTATTCCACTTGAAGTCCTTGTCGCCAACATTAATCCCCCACTGCGGACCAGCAAACAAGAACACATTTGCCAAACTTCCCAACCCAATGCCATAGCGCACATTCACAGGGATATTGATAGACTTCTGCTTCACATTTTCCGTCAAATACTCGTTGTCGGTTCCAGCATAAGTTACGTCAGCCTCTTTTTGGTCATACAAAACAGCGGCATCGAAGCTCAATCCTACCATCGGCACAGTTACCTTAACCATAGGACCGATGAAGAAACCTGTCTTATTGGAGGCATCAAAGACATCCTTGCTGAAGGACATATTGGTAACATTCATACCTCCCTTTACACCGAGCTTCACCTGTGCGCTAGCAGTAGTGGCACACATACTTATTGCCACGGCTACCATCAGAACGAATAATTTTTTCATACCTTTTCTAACTAATGATTATGATTCATTTCTCTATCTTTGCAAGCAAACTGCCTAGTGGCGTTCGCGACGTACGGACACTCTCGCTGCGCTAGAGCCAGTAGAACTAGAAGTACGCTGACGGCGATTCTTAATGGTCGAAGTTGACTTGGATGATGCAGAACGCCGGTTGCTCTTCTTCACAGCCTTGCCGTCCTTCTTGGCAGCATTGGCTATACTATCAAGAGAATCCTTCTTGGCTTGGTCTCCCCAGACATTCTTCTCGAAGGCAACCAGTTCCGCCTCTATCTTCTTCTGTTCCTTGCTCATCGCCGAATCGGAGGGGCAATACTGCGCCAATGTCTTCCCCAACATATTGTTGGTCTTGTATATCTTCCCTTTGTATTGGTTTCTGACAAAGTAGTCGTCCACACTCATCACGGCAGCATTATTGAGGTTGCTAGTCATAATCTGTTGCTTGGAGAGGAAAGGAGCCAAGTCTTCATACTTTACCCAAAAAAGCGGATATTTCGTGCCCCCATCCCCAAAGTCATCCTCACGAGTCATAATAGGACAAAGAGCCAGCACCTGGGTATGGAAAGTAGAGGTGCGCTGGTCGAAATAAGAAGTCTCCTTCACGTAATAGGACTTGACCTCACGAGAGGGAATATCACTGTCATCAAGACTCAAGGCTCCATTGGCTTTCTTTTCGTAATAAATATGATAATTATCGAGCAAAGCCTTCGGTTTCACTTTATCCGCCACATTAAAACTCTCATTGCCATCCAATCGGTACTGATAAGCAGGTACACGCCCGGTCAGCATCAACTTGAATATATAAGTGAAAAGGTTCACCTGGCTTCCCATAGGCTCCACAGGATAATAAAGAGGTGCATTGGCATCCTCGTTGAGGTCGAGTTCCCGATAGATGTCCCGTCTCCACACCACGTCATCGGCCATGGAAGCCGCCGTCGGGAACATGATTTGCGCACGAGTTGTCATGTTGTTGGCATTCGACTGTTGCCTAGCCTTCTGTTGGGCCTGCCGACGTGCCTCCGGCTGGGCATAGACTCCCATCGTCATGCCCAAGAGCACAGCAAGCAAAAATATCTTTTTCATCATCATTCCTATTTAATTATAAAATGATTATACCCATAATACCATGAATCATCAAACATTTAGACTCTTCACTTACCTCACAATGACTTCCATAGCAGAAGGAAGATTTCGGGTGATTCCGTCAGGACCCACTGCCTTGATATGAGATATATAGAAACGTCTGTTTCTTGACAACTTGCGGAACTCCTCACGCTGACGATCAGAGAATCTTGCACCTGCAGAAGCCAAAGGAACGGCGTTGCCCATATTGTCAAAGAAGACCGTCTCGAAGCTCAACACCTTGAAAGGAATATCAAGCAACCCATCGTCTATAGCCGCATAAATGCCAACAGCCCCCATCAAGGAAGCCTTTGGCAAGGCTCCGCCACGATAGCGATTGGTACCGATGGCAAGATATGCCGTCGGGTCTGGAAGTTTCCTTACATGGAATGTGAAAGGAGGCATTGTACGTGTCTGTCCCTTGTCACGTGCCGTCACGGTAATCGTGACATCCTTGCCCACAGCAGAAGGAACGGCGATGAAATGCCCATTTCCCTTTGAGGTAAAGGTACCACCCGACATGGATGCCGACACAGCATTGGCAGGAACACCCGGCACGCTAATGCTGATTGGATTTTGATAACCAGCATACAGCACGTTCATCAAGTCTGCGGCGACAGTAGCGGTGTTAGGGGCAGGAATCACACTGTATTTCTGGATAAAATTGCGGCGCATCACATCCCCCTTTGCATTGTGCATCAAGATATAGCCTCCAAACTGATGCTCACCCACACCACCTGCCGTGAATGAATATTGTCCATGAGGTGAGTTCACACGCATGCCGTTCACATAAATTTCCGGTTGCTGGGTGGTATCGACCGCCGCCATTACGATGTTGGCATTGAATCGCTCTCCGGGATAAAGAGTTGTCTTCTCGGGAATCACGAAAGCGTCTAGCTTATTGACACGGATATCCTTCATGTCTATGTTGGAAACCAAGGTATGCAGCACTTCCCCCTCCGCATAACGCACATCACTCTGAAGTTTGGACAAGAGGGTTATCGCAGCGGCTACGGGCATATTCTCAAACATATACTCCTGCCAGTTCTTTCCCAAGGCCTTTGCCCCCTTGGGAACATCCGTGGCAAGATTGCTTGCAATGACTTTTTTCTGATGAGCATCAGTCACCATGGCCAAGATTCGATTGCGGTAACTGTTGACTGCCTGGTAGAGTTTATTGCCTTTGCCAGAACCCGGAGCAAGCATCACGATGCCTGCGGCCTCCAAGTTATCCTTATTCTCCACATGGTTGACATCTCCCTCCTTGCCGTCAGCCTCCTGGACAATAGCCACCTTGAGCTGTTGGGCAAAATTATAGAGTGAGTCGCTCATGTTCTTGACTTGCGTAGCCTTGTCAAACCATTCCTTCACCTTGGCAGGATTCTGCTTCATCTGGTTGGTGAAATCCCCATAGAGTACCGCATTCTCTGCGGAAGAGTTTGCCGTGGTTCGGTTCAAGCTCTCTTCCACAACAGAAAAGCCGTTGAGTACCTCGGTCGAGATATTCAAGGCAAGCATAGCCATCAAGACGACATACATCAAGTTGATCATCTTTTGGCGTGGGGAAACAGGTCTTTTCTTGATTGCCATTTATTCTTCTGTTTTAACGTTTGGAGCGGCAGCTCTCATATTGACCGTCATCGCCTCTATCATACGAGTATAAATCTTATTGAGCTGTTCTATCTGCTGAGCCATCTTGCGGCTCTGCTCGTTGATTTGGTCAATGGTTCCAATCTGCTGGCTAGCCCCCTTCAACTGCATCTCATATACCTTACTGATGCCCGTGAGCGTCCGGTTGAGGTTCTCCATTTCCTCACTGTCACGAGTTAACCGAGAGCTCTGTTCGTTCACCTTCTCCAGAGTCTGGACAAGTTTCTGCAACTCATCGACATAGTTGCTTTGAGCCTCTGCCATCTCCGGGGTCACATTCTGTTGACTACCTACCCAAGTTGTCGAGCTTGAGGCTACACCAGCATTTAGCACACCCTCTTCTGTTGCAGCAGCAGGAACACTTTCTACAGATGAAGCTTTTACAGATTCACGTTCTGGCGAAGAAGCCTTTGCAGAAGATTGTTCTACAGTACCTCCAAAGACAATCGGCTGACCTACGACAACCGTTTGACCGGCAGTTCCTTCTCTATTTTCATTATATGCAACCTTACCTGTCTCCATGTATTCTTCTGTGATATGAGTTGGAATGTCACGTCCATCGGCAGTTTTGTCGAAGGGACGGTCAAATGCGGACAGGAAGAACACGAAAACCTCGGTGCCCATACCCAAAAACAACATCAGGTTGGCACCGGGCAAATGGGTCAACTTAAATAAAGTTCCCAAAATAACGACCGAGGCACCCCAACTGTATGCATAGTTCAGAAAAGTTTGGCCCGGCACACTGTCCATCCACTTTTGCAGACGATAAACGACATTAAACTTACTATATTCGCCCATTGTATTTATCTCCTATTCTTTGTTTTTGTAGGTTTCTGTTTTGCACTGGATGTGGTGGCGAGACTACGCACACATCTAAATCCTATATATGAACGCGGTTGGTTCTGGTACTCCCAAGAACGCCAAGCCGACCGGATGAACGACTCGGGGTCTTTCCAAGAGCCACCTCTCACGCTTTTTTTCTTCAAGCGATAAGGATCTTCCTTGGCGGCATTGTAAACCAATGTCGGGTTCAAGTCATTCATCGCATCTACACCCGCCTCGGTATAGATGGTGCTTGTCCACTCCGCCACATTGCCAGCCATGTCGTAAAGCCCGTTCGAGTTAGGAGAATAGATGCCCACACGACTCGTTATCAAGTTGCCATCCTTGGTATAGTTGCCCCGGTCAGGTTTGAAGTTGGCATAGAAACAACCGTCGCCATTCTTCACATCCTTGTTTTCCCAAGGGAACTCATTCTGTTCCTTTCCACGGGCAGCATATTCCCATTCCGCCTCGGTAGGCAAGCGATAACGCTGCACGAAACGAGCCTCGGGACCCAATCCCTTCAAAAGATAGTCGGTACGCCAAGCACAGAAAGCATTAGCTTGTTCCCATGTCACTCCAACGACCGGATAGTCATTGTAGGCGGGGTTGCTGAAATAACTTCTCAGATAAGTCTCATTATCAGAATTCTTGAAGTCGTTCACCCAACAAGTAGTATCTGGATAAACATTCACAATATAAGTGTTCAAGAAATCCCATGGTCCTGTCAACTGACGGTTGATGGTCTCCCGTTTCACTCTTCCTTCATCATCAATGTAGGCCGTATCCTTGGAAATCATGATGACCTCATTGGGGTCAGCCTCAATGTCTGTATTCAAATTACGCTCCGCCGCATCCAAACGGTTACGACGCAATGCAGCCGCCGTGTAATCATAAATCTCATACTTATAGTTTAGCTGCCGCCAATCTATCAACTTCTCACCCGTCACAGGATTGGTCGTATAAAGGCTCTCGATGGCTCGCAGCTCGTCCTCATTCGGTTTCTTGGGGAGGTTCTTCTTCCAATTGACATGAGGAGCCACAGGGTCACCATTCTTGTCCTCAGTAATCATATAAGTCTCGTCACCTCCGTATGCGGGGTCGGCAAGGCGGGTACGCAAGATAGAATCCCTCACATATGCCACAAATTGCTTATATTCGGAATTCGTAATCTCTGTATCATCCATCCAAAAACCATCCACGGAAATTTCCTTTACCGGGGTTTTACCACCCCACAAGGAATCCTGGGTTTCCAATCCCATTTTCAAGAACCCACGATTCACCTTGACCATGCCGTAAGGAGCAGGCTCCGTGAACCCCTTGCCGCTCACGCCAACGACTTCACCACCTCTGCCAGCCATCGAGGTTGACTTGGCGCCAAAACATCCTGTCAACGCCATGAGAGCGGCAGCCGCAAAGAGCAACATGATACCTTTATTCATTTTCATATCGTTATACGATTATAGTATTCTAACACTTTTATGTTTATTTCTCCCTTTTTTCACCAAGTTGATATCGGTCTGGTAGCCCACAAACAACTCATGACTCCCATTGCCAGGATTGATTGCGGATGTATATACCTCGTAACTGTAGCCCAAAACTACACCATGGAAAACACCTCCCAACAGGAAAGTAACAGAATTGGTAGAACTGTAGGCTACTCCGCCATACATCATCTTCTTCTCATGCGTATAGACCAAACGACAACTCACATCGCCACGCCATGCAGTGCCATCGTATCGCACAAGGGTAGAAGGCTTTATTGATAAAAACGGATTTCTCAACTTTATATTGTATCCACCCGTCAAATAATATGTTGCATCTATCTGCATCTCATTGGTCTCCCCCAATTCTATCTTAGGAGAATTCAAATGCTGTCCCGACACACCTACATACCATGCTCCATGAGTATAATAGAGTCCCAGTCCCATGTCAAGTCCATTGCCATCAATCTTAGAAGTAGAGAAAGCGGGATCATTGGACTCCCCCAAATCTACCTTGCTACCATCAAAACTCTCACTGAGAAAACCCACCTGCAAACCCACACTAAGCATTCCTTTGAAAAGCGGTTTCTTGAAAGCATATTGAACTGCAAGTTTCTGGTGGGTGAACAAACCAATCTGGTCGTTCATGAACTGCACACCAACACCATGATAATTCTTCAAAGCATAGAAAGGCATGTCCGCCGCAGCATACATCGTGCGAGGGTTATGCTCAAATCCCATCAAGTCCAGGGCATACGCTACATTCACATTAATTTTAGCCTGCTTACCCACAGCACCTGGATTAAAAGAAGGTTCCATATCAAAATAATGACTATAAGAAGGATCATACTGAGCATAACAAGCCGTCATACCCAGCAACATCAACAATATCATTATTTTAAATCTCTTATACACGATAGTATAACGAATGAATGAAAAAAATATTGTATAACAAAGACACATCACATGAAAAAGGCTGCCCTAAAGAAAGAGCAGCCCTATCATCTACACTAATACTCGTCGTCGTTCCAGAGGAAGTCATCCTTAGAAGGATAATCAGGCCAAATGTCTTCGATGCTCTCGTAAACATCACCTTCATCTTCTATTTCCTGCAAATTCTCCAGAACCTCCAGAGGCGCACCAGAGCGAGTTGCATAGTCAATCAACTCCTCTTTAGTTGCAGGCCATGGTGCATCTTCAAGCTTTGAAGCTAATTCAAGTGTCCAATACATAGTCAATTATTTAATGGTTTATAAATTTGCGTGCAAAAGTAATACTTTTATTTGTATTTCAACGCATTTTATGCGTTTATTTTATATTGAAAATCAAAAATTAATCTTAAAATCTTGCTTGTGCTTAGATTTGTCAAAGAAGACGATGCCGCAATGATAAAGGTCATACGTGATTCCAGCACGTTTATCCTCTATCAATTGTCTCCAAAGCAGCTTATTGCGACCATCAGAACGAATATTTTCCAACACTAACAGCGTATGTTCTGTCGCAGAAGAAAGCAGCATTTCACGTAATCTATCGTCATACATCATATTGACATCCAATATCACCAAGACACGTCTGGAAAAATCACCAAAATCAAAATCCGCAATGTTCCTGATGATGGAAGATTTACATCCAGCAGAAACATAAGAGCAGCAGTCATTGTTACCATTTAACACATAATATGGTTGCCAATAATTGGCCAAACGAAAGAAAAGACGCCCAAGTTTATTGTCCAACCTTGAACTCACCTTGATTTCATCCTGGAATTGTTGGTAGGCATAATACGGATAATGCTCGTTGATGACATAACGCACAAAGGAATAAGCCGATGGTGACTGTATTCCAAAACCACGGCAATATCCACATCGAAGAACCCAGCGATAGATAGATTGAATATAATAGGTTATTATCTGAAGCATATTGTAAAAGCGAATATAATAAAAAAGCCTCAGGAATCTCTCGAAACCTGAGGCTCTTCTCCTTGAAAGGAGGCGG
>CAVBGK010000049.1:0-61436 GCA_963594995.1 Bacteroidaceae bacterium
CCTCCAGTTGGCTGCCAACGTGAGCGAGGATCACCCAGTGGTGGTGAGCAAGTTCATCGAGCACGCCAAGGAGATTGAGATGGATGCTGTGGCTAAGAATGGTGAGGTGATAGCCTACGCCATCTCCGAGCACATCGAGTTTGCTGGTGTTCACTCAGGTGATGCTACCATCCAGTTCCCTCCACAGAAGTTGTACGTGGAGACCGTGCGCCGAGTAAAGCGTGTAGGTCGTCAGATTGCCAAGGAGTTGCATATCAACGGACCATTCAACATCCAGTTCATGGCGCGCGACAACGACATCCTTGTCATCGAGTGTAACCTCCGTGCCAGCCGCTCCTTCCCATTCGTGAGCAAGGTGTTGAAGATCAACCTCATCGAACTTGCTACCCGTGTGATGCTCGGTTTGCCAGTGGAGAAGCCATCCAAGAACCTCTTCGACCTCGACTACGTGGGTATCAAGGCAAGTCAGTTCAGCTTCAACCGTTTGCAGAAGGCAGACCCTGTGTTGGGTGTGGATATGAGCAGTACGGGTGAGGTAGGTTGCTTGGGCGACGACACATCTCAGGCACTCTTGAAGAGTATGCTCTCCGTAGGTCAGCGCATCCCTGCCAAGAACATCCTGCTCTCTACAGGTTCTGCCAAGCAGAAGGTGGATATGCTCGATGCTGCCCACATGTTGGTGCAGCACGGTTACAAGCTCTTTGCCACAGGCGGTACCAGCAAGTTCTTGACAGAGAACGGCGTGGAGAACACTCGTGTGCTCTGGCCATCAGAGGAGAACGAGGACATCGATGCTCCTAAGGCTCTTGAGATGCTCCACAACCACGAGATTGACATGGTAGTGAACATCCCTAAGAACTTGACTAGCTCAGAGTTGAGCAATGGTTACAAGATTCGTCGTGCCGCCATCGACCTCAACGTGCCATTGATTACCAACAGCCGTCTGGCGAGTGCCTTCATCTATGCATTCTGCACCACCAAGCTGGAGGACATCGACATCAAGGCTTGGGGGGAGTACTAAGATTTGGTAATGTTAAATGTTAAGTTGGCACTTGGCATGATGATATAATAAATCCCTGCAGTAGGAATGTAGTTCCTATGGCAGGGATTTTATAAAAGGATGGTAGCGAGTCGTGCTACGTGTTCCTTTGGAAGTGGAGACATTGTTGTCTCACTATGAGCAGGGAAATACTTATCGATGTCTTTGCTGTCTATAGTATGTACCTGCATTTTTTTGTTTCTTGTTTCCATATAGCTTTCCTTTCTTCGTTCTTGTTTTTGCAAAGATACTCCGAATATTCGAAACAGCCAAACTTTTCTTATAAAGTTTTCTTATTCTTGTGATTTGTATCCAATTATGCTAAGATAATAGTGCAACGTTGCGTTGCACTATTGACGCAAAAAAGTTAAAGTCACAGAAATATTTGGTGAATTACTTGATTTTGCTTATTTTTGCAGTTAGTAACTAATGATTAAGAGATTATGAGCAGGCAAACAATAGATACGTACAAGTTGACAAGTCTTGAAGAGCCTTCTGATGAAATCCTCTCTCAGTTGATGAAGGAGGTGGCTGAGGAAGCCAGGCGCAAGGGTGAAGAGGCTAATCGTAAGTTTTTCGATGGTATCGCTTCGCAGATGAAGAGCGAAATGCAAGATTGGAATAGGAGAAATTCAATATGAATGTAATCAAAGAGCATAAGCCTGTCTTGATTGTGATAGCTGGACCTAATGGGTCGGGCAAGACTTCTGTGACCTTCAAACTCTTGCACCATGAGTGGATGGAAGATGCCATTTATGTTAATCCTGATATTGTGGCACAAGAGAAATTTGGAGACTGGAACTCTCCTGAGGCAATTATGCAATCGGTGAAGTATTGTGAAGAGTTGCGAGAGAAATGCCTTCGAGAAAAGCATAGCTTAATCTTTGAGACAGTCTTGTCCATAGAAGATAAGGTAGATTTTATCCGTCGTGCTCATGAGACAGGCTTTTTTATTCGCTTGTTTTTTGTCTGTACCAAGAATCCTCAGATAAATGCTGCAAGAATCGCCAAGCGAGTGATGGAGGGAGGACATGATGTACCTATCATGAAAATTATATCTCGTTACCAAAAGTCAATCATTAATTGTCGCAAGGCTGCCCTATATGCCGACAAAACTTATCTCTACGATAACTCGATAGACAATCAGGAGGTTACTCCTTTGTGTCGTATGAACTTTGGGGAGTTGGCAAAGCGATATGAAGAAGATTTGCCAGAATGGGCTAAGCTGATATTAAATATTTAAAAATATAGTATTATGATAAAGAAAATATTATTGAGCGTCTTTTTGTGTTTGTTCGTTGGCGAAGTTTTTGCACAAGCTGACTCTGACAGTGTATCAACTATTCCTAACAATGTCGTGTATAGAGAGGTTGGAGCGAAATTGAACATAAAGGATAAGATTATTGTTCAAAACAAGTCTCCTTATTTGATTATGCAGATTATGGTGGCTTTGCCTGATACTGACAACAACTTTGAACCGTTGGGAACTTCTACCTACATAACGCCTAACGATACAAGAACAATAGCTTCTTATAGAAAAAATAGTTGTACGACGTGAAGGATGACGTCAAGACACTTCCTTCATTCCGTGCATTGGTAGATGTGTATGGTCTTTTCAAACAAGCACAGTTGGACACCAGTCGAACTTGTGTTTATTGGAACGACCAAATAGACCTTGCCAGCGATAGTATTTATGAGTATGGAAAGGCTGCATAACAATAATCCCACCAAGCGTCATTTTTTGATATGCACTTGGTGGGATTACGGCAGAATTAGGACAAGATTGATATAATGAAAAAGATAAAGGTTCCCTTGTTGGCGAGAATCGTCATCGCCATTGTTCTTGGTGTCTTGTTGGGCAATGTGTTCAACGAGCCTTTGGTGAGATGTTTCCTTACGTTCAACGGCATTTTCAGCCAGTTTCTTGGCTTTATGATACCGCTCATCATCGTGGGTTTGGTGACACCAGCCATTGCTGACATCGGTCATGGGGCAGGCAAGTTGCTGCTCGTCACGGTGGGCTTGGCTTTTGTCGATACCATTCTTGCAGGATTGTTGGGTTACGGAACGGGAGTCGCCCTCTTTCCCTCGATGGTGGCAAAGACAGGGCAGGTGAGTGTGGACAAGGTGGAAGAACTAAAACCCTTCTTCGAACTCAAGATACCAGCCATGCTCGATGTGATGAGTGCGCTGGTGTTCTCGTTTGTCGCAGGTCTGGGTATTGCCTATAAGGAGGCACGCACGATGAAGAATGTCTTTGCCGAGTTCAAGGGCATTGTGTCGGGCATCATCAGCCGCGCTGTCATCCCGCTTCTGCCTCTCTATATCTTCAGCATCTTCCTCAACATGACCTATACTGGCGAGGCTTATCGCATTCTGTTGGTCTTTGCCCAGATTATCGTCGTCATCTTTGTGCTCCACATACTCATCCTGGCATACGAGTTCCTGATAGCAGGTGGCGTATCTCACAAGAATCCCCTACGACAACTCTTCAATATGCTGCCAGCCTATTTCACGGCATTGGGAACTTCCTCTTCGGCAGCCACTATTCCTGTGACGTTGAAGCAGACCTTGAAGAATGGGGTGACGGATGGTATCGCAGGATTTACGATACCCTTGTGTGCCACTATCCATTTGTCGGGTTCGATGATGAAGATAACCTGTTGTGCGCTTACCATCTGTATTATCAATGGTATGTCTTACGACTTCCCGCTCTTCATCAACTTCATCTTCGTGCTGGCTATCTGCATGGTTGCGGCACCAGGTGTGCCAGGTGGAGCTGTGATGGCAGCCTTGGGCCCCTTGGCATCCATCCTCGGTTTCTCTTCTGATATGCAAGCCTTGATGATAGCCCTTTATATCGCCATGGATAGTTTCGGCACGGCGTGCAATGTGACCGGCGATGGTGCCATTGCTATTGTTGTGGATAGCGTACGTTGCTGCCATTGTAGTAGTTGACATCTTGCAATAGTTTCATCGGGAGAAACCGTGAGTTTCATCCAATGAAACTCACAGATCCATGGCGAGGAACTTTTTTGCGGATTTAGTTCGCTGACTTTTCCTGATTTGACACATTGATTTTTTTGATTTCATGCTAAATATACAGATGGCGTGGAGACGCTTTTTCAAGTGGACTCAATTGTGTAAAAAAAGTTAAGGTGTTACCTAGGGTTTACACATATGAGAACTTTTTCATATCTTTGTATCGTTTTTAAAAGCAAAGGGTATTTCCCTTCATTTTGTGCATTGGTAGATGTTTATAGTCTTTTCAAGCATGTGTCGGAAGAAGATAGAAAATAGTTACAAAATATAAAAGTTAAGATGAAAAGTTTAAGAAACCTGGCCCTTGTGGCTTTCGCAATCCTATTGTTCACCTCATGCGGCACAACCCAGAAAGTGCCTCTCACAGGTCGTACCCATCGTATCTCCGTGTCAGACGAGCAGGTGCTCAGTCTGTCAAAGCAGGAATACACCAAGTACATGAGCTCCGCCAAGAAATCCACCAACGCCACCAATACAGCGATGGTGAGGAGAGTGGGGCAGAAGCTGGCCACGGCGGTTGAGACCTATCTGAGACAGAACGGCTTCGAGAGCGACGTGAAGAACTACTCCTGGGAGTTCAACTTGGTGCAGGACAACAGCGCCAACGCCTTTTGTATGCCCGGAGGCAAAATTGTGGTGTATGAAGGCTTGCTTCCCTATACCCAGAACGAGACATCGCTCGCCATCGTGCTGGGGCACGAGATAGCGCATGCCGTTGCCAAGCACAGCGCCGAGCAACTCACCAAGCAGCAGAACCAGTCCATCGGTACCAACATTTTGGGCACTGTGCTTAACCAGGCGGTGGGCAACGGGGTCGGCACGGTGGCGAGTACCGTGGCAGGCCAGTATTTTTCGTTCCGCAACCTGAAGTATTCGCGCGACAACGAGACGGAGGCCGATTACATGGGCTTGATCTTTGCGGCCATGGCAGGCTACGACCCCCAGCAGGCCATCCCTTTCTGGCAACGTATGGCGAGCGGCTCCAGCAGTAACACGAGCGACATCTTCAGCGACCACCCGTCCGACGCCAAGCGCATCGCCGCATTGCAGAAGGAGATGCCCACGGCATTGCAGTACTACAAGGCCGCAACTGCCAAGACTTCTGTAACCAAGGCTACTTCGACGACCAAGAAGACAACTACCAAGAAGCGTTAGGTCTTTAATTAATAACTTTAAAAACTTAGAATCATGATAGACTATATTTCCCAAAACCTTTGGCTATTTTGGAGCGTTATCACCTTCGTATGTCTCATCATGGAACTCTCCTCGGGCGACTTCTATGTCACTTGTTTTGCCATCGGTTCGCTCGTGAGCGTCGTGACGGCGGTCGTGGGCTTGCCGTTCTGGTTGCAGGTGGTCATCTGGGCAGTCTGCTCGGTGCTGAGCATCTGGCTGATACGCCCCCACCTCGTGCATGCCATCCACAAGGGGGCCGACGAGCGCAAGAGTAACGCTGAGGCCCTCCTGGGGCAGGTGGGGGAGGTGACGCAGACGATTGTCGCTGGAGGCTACGGAAGGGTGAAGCTCGATGGCGATGACTGGAAGGCCGAGGCCCCTGGATGCCCGGCTGCCATCGAGGTAGGCACCAAGGTGAGGGTCATCGGCCGCGAGTCCATCATTCTCTGGGTGGAGCGTTGCTAAATCTCCATTTTAGCCGGAATGATTCGTTATGAATAGTCCATTTTTGGCAGAATGACTCTCAGTAGATTTATAAATTGTTACTAACCCCTTAATACATTTTAGATTATGAGTATCGGAATTTATGTGCTGATTGTGATAGTGGTTCTCGCCCTCGTCATCGTGAAGAAAAGCATCGTGATTATCCCCCAGAGCGAGACGAAAATCATCGAGCGGCTGGGGCGTTATTACGCCACCCTGAGCCCGGGCATCAACATCATCATCCCTTTCATCGATCATGCCAAGGACATCGTCACCCAACGCAACGGGCGGTATGTATATACCGACAGCATCGACTTGCGCGAGCAGGTGTATGATTTTGCCCGCCAGAACGTGATTACCAAGGACAATATCCAAATGCAGATTAACGCCCTCTTGTATTTCCAGATAGTGGATCCCTTCAAGAGCGTGTATGAAATTAACAACCTGCCCAACGCCATCGAGAAGCTGACCCAGACCACCCTGCGCAACATTATCGGCGAGATGGAGCTTGACCAAACCCTGACCTCTCGAGATACCATTAACACCAAGCTGCGCGCCGTGCTCGACGACGCCACCAACAAGTGGGGCATCAAGGTGAACCGCGTGGAGTTGCAGGACATCACGCCCCCCGAGAGCGTGCTCGTGGCAATGGAGAAGCAAATGCAGGCGGAGCGCAACAAGCGCGCCACCATCCTGACCTCCGAAGGCGAGAAGGAGAAGCAGCGCCTGCTTTCGGAAGGTCAGAAGGTAGCCATCATCAACCAGGCCGAGGCGGCTAAGCAGCAGGCTATCCTCAACGCCGAGGGCGAGGCTACCGCGCGCATCCGCAAGGCCGAGGCCGAGGCCATCGCCATCCAGAAAATTACGGAGGCGGTGGGGCAGAGCACCAACCCTGCCAACTACCTGCTCGCCCAGAAGTACATCGGCATGATGCAGGAGGTGGCCCAGGGCAAGGACAGCAAGGTGGTTTATCTGCCCTACGAGGCAACTAACTTGTTGGGCTCCATTGGTGGAATCAAGGACTTGTTTAAAGGATAAAAAACTATAAAAATATGAATCCATTGATTTTTGCATTAAGCGGTTGCACTGTAATAGTTTTTTTCATATCGGTCTGGCTTAATGCGAAGTCGGGTAAATGTTGGGTTGAAAATCTATAAGGTAATTGTAAATTGTAATATGAAGAAAATCTGTATCGTGGCAAGTGCCCGCCCCAACTTCATCAAGGTGGCGCCTGTCGTTAGGGCTATTGTGTCGGCTAGAGGGGCTGGACGTGACGTGGATTACCAACTGGTCTATACGGGGCGTGAGGATGACCCTACGTTGGAAGGAACACTCTTCGCAGACTTGGGGATAGCCAGACCCGATTCCTATCTCGGGGTCGATTGCGACAACCTCAATGAGCTGACGGGTCACGTGATGGCGAAGTTTGAGGAGTACTTGCAGCAGACTCCTACGGATGTTGTCGTAGTGGTCGATGACCTGGCCTCTACGATGGCTGTTGCCATCGTGGCCAAAAAGCAAGGTGTCAAGTTGGCGCATATCGCTGCAGGCACCCGCAGCTTCGATATCACGATGCCGAAGGAAATCAACCGCCTGGTGATTGACGGCTTGTCCGACATACTCTTTACCGCGGGCATTTCCAACAACAGCATCGCCAACAAGGAGGGCGCAGAGTTGTCAAAGGTCTATATGGTAGGCAATGTCCTCATCGACAACATCCGGTTCCTGCAGGACAAGGTTAAGCGTCCGCAAGTGATGGATGACCACCACTTGGAGGAAGGGAAGTATCTCGTCTTGACTCTCAACAGAAAAATGCTGCTGGCCGACAAGGAGAAGTTGAACGCCTTGCTGTTTGTCCTGGACGCAGAGGCCCGGAAGGCCGGGATTAGGGTGGTAGCCCCCTTGAGGGGCAAGGCCTTGGAGGCTGTGCTGGCTTTTCAGACCCACCAGGGGCTTTCCTCCCATGGTGCGGGCATCGACCTCGTTTCACCCCAGTCTTATCTCGACTTCTGTTATCTCACCTCCCATGCCCAGGGAGTGGTCACCGACTCGGGCAACGTGGCGGAGGAGGCGACCTTCAACGGCGTGCCTTGCATCACGCTCAACGATTATACCGAGCATATCGAGACTGTGAAGGTGGGGACTAACGAGCTTGTTGGCGAGGATGCCGACGTTCTCTCGGCCATGCTCCGCAAGGTGATGAGGGACGAGTGGAAAAAAGCTGGGATTCCCGACAGGTGGGACGGACGATCCGCCGAGCGCATCCTTCAGATACTGATGGAAGAATAAGGTATTTCTTTTGGGTTTTCGATGGCTTCTGGAACTTCCGAAAAACAGATAGTTTTAATGCGCAAATAAAAAAAGAAAATGGAGGATGCTGGATGAGCATTCTCCATTTTCTTTATTTCTTGGGATTCGGATTGGGGTAGTTGTACCGGTCGAAGTAGTCCATCCCCTTGTTGTTGTACCATACTCCCTCGACGTTGATGCCGATGGAGAAGTTCTTGTTGACGTTGTATCTCACTCCCGCTCCCAGCACGTTGGCACCCGGCATCCCCATGCCATATCCGAAAGGCATAGTTCCGCCCATGCCCCACATTCCGGGGTAGCTCCCTATGCCGTATCTCTCGTAGCCGTAGGGACCATATCCGGCATATTGGCCGTAGAGGGTGTCGTAGTTGTTGCTGGCGCTCAACTGCCCATACACGTATGCCTCCCAATGGTCGTTGAACTTGTACCCCATGATGGCGTAGAGGCCCACATCGCGATAGCTGTCGCTTCCCCAGAAGGTGTTGTCAAGGTATCCTCCGGCGGCAATCCACAGCTTGCCGTCCTTGGTGAGAGGGGCGAGGTAGGTAGCGTTGATGTTCTGCGAGAAACCGCCCTTGTGGGGCAGGTTCTTGCCGAAAGTGGCGAATGCGGACGCACTCAGCGACACGTTCAACCCTGGGTGTAGCCCATAGCTGTAGGTCGGTGCCAAGCCGTAGTTCAGATCGCTGACGGTTTTTGGGCGGTAGCTCTCGCCCAAGACCTTCTTGCCGTCTTGCCAACCGTGTTTCCCGTCCGTCGCCGTCTCGCTCTGGAGCTGGGAGAGGGAAGAGGGTGCGACGGAGTATTTTACGTTCTTCATGGGCTTTCCCTGGTATATCATCCTCTGCCCCGACTGCGTGATGGTGTCACCGGGCAGCAGCCAGTCCTCCCTCGGGCTGTCTGCGCTGTGCAGGGGACCGAAGGCGAGCGTTTGCGCCTGCGAGGTCAGGCTGCTTACCATGATAAGCAATGTATTCAAAAGTATCTTCTTCATTCTAGTCTTCTGTTTTAGATTCATGCCGCTTACGTCATACCTGTTCGCAAGCTGATGCAAACTTACAACTTTTTCCGCTAATCCGTCTATCTCTTCATATAAAAAAACAATAAATAGGAATGATTTAGTTAAAATCTATTACCTTTGCTTGTATCCTGGCGCTGACATTGACAGTTTGATTTCCCGATGGGTGAATCAGCTTTTTGCCAGCGTCGGGAAAAATAAAGACAAAAGGGATGGGCGAGCCGCTAAGATTCGCCTGTCCCTTTTGCCTGTTCGTTTATAACCTCGGAGGTCGCCCTTTTAGTAGGCGAAGAGGGGATAGTCCTTCATCGTGTCGTTCACTTTCTCGCGCACGTTGGCGATGACCTTCTCGTCCTCGGGGGCATCGAGCACTTCCTCGATGAGCTCGGCTATGAGGTGCATCATGTCCTCCTTCGCACCGCGGGTTGTCATGGCGGCGGTGCCTAGGCGGATACCCGATGTTTGGAAGGCGGAACGGGTATCGAAGGGTACCATGTTCTTGTTCACCGTGATGTCGGCTGCCACGAGGGCATTCTCGGCCACCTTGCCCGTCAAGTCTGGGTACTTGCTGCGCAAGTCCACAAGCATGGAGTGGTTGTCGGTGCCACCGCTGACGATGCCGAAGCCGCGACCAATGAGGTCTTCCGCCAGCACGGTTGCATTCCGCTTCACCTGCAGGGCGTAGTCTTTCCAGGAGGGTTGCAGGTTCTCGTTGAAGGCGACAGCCTTGGCGGCGATGACATGCTCCAGCGGACCGCCCTGCTGGCCTGGAAAAACGGCGGAGTTTAGCAACATGCTCATCTTCTTCACCTCGCCCTTCTTGGTGGTCAGGCCCCATGGGTTGTCGAAGTCCTTGCCCATGAGGATGATGCCGCCACGCGGACCGCGGAGCGTCTTGTGGGTGGTGGAGGTGACAATGTGCGCGTACTTTAGGGGATTGTCGAGCAGCCCCGCTGCAATCAGTCCGGCCGGGTGCGCCATATCGACCATCATCAGTGCGCCCACCTCATCGGCAATCTTCCTCATCCGTGCGTAGTCCCACTCACGGCTGTAGGCGCTGCCGCCGCCGATGATGAGCTTGGGCTTGTGCTCTAGGGCCAGCTTCTCCATCTCGTCGTAGTCGATACGCCCAGTCTCTTTGTCGAGGTTGTAGCCTATGGGGTTGTAGAGGATGCCCGAGGTGTTGACGCGGCTACCGTGGGAGAGGTGCCCTCCGTGGTCGAGGTTCAGGCCCATGAAGGTGTCGCCCGGTTTGAGCACCGCCAGCAGTACTGCGGCGTTGGCCTGTGCGCCCGAGTGTGGCTGCACGTTGGCGTACTCGGCTCCGAAGAGTTTCTTGATGCGCTCGATGGCGAGGTTCTCCACGATGTCCACCACCTGGCATCCGCCGTAGTAACGCTTGCCAGGCAGTCCCTCGGCATACTTGTTGGTGAGGTATGAGCCCATCGCCTGCATCACCTCTTCACTCACGAAGTTCTCGGAGGCAATCAGCTCCATGCCCTTCAGCTGGCGCCGGTGCTCCCTCTCGATTAAGTCGAAAATCTCTTGGTCCTTTTGCATAACTTTTAAAATATAAAACGTTGATATGAATTACTTGCACAGCTGCACCTTGCCTAGCAGCTGCTCTTTGTCGCAGTAGTGGCAGCGCACGATGCCCAGGGCGGCATCCACGGTGTGGAAGAGGGTAACCATCGGTTCGTTGTTGGTGATGCATTTGGGGTTGTTGCACTTTACGATGCCCCTCAGTGTGTCGGGGGTCTTGACGGTCTTCTTCTCCACAATCTCGTAGTCGCGGATGATGCTCAGCCCAATGTTGGGGGCGATGACGGAGAGACGGTTGATTTCCTCGTCGGTGAAGTACTTGTTGGCCACCTTGATGATGCCCTTCTTACCTATCTTCTTGGAGGGCAGGTTGTAGCCGATGGTCACGGGCGTGTCCATATCCTGCAGTTGCAGCAGGTTGGCCACCTCGTAGGTCTTGTCGGCTGGTATATGGTCGATGACGGTGCCGTTCTCGATGGCGGCCACCACTAGTTCGCTCTTGTTATTTCCCATGACAATTTCTGATTTCTGATTTCTAATTTCCCATTATTCTATGACGGTCTTGTCGTTCCTCACGTCGTCGAGGGTGATACCGAGGCAGTGGCAGAAGATGGCCTCCCGGGCGTAGAGCCCGTTCTGTGCCTGCTGGATGTAGTAGGCGTGTGGGTCGTCATCCACGTCATAGGCTATCTCGTTCACCCTGGGCAGGGGGTGCATGATTTTCATGTTGTCCTTCGCCTTGGCGAGCATTTCGCGCCTGAGGATGTACACGTTCTTCACGCGCTCGTACTCCATGAGGTCGCTGAACCGCTCTTTCTGCACGCGCGTCATATAGAGGATGTCCGCCCCGCTGATGATGTCCTCGTTGAAGTCCTCATGCTCCACGTACTTGATGTGGTGATGCTGGCAGTATAGCTTGTACTCTTGCGGCATGGCCAGCTCCTTGGGGGCGATGAAGTGGAAGGTGGGGTTGAAGTGTCGCATGGCGGTGATGAGCGAGTGCACGGTGCGCCCGTACTTGAGGTCGCCCACGAGGTAGATGTTCAGGTTCTCCAGGGTGCCTTGGGTCTTGTAGATGGAGTAGAGGTCGAGGAGACACTGCGAGGGGTGCATGTGGGCTCCGTCGCCGGCGTTGACGATGGGCACTGGGGCTACCTCGCCGGCATACTGCGCCGCACCTTCGATGAAATGGCGCATGGCGATGATGTCGGCGTAGTTGCTCACCATGAGAATAGTATCTTTCAGGGTCTCGCCCTTGGTGGTGCTGGAGGTCTTGGCGTCGGAGAAGCCGATGACGCGTGCGCCGAGCCTATTGGCGGCAGTCTGGAAACTGAGTTGGGTACGGGTGGAAGGCTCGAAGAACAGGGTGGCGACGACCTTCCCCTTGAGCAGCTCCCTGTTGGGGTGCTTCTCGAACTCTTGCGCCATCTCCAGGAGGTACATGAGCTTCTCCTTGGAGAGGTCGGCAATCGTCACAAAATTATGTTTTTCCATTTGTAATTTGATTGAATGTTCTGAAATCGCCCCCAAAGTTACATATATTTTCCGAGTAACGTATGACAAAGGTGAAAGATTTAGCTTTTTTTTCCAAAAAGTTGCGCAATGTTTGCAAAATAATTGTTACCTTTGCACACGCTTAGAAGCATTGAATAAATAACGTTATAACAATTTTTATGAACTTTACACTATTTATCACCGTTTTGCTGACGGCTGTGACTTTGGTGGTGGCTGCTTACGTCATCGCTAAGCTCATTGGTCCCCGGTCATACAATCCGGTAAAGGGTGAGCCCTTTGAGTGTGGTATTCCGACGCGTGGCAGCTCCTGGTTGCCAAGCCATATCGGCTATTACCTCTTCGCCATCCTCTTCCTGATGTTTGACATCGAGACCGTGCTGCTTTACCCATGGGCAGTCGTAGTTAAGCAGTTTGGACCTATGGCTCTAGTGAGCATCGGGTTCTTCCTGTTGGTATTGGTATTTGGCCTGGCGTACGCTTGGCGGAAAGGAGCATTGGAATGGAAGTAAACAAGAGAGCCTCTATCAAGAGTATTCCTTACGACGAGTTTAAGGACAATGATACCCTCGAGAAGATTGCGCAAGAGCTCAACGAGGGTGGTGCCAATGTGGTGGTCGGCTCGCTCGACGCAGCTATCAACTGGGGACGCAGCAACTCTCTCTGGTCTTTGACCTTCGGTACCTCTTGCTGTGGTATCGAGTTCATGGCCGTGGGTTGTGCGCGCTATGACTTCTCCCGTTTCGGCTTCGAGGTGACCCGTAACTCTCCACGTCAGGCAGACTTGATCATGTGCGCCGGTACCATCACCAATAAGATGGCACCTGTGTTCAAGCGTTTGTATGATGAGATGGCTGAGCCCAAGTATGTTGTTGCCGTGGGCGGATGCACCATTTCGGGTGGTCCGTTCAAGAAGAGCTACAATGTGGTGCGTGGCATCAGCGAATTGGTGCCTGTGGATGTGTACATCCCCGGTTGCCCTCCACGTCCCGAGGCTATCCTCTACGGCATGATGCAGTTGCAGCGCAAGGTGAAGGTGGAGAAATTCTTCGGCGGTGCCAACCACAAGATGACCAAAGAGGAGAAGGAACTCTCCCTGTCAAAGGGTGGTCTGCACGGCTTGAGCAACGAGAACCTTGCCGATGCCAAGTTGCTCGGACACAAGGAACCTATCATCGTAACTGAAGTACCTGAGGACTTCGATCCCCAGAAAGGTCTAACTGATTAATATAATAAGGTATAAGAACATGAAACTGAATAACATTGAATTGAGTTTTGACAACTTTGCCGCAGAGATGGCGAAGTTGAAGAACGAGAAGCATTTCGACTACCTTGTTACCATCATCGGCGAGGACTTCGGCGAGGAGGGTCTCGGATGTATTTACATCCTAGAGAACACGCAGACCAACGAGCGCACTTCCGTGAAGACCATTGCCAAGAAGGTGGACGGTTCTGATGTGATCCCTACGGTCATCAATCTTTGGAAGGTGGCAGATCTTCTGGAGCGCGAGGTGTTCGATTTCGTCGGCATCAAGTTCCTGGGTCACCCAGATATGCGCCGTCTCTTCCTCCGCACCGACTTCAATGGCTATCCTTTGCGCAAGGACTTTGATATGAGCCCCGAGGCCAACAAGTTCCCTTGCACCGATGAGCCTGAGGATGACTTCACCGTGGAGTACTCCTTGAACAAGGACGGTCACTTGGTAGCTACCCAAAAGCGTCGCTTTGACGAGGACGACTATGTGGTGAACATCGGTCCTAACCACCCATCTACCCACGGTGTGCTCCGCCTGCAGACGGTAGTTGACGGCGAAACCGTGAAGCGCATCTATCCCCACCTCGGTTATATCCATCGTGGTATCGAGAAGATGTGGGAGGGAATGACCTATCCACAGACCTTGGCTTTGACCGACCGTCTGAACTACCTCTCCGCCATGATGCACCGCCACGCACTGGTAGGTGTGATAGAGGAGGGTATGGGTGTCGAGCTTTCCGACCGCATCCGCTACGTCCGCACCATCATGGACGAGTTGCAGCGTATCAACTCCCACTTGCTCTACCTCGGTTGTACCGCACAGGACTTGGGCGCCCTCACAGCGTTCCTCTACTGTATGCGTGACCGTGAGCACGTGTTGAACGTGATGGAGGAGACAACGGGTGGCCGTCTGATCCAGAACTACTACCGCATCGGTGGTCTCCAGGCAGACATCGACCCCAACTTTGTGCAGAACGTGAAGACCCTCTGCAAGTATCTCCGTCCGATGATCCAGGAGTACCTCGACGTGTTTGGTGATAACGTGATTACCCACAACCGTCTCGAAGGTGTTGGTCCTATGGGGCTTGAGGATTGTATCAACTACGGTGTGACAGGCCCCGCAGGTCGTGCCTCTGGTTGGAAGAACGATACCCGCAAGCGTCACCCATACGATATGTATGACAAGGTGGAGTGGAAGGAAATCACCCTGACGGGCTGCGACTCCATGGACCGCTACTATGTACACATCCATGAGTTGTACCAGAGCCTCGACATTATTGAACAGCTCATCGACAACATCCCCGAGGGCGAGTTCTACATCAAGCAGAAGCCTATCATCAAGGTGCCTGAGGGACAGTGGTACTTCTCTGTGGAGGGAGCCAGTGGCGAGTTTGGTGTCTATCTCGACAGCAAGGGCGACAAGAGTCCTTACCGCATGAAGATGCGTCCGATGGGTCTCTCGCTCACAGGTGCTTTGGATCCAATGCTCCGTGGCCAGAAGATCGCCGACCTCATCACTACAGGTGCTGCAATTGATTTCGTAATTCCTGACATTGATAGATAATTATGTTTGATTTTAGTATAGTAACAACATTCATCGACAATCTCCTTCGCCAGACTTTGGGTTTGGGCGACTTCCTGTCGATATTGATAGAGTGCGTGCTTGTGGGCGTCTGCATCTTGACAGCCTATGCTCTCATCGCCATCGTGCTCATCTTCATGGAGCGTAAGGTGTGTGCCTACTTCCAGTGCCGTCTGGGCCCGATGCGTGTGGGTCCCTGGGGTATCTTCCAGGTGTTCGCCGACGTGCTCAAGATGTTGATCAAGGAAATCTTCACTGTAGATAGGGCCGACAAGTTGCTCTATTTCATGGCTCCTCTCCTCGTGATCATCGCCTCCGTGGGTACCTTCTCGTTCCTGCCATGGAACAAGGGTGCGCATATCCTCGATTTCAACGTGGGTGTTTTCCTCATCACAGCCGTTAGTTCCATCGGTGTGATTGGCGTGTTCCTCGCCGGTTGGGCTTCCAACAACAAGTACTCCGTGGTGTCAGCCATGCGTGGTGCCGTGCAGATGATTTCTTACGAGATGTCTCTCGGCCTGTGCTTGATTTCCGCCGTGGTCCTCACTGGCACCATGCAGGTGAGCGGTATTGTGGAGGCTCAGACTGGTGCTTGGAATTGGTTGGTCATCAAGGGTCACGTGCCAGCTATCCTGGCTTTCCTCGTGTTCCTCGTGGCAGGTAATGCCGAGGCCAACCGTGGTCCTTTCGACTTGGCTGAGGCCGAGAGCGAGTTGACCGCTGGTTACCACACCGAATATTCAGGTATGGGCTTCGGTTTCTACTACCTCGCTGAGTATCTCAACCTCTTCGTGATTTCTGGTATCGCCTCTACCGTATTTCTCGGTGGTTGGGCACCATTGAACATCGGCATCGAGGGCTTCGACAACTTGATGAACCTCATCCCTGGTTTCATCTGGTTCTTCGGCAAAACCTTCGCCGTGGTATGGCTCCTGATGTGGGTACGCTGGACCTTCCCCCGTCTCCGCATTGACCAGATCTTGAAGTTGGAGTGGAAGTACCTAATGCCATTGTCATTGGTCATACTGATTATGATGACCGTATGCGTAGCGTTCGGATTCCACGGATAAATCCCATAACACATTAATAAAATAAAAGAAAGTATGTCTAACAATTCATATTTCGGCGGTATTGCAGCGGGTCTGAAGACCCTTGCCACAGGTATGAAGGTCACCTTGAAGGAGTACCTCACACCCAAGAGCACCGAGCAGTATCCTGAGAACCGCAAGACTACACTCCACGTCTCTCCACGATTCCGTGGTCGCCTGGTTTTCGTTCGTGATGAGAACGAGGCTTACAAGTGTGTGGGTTGTACCTTGTGTGAGAAGTCATGCCCCAACGACACCATCAAGATCCAGACCGAGATGGTGGAGGACCCGGAGACAGGCAAGAAGAAGCGCAAGTTGGTGGATTACCAGTACGACTTGGGCGACTGTATGTTCTGTGAGCTTTGCGTCAACGCATGCAACTTCGGTGCCATCAAGTTTGTCAACGATTTCGAGAATGCCGTCTTCGACCGCAACAAGTTGGTGATGCACCTCGACAAGGAAGTCTATAAGGGTGGAAGCCTGCCAGGCCTCATCGACGGTGGCGCACCCCTCGAAATCGGTAAGTTTAACACCAAGACTAAGTAATAGGAGGACTATAAAACGATATGATAACAGCTAATTTATTTATGTTCGTCATCTTGGCAGTGGTCATCCTTGGCTCAGCCGTGATGTGCGTAGCGACCAAGCGAATCATGCGTGCGGCAACCTTCCTGTTGTTCGTGCTCTTCGGTGTGGCGGGCATCTACTTCCTGCTCGACTACACATACCTTGGCGCAGCTCAGATCAGCGTATATGCAGGTGGTATCACTATGCTCTACGTGTTCGCTATCCAGTTGGTATCCAAGCGCACACTCCAGGGACTCCTAGAGCATGTCAAGGGTAGCAAGGCTCTCGGTCGCGCCCTCGTATGTCTCGTGGGTTTCGTCACTTTGGCCGTGATCGTGCTGAAGAATCACTTTGTTGACATGGCTACTTCCGTGGCCGACACCGAGGTGCCTATGGACCAGGTAGGTTCTGCGCTCGTAGGTGCTGACAAGTATGGATACGTGTTGCCGTTTGAGTTTATCTCGGTATTCTTGTTGGCGTGTATCATCGGTGGTATCTTAATTGCAAGAAAGGAGGATAAGAAATGATTCCAGTACAATGTTTCTTCGTGCTATCGGCACTCTTGTTCTTCATCGGTGTCTATGGCTTCGTTACCCGTCGTAACCTCGTGGCGATGCTCATCTCCATCGAGCTTGTGCTGAACGCAGCCGACCTCAACTTCGCCGTGTTCAACCGCATCCTCTTCCCCGGAGAGCTGGAGGGCTTCTTCTTTACCCTCTTCTCCATCGGAGTGGCAGCAGCCGAGACAGCCGTGGCACTCGCCATTATTATCAACGTTTACCGCAACTACAACAGTGACCAGGTGAACAGTATTGAAAACATGAAATTCTAAAGTAAGAATATGTACAGTTATGCATTTTTGATACTTCTTCTCCCGTTCCTGAGCTTCCTGATCTTGGGACTTGCGGGTATGAAGATGAAAAGACCGGTAGCAGCCCTCATCGGTACCGTACTGATGGGTTGTGTGTTCGCCATGTCTGTATATACGGCATACGAATACTTCTTCGCTGTGGGTCGCGATGCCTCTACAGGCTTGTACCCCACTGTTACCGTATTTAACTTCACATGGCTGAAGTTTACCGAGTTGCTGACGTTTAACATTGGTTTCCGTCTGAGCCCACTCTCCGTGCTGATGCTCATCGTGATTACCACCGTCAGTTTCATGGTCCACATTTACTCCTTCGGCTACATGGCAGAGCGCGATGAGAACTATAAAGTGGAGGAATACGAGAAGGGTATGCAGCGTTTCTATGCCTACCTGAGCCTCTTCACCATGTCCATGCTTGGCTTGGTGGTGGCTACCAACATCTTCCAGATGTACTTGTTCTGGGAGTTGGTGGGTGTTTGCTCCTACCTGCTCATCGGATTCTACTATCCCAAGCACGCTGCCGTTCATGCCAGCAAGAAGGCGTTTATCGTGACCCGTTTTGCCGATCTCTTCTTTCTGATTGGTATTCTGTTCTACAGCTTCTATGTGGGCACGTTCAACTACGACCTCAACGCTCAGCCTGAGCTTCACAGCGCCTTGGCTGGTGCTGCATGGGTGATGCCGACGGCATTGTTCCTCATGTTCATCGGTGGTGCCGGTAAGAGTGCGATGTTCCCCTTGCACATCTGGTTGCCGGATGCCATGGAGGGACCAACTCCTGTTTCTGCCTTGATCCATGCTGCCACCATGGTGGTAGCTGGTGTGTATCAGGTGGCAAGTCTCTTCCCCATCTGGGTGGAGTACGCTCCCAACACGCTCCACTATGTGGCTTACATCGCTGCGTTTACCGCTTTCTATGCAGCGGCCGTAGCTTGTTGCCAGCGTGACATCAAGCGTGGTTTGGCTTTCTCTACTATCTCGCAGATAGCCTATATGCTCGTGGCCCTCGGCGTTTGCTTCGCCGTAGATAACCACCACGGCGGTCTGGGTTACATGGCAGGTATCTTCCACTTGTTCACCCACGCTATGTTCAAGGCTTTGTTGTTCCTCTGCTCTGGTGCCATCATCGTCATTATCGGCAGCAACTTCAAGGACTACATGGGCGGCTTGCACAAGTATATGCCTATCACCAACGTTTGCTTCCTCATCGGTTGTTTGGCGATTGCAGGTATTCCTCCATTCGCAGGCTTCTGGTCAAAGGATGAAATCATCTCTGCTTGCTTCCAGTTCTCTCCCTATATGGGTTGGTTCATGACCGTGGTGGCAGGTATGACAGCCTTCTACATGTTCCGTCTCTACTATGTGATCTTCTGGGGACAGAGCTACTACGAGTTGGATCCTGAGCATCGTCGCAAGCCACAGGAGGTTCCCTTCGTGATGTGGGGGCCGTTGGTGTTCCTCGCAGTCATCTCGGTGTTCTGCGGTTTGATACCTTTCGGTCACTTCATCTCAGCCGATGGTCAGAGCTATGACATCCACATCGACATGAGCGTGGCTACCACCTCTGTGATTGTGGCACTCATCGGCATCGGTCTGGCTACCTATATGTACGCACCCAAGAAGACTCCTCTTGCCGACACATTGGCCAAGAAGATGCCTAAGTTGCACAAGGCAGCGCTGAATCGTTTCTACATTGACGACGCATGGCAGTTCTTCACCCACAAGATTGTGTTCGGTTGCTTCTCCAAGCCTATTGCATGGTTCGACCGCCGCGTCATCGACGGCACGTTCAACTTCATGGCATGGGGCACCCAGGAGGCAGGCGAGACCATCCGTCCATGGCAGAGCGGCGATGTACGCAGCTACGCCATCTGGTTCCTCACTGGTACCGTGGCATTGACGCTCATCCTCATCGCATTTGTCTAATACAATGTCTCACAATTAAGTAAATAGAAAAGAAATGAATTTAAGTATATTCGTCATAGTACCACTCCTGATGTTGCTCGGCCTCTGGTTGGCCCGCAATGACAAGCAGGTGCGTGGTGTGATGGTTGCAGGTGCCACCGTTCTGGTTGCCCTCTCCGTCTATTTGGTGTTTGCATTTCTCGACGCTCGTGAGACAATGCCTGCCGACCAATATCCTATGCTCTTCACCTACAGCGTTCCTTGGTTTGAGCCATTGCACATCAACTACTCCCTCGGAGTGGATGGTATCTCTGTGGTGATGCTGCTCCTGACATCCATCATCGTATTCACGGGTACGTTTGCCTCTTGGCAGATGGAGCCCATGAAGAAGGAGTACTTCCTCTGGTTTACCCTCTTGAGCATCGGTGTGTATGGTTTCTTCATCTCCGTAGATATGTTCACCATGTTCATGTTCTACGAGGTGGCGCTTATCCCTATGTATCTCTTGATCGGTGTGTGGGGTAGTGGTGCGAAAGAGTATTCTGCCATGAAGCTTACCTTGATGTTGATGGGTGGTTCTGCCCTCCTCATCATCGGTATTTTGGGTATCTATTTCTACAGCGGTGCCCAGACCTTCGAAATCATGGACATTGCCCACCATACGGGTGGTGCACATGCCATCCCTGAGAGCGTGCAGAACGTGTTCTTCCCATTGCTCTTCGTCGGTTTCGGTATCTTGGGTGCTTTGTTCCCCTTCCACACTTGGTCTCCTGACGGTCACGCCAGTGCGCCGACGGCCGTGTCCATGTTGCACGCCGGTGTGTTGATGAAGCTTGGTGGTTACGGTTGCTTCCGCATCGCCATGTTCCTTTTGCCAGCCGCTACTCACGGATTTTGGATTAAGGTGTTCCTCGTGCTCACTACTATCTCTATCGTGTACGGTGCGCTCTCGGCTTGTGTGCAGACTGACTTGAAGTACATCAACGCCTACTCCTCAGTGTCTCACTGTGGTATGGTGCTCTTCGCCCTCTGCATGATGACCCAGACGGCGGCTACGGGTGCAATCCTCCAGATGTTGTCCCACGGTTTGATGACCGCCCTCTTCTTCGCCGTTATCGGTATGATTTACCACCAGGCAGGAACCCGTGACGTTCGTTATTTGGGCGGTTTGATGAAGATTATTCCTTTCCTCTCCGTAGGTTATGCAGTGGCAGGTCTCGCCAACCTCGGTTTGCCAGGTTTCTCTGGTTTCGTGGCTGAAATGACCATCTTCGTGGGTGCGTTCCAGAATGCCGATACGTTCCACCGCGTATGTACTATCATCGCTTGTACCTCCATCGTAGTGACCGCTGTTTACATCCTTCGCTGCGTGGGCAAAATTTTGTATCAGAAGGTTCCAAACCCAAAGTTGGAGAAACTGCATGATGCCACCTGGGACGAGCGTATCGCCGTGGCAGGTTTGATTGCCTGTGTGGCAGGTCTTGGTATGTTCCCACTCTGGGCAGAGGAGATCATCATGGATGCCGTAGGTCCAATCTTTAGTGTAATTAATATGTAATAAATATCAGAAGAAATGGATTACAGTCAATTTTTAAATATGATTCCAGAGGCTTCCTTGATGGCAGTCCTGCTTATCACTTTCATCGCTGACTTCTGCAGCTCCAAGAGTGCAGACCGTAAGTGGTTCAATCCTCTGGTATGTCTCTTGATGGTGGCTCACATCGTCCTCAATATCTGCCCGACGGAGGCCGCCGAGGCATTTGGTGGTATGTATGTCACTAGTCCCGCCGCAGGCGTGTTGAAGACCGTTTTGGCCCTAGGTACACTCATCGTGCTCATCCAGGTCAAGGAATGGTTGAGCCGTGAGGACACAGCCTTCAAGGAGGGTGAGTTCTATATGCTTACACTCTCTACGTTGCTCGGTATGAACATGATGGTAAGTGCCAACCACTTCCTCTTGTTCTTCCTCGGCTTGGAAATGGCATCCGTGCCAATGGCTTGCCTCGTGGCTTTCGACAAGTATCGCCACAATTCGGCGGAGGCCGGTGCCAAATTCATCTTGACAGCCACCTTCTCAAGCGGCGTGATGATTTATGGTATCTCCCTTCTCTATGCGGCTTGCGGCACCTTGTATTTCGATGATATGGCTACGGTCATCTCGTCTTCGCCATTGACCATCGCCGGCATGGTGTTCTTCTTCAGTGGCTTGGGCTTCAAGATTTCCTTGGTACCTTTCCACTTTTGGACAGCCGACTCTTATCAGGGTGCGCCAACTACCGTCACGGGTTACCTTTCGGTAGTTTCCAAAGGTGCTGCTGCGTTCACGCTCTGCGCCATCTTGATGAAGGTATTCGCGCCAATGGTGGAGTACTGGACGATACTTCTTTATATAGTCATCGTTCTTTCCATCACCATCGCCAACCTCTTCGCCATCCGACAGAGCGACTTGAAGCGTTTCATGGCATTCTCCTCCATCTCGCAGGCAGGCTACATCATGTTGGCCGTGGTGGGCAACTCGGCGATGAGCGTGACCGCCTTGACCTACTATGTACTTATCTACGTGGTGGCCAACATGAGCGTGTTCACCATCATCTCTTCGATAGAGGAGCACAATGGTGGCACCGTGCAGATGGACAGCTACAATGGGCTTTACAAGACCAACCCACGTCTGGCGTTCTTGATGACTCTAGCCCTATTCTCGCTTGGTGGTATTCCACCGTTCGCAGGTATGTTCTCCAAGTTCTTCGTGTTTATGGCTGCCGTCGGTACGCACGACATCCACACCACACTCGGAGCATGGGCATACGGCGTGGTATTCATCGCCTTGGTCAATACGGTGATTAGCTTGTACTACTACTTGCTCATTGTGAAGGCCATGTTCATCAAGCATAACGACAATCCGCTTCCTGCATTCAAGAGTGCATGCTCTACCAAGTTGGCCCTCGCCATCTGTACTGTAGGAATCGTTGCGTTCGGTATCTGCTCTTGCGTGTTCGACTGGATTTCCGTGGCAGCCAACGCATAAATGATGTTTCCCATGTCTTTTTGGAAGAGAGTGGGGAAAACGTGGAAATAGATATAAAAAGAGAAAGGTGTGCAAACAATTGTTTGCACACCTTTCTCTTTTTGTTGCTGGGATTTTTTGCATCTTGTTGGACATATTGACCACCTTCTTCAGGCCATGTTCATGGTGAGGTGCATCCTGGCGTTGTCAAGTTTCTGGTCGCTTTACATGGTCTTATGAGAAAAACAATATATAAAGATAAGTTGGGTGTTTGCGCAACCTATCTTGTGATTACACTTAATATTGATGTGAGTGAATGTGTGAAAATAGTTTTAACGTAAATTATCATCCTTCATTGCGGAAAAAGTCGTAACTTTGCAGTCATGAAAAAGAAATTGAGGTCAACTTTATATATAGCCATGGTTTTATGCATGGCGTTTGTGCCCGACCTATGCTTGTGGCAGATGGGCGTGAATGAATGGACTGCGCCCTTGAAAATCCTTTGGTGGGTACCTACCTTCCTGCTACTTATAGCGGAAATGGGGCTGCAGTTGGGTATGTACCACAAAACGTCCGTGCGAATTCTGTTTACCTTGATATTGTTTTCGGTCTTTCCCAAAGTCCTCTTTATTCTTTGCAGTTTTGTGATGCCTTGGTGGTGTGCCTTGATACCTACGGTTACCGCCATGCTATTGCTGTTGTTTGGGTTTACTCATGGATGGAAAAGGTTGTCGGTGAAGCAGATTGCCTGTTCTTTTGACGATTTGCCTCCTTATTTCGATGGTTATAAGATACTTCATTTCAGTGACTTTCATTTGGGAACTTTTCCAAAAAATACGGATTTTGTCAAAAATGTGGTTGAGAAAGCGAATCAAGAGAATGTCGATATGATGGTGTTCACGGGCGACTTGGTCAATAATTCTGCCGAAGAGGTCGCTCCCTTTTTTGATGTGTTGAAGGAACTTCATGCCCCTGACGGTATCTATTCCGTTTGGGGTAACCATGACTATTGCGAATATGACAACCATCATTCCATCGGTGCTTTGAAGCGCAATAGACAACTGCTCTATGCTTATCAGAAACAGTTGGGCTGGAATCAGTTGATGAATGAGTATGCTACAGTATCTCATGGGTTGGCGAGCATCGAGATAGTCGGTGTGGAGAATGCGGGCAACCCTCCCTTTTCGAACCGTTCCAATCTAGAGAAGGCAATGAAGGGCATCGGCAAGGATGCGTTCAAGATATTGCTTACCCATGATCCCCACCATTGGCGCAAGGAAGCCTTGATGAAGGGCATTCAGCTCACCCTGTCCGGACATACCCATGCTGGGCAAATCCAATTGGGCAAGCTCACTCCGGCACGCATGGCTTTCAAAGAGTGGGGAGGCATTTACCGGCTTGGTGAACAGGTGCTTTATGTGTCGGCAGGACTTGGAGGTTCGTTCCCATTCCGTCTCGGCGCTTGGCCAGAGATGACGGTTATCACGCTGAAACGCACTTCTTTGGGGTAAATATGAATTATGTATAGTATTGGCAATCAAAAATATGGATAAAATGAAGATTCTTAGTTGTTTGAAATGTGGTATATTCTCCATTTTCCTCTTTTCGAGTATGGGGATTATGGCGGAGGTTGATAAGGCTACTCGCTTTACCATTCTTACCCAGTCTCCTGAGCAGCACATCCAGCATTTCGGTGCAAGCGATGCTTGGAGCATGCAGTTCTTGGGTTTATGGCCTGAGGAACAACAAAAGCAAATAGCCGATTGGTTGTTTTCTACGGAGAATGATACACAGGGAAAGCCTAAGGGCATCGGCTTGTCGATATGGCGATTCAATCTTGGTGCCGGAAGTGAGGAACAAGGTGAGACTGCGCAAATACAGCCTAGTACTCGTACCCAATGTTTTCTCAAAGCTGATGGTACTTATGATTGGAACAAACAGAAGGGACAGCGTAATTTCTTGAAACTTGCCAAACAGAGAGGCGTACCTTATTTCTTGGCTTTTTGTAATTCCGCCCCGGTCTATTATACCAAGAATGGATTGGCTACCAATACGGGACGTGACGGCACCATCAATCTCAAGGATGACTGTTATGGAAAGTTCGCTCAGTTTATCGCCACTTCTCTCAAAGGCATTGAGGAGCATGACGGCATCCACTTCGACTATATCAGTCCTGTCAATGAACCCGACGGGCACTGGAATTGGTTGGGTCCAAAACAGGAAGGAAGTCCTGCCACCAACCGTGAGTTTGCCCGTGTAGCAAAGGAAGTGAGCAAGGCTTTGGTGAAGAACAAACTGAATACCGAGATACTCATCAATGAGTCCAGCGACTATCGTTGTATGTTGGGCACACACGTCGCCGACTGGCAGCGAGGCAATGAAATCAAGGCATTCTTCACCAAGGACAGCACCCAGACTTATCTAGGCAATGTAAAACAGCTTCCTCGTTTGATAGGAGGACATAGCTACTGGACGAATACACCGATTCCTTATATGAGAGACATCCGTTTGCAGATGCAAGAGGCTTGCAAGCAACAGAACATCAAGTTTTGGCAAACCGAAATCTGTATCATGGGCAATGATGAGGAAATCGGAGGTGGTGGAGGCTATGACTTTTCTATGAAGACCGCCCTTTATGTGGCTCGTGTCATCCACCATGACTTGGTATATGCCAATGCGGAAAGCTGGAGTTGGTGGCGCGCCGCTGGTGGCGATTATCGTGACGGACTGATTCGTATCTATAGCCGTGACGGATGGAAGAGTGGATGGGCGGTTGATTCCAAGTTGATGTGGACGTTGGGCAATTATTCCCGGTTTGTCCGTCCTGGGGCTGTGAGATATGACATGGCAACCACTGGTGCTGATGGTAAGCAAGTGGACGAAGGGTATAACGACCCAACTGGTGTGATGTGCTCTGCCTATCGGAATGTGGATGGAAAATGGGTGGTTGTCGCCATCAACTATTCGGAAGATGTCAAGCCGGTCGATTTCTCGTTTGATGACAAGGAACGCAAACAATGGTCGATGTATCGTACGAGCGATGTCTCTTCCGAGAGTTTGGCTCCTGTCGGGGAATGTGATGGAAACACTCGGCTGGCTCCTCGCAGTGTCACGACATTCGTGCAAAGATAATGCAAGGCGAACACAATGAAACTTTGTTTCAATTGCTAAGCCGAAGCCTAATTTATGTAAAATATGGCAAAATATTCCCCAAGAAAGAAAAAAATAACGATTTTTTCCCTTTATTTACTGCTTTATTAACGTAATAAAGGGGAATTTTTCTTAAATTTGCAGACACATTATTGCCATTTAAGGCGATACGACTATCTTGACGGAATAAATAATAGCATAAAACTATATGAAATTATCAAGAACTATTCAATCATTGGCTTTAGCTTCCTTGTTGGCTCTGTCGCCTTCCCAAATGACGGCGGCTTCAAAGGGGGGCACATTTACGACCGGTGACAAGACTTTCCTTTTGAATGGCAAACCTTTTGTGGTAAAGGCTGCCGAGTTGCATTATCCTCGCATCCCTCGCGCTTACTGGGAACATCGCATCAAGATGTGCAAGGCTTTGGGCATGAATACCGTCTGCCTCTATGTGTTCTGGAACATCCATGAGCAGAAGGAGGGTAAGTTTGACTTCACTGGCAATAACGACGTGGCTGCTTTTTGCCGTCTCTGCCAGAAGAACGGAATGTATGTCATCGTTCGCCCTGGCCCATACGTTTGTGCGGAGTGGGAGATGGGTGGCCTGCCTTGGTGGCTTTTGAAGAAGAAAGACATCAAGTTGCGTGAGCAAGACCCGTATTTTATGCAGCGTGTCGAGATATTTGAGAAAGAGGTGGGCAAGCAGCTCGCTCCTCTCACCATCCAGAACGGTGGTCCAATCATCATGGTACAGGTGGAGAACGAATATGGATCGTACGGCAAGGACAAGCCTTATGTGAGTGCCATCCGTGATATCGTGAGGAAGTCGGGCTTTGACAAGGTGAGCCTATTTCAGTGCGACTGGTCTTCCAACTTTCTCAACAATGGACTCGATGACTTGACCTGGACAATGAACTTTGGAACGGGCGCCAACATCGACAACCAATTTAAGCGATTGGGCGAGGTTCGTCCGAATGCGCCGAAGATGTGTTCTGAGTTCTGGAGCGGATGGTTCGACAAATGGGGGGCACGTCATGAGACCCGTCCTGCCAAGGATATGGTGGAGGGAATGGACGAGATGTTGAGCAAAGGTATCAGTTTCTCGCTTTATATGACCCATGGCGGAACGAGCTTTGGACATTGGGCAGGTGCCAACTCTCCTGGGTTCCAACCCGACGTGACATCGTATGACTATGATGCGCCTATCAATGAGTGGGGGTTGGCTACGCCCAAGTTCTATGAATTGCAGAAGATGATGGTGAAGTATAACGATGGCAAGAAGCTGCCAGCCGTTCCCAAGGCTCCGATGCCACTCATCAGCATACCAGAGTTCAAGTTGACCGAATATCGACCTCTTTCATACGGTATCGACCAAGAGAAGAATAGCGATGCACCCTTGTCTTTCGAGGATATGGATATGGGATGGGGAACGATGGTATATACAGCGTCTCTTCCTGCCATCAAGAATCCTTCGACATTGACAGGTGAGTTCCACGACTTTGCTCAGGTTTATATCAATGACAAGTATGTTGGAAAGATAGATCGAGTGAAGAATGAGAAGTCTTTGGAACTTCCCGCGGTTGCGGAAGGTAGTACGATGACAATCATCGTGGAAGGTATGGGACGCATCAACTTTGGTCGTGCTATCAAGGATTACAAGGGAATCATTGGCAATGTGACGATTTCTACATTCGATGAAACTTGCGACATTGCCTTGAATCCTAAGCAATGGTGCAATAAGACTATACTTGATGATTATGCTACGGCATCCAAGGTGCTGGCAATGAAGCAAAACAAAATGGCTGGTTTGAAAACTACGGCTGGTTACTACCGTGGCTTCTTTAATATAAATAAGGTGGGCGATACCTTTATCAATATGGAAGCATTCGGTAAGGGGCAGGTTTATGTCAACGGCCATGCGCTTGGTCGCTTCTGGCAAATTGGTCCTCAGCAGACGCTCTATATGCCGGGTTGTTGGCTCAAGAAAGGCAAAAACGAAGTCGTAGTGCTGGATGTAGTAGGTCCCAAGGGGGCAGCTGTCGCCTTTTGTCAAGATCATCCAGAGCTTGACAAGTTGCACCTCGAAAAAAGCAACAAGCACAACGAGCCTGGTCACCGTATGGACTTGAACTCGGATACACCAGTTTTGCAGGGCGAGCTAAGAGCGGGCAATGGTTGGCAAGTTCTCAAGCTCGACAAGCCAGTGACAGGGCGTTATTTCGCCATTCAATGTGAGAGTAGCCAAAGCGGCGATTCCCAGATTGCCATTGCCGAAGTTTATCTTCAGGATGCACAAGGTAACCGCATCGACCGCAACAATTGGGTGGCTCACTATGCTGACAGCGAGAAAGGCAACTCTACCCTCGACAAGATGTTCGACTTGCAGGAAAGTACCTATTGGCAAACAGAGAAGGGGGCAAGTTTCCCTCACCTTGGTATTGTCGATATGGGCAAGGAAGTGACAATCTCGGCATTCGAGTACTTGCCACGTGCAGAGCAAGGTGCTCCTGGAAGTGTGAAGGGTTTCAAACTTTTTGTCAGAAAATAAGAGATACCAAAAAATGATGATTTTGAAGGAAATGTGTAGGATTTAACACATTTCCTTCTTTTATTTTGAAATAAAATTGTAATTTTGCAACCTCAATCAATAAAAGAAACTAATTATGGCAAAAAACAAGAAGAAAATCGCAATCATTGTTGGTTTCGGTGCTGTCATTGGCATCGGGGTGACACTCTTGGCGGCTACAGGGCTTGGCAAGAAGAAAGGTTTGGCGCGTCTTGGAATGAGCCATTGGATGAAATAGAAACCCAGTCACAACTGTGATTGGGCTTTTTTGTTTCTGGAAGAGATGTGTGTTATTCATCCCAATAATTATTAACTAATAAAAATATAAAAGGAAAAAGATTATGAGAACAGAATGGAGAGGTTTCAAAGGAAACAAGTGGCAATCTGAGGTCAATCTTCGTGACTTCATCCAGAACAACTATACCAGCTACGACGGCGATGAGTCGTTCTTGGCAGAACCTACCCAAGCTACCGATACCCTTTGGGGTTTGCTCAAGGAACTCCAGAAGCAGGAACGCACCAAGGGCGGTGTGCTCGACATGGAGACGGAGGTCGTGTCTGGATTGACAGCGTATGGTGCAGCCTATATCGGAGAAGGCACCAAGGATTTGGAGAAGGTGGTAGGTCTTCAGACCGATAAACCGTTGAAACGCGCCTTCATGCCATACGGTGGCATCAAGATGGCGGAGCAGGCTTGCACTACCTACGGTTATGAGCCATCTGCCAAGCTCCACGAGATATTCCACAACTATTGTAAGACTCACAATGACGGCGTTTTTGATGCTTACACTCCAGAGATGAAGCACGTACGTCACAATCATATCCTCACGGGGCTTCCTGATACATACGGTCGTGGCCGCATTGTAGGTGACTATCGTCGTGTGGCTCTCTATGGTATCGATTACCTCATTGCAGAGAAACAGAAAGACTTGGCGGAGATGGGTGACCGCGAGATGATTGACGAGGTAATCCGTCTTCGTGAGGAAGTTTCCATGCAAATCAAGGCTCTCAAGGGCTTGAAGGAAATGGCTGCCAACTATGGCTTTGACATTTCTCAGCCAGCCCAGAATGCCCGTGAGGCTGTGCAGTGGTTGTATTTCGGTTACCTCGGTGCCGTGAAGACCCAGAACGGTGCAGCCATGTCTGTAGGTCGTATATCTACATTCCTCGACATCTACTTCGAGCGAGACTTCAAGGAGGGAACATTGACGGAAACCGATGCCCAGGAATTAATCGACCACTTGGTGATGAAGTTCCGTATGGTGAAGTTCGCCCGTATTCCTTCTTATAACCAACTCTTCTCCGGCGACCCTGTATGGGCTACTCTTGAGGTCGGTGGTATGGGGCAGGACGGTCGCTCCATGGTGACCAAGAACGACTTCCGTTTCCTCCACACCTTGGAGAACATGGGGCCTTCTCCTGAGCCTAACTTGACCGTGCTCTACAGTTCTCGTTTGCCTAAGGCATTCAAGCACTATGCAGCCATGATTTCTGTCAAGACAAGTTCTATCCAGTATGAAAATGATGACGTGATGCGCCCAGTGTGGGGTGATGACTATAGCATTTGCTGCTGTGTATCTGCTACACAGACAGGTAAGGAGATGCAGTTCTTCGGCGCCCGTGCCAACTTGGCGAAGTGCTTGACCTATGCCATCTCGGGTGGTGTGGATTCCAAGACTCGTGAGCAGTGCGGACCGAAGTATCGTGCCATCGAGGGTGATGTGGTGACATACGAGGAGTTCATGCCACGCTTTATGGATATGATGGATTGGCTCGCCAGTGTCTATGTGAAGACATTGAACTTGATTCACTACATGCACGACAAATATTTCTACGAGGCAGCGGAAATGGCTCTCATCGACACTGACGTTCGTCGCACCTTCGCTACTGGTATCGCTGGTTTTAGCCACGTGGTGGATTCTATCTCAGCCATCAAGTATGCCAAGGTGAATATCATCCGTGACGAGACTGGGTTCCCATTGAGCTTCAAGACCGAGGGTGACTTCCCACGTTACGGTAATGATGACGAGCGTGCCGATGAAATTGCTGTATGGTTGCTGAAGACTTTCATGGCTCTCATTAAGAAATATCACACTTATCGTGATTCTGAGCCTACGACTTCCATTTTGACCATTACCTCCAATGTCGTTTATGGTAAATATACAAGCAATATGCCTGATGGACGCCCTGCCGGTGCTCCTTTGGCACCAGGTGCCAACCCTTCATACGGTGCTGAGAAGAACGGTTTGTTGGCTTCCTTGAACTCTGTGGCTAAGTTGCCATACGAGTATGCGCTCGACGGTATCTCTAATACTCAGACTATCAGCCCGGGTGCTCTCGGTCACGATGACGAGGAACGCGCCCAGACATTGGTAGGTGTAATGGACGGTTACTTCAACCAGGGTGCCCACCACTTGAACGTGAATGTGTTTGGAGTGGAGAAACTCAAGGATGCTATGGATCATCCGGAGAAGGAAGAATACCAGAACTTCACCATCCGTGTGAGCGGATATGCCGTTAAGTTCATTGACTTGACCCGTGAGCAGCAGCTTGATGTGATTGCCCGTCAGGCTCATGAGAAGTTGTAAGAGATAAATACCTTTCTATAATAGAATGCCCACAAAATGCTTCTGCAAGATGTTTTTGTGGGCATTTCTAATCTT
This sequence comes from Bacteroidaceae bacterium, assembly GCA_963594995.1. Classification (GTDB taxonomy): domain Bacteria; phylum Bacteroidota; class Bacteroidia; order Bacteroidales; family Bacteroidaceae; genus Prevotella. Next base: position 30,771 of record CAVBGK010000049.1, read on the forward strand.
TATTATTTGTGGCGATATGTAGGGAAGAAGTAGGCACAAAATACTTAAATTGCATGAACGGTTTCATACATAGCATAGAAAGCTTCGGTTCGGTAGATGGACCGGGCATTCGTTTCTTGATATTTTTGCAGGGTTGTCCGATGCGTTGTCAGTTCTGTCATAATCCTGACTCTTGGAAGAACGGAGTGGGGGAGGAAATGACGGTTACTGAATTGTTGGACAAGGCGGAGCGTTTTCGGTCTTATTGGGGTACCAAAGGTGGCATCACGGTGAGTGGAGGAGAAGCCCTGTTGCAAATAGATTTCCTCATGGAGCTTTTTGAGGAGGCGCATCGACGTGGCATCAACACGTGTCTTGACACATCGGCGCAACTCTTTACTCGCAATGGAAGCTTCTTCGGGAAGTTCGAAAGGCTGATGAAGGTGACGGACACTATACTTTTGGACATCAAGCATATTGATGAAGAGGAGCATCGCAAACTGACCAGGCATTCCAACCGGAATATTCTGGATTGTGCCCGCTATCTGAGCGAAATCCACAAGCCCGTTTGGATTAGGCACGTCCTCATTCCTGGCATTACTGACAAGGATGAATTCCTGGAACGGCTGAGGGATTTCCTCAAAACGCTCAGGAATGTGGAGCGTATCGAAGTTCTTCCCTATCATACGATGGGAATTTACAAGTATGAGAAGCTGGGCATCGACTATCCTTTGAGGGAGGTCAATCCACCATCGGCAGAAAGAGTGGAGAATGCAAGGCGTATTCTTGGAGGAGCTTTGAACTAATTTTTTTGATAAAAATAAAAAGGGGTGCAACTTTTGTTGTGCCCCTTTCGTCTAATTAGCGAAAAGAACAAAAAATAAAGTTATGGGTATGATAAGTTTGAAATCATGTGGAAAGGTTGCCATGGCTACAGTTGCCATGGGGTTGATGGTCGTAGTAAGTTCTTGTGTGAACGGTATGGATGGAGGTGCTGTGGTCAACGGCAATCTGAGTTACAGTCAGGCTGACTTGAAGGAGAAATCCTTTACCGAGATAGACTTGGAAACTGTGGCTGATGTATATTATGTGCAGAATAATACGGACAAACAGGAAGTTCGCTTCGACTTTTCCAAAATCAAGGATGTCGATTTGCAAAAGCAATACAAGGAAAAGGTCAAGGCTGTATATCGTGACGGCAAGTTGGTGATTGGACTGAGTGGAAAGATAGCTGGTGCCAGCAACTTGAAGACCAACCAACGCCTTGCGGTCTATGTGTCTTCTACAGACTTGGTCAAGGTGACATTGGAAGGAGTTGGAAGTTTTCAGACCGATGCCATTAACTCGGATGTTTTCGAAATAGACAATGAGGGGGTGGGAAACATCTATATCAAGAATTTGCTTGCCAACAAGGTGGGCATCGACAATGAGGGCGTAGGCAATGTCTCCATTGACAATCTACAGGCAGACAACCTCCATATCGACAATGAAGGAGTTGGCAATGTAAACGTAGGGAAGTTTAAGGGTGGAAGAATGAAAATTGACAACGAAGGTGTCGGCAAGGTGCAGGCTGAAGTGGATTGCCAGTCTGTTGACGCCATCTTGGAAGGTGTCGGGAATATCCGGCTCTCTGGAGTGACTCGCAGCTTTAGCAAGCATAAAGACGGCGTGGGATCTTTTAAGATTTCTGATTTGAAGGTCTTGAACAGATAGTGATAGCTTGACATATTCTCTCCCCATCATGTTGGGGAAATTCCTTTATATTACCAGAAAGAGCCTGTTGGAAGTGATTCCGACAGGCTCTGTTTTTAGTCAAATTCTAGTTGCTTTTATCACCTTTTAGAAATCCCATTTTACGCCAAGGCAGGGACGGCACATGAAACCGGCGTTGGAGGCGAAGTTATAGTCAAGCTCTACCTCGCCACCTACGCTGAGGTTCTCGCAGCCAAAGTGTTGGCCCACGTTGTACCAGAGCTGAGGCTCTGAGGTGAAGACGGTGTGCTCATCCTTGTAATCGACCGCTAAAACGTCCTTGCCGTCGCCATCTTTACCAATAGCTTTCATTTTTGCATTGCCCTTGCTGTCTAGGAATGAAGAATGGTTCTCCCACCAGAAATCTGCGAATCCGCTAAAGTTCAAACCTTTTACTCCAAAAATATCCTTGCAGCCCCATACGGCAGTGAACTGCATTGGTACATTTTGATGAGTCTGACGGATAGTCTTGTACAAGGCTTGCAAGGTCAAGGTGTTCTTGAAATTCTTGTTGTGCATGAAGTACTCGACACCGAAGAGCCAGGCATTGTTGATAGGGTAGTTCTTGGTGATGCCACCATTGTACTCAACGTGGAGACTCCAATTCTTCATCTTGCTGTCCTGCCAGAAGTTGAGGGCGCGTGAAATCTCTGTGTAAGTTCCACCTTGAGAAACATTCTTGCTGCCTACTACCATTTTGTCGTAGTTGAAGTCATGGTCAACGAAGAAGTATGTGTTACCCCACTTGTCTTGCTTGAACATCTCCAGGGTGAGGGTCACATACTTGCGGTCTGTGCCGAAGTCGTATAAAATCTGTGCATTGGTCTGCGCCTTGGCAAAAGTACTTACCAAAGAGGCGGCAATCATCAAAAATAACGTTCTCATGTCGTCAATTTGTCCGTTTTGAAAAATTATATAAATTAAAATATTGTTATTCTGTGCGTCTTTTTGTAACCAAAAACGTTGCAAAGGTATGAATATTATTTAAAATAGGCAAAGTTATGTAATGGAAATTTGGATAAACCGGCAAAAATACCTACTTTTGTATTCTGAAAGAGCGGCAAGATGGTCGCAAAATAACAAAAACGATAAAACATGGATGTAGAGACTTTAAATAAGGTGAAGGAGGAAGCATTCTGGCAATTGGGTAAGGAAGCCTACGAGGCTGGAAGGTACGAGGAAGCCATCGACTATTATAATAAGGTGTTGGAACTGAACCCCCATCGGGCAGGTGAACTTTCAGGAAAGTTTCAGGCCGAAGGGAGAGAAAAAGGATGTCTTGTGCGCAAAAACAAATAAAAAGTGATTGTTTATGCGTAAAAAGGCTTTGCTCTCAGAAAAATATAAGCAAAAATGGTAAAAAACTATCAAATTGTTTGGCAGAGTCAGAAAAAAACACTACTTTTGCAGTCAAGAAACAATAACAACAATTAAAAGACAAGAATATGAAGTTTAATGCGTACTACTTTAGCTTTTACTTTTACTTTGCAAGCAATTGTAAAGTGGGAAGTTGCGTGTAAATTTCAACTTAGGATATAAGATTAAGAAATCATCGAAACGGTCCCGCTCTATTGCAGAGTTGGACCGTTTTTCGTAAGATCTTTTCTTATTTGTATCTTGAACGTACAAACAAAAACTAGAGGCAATGAAGAGAATAGCAATACAGGGAGAGCTAGGGTCGTTCCACGACATCACTGCCCACCAGTATTTCCAGGATGAGCAGATAGAGTTGATTTGCTGCGCCACTTTCGAGGAGGTGTTTGAGAACATCAAGCGCGACCCGACAGTCATAGGTATCACAGCGATAGAGAATACCATCGCAGGTAGCTTGCTCCATAACTATGAGTTGCTTCGCCAGAGCGGTACGACCGTGGTGGGCGAGCACCGGCTCCATATCGAGCACAGCATCTGTTGTTTGCCAGAGGATGACTGGAGTACCCTTCAGGAAATTCATTCCCATCCTGTGGCTTTGATGCAGTGCGGTAAGTTCCTCGCCAACCATCCCGACCTCAAGGCGGTGGAGGCGGAGGATACGGCTGGGTCGGCTGCTTATATCGCCAAGCATCAGGTAAGGGGGTGGGCTGCCATCTGTTCGTCGTATGCTGCCAAGATGTATGGCATGAAGGTCTTGCAGGAAGGCATCCACGACAATCCTCATAATTACACTCGTTTCCTCGTGGTGTGCAATCCTCAGAAAGCTGCTCTTCTTCGCCCGATCGAGAAGGCCAACAAGGCGAGCATCGTATTTAGTCTTTCACATGACAAAGGTTCGCTCTCCAAGGTGCTTACTATCCTGAGTTTTTATGACATCAACCTCACGAAGATCCAGTCGCTACCAGTGATAGGGCATGAGTGGGAATATCTCTTCTATGTGGATTTGACTTTCGACAACCTTACCCGATACCGGCAGAGCGTCGATGCCATCACGCCCCTCGTGAAGAAGATCCACGTGTTGGGGGAGTATGAGGAGAAGGAATAAATTACAAATGAGAAAATGTAAATGATGGATAAGGGCGCACCCCTATTTGTACATTGTTAATTAAAATTATACATCAGAATATGATAACGCCAGCTAACAGAGTAACGGAAATACAAGAATACTACTTCAGTCGCAAGTTGAAGGAAGTGGCCAAGTTGAACGCCGAGGGCATGGACATCATCAGTCTTGCCATCGGAAGTCCGGATATGCCTCCATCTCAGCAAACCATCGACAAGCTTTGCGAGGTGGCTCAGCAGCCTAATGCGCATGGTTATCAACCAACCATTGGTATTCCTGAGTTGCGCAAGGCCATGGCAGGATTTTATAAGAGATGGTATCATGTCGATTTGGACTGGGCGACGGAGATTCAACCGCTCATCGGCAGCAAGGAAGGTATCTTGCATGTCACGCTCGCTTTTTGCAACCCAGGTGACGAAGTGCTAATTCCCAACCCAGGTTATCCTACTTATACCGCCATCAACAAAATTCTTGGTACCAAGATTACCTATTATGACTTGCGTGAGGACAACGGATGGCAACCCGACTTCGAGGCTCTGGAGAAAATGGACCTCAGTCATGTGAAGGTGATGTGGACAAACTATCCCAATATGCCGACTGGCGGCAATGCCCAGATGGAGACCTACGAGCGATTGGTGGAGTTTGCCAAGAAGCACGACATCGTGGTGGTGAATGACAACCCTTATTCTCTCATCCTCAACGAGCATCCGATGAGCATACTCCAAGTGTCTGGTGCCAAGGACTGCTGCATCGAGTTCAACTCCATGAGCAAGAGTCACAATATGCCAGGATGGCGTGTGGCGATGATTTCAAGCAATAAGACTTTCATTTCTTGGATTTTGAAGGTGAAGAGCAACATAGACAATGGCTCCTTCCGCGGAATCCAACTTGCCGCCGCCGAGGCAATGATTAACAATACTGATGAGTGGCACCGTGAGTATAACATTACCAACTATCGCCGTCGCCGTGACATCGCCGAGAAAATCATGAAGGTGCTTGGTTGTACTTTCGACCCAGAGCAAGTGGGTATGTTCCTTTGGGGCAAGATACCGGAGATGTATGCCGATGTAGAGGAGTTGACGGAGAAGATTCTCCATGAGGCTCGCGTGTTCTTGACCCCTGGTTTCATCTTCGGGAGTAACGGCAAGCGATACATCCGTATTAGTCTCTGTGCCAAAGACGAGAAAATAAAGGAGGCCTTGGAACGCATCAAGAAAGTATTTGAAAAGTAAAAACAAAAAAATAACTACAACTATGGAATTAGAATTGGAACCATTGAATCTTCCTAGTGATCAGGAACGCCCTATAGTTATTGCCGGTCCATGCTCGGCAGAGACGGAAGAGCAAGTTATGACAACCGCCAAACAGTTGGCCGCCAAAGGTTGCCACATGTTCAGAGCTGGCGTATGGAAACCTCGTACCAAGCCGGGTGGTTTCGAAGGAAATGGTGAGGCTGCTTTGCCTTGGATGAAACAAGTCAAGGAAGAAACGGGTATGTTGACCGCTACCGAGGTCGCTACCCCCGAGCATGTGGAACTTGCCTTGAAATATGGCATCGACATTCTGTGGGTGGGTGCACGTACCTCGGCTAACCCATTCGCCATGCAGGCTTTGGCTGATAGCTTGAAGGGTGTGGACGTGCCAGTGTTGGTCAAGAACCCGGTCAATCCCGACTTGGAACTTTGGATTGGTGCCCTCCAGCGCATCAACCAAGCTGGCATCAAGCGACTAGGTGCCATCCACCGCGGTTTCTCTAGTTTCGACAAGAAGATTTACCGCAACCTTCCGATGTGGCAGATTCCTATCGAACTGCATCGACGCATACCTCAGTTGCCTGTTGTTTGTGACCCTAGCCACATCGGTGGTCGTCGCGACTTGATAGCTCCTCTTTGCCAGCAAGCCATGGACTTGGGCTTCGACGGCTTGATTGTGGAGAGCCACTGCCAGCCAGACGATGCCTGGAGCGATGCCAAGCAACAGGTTACTCCAGATGTCCTCGACTATATCTTGAGTCTCTTGGTGGTTCGCGACGAGCATTATTCTACAGAGGGTCTTCATCAGTTGCGTAGTCAGATAGACGAGTGCGACAACCAGTTGATGGACTTGCTTGCTAAGCGTATGCGTGTCTGCCGTGAAATCGGTACCTACAAGAAGGAGCACAACATGACCATCGTGCAGACCAATCGTTATAACGAGATTCTCGACAAGCGCGGTGCTCAGGCTTCGCTCTGTGGCATGAGCCCTGAATTCGCAGCCCAGATTTTCGAGCACATCCATGAGGAGAGTGTCCGTCAGCAGTTGGAAATCTTGAACCGGAAGTAAAATGAGAATATTGATCATGGGAGCAGGTAAGATGGGAAGTTTCTTCATCGACCTGCTCAGCTTTGACCACGAGGTGGCAGTATTTGAGAAGGATGCCAAGCGATTGCGCTTTACTTATAATTGCTACCGATTCACCAAGATGGAGGAAATCGAGATGTTTCGTCCTGAGTTGGTGATCAACGCCGTGACGGTGAAATACACCTTGCCTGCTTTCGAGGAAGTGTTGCCTCATTTGTCCAAAGACTGTATCATCAGCGATATAGCCTCTGTTAAGACAGGGTTGCAGGAGTTTTACGATAAGAGCGGTTTTCGCTATGTCAGCACGCACCCGATGTTCGGTCCTACCTTTGCCAACCTCAACCAGCTCTCGGAGGAGAATGCGGTCATCATCAAGGAGGGTGACTACATGGGCAAGATATTCTTCAAAGATCTCTATCACAAACTTGGTTTGAGTCTTCATGAATACACTTTCGATGAGCATGACCAGACGGTAGCTTACTCTCTGAGCATCCCATTCGTGAGCACCTTTGCCTTTGCAGCGGTGATGAAGCACCAAGATGCACCAGGTACAACCTTCAAGCGGCATATGCAGATAACCAAGGGTGTGCTCAATGAGGACGATTATCTCTTGCAGGAAATTCTCTTCAATCCATATACCTCTGGACAAGTTGTGCAGATACGCGAGGAACTGGCAGAACTTATTGACATCATTGACCATAAGGATGCCCATCGCATGAAACTCTTCCTCACCAAAATACGGAATAACGTGAGACAAGACATCGAAATTAATAAGTGACACTTGATGGTCCTTCCTCCTTCGCTCAGTCTGATATCTTTTGCGGAAAAGTCAAGGCTCTAATCCGCAGAAAAGTTCCATGCCGAGGAACTGTGGGTTTCATGCCGTGGAACTCACAGTTCCTCGGCGTGGAACTTATTGCTAGCTTCTTATTTAGGAAGCCTGAGTTGTTGGCAGAAAGAAATTGAAGCCTTGTCCCACTGTGATAAAGTTCATACTGGATGTACGTAAACTAGTTGCTGGGTTCATCTTTCAATCAAAAAGCAACGAAAATGTACGGAAATGGAGATAAAATGCTATTTTTGTTTGGCGTTGTCTTCAAATAGCTGTAACTTTGCAATCGCAAACTACAAAATGAAAAGAAGAGTAGTGGAATTCTAATGTCAAATCAAAGGAAATAGAGTAGGATTATGAGTGAACAGATTGAACAGTTGAATAACGCGACAGAACAGGGCACTAACGAACAGGTGGCTGGATTCCAAGTGGTCAACGAGGGCTTTTCTACCCGTGAGGCTATTGAGGAAGCGAAACGTTGTCTCCATTGCAAGATACCTCAGTGTCGCAAGGGATGCCCTATCGAAAATGATATACCAGACTTCGTGCATGAACTTTCCATGGGTAACATGGGAGCGGCGATGTCTATCATCAACGCCAAGAGCAACCTGCCTGCCATCTGCGGGCGAGTTTGTCCACACGAGAAGCAGTGCCAGGGTCATTGTGTGCTTGGCAAGAAAGGTAAGCCTGTGCAGATAGGCAAGCTGGAACAGTTTGTTGCCGATTTTGATACCAAGATGAAGCTTTCCCGTGAGAAACTTCCTCAGAAAACTCGTGGGCGTGTGGCTGTCATCGGTTCCGGGCCTGCTGGACTTACCGTAGCGGGAGCCTTGGCTCGCCAAGGCTTCAATGTCACCATTTTCGAGGGACAAGCAGAGCCAGGCGGTGTCTTGATGTATGGTATTCCTGAGTATCGTTTGCCAAAGAGTGTAGTGCGTGACGAGGTTCAAAAGATAGAGGCTCTTGGGGTGCAGTTTGTCACCAACTGTATGGTGGGCGAGAACAATGTCACCATTGACAGCCTTTTTCGTGCTGGTTACGATGCCATCTTCATGGGTACAGGCACAAACGTACCTCAGAATATGGATTCAACCCCAGGGAGCAAGTTGCATGGTGTCAGCCAGAGTACTTATTTCCTCCACAATGTGAATGCTTATAATGAAGGAGCCTTGACTCGTGATATGGTTCCATTGCATGATGGGGAGAAGGTGGGTGTCATCGGTGGTGGCAATGTTGCGATGGATGCTGCTCGTACTGCCATTCGCCTCGGAGCAGACGTCACCGTGCTTTATCGCAAGACGCAAGAGGAAATGCCTGCCATTCAGAGTGAGTATGAAGAGGCTGTGAAGGAAGGCGTGAAGTTTGAGTGGAAAACGACGGTCGAGGCTTTCTTGAAGGGAAAGAACGGGCGACTGGGCAGTTGCGTGCTCAATACTCCAGAAGGCGAGCGGGTGGAGAAATTCGACCGCGTCTATCTTGCCATCGGCTCGCGACCTGCCAATCGCATCGTCTCCACTACCGCTGGCATAGAGGTGGATGAAAAGGGCTATGTAAAGGTGGTGGAGCGTCCGTATGGTATGACGACTCGCCGTGGCGTGTTCGCTGGTGGTGACGTGGTTCATCGTCCCCAGACCGTAGTCTTGGCCATGAAAGCTGCCAAGGAAGTAGCCCAGGGCATCGCCCAATATGTTGATGCCATCAAGTTGCTTGAAGAAGCTAAGCGCATAGAGCAGAGCGGAACCACCGATGTGGAGTAGGTTCCGGCAGGTCGGTAGGTGCTTCCGTAAACGTTATAGACTTTTAAATCGAATTAATATCTCCCAAAACTTGTTGGTGCTTTTGGGAGATATTATTTTTTTTATATACTTTTGTGTCAAAAATACTCATGCAGATGAAGAAAACTGTAGTGATGCTCACGATGGCATGGCTGTCGATGGCGTTGGCAATGGCGCAGAAGACCTGTGTCATAGCCAGCGCAGAAGATCATGTGCCTATACGTGAAGTCCTGATACATACCGATAATAACCATTGGGCACGAACGGATTATCGCGGCTATTGGACCATGAAATATTCTTTTGACAGTGCGACCGTCTCCAAGCCAGGGTTTCAGAAAACAACCGTCTATCTCAAGGAGCTGCCCGATACTTTGTTTATGATACCCGAGAGCCATCAGCTTGGCACCGTGGAGGTCTGGGGCAAGAACCAAAGGCACGTCAAGGAAATGGAAAACCAAGTAAAGAATGCTGCTGCAAGCACGCCGCATCAAGGAGGCGCCAGCTTTGACTTTTCCAATATGTTGGACAAGCGGGGACGACGTGACCACAAGCACTTGCGGAATGCCAGGAAGGTGTTGAGCGAGTATGAAAAGAAAGATCCTATAGTGAGCGCATACGAGCAGGCTACCGGCAAGAAGTACGAGCTTGCGTCGCCTGAAAATATGGTAAAGAAGGAAGATGAGGAGGGAAATCCCCCAAAATAAGAGTGTTTAGAAACTTTTCACCTGTAATATGAAACGAGTTTCGGATATTTTTCGTAACTTTGTCCCCAAAATAATAGACGAATAAAAAATGTTTGAAAATTTAAGTGATAGACTGGAACGCTCTTTCAAGATATTGAAGGGTGAAGGTAAGATAACCGAAATCAACGTGGCTGAGACCATGAAGGATGTTCGACGTGCGCTCCTTGATGCCGATGTCAACTATAAGGTGGCGAAGGATTTCACTAACAAGGTGAAGGAGAAGGCTCTCGGCATGAACGTGCTGACGGCTGTGAAGCCTGGTCAGTTGATGGTCAAGTTGGTACACGACGAGTTGGCTGAGTTGATGGGTGGAGAGGAAGCGCCTCTGAAGCTTGAAGGTCACCCTGCCATTATCCTTATGAGCGGTTTGCAGGGATCGGGTAAGACAACGTTCAGTGGTAAACTTGCCAACATGCTCAAGACCAAGAAGGGTAAGAAACCATTGCTCGTGGCTTGTGATGTGTATCGTCCGGCAGCCATCGACCAGTTGAAGGTCGTGGGTGAGCAAGTCGGGGTTCCCGTATATTGCGAGCCAGAGAACAAGGACGTGTGCGTCATCGCTGACCATGCCATCCAGCAGGCCAAGACCAATGGCAACGATATCGTGATTGTCGATACGGCAGGTCGTCTCGCCATAGACGAGCAGATGATGAACGAGATCAGCAATCTTAAGACTCATTTGCACCCCGACGAGACCTTGTTCGTTGTCGATTCCATGACGGGTCAGGATGCTGTCAATACAGCGAAGGAGTTTAATGACCGCCTTGATTTCAATGGTGTTGTGTTGACCAAGTTGGATGGTGACACCCGTGGTGGTGCTGCATTGAGTATCCGTACCGTTGTCACCAAGCCTATCAAGTTCATCGGTACTGGTGAGAAGATGGAGGCTATCGATGTGTTCCATCCAGCTCGTATGGCAGACCGTATCCTCGGTATGGGTGACGTCGTTTCTCTTGTGGAGCGTGCCCAGGAGCAGTTTGACTTGGAGGAAGCCAAGAAGTTGGAGAAGAAGATTCGCAAGAACCAGTTTGACTTCAATGATTTCTATGCCCAGATACAGCAAATCAAGAAGATGGGTAACATCAAGGACTTGGCTGCCATGATTCCTGGGGTGGGAAAGGCCATCCGTGACGTGGATATTCCCGAGGATGCCTTCAAGGGTGTCGAGGCCATCATCCAGAGTATGACCCCCAAGGAGCGTTCCAACCCGGGAATCTTGAACACAAGTCGCCGCCAGCGCATCGCAAAGGGTTCTGGTACCAATATACAGGAAGTCAACAAACTTATCAAGCAGTTTGACCAGACTCGCAAGATGATGCAGATGATGACGGGAAACAAGATGGCAAGTATGATGGCACGCATGAAGGGTATGCCGGGAATGCCGAAAATGTAAGATAAGGGAAGTGTGAAAAATGAGGAGTAAAGAATCCTCAATCTCTTGAAAATTAACAATGAACATAGAATAAAATGACATTAATCGACGGAAAGACGACGGCTGCCGCCATTAAAGAGCAAATCGCCGGGGAGGTGAGGGAAATCATCGCCAACGGTGGTAAGCAACCGCACCTTGTTGCTGTCCTCGTCGGTCACGATGGAGGAAGCGAGACATACGTGAAGAACAAAGTGCTCGCTTGTGAGAAGTGTGGCTTCAAGTCAACGCTCATTCGATATGAGGAGGATGTCACGGAGGAAGAACTTTTGGCTTGCGTCGAAAGGCTAAACAACGATTCGGATGTCGATGGCTTTATCGTCCAGTTGCCTTTGCCTAAGCATATTGACGAGCAGAGAGTGACGATGGCAATAGACTACCGAAAGGATGTGGATGGCTTCCATCCTGTCAATGTGGGAAGGATGGCTATTGGTCTGCCTTGCTTCATTTCTGCCACTCCTTTGGGCATACTTACACTCTTGCAGCATTATCGCATCGAGACAAGTGGTAAGAAGTGTGTCGTGTTGGGGCGCAGCAATATCGTGGGCAAGCCCATGGCTCAGCTTATGATGCAAAAGCAGTATGGCGATGCCACGGTGACGGTTTGCCACTCACATTCCTGGAATGTCAAAGAAGAGTGTCGGGAGGCGGACATAATCATTGCTGCTATCGGAAAGCCCGACTTCGTGACAGCCGACATGGTGAAGCCTGGGGCTGTCGTCATAGATGTGGGCACAACTCGTGTGCCGGATGCTAGCAGGAAGAGCGGGTTTCGTCTCAATGGCGATGTTAAATTTGACGAGGTGGCAGAGAAATGTTCTTTCATAACACCGGTGCCCGGAGGGGTAGGACCGATGACCATCTGCTCTCTGATGAAGAATACGCTCGCCGCCGGCAAAAAAGAATACTACAAGTAGTATGTTTAAGGAATTGACAAGTAAACTTAACAAATACTTGATTTTTTTATAACTCTCTAATTTGCTTGGGGCTGGGCGCAGTGATGCACTTAGCCTCATTTTTCTGTTTAATCCTATAATCCTAAATTTATGAAACAAAAAGTATTTTTAGCTTCGACTGTTTTGTTGTCGGCAACGTCTTTGTTGACAACAGCTCGGGTTGCTCCCACTCGTATGGCGAGTGAAGGGGAAGGTAAGAACGTTCCAGCTTATTCCATTGTGGGTAAAGACACAACCTGCCAGATTTTCTTGTATTCTCCGGGTCCCAAGGACGGCTTGCATCTTGCTTATCTAGCAGAGAACGACAAGTGGGTTGATGTAGGACAACTCTGTGCGTCTGACTTTGGTCCGTGGGGCGCAGAAAAGAAAATGTTCGACCCATGTGTGGTCAAGGCTAATGACGGGACATGGCGTGCTTTGTGGGGAGTGAATGAAACCTCGCCTCAGTTTGCTGTGGCTTATTCGGAGGACTTGGTCACTTGGCGGCCCCAGGATTATCCTATCGTTGCAGAGAAGGGGGTTAAGAGTCCTGTCGCTTATCAGATGGAGGACGGAGCGTTCGATATTTATCTCAAGACAGCTAAGGGCAAGCGTTATGTTCAGGCTTCCAATGATTTTCGTACATTCAAGGAAGATTCTCTTGAGGCGGCGGCTGATGACATTCTTTGGGAAAAAGACACGGTGACGATAGGGGGCAAGACTTATCAAGGTGATGGTTTTGAGATTCCATTGCTACATCTCACTTATATTCGGGATTGGTTCGCTGCTTTGGACAATGACAATCGCTTGAACAATCGCTCTCTTCCCAAGACTTTGGAAGAACTGAAGGACTTTGTTGCGGAAGACAACAAAATCCTTGAGGCAAAAGGGAAAGATGTTGATCTGTCGGAATTGGCTAAGGGTGGTGTGCTGGAGGCCCAACTCCAGGTGGATGGCTCTAAGACGAAACGTATCTCGGATAAGTTGATTGGCATCTTCTTTGAGGATATTAGCCGTGCCGCAGATGGTGGCTTGTATTCTGAAATGTTGCAGAACGGTGATTTTGAGTATAATAAGGATGACCGCAAACGCCAGTGGAATTCAACAACCGCCTGGCAGGGCGTGGACGTGCAAACGGAGAATGGAGTCAGCAAGAATAATCCGCATTACGCTGTAGTGGGTGCCACACCTATTTATAATATAGGGTGGGACGGCATTGCAATCAAGCGCGGGCCTATTGTGGAAGGCAAGGAAGGTAAGCACCAAAATGCTTTTTACGATGTAAGCTTCTATGCTCGTAACATTGACGGCAAGTCGAAGCAACTGACGGTTGCGCTTGTAGATAAAGATGGTGTCTCTGTCGCTCAGACCAAAGTGAAGGTTGCTGGTATGGAATGGGCGGAGTACAAGACTCAGTTGGTTGTCACTGATAAGTACAAGGGGCAACTCGTAGATGAACAGCTCGTTGATGGGAAGGTCAATACGGGACAGAATTTCCGTTTTGCGATATTCCCGAAGGGAGAGAACAAAATTGCGCTGGATTTAGTCAGTCTCAAACCTCGTGATACTTATAAGGGACATGGCTTGCGCAAAGACTTGGCTGAGGCAATCGCTGATTTGCAACCTAAGTTTGTTCGTTTTCCTGGTGGCTGTATGCTTCATGGACAGGGAGTTGACAACATTTATCATTGGAAAGAAAGTGTCGGCCCAATGAAAGACCGTAAGCCTGCTAACAATATTTGGAGTTATCACCAGACACGCGGGTTGGGTTTCTATGAGTATTTCCAGTGGTGTGAGGACATGGGGGCTGAGCCATTGCCCGTGTTGGCAGCTGGCGTTCCTTGCCAGAACTCTGTTGCCAATGCACAAGGCTTGGCTGGACAGCAAGGGGGTATTCCTATGAATCAGATGCCGCAGTATGTGCAGGATGTCCTTGACTTGGTGGAATGGGCGAATGGAGACCCAACTACATCCAAGTGGGCAAAGATGCGTGCTGACGCAGGTCATCCGGAACCTTTTAACCTCAAGATGATAGGTATAGGTAACGAGGACTTGATCTCTACGACTTTCGAAGAGAGATATTTGATGATTTGTAAGGCTGTCAAGGAAAAATATCCCCATATTGAGGTTGTCGGTACGGTTGGACCCTTCCATTGGCCTTCTTCCGACTATATCGAGGGATGGAAGATTGCTAAGGAAAATCGAAGCGTCCTGGATGCTGTCGATGAGCATTATTATGAACAGCCAGGGTGGTTTGTCAATCATCAGGATTATTATGACCATTATGACCGTGCCCAGGCGAAGGTCTATCTGGGTGAGTATGCCTCCCGGGGAAGAGATGCGCTTGACAACGCTTTGGCGGAGGGTATTCATTTGTGCAACGTGGAACGGAATGGCGATGTCGTGGAGATGGCTTCGTATGCACCGCTTCTCTCTAAGGATGGCTATAGCAACTGGAGTCCCGACATGATCTACTTTAATAATAATAAGGTACGCGAGAGCGAGAGCTATCAAGTGCAAAAGATGTTCTCTGTTCATAGTGGTGATGTTTATGTGGAGTCCAACTTGAACCTGCCTTCTGCCTTGAAGAAATACGTCGGAACGAGTGTTGTCAAAGACTCTAAGAGTGGTAAGACATGGTTGAAGGTTGTGAACGGTCTTCCTTGTTCGTTGAAGTTGAAGTTGACGGGTGTCTCAAGCCAAGAGATTGAAATCGGTCCTCGTCAATATAAGGTTTGGGCTTTGTGACACTTTTGGGTCATGATATAGGGGAAAGGTAGCCCATGACATTTACAAAAAGTCTATATGATTGTTCTAAATGGGCAGTGATATAGGCTTTTTGGTATATTCTTATGCTAGTAAGATACAAAAATGGTGAAAAATATTTGGAGGTTAAAGTTTTTTTTATAACTTTGCACTCTGAATTAGAGAAAATCATGCAGCGTTGCATGGTTCATTGTATTTGTTAAAATAAAAATAAATTTTAGAGAGACATGAAAAAGTTCGCATTAATGTTTGCTGCCGCTATCATGGCAGTGTCGGCATCAGCACAGACTGTTACTGAAAGCAAGACTTTCGATAACTTCTACATTGGTATCAATGGCGGTGTACAAACAAAGACAACAGGTCACAGCTGGTTGAATAACCTCAATTCTAATGCAGGTCTTCGCATTGGACGTTGGTTCACTCCTGTGTTCGGTTTGGCTGCTGAGAGCAATGTTTATTTCAATGACCATAACGCATACCAGTCTAAGACTGCAGTTCGCTATATGAATACAAGTTTGATTGGTACATTGAACTTGAACAACTGGTTTGGTGGTTATAAGGGTTCTCCACGTACATTCGAAGTGATTCCTGTATATGGTTTCGGTTGGGCTCATTCTTTCGGCGCAGCTAACAACTGGAATGCTTTGACTTCCAAGGCTGGTATCGACTTCACATTCAACTTGGGTTCTAAGAAAGCATGGCAGTTCTATGTTGAGCCATCTATGAACTGGGCTTTGAACGGCAATGGCTATGAGGGTGTGGCATACAACATCAACAAGTCTGGCTTCCAGTTGAACGCAGGTTTCATCTACAAGTTCAAGAACTCTAACGGTACTCACAACTTTACGATTGCGAAGCTTCGTGACCAGTCAGAGATCGATGGTTTGAACAACCAGATCAATGACCTCCGCAACGACTTGAACAACAAGGATTCTCAGCTTTCTGCCAAGGACAAGCAGATTCAGGATCTTCAGAACGCTCTTGACGAGTGCAACAAGAAGCCTAAGTATGTGAAGCCAGCTACAGCTACAAACTTGCAGCCTACAGTATTGTTCCAGCAGGGTAAGTCTGTTGTAGAGAAGAGCCAGATGCCTAACATTGAGTTGATTGCTCAGTATATGAAGAATCACCCAGAGGCTAATGTTGAAATCAAGGGTTACGCTTCACCAGAGGGTTCTAAGGAAATCAATCAGAAACTTTCCGAGAACCGTGCAGAGGCAGTGAAGAAAGTATTGGTTAACAAGTACAAGATTTCTGCAGACCGTCTGACAACAAAAGGTATGGGTGCAACAGACAAGCTCTTCAAGCAGGTTGAGTTCAATCGTGTTTCCACTTTCAACGACAACGCTGCTGCTGAGTAATTGAAGGCTTGAAAAACTTTATTGGAATTTTAATTCTATCAGATAGAAATCCCTGGGACTTCGGTTCTAGGGATTTTTTTTGTTTGGATTCCCCAAAATTACGAAAGAAAGTTGGAAAGCTGCTATTCCAAAACGGCATCGCTAAATAAGAAAACTGCACACTGGCGGCTAAGCGTACAGTGTGTTGGTGTTCCTTTTATAATAATGGGGGTATATTGCATAATTCTAAGAAAAAGGTGTGTTTTTGCTTATAGATTGAAAGAAAAAGTATTGTTTCTATTACAAAATAGGTGGATAATTGAAAGTTTGTGCGAAAAATGTTGGCTATTACATAAATTCTCACTACCTTTGCACCCAGAATGAGAAAAATATAAAAACAATATGAAACATCCATTAAGAAGTAGCGTCTGTACTGAAGGCAGAAGAATGGCAGGTGCCAGAGCACTCTGGGTAGCTGCAGGTATGAAACATGAGCAGTTTGGCAAACCTATTATTGCAATTGTGAATAGTTTTACTCAGTTTGTGCCAGGTCATACTCATCTTCATGAAATCGGACAGATAGTCAAGAATGAGATTGAAGCTATGGGTTGCTATGCAGCCGAATTCAACACAATCGCTGTTGATGACGGTATCGCCATGGGGCATGATGGCATGCTTTACTCTTTGCCAAGCCGTGACATTATCGCCGACTCCGTTGAATATATGGTCAATGCGCATAAGGCAGATGCCATGATTTGCATCTCCAACTGTGACAAGGTGACACCAGGTATGTTGATGGCTTCCATGCGTTTGAACATTCCTACCGTATTCTGTTCGGGTGGTCCGATGGAGGCTGGACGCTGGAAAGGTGAGAATGCCGATTTGATTACCGCAATGATTAAGGGTGCTGACACCAGTGTTTCTGACGAGGATATGAAACAGATTGAGCAGTGTGCTTGCCCTGGTTGTGGCAGCTGCTCGGGTATGTTTACCGCCAACTCCATGAACTCACTTACTGAGGCAATCGGTTTGAGCTTGCCAGGCAACGGAACCATTCTTGCTACACACAAGAACCGTATCCAATTGTTCAAGGATGCGGCACGACAGGTAGTCAAGAATGCTTATGCTTATTACGAGGATGGTGACGAGAGCGTTTTGCCACGCAGTATCGCTACCCGTGAGGCTTTCCTCAACGCCATGACACTTGACATCGCCATGGGTGGAAGTACCAATACCGTGCTTCACCTCCTGGCAGTAGCCCAAGAGGCTGGTGCAGACTTCAATATGGAGGACATTGACCAGTTGAGCCGCAAGGTGCCTTGCCTCTGCAAACTTTCTCCTAACACGCAGAAATATAGTGTGCAGGAGTGTAACCGTGCAGGTGGTATCCTCGGTATCATGAACGAGCTTGGCAAGGGAGGTCTTATCCATGGTGAGTGTAAGCGTGTGGATGGAAAGACCATCGGCGAACAGATGAAGAACTATGATATTACCGGTGAAAGCATAGGGGCAGAGGCTGACAGGATTTATCATTCTGCTCCTGGTAGAAAGTTCTCTACCCAGATGGGTAGCCAGGATGCGCAGTGGGAAAGTCTAGATACTGACCGTGAGAATGGTTGTGTCCGTGATTTAGAGCACGCTTATACCAAGGATGGCGGTCTTGCTGTGCTTTTTGGCAATATCGCACAGAATGGTTGCGTTGTCAAGACTGCAGGTGTTGACCCTGAGCTTTGGCATTTCGAAGGCCCGGCAGTATGTTTCGACTCTCAGGAAGATGCATGCGAGGGAATCCTTGGTGGCAAGGTCAACTCAGGCGACTGTGTCGTAATAACGCACGAAGGTCCGAAGGGTGGCCCTGGTATGCAGGAGATGCTTTATCCTACATCTTATATCAAGAGCCGTCACCTCGGCAAGGAATGTGCCTTGATTACCGATGGTCGTTTCTCGGGCGGTACGTCTGGATTGAGTATCGGTCATATTTCTCCCGAGGCTGCAGCAGGTGGCAACATTGGTAAAATCAAGACTGGGGACATCATTGTGATAGATATTCCAAGTCGTTCTATCAATGTGAAGTTGAGCGATGAGGAACTCGCTGCACGTCCACAACAGCCATTGAAACGCAACCGTGTGGTCAGCAAGGCCTTGCGTGCCTATGCCCAGAGCGTAAGCTCTGCCGACAAAGGTGGTGTGAGAATCATAGATTAATGTAATGGAAGTTTTTGAATAGAAAAAGATAATAATGGCAAAAGAAGTAATAACAGGTGCGGAAGCGTTGATGCGTTCCCTGAAAGCCGAAGGCGTAAAGACCATCTTTGGGTATCCAGGGGGTAGCATCATGCCAGTGTTTGATGCACTGTATGGTTACACGAGAGGAGAGAATAGGATGTTTGACCACATCTTGGTACGTCACGAGCAGGCAGCTGCTCACGCTGCACAGGGCTATGCCCGAGTCAGTGGCGAGGTGGGCGTGACACTCGTGACGAGTGGTCCTGGTGCAACCAATACGCTGACAGGTATTGCTGATGCCATGATGGACTCCACACCAGTCGTGGTCATAGCTGGACAGGTAGGTGTTGGTGCCTTGGGAACTGATGCATTCCAGGAGGTTGACCTTGTGGGTGTTACCCAACCTATCTCCAAATGGGCTTACCAGATTCGACGTGCAGAGGATGTCGCCTGGGCTGTGAGTCGTGCTTTCTATATTGCCCGTAGTGGTCGTCCTGGTCCGGTCGTGCTCGATTTTACCAAGAATGCGCAGGTGGTTACTTGTGAGTGGGAATCGGTGAAGTGTGACAAGGTAACTTCCTACAATCCTTATCCTAAGGTTAATGAGACGGCTATTGCTGAGGCTGCAGAATTAATCAATCATGCCAAGAGACCGTTTGCGCTTGTGGGGCATGGTGTGGAATTGGGCAATGCTCATAATGAATTGGTAGAATTCTTGGAGAAAGCTGATATACCGGCTGGACGTACCTTGTTGGGACTTTCGGCATTGCCAAGCAACCATCCTTTGAATATGGGTATGTTGGGTATGCATGGTTCGTATGCCACCAACATGAAGACTCAGGAGTGTGACGTGTTGATAGCTATCGGTATGCGCTTCAGCGACCGAATCACGGGGGTGCCTTCCAAGTATGCAAAGCAGGCGAAGATTATCCATCTTGATATTGACAAGTCTGAAATCGACAAAGTCATCAAGACGGATGTTGCCGTCATCGGTGACTGTAAGCAGACTTTGCCTGCCATCACCCGTTTGTTGAACAAGAACATTCATCGCGAGTGGAGGGAATCGTTCGAGGAGTATCGCAAGCAAGAGCAAGAGAAGGTAATAGAGAAAGATATTCATCCTACCGAGGGACCTTTGTTGATGGGTGAAGTTACCAATGTCGTGACGGAGGCTACCCATAATGAGGCCGTTCTCGTAAACGATGTGGGTCAGAACCAAATGATCTCAAGCCGTTACTTCAAGTTTACCAAGAAGATGAGCATCGTCACAAGCGGTGGCTTCGGTACTATGGGCTTTGGACTCCCGGCAGCCATTGGTGCGACCTTCGGTGCACCCGATAGAACCATCTGCTGTTTCTTTGGTGATGGTGGCTTCCAAATGAATATTCAGGAACTTGGTACGATTATGGAACAGCAGGCACCAGTGAAGATGATTCTGTTGAACAACAATTATCTCGGCAATGTTCGCCAATGGCAAGACTTGATGTTTGGTGGTCGTCGGGCTTTCACCCACATGATGAACCCTCATTATGCAGAGATTGCCAAGGCATACGGCATCCCATATGATGTGGTCATCGACCGCAAGGACTTGAAGGAGAAGGTCGAGAAGATGGTTGCCACCAAAGGTCCTTACCTCTTGGAGTGTGCCATCAAGGAAGATGAGGACATCGTTCCTATGACTTTGCCTGGCAAGAGCGTGGAAGAAATGCAACTTGAGCTCAACTATTAACGGATGAGACAAGAAAGAAGAGTGAAGAATTCAAAAGCTTTTAATGGTTATGGAGAACAATAACGAAAAGAAATTATATACATTGCTCGTCTATTCTGAGAATATCGCAGGTATATTGAATCAGATTACTACGGTGTTTACTCGTCGGCAAGTGAATATTGAGAGCTTGAACGTTTCTGCCAGCAGCATCAAGAATATCCACAAATATACCATTACGGTATGGAGTGACCCTGAGCAGATAGAGAAAATCAACAAGGC
This sequence comes from Bacteroidaceae bacterium, assembly GCA_963594995.1. GTDB lineage: Bacteria > Bacteroidota > Bacteroidia > Bacteroidales > Bacteroidaceae > Prevotella. The sequence continues at coordinate 51,372 of CAVBGK010000049.1, forward strand.
GATAGAGAAGAAGATAGATGTCGTGAAGAGTGATTACTATACGGATGACGATATTTTCATCCATGAAGTGGCACTTTTCAAGATTTCCACGCCTATCTTGCTGGACAATCCTGAAGTTTCACGCACGATTCGTAAGCATGATGCCCGTATGATGGAGGTGAACCCTACTTATAGCACTGTGCTTTTGGCAGGGTTGACGGAGGATATCGCCGACCTTTTCCATCAGTTGAACAGCTTCGATTGTCTCTTGCAATATACTCGAAGTGGACGTATTGCCGTGACAAGAAGTTTTGACGAGCCTATCTCTGATTATCTCAAGCAGAATTCCGAAGGGTAAATTTTATAATTGTGCGAGATATGGAATTGTTGAGTAAGATAGGAAGGTATGAGTTCTTGGCAGAACCTTTCCATTGTGACTTTTCCAGTCACTTGTTTATGGGGCATTTAGGAAATCATCTGTTGAATGCCGCCGACTTTCATAGCAACGAGCGTGGATATGGTATGAGCTATCTCATGCAGCGTCATCGTACGTGGGTGCTCAGTCGTCTAGCCATAGAAATGACTGAGATGCCCAAGTCGTACGACAAGTTCTTTGTCGAGACATGGGTGGAGAATGCCATGCGGTTTTTCACGGCTCGTGACTTCAAGATTTGCGGAAGTTTGGCAAGCGACGGAGTGGAGGAAAAGGTGTATGGTTACGGAAAGAGTGTTTGGGCGATGATAGATACCGAGACACGTCAACCCGTTGACATCTTCTCTATCAATCATGGCTTGATCCGTGAATATATAGAAGAGGAGAAAGTATGTCCGATAGCAGCCAGCTCTCGTGTGAAGATGTCTGCCGAAGCCAAGTTTGTGCGTAGTATCGACACCTATTATAATGACGTGGATGTCAATGGGCATATCAACTCCGTAAAATACATCGAGCACATCCTCGACTTATTCGATATAGACTACTATCATTCGCATTCCCTGCAAAGGTTTGAAATCGCTTATGTGGCGGAAAGTCATCTAGGTGACAAACTTAACTTCTATATAGAACAGTCAGGTGTGGAAGAATACTGTATAAAGATAACAAAACTCAGCAAAAATAGTGCAGATGAAGTAGAGGTTGTAAGGAGTAAGGCTAAATTTATTAAAAAATGAAAGAAAAATTTGGTAGTTTCATAATGATTTATTACCTTTGCACCCGAAAATAAAAATAAACCCAAAGCCGCCTTCTTGGATAGGGGGTGGACGGATCAAACAGGCTCTCTTTGGACAAGAACAAGCTCGCATCCGTATGGACAAGTATAACCCGCGGCTCCACAATAGGCAAGCCGCATAATAACAATTAATTAAAATTATGGCAGAAATGAATTTCGGTGGCGTAATGGAAACAGTTGTCACCAGTCATGAATTTTCATTGGAGAAAGCACGCGAAGTATTGAAGAACGAAACAATCGCAGTTATCGGTTACGGCATCCAGGGTCCTGGTCAGGCTTGTAACTTGCGTGACAACGGTTTCAACGTCATCGTTGGACAGCGTGAGGGTAAGACTTACGAGAAGTGTCTGAAGGACGGTTGGGTACCTGGCAAGACATTGTTCTCTATCGAGGAGGCTGCAGAGAAGGGTACTATCATCTGTATGTTGCTTTCTGATGCCGGTCAGATTGCATGCTGGCCAAAGATTAAGCCATACCTCACAGCAGGTAAGACTTTGTATTATTCGCATGGTTTTGCTATCAATTGGAGCGACCGTACAGGCGTTGTTCCACCTGAGGATATTGATGTCATCATGGTTGCACCTAAAGGTTCTGGTACCTCTCTTCGTACAATGTTCTGTGAGGGTCGTGGCTTGAACTGCTCATACGCTGTATATCAGGATGCATCTGGTAAGGCAGAAGAGAAGACTATCGCATTCGGTATCGGTATCGGTGCAGGTTACTTGTTCAAGACTACATTCCAGCGTGAGGCTACATCCGACTTGACTGGTGAGCGTGGCTCTTTGATGGGTGCCATCGAAGGTTTGTTGGAGGCTCAGTATGATGTGCTCCGTGAGAACGGTCATTCTCCATCTGAGGCTTTCAATGAGACTGTAGAGGAGTTGACACAGAGCCTTGGTCCTCTCTTCGGTGAGAAGGGTATGGATTGGATGTACGCTAACTGCTCTACAACGGCACAGCGTGGTGCTCTAGACTGGGCTCCTCGTTTCCGCGAGGCTATCAAGCCAGTTATGGAGTGGTTGTATTACTCTGTAAAGACAGGTAACGAGGCTCAGATTTCTATCGACAAGAACTCTCAGCCAGACTACCGTGAGAAGCTTAATGCCGAACTGGAAGCTATGCGCAACAAGGAAATGTGGCAGGCTGGTGTTACAGTTCGCAAACTTCGTCCTGAAAACAACTAATTTTTTTCTCGTACATAATGTTGGAAAGGGAATGGTCCGCGAAGGGTCGTTCCCTTTTTCTGCTTTATGGAAAAGAATAAGGGCGAACGCATCGTGCTGCGTCCGCCCTGTATCTATTCTGTTCGTTTGGCTTTTATTTCAAGCCGTCAGCATCTCCTGTGGTTTTCAGTCCATTGCTCTTTTCACGTGGTGTGATGTTTACGTTCTTTGCTGTGGTATTCTCGATGAGGTCGGTCTTGAAAGCCATCTTCTTGTCTGTGCAGGTGATGTTCTCGAAAGAAAAGTCTGTGAGTCGGTACTTGTCGCTCTTGCCTACGTCAAAGAAATTGTCGCAGTTCATCTGGATGTTCTGGATGGTGACGTTGTTGCATTGGCTCAAAGGCATGTCTTTTCTGTCGCCTGGCTTGAAGAACTGAGTCCATGGGCGTACCACAAGGAAGCTTCCTGTTGTGCCCTGGATGTTATCTACCGTCACATACTCATAGTGCTGTGGGGTGTCTGGTCGCATTTTCAGCCAAAGTACTCGTTGGGCATTCCCCACCTTGATGTTGCGGAGCACAATATTACGGTCTTTCACACTCTCGCTGCCTAGGGTGAGGCATCCGTGTACCCTGCCGTAGTTGCAGTTTTGGATAAGCACATTATAGACAGGACCGTTTTCCGGTGCTTGGTCTGCCCATGTTCCCTTTCCACCCTTGATGGCGATGGCATCGTCGTTTACGCTCATGTGGCAACCTTCCACCAAGACATCGTGACAGACGTCTATGTCGATGGCATCGCTGCTAGGTGCCTTCATGCCACTGGTGGGGGCAAAGATGGTGCAATCCAAGAAACGGACATGATCGCAGCGGTAGATATGGTTGGTCCAGAAAGGACTGTTCTGGATATGAACGTCCTGTATGGTCACGTTGCTGGAATTGCTGATATAGACAAGGCGAGGACGCTGTGCGTCCTTGTTGGTACACTGGCGGTTCCAAGTGCGGCGAATCCAAAACTCCTCCCAGTAGTGATAGCCGTTTCCGTCGATGGTGCCGGGACCTGCGATGGTAAATCCGTCACACTTGTCGGCGTTGATGAAGGCGGAGAAATACTTGCAGGTTTCGCCTTCGATGCGAGTCTCCTGCACTGGAAAGTTGGCGATGCGGTCGCTGCCCTTCAACATTCCGCCTTCCTCAAGGTACAGGTGGGTATTGGGTCGGAAGAAGAGGGCACCACTCTGATAAGTGCCCGCTGGGATGACGATGACACCGCCACCATTCTTTGCCGCAAGGTCGATGACGGCCTGGATAGCTTGAGTCTGTACCAAGTTGCTGTCTTTCTTGACATCATAGTCGGTGATGACGTATTTTTTCCCGAGGGTATCGACGTTTACTTTCTGTGCGTTGCAGAACCAAGCGTCCATCTTCGTGCCGTCTGGCCAAAGCTCCGTCTTGGTTTTCTTCACTTTGTTTTGCTTTTTGGCGGCATGGCTGCCCAGTGGCGATAAAGCCACTAGACAAACCATCAGGCCTATGTATTTTTTCATAATAATTGTTTTGTCAAATACTTAAGTTTCCTTGCAAAGGGAAATCCCCCTTTACTCTTTTGCCTTTAAAAGTTTGTAATATTCTGCTGCTCCAAGCAAGAGGCACCCTGTACCGTAGTCCTCGAAGTCTGGGACAGAGGTGAAGGTGACTGGTTGTCCTGCCGATGGATCTTTGCCTGTGCCTTGGTTGTAGCCGATGAATCCGTCCTCATGTACTGAGGCTGCCAATGCTTTCCACGCCTTGTCCATGGCAGTCTGGTACTTTGCCCATGGCAGGATACCTTGTCGCACACCCCATGCCATACCATAGAGGAAGAGACCGGTACCTGTCATTTCTGGACCGCCATAGTTGGATGGACATACGAGGCTTACGTTCCAGTAGCCATCCTCACGCTGGCATTTTAGAAGTGCTTGGCTCATCATGACAAAGTCTTTTTTCAAGTATTTATAGTTCTTGTCGTTCTTGGGGAGTGTTTCCATCACACGTAACAAGGCGGCATATACCCATCCGTTTCCACGACTCCAGTAGCAGTTGCTTCCGTCCTTCTCCTTGTAGGGTGGCACGTAGTCCTTATCTCTCCACCAGAGGCCTTCTTTCTTGTTGAACAGACCGCCGGCCAAGGTGTCACGGCTCCATTTGTAGGATCTCATGGCATAGTCGAGGTATTTTTTCTCGCCTGTCAGCTTGGCGTACTTGGCATATACGGGCATGGCCATCTGGATGGCGTCAATCCATGTCCAGTATGATACCCGGTTGGTACCCATTTGGTGGTCGAGGTTGGCTTTCACTTGGGTCAAGTCCTTTTTGCCTCCCGTCTGCACGTAGCGGTCTAAATAGGTTTGCTGGCAGCACTGGTTGTCGGCATCCGTATCATTCACACTGTTGCGAGCAGTCCACTTGTGGTAGTTGGCCCATTGGTCGGTGTAGTCAAGGTAACGTTGCTGGGGATCAATCTCATATAGAGCCATCAGCCCCTCGTAATATACGGCTCGGGTCCAGAGGTTGCTGGTACGCACTTTTTTGACATAGGTGTCAATGGTCGGGTCACTGTACTTCTGCATGAAGTAGTTGTTGGTGCGCTGCGACACCTCCAGAATTTCCTTTTGCAGGGCATCTTGGGCAGATATGCTGGTCATGCCCATCAATGCGCAAATGGTTGTCAAGATTAGCTTCTTCATATATCAATTATATATTATTAATTATACATTTCCGGTTACTTCACTTCTATGAGTTTCACGGTACTGTTGAGACCGCTTGGTACGGGTGTCCAGTTCTCGTAGGTTGTCTTCTTATAGTTAATGTCAACGACGTTGATTTCCTTCATCTTGCGCCATTTCACGCCTTGTCGGTCGAGTTCTGCGATGCTGTTGGCCGGAAGGTTGGTCACTTCTATGCGAATTGTGTTCTTGCCCTTTACCAAGGTATTCTTGCAGTCTAGTATGTAAGGCACGGCCCAAGCGCAACCGATATACTTGCTGTTGATATAGACGCGAGCACTTTCACGTACGTCTCCCAAGTTGATGGTCCATTGTTTCTTGGCATCGTCTTTGGTCAACTTGAATGTGGTCTCATAGGCACCTGTGCCCATGGTTACCTTGGTTTTCTCGTCGAGGTTTTCCCAAGACTTCAAACCTTGAAGTTGGTAAGTTTTGCCTACTTGTGGCTGTTCTTCGATGAAAGAGAGCTTCCACTTGTTGGCGGTGAGGTTGATGGTAGCTGCGCCAGCAGTTTCAATGGGTTTTGAAGGAGCGTTCTTGATTTCTGTGGAAACATTCCACTCGTTTACAGGCTTGTTGGAAACGAGGAGGATGCGGCTCTCGCCACTCTTTAGGTTGATGCTCAGTCCCTTGTCTGAAATGTTGGCGGAGTGATATTCGCCAGTCATTGGATTGTACCACACGCCAAATTTCTCGCCTGTGGCCAGCGCTACCGATGAAGTTACGTCGTTTTTGGTGAGGTTGGAGATGAAGTAGTGGTGTCCGATGTCATTACTGCGGCGAATCATCTTCAGTCCCAGTTGCTTTTTCATCATCTCGGGGCGTGCGGCCAGGGCCATTGCCTGCGTGTTGTCGCCCTTGATGATTTGTGCTCCTTGTGACTTGAGGTCGGAGATGTGCTGGATGACATCACTAGGCATGATGTTGTTGCCAGGTATGATGATACCTTTGTAACGAATTCCGGCGGCAGTCTCAATCATGCCGTTCTTGAAGGTGCAGGTGCGGAGATAGTTGTCGCTGATATAGTCGCAGTCGAATCCTGCCTGGTCGATGTCTAGTATCACCTTGATGAACTCGGGCGCTTTCTTTGCCATCGAGTGGATGTCAAACTGCATGAGCCATTTTTGGGTATCTTTGCGCCACATGTCTCTCACGGGTAGATAGACCAAAAAGTCGTTGTCCGGCTGTCCCCATTGCAGGTAAGTTTGGCAGTTGGTGATGTATTTCATGAATTCCGGGGCATCACGCCAGATGCTGTTGGTGGGGCTCATGTCGATGGAAGCATAGAATTTCCATCCTGGCCATGGGGTGTCCTTGGGCGAATAGGCGGTACCGTGGAAGAACATATGGTTGACTCCGGCGCAGAACATCAGGTCCATGTCGGGCTTCATCTGGCTCAGAGAGGTTCGAAAATGCTCGGTGAGCCAGGTGAATGTCTCGCTGGATGTATATTTCTTGCCTGTGATATGGGCTGCCGAAGGGGCGTATTTCAACATGCTCAGGTCACTGAAGTTAGGGCGTGTCTTGCCTGGGTCTTTGCGCAAGCCATTGATGCCGAAGTCGGTAAGGCCAAAGCCTTCAATCTCAGGTATGTCAACAGCTGCATAGCAGTCTATGAGGTTGGCTGGCGAACCATGTGCCTGGTTGCGGGTGATGGCTCCTCGTTCGTGTGCCCACTTCGTCCATTGCTCCGTGAAGTTGTGGAGGAGCATGTCACCCAAAGTCTCTCGGTAGTCGCTCACGACCATGGCATCTCCATCCAAAAACTCAGGGAACTTGTCCTGCAACTTGTAACCGTGCATCTTCTCAAATTCGGTCAGTAAGGTAGGGGTCCAGTTGGCGCCATATACCTCATAGCTGTCATTGAAGAAAGTATGGGGATAAGGGGTCTTGGATGTCACGAAAGCACTGTCGATGTGCTGGAGATAATGTGACACGGCTGTAGAGTCGAAGTGGTCGATGACGTATCCTTCGCCACCAGGGGCGGCACGTTTTACTTTCTGTTGGGTACGGCTCTCATAGAGGGCGATGACGCGTTTTTTCTTGTTGTTTCCTTCTACAGGATATGACTTGATAATCTTGAGCTTGGAGATTGCCCGCTCCTTCTGAGGCACATTGAAGTCGATGTCCATCAGCTTTTGCTTGATATCTACGATGGTATCTACGAACACAGCTTTGCATGCCGCCTCGTTGATGGGTACCCAGGGACCACCAAAAGGCCAGCCGGTGCCTGTGGCCATGTCAGTCTCGATGCCAACTTGCTGGTTCTCTTTCTCGACAAACTGAAGCATATCCATCCATTTGGGAGACAGGTAAGGAATGTCGTTGGAGTCGTTGCCTTGTACTCCATAGAGTGGGGTGATTTCTACGGCACCGATGCCAGCCTTGGCATATTCGTCGAGGTTCCACTTGAGGTTTTCCTTATCGACGGCTGATCCCATCCACCACCATCTGACACCGGGCTTGGCCTCCTGTGTTGGGGTAGGGAGGAATTGTGCCTGACAGTTGAGTGATGACATCAAAGACAGGGCGAAGGACATGCCTATGAATTGGTTTCTTTTTTGTTTGTGCATTATAAAATGGTTTTTAAGTTATTTGCATGATTCTTTCTGCAAAGATAATCAATTTATTTCAGTTGGGCAACTTCTGTGACTTGTAAAATAATGAAATCGTTCAAATATGAAAGAAGAATTGTCAAAAAGTAGGGAATGCCTTTGATGTGGACGGCAATAAAAGAGGGTGTGCCATAAACTACTTATGGCACAGCCTTATAAAATAAGGTGGAATGTTACTTGTTTTTCAACAAATCGATTTCTACGATTCGCAGTATGGGCTTGCCTTTGGTGATACCGATGAAGTCGAGGGTGCTCGCCTTTCCGCCAGCTAGCTCCTTTGTGTCGCCAAGCTGTGTCTTGCTCTTGGCATCTCCTATCATCTTGATGGTTAGCTCCTTGGCCTTGACAGGCTTGTCGATGTTAATGTGGACGTAGCCGAGGCAAACGTAAGTGTAACTTTCCCAAATTTTCTTCTTGCCAGCATAGATGGCGAGAGGGTACATCTTGTCTCTCCATCCTGTCAGTTTCATGGTAATCTCGTTGACGACATCTTTCTTGGGTAGCTGATAAGTGATCCAGGCATTCTTTGGGTTGCTGTCGCTCTTCCATTCCGTAGTCTCGTCATCGTCGAAGGTCTTCTTGGCATCTTCCTGGTTGCTTCCAACCACCACCTCGGCGATGTCTAGGGTTTCCTTGATGTCTGTGTATGATGGGGTGGAAGGTGTCTCGCCACGTGAGAGGTCACCCCTTAGGGTATGCTGGGGTAGGTAATGGGCGATATCTACCTTCTCTGTGTTCAAGTCTATTTCTGCAACACCTTTGATGCCGTCAGCTCCGGCGAAAATCTTGATGTTGCCGGGATTGGCGGTACTGCGGACGAGCACCCGGTTTACACCACACTCCACGGGTAGGTCTATGCTTCCGACGTAGTTGTCGAAAGTATTGTCGCTGTCGGTGGAGTCGAGGATGTCGGCAGCCTTACGGGTAGCTTTCTGCTCGGCTGTCTCATTTTTGTTCACTACGAGGCTCTGTTTCTTGTCGGCGAGTTTCTTTTGAGTCTCCTCGTTGGGGGTGGCGATGCCGCCGAGCCATTCCAGTTCACCCTGGTAATTGAAGTGGATGATGCGGTTGTCGATCGGACAACGTCTGCCCTGCTTGTCAACGACCTCCACTTGGATGAGCGCCATGTCGGCACCGTCGGCCTTGAAACCTTCCGGGTTCTCGATCTTGCTCAGTTGGATGTGGTGAGGTTTGCCGGCGGTCTCGATGCTGTGTCGTCTCGTCTCGTGTCCGTTGGTATAGGCTATCGCCTCAATCTTGCCTTCCTCGAATGGTACGTTTTTCCAGGTGAAGAGCCACTGGTTGCTGCGCTCGCCCTTGCCCTGGCTCTTGCCATTGACGAAGAGTTCAACCTCGTCGCCGGTACGCTCATGCCAACGCCTGGCCACTCGTTGCTGGTGCGCTGGGCATAGCCGTGCATCATGATGGCACGGTCGTTGAGGAGGAACTTGCCCTCGCCAAACTGGGTCTTGCGGAAACCCGTGCGGGTGACCACATCGTCTATCTTGCTGCCGTCGTCTGCTTTCAATAGGGTCCTCACGTTGTAGAGATAGCCATAGCCCCAGCTCCAAAAGTGGGCGTTTGTCAGTGTGCCGCTTACTTTTACGGTTTGGGTCTCGCCGGGTTGCAGGGTGTATCTCTTGCCGTCGAGATGGGCCACCTTCTTGCCGTCAGCATCGGTCACCTTGGCGAAAAAACGGAAGGAACGTGGTTTAGAGTCCTCGTTCTTCACTTGCGACTCGGCGTTCACTGTCACTTTTCTGCCCTTGATATCGTAGTCTGTGCCATAGATATAGATACCCGTGGTCTTCAGATTATTGTAGAGGGGCAGGGTCTGGTAGAACTTGTCGGTGACGTGGAGGAACACATTTTTGGGGATTCCGCCGTAGTTGGCATTGAAGTTTTTGTCGTTCCACTGGTATCGTTGTCCCGTGGTGCGCTCATGGTACTCCCAGGAGTTGTCGATACGCACGGCGATGACATTCTCTCCCTTGATAATATAAGGTGTAAGGTCGAAGCCGCTTGCCATTACGCCGTTCTCCGTGTAGCCCACTTTCTTTCCGTTGAGCCAGATGTCCGCGTCGAAACGCACGCCTTCGAACTCAATGAAGTACTTGCGGTCGCCTGTCTCTTTGATGTCGAAATGCTTGCGATACCACATGATGGTGTCTGAGAGATTCTCGATGGAGACCTTGAATGCCTCCTTCTCGTTGAAGGCACGAGGCAGGGTGACTTGCTTCCATGTAGCGTCTTGGTAGTTAATTATTGCTGTCCGATAAAAATCATCCCTTATGTTTTTACATCCGTAAGTTGCTGTA
>CAVBGK010000050.1:0-10091 GCA_963594995.1 Bacteroidaceae bacterium
CAGGCGAAAAGAAGGTGCAGAGACATGTCAAAGTATAATAGGCATCTGCTGACCTATATATACGAATAATTTTGAATACCTACTTATGTAATAGATTTTATTTTATGTTAGGAACAATTGTAAATACCGGTGCCATCATTGTTGGTACCATTGTGGGTACACTGCTGCATTCTGGGGTGAAAGACAAATACAAGCGGGTATTGTATGACTCGTTGGGCCTTGCTTCACTCGCCATAGGTCTCAATGCTTCTATCTCGCACATGAAGGAAAGCCAGTATCCGGTGCTTTTTATTCTTGCTATCGCCATAGGCGGAGTGGTGGGTACCCGTCTTGACCTTGACGGCCGTTTCCGTCGTCTTATTGAGCGGCGCACCCGAAAACAGCCGTCTGAAAAGGATGGAGCCGGTGCCTCCTCGTCTTCGTTTGCCGACGGTCTCATTACAGCGATGCTGCTCTACTGTATCGGTCCGTTGTCGATGCTTGGTCCGGTGATGAGTGCGCTCAAGGGAGACAATACCTTGCTCTTCACCAATGCTACGCTCGACCTGGTGTCCTCCTGTGTGTTTGCTTCCACTTACGGCATAGGCATGATACTTTCTGCTCCAGTACTCTTCTTGTGGCAGGGCCTGTTCTATCTTGTGGCGCAGATGTCGAGTGAGGCCGTGAGTGATGCGCTGATGGCCGAACTGCTCATTGTCGGCGGACTGCTCATCATGGGCAGTGGTCTGTCGCTGCTCAATCTGAAAGACTGCAAGACCCTTAATCTTCTTCCTTCACTTCTCGTGCCTATCGTGTGGTTTGCGGTCAAGGCTTTGTGGTAGGCAGAAGTCGCATTTTGATGGAGAAAAGCGCAGTGGCGCAGCACTCGAAAATCATGCGTAAAAAATTGTTTTCGCACACAATCGGCCGATTGTGTTACGAATCCGTGAAAACAGCATTACGATACTGAAAATTGCATTGAAAAAGTTGTTACGTAACCTATTTTAGCGTATATTTGCAATCGTGTTAATCAATGTTGCCCGTGAGAACGATGGCCTATTGTAAGGTGAAATTACCCTTTCCGTTCTCCTGTACCACATTTATAATGGTAGGCAATTTGTGACTATGAAAACAAATTTACGAGGCGGCTTTTTGGTCGCCGAAGAAACAATTAAAAACAGAAAAATGGGAAAGAACAACTTGCAAACAAGTTGGAAACGCAAAGCACTCGGCGTCGCAGCCGTTTCCTTGCTTTCGTTTTCTTCTTTGTCCGTCTATGCCGGCAGTACACCTGTCGCAGGTGGAGAGACATTCGCTCAACAACAAGGTACCATGAAAGTGGGCGGTTTGGTAACCGACACCAAAGGTCAGCCCGTCGTCGGAGCAACAGTGAAGGTTGTTGGAGGCGGCGTGGTCGCAGTGACAGACATCGATGGAAAATTTACGGCTAACGTGAAGCCCGGTGCCCAACTGCAGGTCAGTTCTATCGGATATGCCGAAAAGACCATCAAGGTGAACGGACGCTCACAGGTCACCGTATCGCTCGAAGATGACAGTCATATGCTCAACGAGGTGGTGGCTATCGGTTACGGTGCCGCAACAAAGAAAAAAGACCTCTCGGCTGCTGTCGGAGTGGTCAACAATGTAGATGAACTGGCCGTGCGCCCTGTCACCTCTACCGAGGGCATGTTGCAAGGACAGTTGGCTGGTGTCACCGTACAGTCGAGCGGAGGCGATCCGACATCAAGTCCCAATATCGTTATCCGTGGTCAAGGATCGCAGAACGGCGACAATGTGCTGTGGGTAGTCGATGGAGTGCCCGGTGCTCCTATCTCTTCACTCAATGACATCGAGTCGATCGTTGTGCTCAAGGACGCTGCTTCGGCTGCTATCTATGGTGCCCAGTCGGGTGCCGGCGGCGTAGTGCTCGTCACCACGAAGAAGGCCAAGAAGGGTCAGACTTCACTTTCCTATGACGGCATGGTCGGCATACGCAATGCCATGAACCTGCCGACACCGCTCAATGCCGAGCAGGAAATAGAGATGAGAAAACGCTCTTATGCAGCCGCTGGACTGAGTCTGCCCGAAGGTTGGGATGTCACGAAGAATCCTTGGATTGGCACTACCCGTACCAACTGGATGGACGAAATCTTCCGCACCGCATTCTATCAGCGTCACAACGTATCGATCAATACAGGTACAGACACGTTCACCAACCGTCTCTCGTTTGCTTATGACAACGACGAAGGTGTTCTTGTCAACACATTCAACAAGAATCTTTCTCTGCACTACAACGGTAAGTACCAGATCAACAAGTGGGTGTCTATCTCTGAAGACCTCGTATGGAAGAACACTCAAAGCCGTTCTACCAATACAACATCCGGCTATACCGGTGCTGTGTTGTCGGCCATCTATATGCCCGCAAGTGCTACGGTCTATAGTCCGTATACCGAAAGTGGATTTGGCGGAACAACAACCGAGGATCCCGAGTACATCGCAAAGTACGGTTCCAACTATGCCGACATACACGGTGACGCAGTCAACCCGATGAGTACGCTCACGGCCAGCAATATTTTCAGCCGCACGAGTGATACATGGTCGACCACTGCACTGGAGATTGCCAACGTTGTTCCCGGTCTCAAATTTGTGAGCCGTTTCACCTACAATCTCAAAAGCAACTACTACAAGCAGTTTAACCCCCGTCGCGATGAGGTGGGCAAGCCCAACAGCAGCAACTCCCTTAACGAGAGCACTTACCGTACCGACCAGTGGAAGACAGAGAACACGCTGACCTACGACAATACATTCGGCAAGCACACCGTAGGCGCATTGCTCTCTACTACTGCCGATCATTATAATGTACGCGGATTTAGCGTCAACGGCAAGACCTTCTCCGATGAGTCTGCCTATCTGCAGTATCTGGCCTATGCCGGATCGGTATCGGCTTCCGACTACCTTACTGGTCCTGATGCCAATGTGTCGCTTATCGGCCGTTTGGCTTACTCGTATGACGACCGCTACTTCGTGACCGCATCTTGGCGCCGTGACTATGCAGGCCGTCTGCCGAAGGAAAACAACCACGGCGACTTCCCCGCAGTGACCGCAGCATGGAAGGTGTCCAATGAAAGTTTCTTCCCGAAGACTGACGTCGTTTCGCTCTTGAAACTCCGTGCATCTTGGGGACGTGTGGGCAACCTCGGTTCCATCGGTTACAACTACAAGTCGGCTCTTCTGGGCTTGTCCACATGGCAGGAGCAGGCACAGTACGGTGTAGAGAAGAACACTCTTTGGAATACGTTCGTCTACAACCAGACAGCCCTCAACAACAATCTGACGTGGGAGACTTCCGAGCAGTTTGACCTCGGTCTCGACCTCAACATGTTCAACGATCGTTTGGCCATGCAGCTCGACTGGTTTGAGAAGCGCACCTACAACCTTATCCAGACACAGTCTATGAACTGGCCGAACAGTATCGGTATCAACGCAATGCTCGTCAACCAGGGTGAGGTTCGCAACCGCGGTATCGAATTCTCTGCTACATGGAACGACCGTGTCAATAAGAACTTCTCCTACTATGTAGGCGGCAATGTGGCATGGCTGAAAAACTGGGTGAGCGACATCGGCGTGAAAGACTCTGAAGGCAATGCTGGTGTATGGACCGGTGACGGCAGTTTCCGTCTCATACCCTACTGCTATCAGGATGCTGAAGGTCAGCCTCTCGGATCGTTCTATCTCATCAGAACCGACGGTATCTTCCAGAGTGACGAAGAAGCCGCTGCTTATCAAAAGGATGGCAAGCGCATACAGCCCAATGCCAAGGCCGGCGACTTGAAGTTTGTTGATGCCAACGGTGATGGTACTATCGACGACAACGACCGTCAGTACTGCGGCAGCGCAACGCCGAAGTGGACCTTCTCGCTCTCCGGTGGCTTCACTTGGAAAGACCTCTCGTTCTCTGCTATGTTCCAGGGCGTAGCCGGTGCACAGGCCTTGAATGTAGCCAAGAGCATGACCCTCTCTGACGTGGAAGGCAACTTCAACCGCGACAGCCGCATACTCGACGCATGGAGTGAGACCAACCGCGGATCGAACATTCCCCGCTTGTCGAAGAACGACCCCAACGGCAACTTCTCGACAGCCTCTGACTGGTATCTGGAGAATGCCTCCTATCTCCGTCTGAAGAACGTGACCGTGTCCTATGACTTGACGAAGTTGCTCCGCAAGTGCCAGCACTTCAACGCCCGCAACAGTCGCCTGAGCGTATACGTGAGCGGTGAAAACCTCTTCACCATCACCGACTACACCGGTATCGACCCCGAGTGCGGTGGATGGGACGCTATGCGCTATCCGGTATCGCGCACATTCTCGTTCGGAGTGAAACTCACATACTAAATCTTAAATCAAGAAATACACTATGAAAACAAAGTATATATTGACAGCCGTCGTCTCGCTGGCGCTTCTCAGTTCCTGCAGCGATTTCTTAGATGTGCAGTCTGAGGGAACATCGACCACGACGCAATATTTCACCAACGACAATCAGGCCATCGACGCCATCGACGCTCTCTATGCTCCCATCCATCAGGAAGGCCTTTTCGGTCGTGAGATATTCTGGGAACAAGGCGCTGCCTGCGACATTGTTTGGGGACGTACACGCGGATACAATACGCTCGCTACCTTCCAGTACAACGGCGATGAAAGTCCGTTGCGTACTACGTACAACAACTTCATGACGGTGATAGCACGTTCCAACTGGGTCATCAAGAAACTGCTGCAGAAGCAGGCTTCTACCACGCTGACCTCAGTTGAGACCCGTTCGCTCGGCGAAGCCTTCTTCATGCGCGGATTTGCCCACTTCTATATCGCCTATCGCTATGGAACAGGCAAGCAAGGTGTGCCTTTCACCCGCTATGAGGACTATGCCGGCGAGTATGACAACTCCATACCCAAGCAGCAGGCATCTGTCGTAGACAACTACAAGTACATCATCGAGGACATGGACAATGCCATCAAGTACCTGCCCAAGTTTGAGGAATACGGTGCCGACGACCGCGGTCGCGCTCACAAAGCCGCTGCCGTAGCCTACAAAGCCAAGGTATACGCCTACTGGGCAGCATGGGATGCTTCGCAGTGGAACAATGTCATCTCTATGGTCAATGAATTGGAAAGCACCTATGGCCGTGGTCTTGCTACCGAGTATGACGACGTCTTCTCTTCCGATTTCAACAACTTCTGGACCAAGGAATATATTTTCGGTATCGCAGGAACAGGTGGTGACACCCCTGGTGGATCAGAGTTCCCTGGTATCATCATTGAGAACAAAGGTTGGGGTATCTACAACGGATGGGGACAGATGAAACCATCTTATGATATCTATGAGGAAATGGCAAAAGACGGTGCCGACAACGCCCGTCTCCACCGCTCTGTATTGGAGTACGGTCAGGAATTCCAGTTCTTCGGCGAGACCCGCAGATTCTATTCTTCTTCAGATATTGAGGCTGGTTTCATGATCAACAAGTACATGGATCCCTTCAAGTATGAGAACGCCGATAAGGCCGGCTATGTGAGCACCAACGGTGACTGGCCTACCGCACGCGTCAATCTGCCGCTCATCCGCTTTGCCGAGATGTTGCTCTTCCGTGCAGAGGCTTATCTGGCTACCGGACAGGCAGCCAAGGCTACCACAGACCTCAACCGTCTGCGTACCCGCTCTCACTTGACTCCCATCACAGGCAACGCTACATGGACAGACCTCTATCACGAGCGTCGTTGCGAATTGGCCTTCGAGTTCACAGACCACCTCTACGACCTCAAGCGCTGGTATCATTCCGGTGAAACCGAAATCAAGAATCTGGCCTCGAAGGAGCTCAATGCCCATCCTCGTGTACGCCACTATGAGCGTCGCAGCGATCCGGACAGCCCGTTCGCTGTAGGCGACTATGAGGACTACACCAACAAGCAGACTTATGAGGACTATATGATAGCCTTCCCCTATCCTTCAACGGAAATCACGAAGTCTGGTGGGGCTCTCAAGCAGAACGAGGGTTACTCTACTGCCAAGTAATGTATGATGTAGCAATCACGGTTTTTATTTGACCATATCGAAATCCTTGTCCTTTTCGGGGCAAGGATTTCTTTTTTTCGGAAGAAAACCGTACCTTTGTCCGTAAGCGCATACTTCCGATCGGAAGAACGTATCTATTATGAAAATAACCGGACAGTTTCCTGTTGCCAGATGTCGAAAATGTGCAGATACTGACATCTGACGGAGGTCGAAGGTAAAACCGTAAATCTATGACATTGACAAAAATCACAATGGCTGCCGCTGCTTTGCTTTTGGGCGGTACAGCAATGGCGCAGAACCTCATTTCTTCGGGTTCGCCGCTCTACAAACTTCCCTACAAGAACACTTACGTCATGCAGACGCTCGTGGCGGAGAATGCATTCCGTACGGCAAAGATGGAAAAGACCAAGCCAGGCTCTTTCGAGCAGGCGCGCAAAATACTCCCGGCTCCATACTGGGATGGACATGAAAAGGAAATCGAGATGTACTGGAAGGCCTGGAAAATAGGCATCGGCAATATCTGTCAACCGCTCGACGACTCGGGCTTCGTCACCTCGTATATCGCTCCTGCCTACAACGGCAATATCTTCATGTGGGACAATGCTTTCATATCTATGTTTTGCCGGTATGGTATGCGTTTCTTCCCCTTCCAAAAGACGCTTGACAACTTCTATGCCAAGCAGCATCCTGACGGATTTATCTGCCGGGAGATACGGGCCGACGGATCAGACTGTTTCGGACGTTATGACCCTACAAGCACGGGTCCCAATCTACTTCCGTGGGCCGAATGGCTCTACTACACGCAGACCGGTGACGATAGCCGACTCAACAAAGTGTTCCCTGTGCTCGCGGCCTACTACAAATGGCTCAAACTCAACCGCACTTGGCGCAACGGTACTTACTGGAGCAGCGGATGGGGTACCGGTATGGACAATATGCCGCGTGTGCCCGATGGCTACAACACGATTTATAGTCACGGACACATGATATGGCTTGACGCTTGCCTACAGCAGATACTCTCTGCCAAGATATTGTTGCAGATGGGATTTTATCTGGAGCGTTGGCAGGAGATAGAGGAGTTTGAGGACGACATCAAGAATCTTACGGCCTATATCAATGCCCATATGTGGAACGACAGCGATGCCTTCCTCTATGACCAGTATGCCAATGACTCGCTATCGACGACCCAAGGTGTATACGCTTATTGGGCGCTGTTGACGGATGTACTGCCGAAAGACCGGCTCGACAGGTTTGTGGCCCACCTCAATGATACGACGACATTCAATCGTCCGCATCGTGTACCGTCACTTGCTGCCGATCATCCCAAGTACAAAGCCAATGGCCGTTACTGGGTAGGTGGAGTATGGCCGGGAGCCAACTATATGGTCATCACCGGACTGATGGACAAGGGCTATCGTCAGATGGCTCATGAGATAGCAAGAAACCACTACGACAATGTGCTCCGGGTATATGAAAAGACAGGTACTTTTTGGGAATATTATGCTCCGGAGGAGGCTGCGCCGGGATTTATGGCTCGCAAGAACTTTGTGGGTTGGACCGGACTGATACCTATCTCCGATCTCTTCGAATTTGTGTTTGGTATACGTTCGGACATTCCTGAGAACCGTATGACCATCGATGTCACGCTTACCGAAGGTTATGGTATCGACCGCTATCCGTTTGGAGAGAAGGGTAATGTGTCGGTGCATGTCGCCAAACGCGGTTCGGTTGACGAGCGTCCGCACGTCACCATCGAGACCAATGTCCCCTTCAAGGTGACGCTGATGTGGGGTGACAAGAAAGAAGAACTCAGTGTGAAGGCCGGAAAGCAGACGCTCTGACGGTGGTCTATCATTTTTGAAATCCAAAAGAACAACAATTATGAGACGTACGTTATCCTTACTCGCTCTTGTCTTGGCATCTATACTCACGGCAAGTGCGGCAAAAAATGTATGGAAAGCCAAGCATGTACTCCTTATCGGCATTGACGGTTGGGGCGCATACAGTGTGCCCAAGGCACATGATATCCCCAATATCCAGGGTCTGATGAACAGTGGATGCTATACGCTGAAGAAGCGTTGTGTGCTGAAGTCGGAGTCGGCCGTCAACTGGGCCTCGATGTTCAATGGCGCACCCACGGAGATACACGGTTATACCAACTGGAACTCGCGTGTGCCGGAGGTCCCTTCCATGACGACCAACGGACATGGTATTTTCCCCACCATCTTTTCCATCCTTCGCGAACAGTGCCCCAAAGCGGTGACAGGCTGTATTGCGGAGTGGGACGGCATAAAGTATCTTGTCGACTCGCTCGCCATCGACTACGTGGATGTCGCCACCAATTACGAGAAAGACTCCATGCAACTGTGCCGCATGGCGGTAAACTACATCAAGGAGAAGAAGCCCACATTTTTTGCCGTCTGTTATGACCAGGTAGACCATGTGGGTCATGCCATAGGCCACGATACGCCTGCGTACTACGACGTGTTGGCTCGTGTCGACAAGCAGATCGGCCTCTTGGTACAGGCTTTGAAGGACGCTGGCATCTACGATGACACAATCATTATCGTCACGGCCGATCACGGCGGTATCGGTACCAGTCACGGTGGTCAGACCCTGCTGGAGATGGAAGTACCCTTCATCATCAGCGGAAAGAATGTCCGCCAAGGACAGGAGATTACCGATGTCGTCATCCAGTACGACACTGCTGCCACCATAGCCGATATCTTCGGACTGAAATGCCCGCAGGCTTGGCGCGGCGTGCCGATAGAAAGTGTGTTCAAGTGGAAGTACGGCACTTGCAAGCGATGAATATTGTCGAGACGATCCGAAAATAAGTCGACAGAAAATGCCTACCGATACGTGTCCAAGTGTAAGACTGAACTCTTGTATTCCCTCAATTTCAAAGAACAAAGGAGGGGTGTCGGTAGGTCCATGTACCAAAACATATAAAAGACATCATACAATATGTTTATATATACGAGTTTTTATTCGCCAATCGTTGACAATATTATTTTATCATCTGACCATCCGGTATATCTAGATGATTTAATCGAAGAAGTATCGGATATTATAGGTTACGAGATTGAGGAAATGGAGCCTCGGGTGAAAAGGTATTTAAAGGAATCCGAAAGTAAATATGTTCGCTTTATTTATAAAGGAGAAAAGGCTGTAACTTCTGTAGACTACTTTTCAAACGAAAAGGATGAAATATCTATCATCCTAAGATTATTACGTCTTGCAGGTTGTCCTATCCGTCTTCGTGATTTGTCGGAGAGTTTAAACTCGTTTGTCAACGTTATATCCGATAAAACGAATGACAAAAACCACGATTACGAGAGATATGATTTTTTTGATTGGTGTAGTAAATTTCCGGCAATCTCTTTCCTCTGTCGCTATAGAAAGAATAATGAAGATGTGCTTCTAAAAGAAATTTCGGAATTTAGGTACATAAGTCTCAGTGATCAGTACGACAGTAAAAAATTCGCAAAATGGCCAAACACAGCAGACGGTCTAGAAATATTGAAATTCTTAAACCAGTATGAAGGGAGCACAGTGTTGGAATGTTGTAACAACAATACATACATCAGTGCATTTGAAGCTTTCTACAAGAAGCATTTGAGTAATCTTAACATTCAAAAAGTGGAAGATTTCAAAGATGACACCATAAACAAGTTGTTAGGAGACAAATTCCATGGGTATGATAGGTCTTTTTACAATAAGTACCTTCAATACATTGATTTTTTGGTAGAGCGTAACAAAAAACCAACACAAGTAACAAATCGGTTTCTAGACAATTGGTTGATTAAAAAGAGTTATAAGGTTAATCTCCTCTTGATTTTTTTATGTTACGGCAATATACATTATCTTAATTCGATAGTATATGAGCAAAATAGGGCGGAAAGACTACGAAAGGAAAAGGAGAAAGATACTGGCAAAAAACGTAAAACGGCAAAAAAGAAAAAGAAACAATAGAGTCAACCACCCTCAAACGGGATACGTCAACTGAACTGTGTCAGCCTTGTTGTCGTTAACCTGCCAAGAGACTGCT
>CAVBGK010000050.1:10101-89443 GCA_963594995.1 Bacteroidaceae bacterium
ATGATGGGGCTGAGTCCATTTCTTTCGTATGTTTCTGTAGGCCAAATAGACTAGCTTGTAGAGTGAGTCACCATTGGTGAATACGCCTTTTGTCTTGGTGATCTTGCGTACCTGGCGATGGTATCCCTCGACGAGGTTCGTGGTGTAGATGATGCGACGGATCGGCTTCGGGCAGGATAATTATGCTCTTTTGAGTTTTAGCGGACAGCAATAATATTATATAGGTCGCTACTTGCAAGACTATTTGCAATGTGCTCCTCAAATGTTGTTTCGTTCAAGAGGTTTATCATCGTTGATTGTTTTTAATTCCACCTTCTGCCATTTTCTTCACTACGTTGATTTCACTAATCAACTGTTCTGTTGTTGGCAGATAGAGTTGGTACTTGCTGGCAAGTATGGTTTTGTTGTCCTCCGGCAAGGCAAGTCTTACTGCAGTATCATTCTTTTCGGTACAGAGTAAAATGCCAATGGTAGGGTTCTCGTCGGCTGTCTTCTCGTAACGGTCGTAGTAGTTCACATAGAGTTGCAGTTGACCGAGGTCTTGATGCGTTAGCTTATGGTTTTTTATCTCTATCACCACAAACGAACGCAACAGCCGGTTATAAAAGACCAAATCGGCAAAATACTCGTCGTCTTCTATCAAAAGACGCTTTTGTCTGGCTACAAAAGAAAAGCCTTTGCCCATTTCGAGCAAGAAGTCGGCTATATGCGAGATGATAGCACTCTCCAAATCCTTCTCATAGTAGGAAGGCTTGCGCTCTAAGCCAAGAAATTCCAAGACCATCGGGTCCTTTATGATTTCTTCGGGCTTCTCCGGGACACGTTCTTTGCGTGCCACAGCAAGAACCGCCTCCTTGTCGTTGCTCATCAGAAGACGCTCATACAACATGGAGTTGATTTGACGTTCAAGCTGTCGTCCCGTCCATCCTTCGTTCGCAGCTTCCAGTTCGTAGTACTCCCGCTTGTCAGGGTCAGAGATTTGAATGAGCATTCTGTATTGTGACCAATTCAATTGTGAACGCAGTGCGTTCACAATTGGATATGTATTGTAGAATTGGCGACAAAAATTAAGTTGTCGCTCTCCAAATCCACTTCCATACTCTGGTTCAATCTCATTGGCAAGGTTCTTGATGAGATAAGTGCCGTATTCAGCACGTTCTTTCCCTTGCTGTTCTTTTTCCACTATACGCTGTCCGATGGCCCAGTACATTTGTACTCGGCAAAAATCAACGCTGCGCACGGCATTGGTGCGAGCCGTGTTGATAATGGATTTTATTTCGTTGACAAAACCTTGAAGGGTGATGTCTTGCTTATCTTTGTCTGCCATAGTCTATGTATTTATAAATTTCTGCACCTAATTCGTGCAATTTTGTAGAATTTTGAATTCTATTCTCTTACGAAACTCTTTTCAATTTACAATTCGTCGGTCATAATCGACGAATTTGTCCTTTTTAATCCTTTTTTCTTACTTCCCAATGACCGCTGTAACCGCTTCCTACATATACTATGTGAGGCATATTTGTTATATGCCGCTTTATAGTTCTTGTAGTTACTCCTACTTGAGAAGCCAATTCCTTTGTCGTAATTTTAGGATAAGTAGCAACTTGACGTTCTATCCATTTATCCAATTCTTTGCCTTGGGTGACACCTTGAGTGACACTTTGGGTGACACCTTGAGTGACACCTTGAGTGACACCTTGAGTATCATCAGTAGATTCCACCCAATTCACTTCCATTCCGGGGTGCGTCTCCAGCCATATCCCTATCATATTTGGGAAGGTGATGGTAAACTGCGCACGGTAGGAGAAGAACTTGGGCAAGAGCCTCTCGGTGAAATACGGAAGGTTCTTTATAGGATTCAGAATCTTGCCCATGCCAGAGCCTTTACGCTCCATGAATCCCAACTGGGTGAAGATGTCGGCAACGACGGGATTGCGCCTTACGGAGGGGATGTCCGACAAGTCCATGTCTTGGATAAGCCGCCCCTCGGGCATACCGCCGGGAGAATATATCGCCATACGGTCGTCATACATATCCACATGAACCTCGCTGCCCAGAATAAGATAGTCGCGGTGAGCCAGCGCGTTCACTACGGCTTCCAATACGCTACGCTCCATGTATTCGGGAATCTCCACCCGCTGCATAGGTTCCTTGTACCACATGGTGCGGGTATTGCGGCGGATAAACGACATGGTGTCCTCCAATAGTGTGACGAGTCCGCCGGTTATCTCCGCACTGTCCAGGGCATCAACGCTACCGCCGGCCCTCGTCTTTCCGTTCCATCGGGTGCAGAACACACGGCTTTGCCTCAACGGGCACTCGTCTGCCATCAGCAGACCGGCATAGGTGAGGATACCCTTGTTGTCCACTATGCCGAACGAGCGGAACAGTTTGCTGTCGAAGCTCACGCCGTTCCACGCATAATAGCGGCTGCGCACCTTGGAGAAGGAGAAGTCTTCAAACTGTTCGTCGCTCGGACGGGCGTCAAACGAAGAGTTGCGGCCGTTCAGCACCAGTCGCTTATGCTCCGTAGCGTCAGCCACCACCGACTCGTTGCCTATGCGCACATAGGTCTCCAGCACGCTGTCGCCTATATAATAATAAGGTGTATCGTCGCCGCCCTGCACATGGAGAATGAGCAGGTCTTTGCCGTCCACGCTCTCTATCTTCAGGTTGACCTGTGGCACAGGGTCAATGCGCTCTTTTATCTTCTGGCTGACAAACTCCGCATCGCCCTTGGCATCGGCAAGTCCCACCACAGTATCGTCATCCGCTATGCCAAACAGCAGACAACCGCCCACCCCATTGGCAAAGGCACTGACACTCTTCAGCCAGCTCTTCACCTTGCGGCGCTCCACTTCCTGCTTCTTGTCGTATTCGGTCGTTTCGCCGAGATATGTTCTTATGTCCATAATCATTCTACTTAGTATAACTTTTTGTAGCTTGTCCTATTGTAGTTTTTGTAATTCATCACGAGACCTTGCGCTTGCCTGTTACAACCTCGGTGATGAGGCTCTGCTTGTATTCTTGCAGAAGTTCAACTTGATGCTGGGCTTTGGAAAGGGATGCATCTATCAAGGCGCATTTCTCCCTTATACTTTTTAGAATCTCTAATTGTTCTTCATGTGGAGGAATGGGAATATAAATATTCTTTAGAGTTCCTGTATAAATGACATCAATCGTAGTTGCATTACTGCTAAGATACACGTCCGTTTTAAAACAGTCCGTCTCATTTATATACATAACGAGCCAATCGTTCAAACATATATCTTGGTTTAAGCGCAATGCAATCAAACAAGGATGCAAAATGCCATTAGGAAACGAAGAGGACAATATCGCAGCTTTACCTATTGTACCTCTTGACGTAACCAATACATCATTAGGTCTGGTATAAAACCCTTTCAAAGTCTCAGCCTTTTTGTTTGAAACAAAATATCGAACCTTTGTAAAATCGTTATTGATGACATTCTGTTGGCTATATACTGCAACATCACCTTGTGGCTGCAAATCTTCTCCTTTTAATTGGGTTCCAAAAGGTCCAGTCTTAATAGAGTATTGTTCCGTTTTGCAGCAGTTCTTTATTTTGTAAACTTCCCAATGTCTTGGCACCCTCCCAATCCACTCCACTCCCGAATCTTTCATTTCAACATTCGGATTAAGTCCTTTCGTTACGGCATGAGTGATGACACTTTGCTTCAATTCTTGGAGCAAAGCGATACGCTTCTGTTGAGCGGATATAACTTTGTCTATCTCCGAACATTTCTTGTCGAGATAAGAGGCAATGGCATCTTGTTCTAAAAGTGGCGGTATAACTATCTTTTGCTTCCTTATCACATCTTGACTGATGTTTGGTTGTCCACCACCAATAGCAGAAACCAACAAAGCAGGCTTACATGCTAAGAACTCGTAAAAAGCAAATTTGGCATTCATATTTTTATTTGTAGGCAAGACACAACAAGCTTGATTTGTCGCAGTCTTGATACCTAAAATACCTACTTTTCCAATTGTTGCTCCATACATTGCTATAACGATTGAATCCTTAGGATAAAATTTTAAATTGCATTGACTGATGGCAAATTTGGTAACTTTTTTACTCGTTTCATTTATTATACCATCATTTAAATCACCAGTTTGAAGCCAATAATAACCTTCATTTTCATCATAAAACTCTTTTTTGGATGTAGAAGGTGTGGTTCCACTACCTATTCCATGAAATGCCAAAGATGTTTTCATAACATTCCAATGGCTTGGCACTACGCCAATCCATTCCACTCCGCTATCTTTATAAGAATCATATCTTTTCATCGTTACATCTCCTCCCCGTTAAGCAGTTTCTTGATTTCCTCTTCTGGAGGCAATACCTTTCTCAGTTGCTCGGGCATAATCTGGTAAGTAGCCACACCCATGGGTTGGTTGTAGTCTTGCAACATATACTCCACGTATGTCTTGTCGGCATCTCGGCAAAGCACAATGCCGATGGTGGGGTTCTCGTGCTGCTTGGTGAATGTAGAAAGCACGCTCTTTGATGGTTGTAGTCTTGGACAAAATCTCGTCATGATGGGAGAAACTTAGAGCAAAGAAATCATGCCAGTCTAAATCGCCCGCCATTGGCGGACGATTTATGACGTCGCTCCATTGCTCGTAGAGCGTGTTTTCGGAAACATACTTGCCGACACCATAATATAATGCAAGCATCTGTCGGTTGACAGCTTTGGCAGCTTCCAACTGATTCTGCAAGATGGCTGACTTGATAAGTTGAACAGCCTCGGTATATTTTGTACTGATTTGCTCCATGTTTCCTACTTCTCGTTTTTCAAACTTGACAACTCTGTTTCCATGTCCTTGTCCAGGGCAGCCAACTCCGCCAGTATCTCCTCGCTGCTACGCAACGGACGGTACTTGTAGAACAAACGGGTGAATGGGAACTCGCATCCCACCTTGTCCTTGCTTCTGTCCATCCAAGCATCAGGGGCGAAAGGCAACACTTCCGTTTCAAAGTATTCCTCGATGTTTTGCTTCATAGGAATCTTCTCCGTATCATTGAGATTGGTGTCGAT
Organism: Bacteroidaceae bacterium; assembly: GCA_963594995.1. Lineage (GTDB taxonomy): Bacteria > Bacteroidota > Bacteroidia > Bacteroidales > Bacteroidaceae > Prevotella. The sequence continues at coordinate 15,159 of CAVBGK010000050.1, forward strand.
AACCCACTCACCACTATTCTTGAAAGGATCCATGTAGGCGATAGGTGCTTCCTCATTGATTTCACCGAAAGCATCACGGATAAGTTTCTGCTGTGCCTTAGTGGTCTTCACCTTGTTTTCCTTCAGCCACACAAAGAAGTCGTGGTCATCACGCTTCTCGTCAGCATCTTCCAACTGGGCTATGTCACGCAAGATGATGTTCTTCTTATCCTCAGTCTTGAAGTCCTCGCTTTCGCATAGGGCAGCATACTTGGCAGAGATATTCTCAAACCACAGGCGCAATGGGCGACGAACCGCCACATTGGTATAGAGGAAATCATCATAGTCGAGCAGCTTGGCTATCTCCAAATGCTCCAGTTCGCCAGTCTTCTCATACTCAATATCACGGCTGTATGACTTGTACTCCTTGTAGATGTCGAAGATTTCCTTGGCACCCTCATCGCTTACCTCATAACGCTTCTTACCCAAGTTTTTCTGGAGTAAGTTGGTGAACTCCTTGGTATGAGCAGCATCAATAAAGAGAGCCTTGTGGTATTTCTCCGCTGGACGCTTGTTGTCGAGAATCCAAAGGTAGGTAGTGATGTCCGTGCCATAGAACAAGTTCTTTGGCAAGGCAACGATGGCATCAAGCAAGTTACGGTCGAGCAGCATCTTGCGAATGTTACTCCAACCGTTGCCGGCATCGCCATTAAAGAGAGGCGAACCGTTCAACACGATGCCAATGCGAGAACCTGTCTGGTCATCCATCTTGGCAATCATGTGCTGCAAGAAGAGCAATGAACCGTCAGACGTAGAAGGAAGACCAGCCTCAAAGCGTCCACCAGGGCAGTTGTCTTTCAACACCGCCTTTTTCACATTAGCATCCTTTCCCCAGTCCACACCAAAAGGAGGATTGGCAAGCATGAAGTTGAACTTCTTGCCGTACAGTTTGTCGTCCGCCAACGTGTCGCCCTGGAAGAGCTGCTGGTCGAGGTTCTGGTCATCGCCCTTCATCAAGAGGTCAGCCTTACAGATGGCGTAGGTCTTTTCACTCAACTCCTGACCATAAAGATATACTTTCAGGTTCTTGTTCTGAGCCATCTCCTGCAAGTGTTCACGTCCTACAGTCAGCATACCGCCCGTACCGCAGCATGGGTCATAGATGGTGAAAGCCTTGCCTGGGATGAACAGTTCTTGCTCCTTACCGCACATTGTCAGACTCACCAAGAGCTTGACAACCTCTCTTGGCGTATAGTATTGACCTGCCTTGGTATTGGTGGACTCCTTGGAACGACGAATGACAATCTCAAAGATGGTTCCCATCATGGCATTGCTCACCTTGCTTGGGTGCAAGTCAGCCTTCTCGACAAACTGCTGGATAACGGCAAAAAGCTTGTTGCCTCTATCCAATCGAGTGTATATCTTGGATAAATCCACTGTATCGCTGTCGCCATCCTCATGTACGAAGTTGGCGAGAATATCCTTCACGTTATCCGTGAACCCCTCGATGTATGTCTTGAAGGAGTCGCCAATCTGGTCGGGCGAGTTGAGGAGCTTCTTCAGCGATAGGCCGGAGAGGTTGAAGAACGTGATGCCGCTCTTCCTCATCAGAGCCTGCAGCTTGTATTTCTTCAGGTTCTCCTCGCACTTGTTCAGTTCGTCTAATATTGCTTCATATTTGTCTTCGAGGACACAGTCCAGACGGCGCAGCAGGGTGAAGGGCAATATCACGTCCTCCACCTCAGAATCATCATAGGAGTTGCGGATTACTTCCTTGATATCCCATATCACGTTGGCTAATTCTTGTTCTGTCATATCTATTTTTTTATCCGATTCAAGTTTTTGCTAACCATAACCTATTCTATTATTATGTTTTTATGCTACAAAAATAATAAATTAATCTGAGAAATATCATTTTTGGGTAATAAATTACTTAAAACGCCAACAATTTATTGTTTTAAGCAACAATACATAAGAATAGACCCGTTGTTAGAAAAAATATAGCAGCAAACAGTTGTATCTCTACCTAATGAGAAATCTCCGTTCCGTACTACGGAACACACATTCGCAAGTTCGGAACGGCCATTCCGAAGTACGGAACGCACATTCCAAACAACGGAACGGAGATTTCTTATAGGGATAGAAAGATTTTCATATAGCAATAACTAAAAATACAAACAGGTTCATTTTATTCCTTTTTTATTTGACTAAACCAAATATATATCGTAATTTTGCAGTCACTATGAGATATTATACCGCAATGACCATAGCCGGCTCCGACAGTAGCGGAGGAGCCGGCATACAAGCCGACATCAAGACGATGTCGGCATTGGGCGTCTATGCCACATCGGCCATCACAGCCATCACCGTACAGAACACCAAGGGAGTGTATGCCATCCAAGAGGTGAAACCAGAAATTGTAAAGGAACAAATCGAGGCAGTCATGGAAGACATCCGTCCCGACGCCATCAAGATAGGAATGGTGAACGACCGCGCCACCATCCTAGCCATCGCAGAAACACTCAAGAAATACCAGGGCAAGTTTAGACACCTTACCATAGACCCCGTCATGGTTTCCACCAGCGGAAGCCGACTGATGCAAGCGGAAGCTCTCGATGCATTCGTCGGCCAATTGCTGCCACTGGCCACCCTGCTCACCCCGAACATCCCAGAGGCGGAAATCCTTGCAGGCATAAAAATCAACTGCAAGGAAGACATACTGGCTGCAGGAGCTGCCATCTGCAAGCTAGGCTGCAAGCATGTACTCATCAAAGGCGGTCATCTCGACAGCGACGAAAAGACAGACTATCTTATCAAGGAAGGCAAGCTATCGACCAGTTACCGTGGTTTCAAAATAAATACCGCAAACACCCACGGCACAGGTTGCACTCTCTCCTCAGCCATCACCTCTTACCTAGCAAGAGAAATCGACATGAATACGGCGATAGCCATGGCAAAGACTTACCTCTCAGAAGCCATCCTGGCAGGCAAAGACATAGAAATCGGGGAAGGACATGGTCCTGTGAACCACTTCTATGAGCCGAAGTCATTATACATCAAATAATATGAAATGGATCATTATCACCCCACCCTATTTTTTCGGTGACGAAGCACTACGCATCGAAGAGATCCTCGAAGCAGGCATCGACTTGCTGCATCTTCGCAAGCCCGACTCCAGCGGCGAGGATTGCGAGCGATTGATACTGCAGATTCCACAAAAATGGCATCACAAGATAGTAGTACACGACCATTTCGAACTCTGCGAGAAATACCACCTCCACGGCATTCACCTTAATCGGCGAAACCATGCGATTCCAGAGCACTTCGAGGGAAGCATATCCCGCTCCTGCCATGGTGTCGAGGAACTGAAGGCAATAGACTCGTACGACTACGTTTTCCTCAGTCCCATCTTCGACAGCATCTCCAAGCAGGGATACCACCATGCCTTCACCAAAGAGACGCTGGACAAGGCTGCAGAAGATGGTATCATCAACGGCAAGGTAATCGCCCTGGGCGGCGTGACCCAAAGCAACCTGCCGCAACTCAAGACCTGGCACTTCGGTGGAGCCGCCTTCCTGGGAGACGTATGGAATCGGCGAAACGACGAGACCTGGAGGGAATATCTCGCCAACCTAAAGAAAAAATTTGGCAGTTAGCCAAAAATGATGTAACTTTGCACCATGATTTACCCAGAAAGTTTTGAAAACAAGATAGGATTCACAGAAATCCGGAAGATGTTGCGCGAACGATGCCTCTCGTCACTTGGCAAGGAACAGGTAGAAAAGATGGCATTCAGCAGTGTGTCTGAAGAAGTAAACGAATGGCTCATGCAAGTGCGTGAGTTCAGACGACTGATGGAGGAAGTTGAGGACTTCCCCCTCCAATATTTCTATGACGTAAGGGAAAGCATCCTCCGCATCCGTGTGGAGAACAGCCACTTGGAGGAAGACGAGCTGTTCGACCTACGGCGATCGCTTGCCACCATCGCCGGCATGGTGAAAATCCTCAACCATAGCGACGAGGATGACGCACACGCCGAACAGGAGGATGGATGGCGTAGAGAGAAGACATATCCTTACCCTGCCCTGCATCGCCTCTCGCAAGACGTGATGACCTTTCCACAACTTATCCAGCGCATAGACCAGATACTCGACAAGTTTGGCAAAATACGCGACAACGCCACACCCGAGCTTCTCCAGATTCGCCGAGAACTTGCAAAGACCGAGGGCAGCATCTCGCGTACATTATATAGTATATTGCGATCGGCACAGAGCGAGGGCGTTGTAGAGAAGGATGTCACCCCTGCCCTACGTGACGGAAGATTGGTCATCCCAGTGGTCCCTACCCTCAAGAAGAAAATCAAGGGTATCGTACACGACGAGAGTGCGACAGGCAAGACGGTCTTCATCGAACCTACCGAGGTGGTGGAGGCCAACAACCGTGTGCGCGAGCTGGAGGGAGAGGAGCGCAAGGAGATTATCCGCATCCTCACCGACTTCACCAACAAGGTGCGCCCTTTCTCCAAGGAAATCATCGACTCATACCGTTTCCTTGCCAAGATAGACCTTATACAGGCAAAGTACAAACTCTCCGACACCTTCAAGGCGATAGAGCCTGAGGTGGAAGACCACCCACATATCGACTGGATCCGCGCCATCCATCCACTCTTGCAGTTGTCGCTAGAGAAGAAACACGAAAAGGTGATTCCGCTCGACATCACGCTGACACAAGAAAAGCGCATCCTCATTATCTCAGGCCCCAACGCCGGCGGCAAGTCTGTCTGTCTGAAGACTGTGGGATTGCTACAGTACATGCTGCAATGTGGGCTGAGTGTCCCGATGAGCGAACGTTCGAAGACTGGCGTGTTCCAAAGCATCATGATCGACATTGGCGACGAGCAGAGCCTGGAGAACGACCTCAGCACCTACTCTTCCCACCTCCTGAACATGAAGAACATGATGAAGGCAGCCAATGGAAACACCGTCATCCTCATCGACGAGTTTGGTACGGGAACGGAGCCACAGATAGGCGGCGCCATCGCCGAGGCGGTGCTCGACCGTTTCTGCCAACAAGGAGCATACGGCATCATCACCACCCACTACCAGAACCTGAAGCACTTCGCCGACAGCCACGAGGGAGTGGTAAACGGAGCCATGCTCTACGACCGCCATGAAATGAAACCTCTCTTCCAACTCGCCGTCGGCCGCCCCGGTTCCTCCTTCGCCATCGAGATAGCACGCAAGATAGGACTCCCCGAGGAAGTCATCCAGCAAGCCAGCGACATCGTGGGGTCCGACTACATACAGAGCGACAAATACCTACAGGACATCGTGCGCGACAAACGCTACTGGGAGAACAAGCGCCAAAACATACACCAGCGCGAGAAGGATATGGAAAAGGCCATCTCCAAGTACGAGAGCGACATCGAGGACATTGAGCGCAGCCGAAATGCCATCCTCAAGAAAGCGAAGGAACAAGCAGAGGAACTCCTAAAGGAAAGCAACAAGAAGATAGAGAACGCCATCCGCGAAATACGCGAGAGCCAAGCAGAAAAGGATGAGACCAAGCGCATCCGACAGGAGCTAGACCTCTTCAAGAAGGAGATGCAGGAGATAGACACCAAGGAGAACGATGACAAGATAGCCCGCAAGATAGCACAGATACAACAGCGCAAGGAACGCCACGCCAAACACAAGGCTGAGAAAGCTGAAAACCAGAAGAAGGCTGCCGCTGCCCTCCGCAATGCCCAGAACAAGACGCAAGCCGATGACCGCGAGCTGCAAACAGGTGACACCGTGCGCATCAAGGGGCTTACCACCATAGGAAAAATCGAGAGCATCAACGGCGACACGGCAACGGCCGTATTCGGAGGCATGCGCACCAAGATGCGCCTCAGCCGACTGGAGTACGCCTCAGCCGACAATGACAAGACTGAAGATCGCAAGGAGAACTTGGCGTCATACGGCATCAGCAAGGAGACACGCAAAACCATCGACGACCACAAGAGCAACTTCCACCAAGACCTGGACGTGAGGGGGATGCGTGGTGATGAAGCCCTCAATGCAGTGCAACATTTCATCGACGACGCCATCCTAGTGGGTATGCCACGTGTCCGCATCCTCCACGGAAAGGGCAACGGTATTCTCCGGCAACTCATCCGGCAGTATGTGAGCAGCGTACCGAACGTAGTGCATTATGCCGACGAGCATGTACAATTCGGAGGTTCAGGCATCACGGTCGTGGACTTTTAGGAAGCTAGGAGGAGTTGCCCCGCCAAACCTCTAACAGATGTTAAAGAACGAAGTTTTTAGGCAAAATATTTGGTGGGGTCAAAGGAAAGCAGTACCTTTGCACCCGCTTAAAAGCCCAGAGTGCTTGAAAGCAATTGAGACGGACAAGTCTCATACGACCAGCTCCCTCGGAATCCCCCAGGATGGGAACATAGCAAGGGTACTTGGTTGTAGCGGTGCGATATGAATCGCTTGTCCACCCGCCTCTTTAGCTCAGTTGGCCAGAGCACGTGATTTGTAATCTCGGGGTCGTTGGTTCGAATCCGACAAGAGGCTCAAAAAAGGAACACTCCAAAAGGAGCGTTCCTTTTTTGTTTTCACAGACTTCCCAGCCAACACTTTCAGCACCCCTCCACAATTCATCTTCCTCCCCCTACGACGCAATCCAAAATCCCCCACATAATCAAAAAATATATAATTTTTCACCTTATATATATGCTATCTACAGAAAAATGCGTATTTTTGCAAGATAAAATAAGCAGCAAGGTTTAACAACAAAAAATTCAAGCAGAAAAGTAAGAAAAAAAATAACTCATGGTTGATTTCACAAAATTGATACAGACAAGGGCATTCGCCCGACAAGACGGTGCCATCCTAGGAGCAGTTTGGATTGCCAGTTTCGCTTTTACAATGTGGTCTGTCCACCCCAACCACGCATTCTGGGGGTTGCTGGCCAACATACTGATCATCAGCACCCCCTTTGTGGTTGCCAAAAGGCTCAAGGCATTCAGAGACTTTGCCCTCGACGGAGTCATCTCCTTCCGCAGAAGTCTTTTCTACTGTATGCAGACCTTCTTCTATGCGACCCTTCTGCTCACCACCGTGCAATACCTTTGGTTCAGGTTCCTCAATACAGGGACATTCATGACCCAACTGATGGAAACCTACCGTGCCATGCTTCAGTCGTCCAGCATCCCCGAAGGCGAGATCAACACCGTCATGGAAGCCTTTGGCATGATGAGTCCCATCGCATGGGCTTCAGCATTCATGATCACCGACCTCATCGTAGGCGCAGTGCTCAGCCCGTTCATCGCAGCATTGATGAGCCGGAAAGTGAAGAAACAATAGTGACAACACATAAAAACAAAATATAATGGACATTACAGTAGTCGTACCTCTATACAACGAGGAAGAGTCTTTGCCCGAGCTTTACGCTTGGATAGAGCGAGTGATGAATGCCAACGACTTCAGCTTTGAGGTTATCTTCGTCAATGACGGCTCCACCGACCGCTCCTGGGAAGTCATCGAGGAACTGTCGAAGAATTCGGGCAACGTGAGAGGCATCAAATTCCGCCGCAACTACGGCAAGAGTCCTGCGCTCTACTGCGGTTTCAAGGAAGCACAGGGCGACGTGGTCATCACCATGGACGCAGACCTGCAAGACTCCCCCGACGAGATTCCGGCACTCTACAACATGATTACCAAGGAAGGTTACGACCTCGTCTCCGGTTACAAGATGAACCGCAAGCAAGGCGACCCTCTCTCCAAGACGATACCTACCAAGCTCTTCAATGCCACGGCACGCAAGGTGAGCGGCATCCACAACCTGCACGACTTCAACTGCGGTCTGAAGGCATATCGCCAGGACGTGGTCAAGAACATCGAGGTATATGGCGAGATGCACCGCTACATCCCTTATCTCGCCAAGAACGCCGGTTTCGACAAAATCGGCGAAAAACCCGTACACCACCAGGCACGCAAGTTCGGCAAATCGAAATTCATGGGCTGGAATCGTTTCGTCAACGGATACCTTGACTTGATGACCCTGTGGTTCCTAAGCAACTTTGGCAAGAAGCCGATGCACGTGTTCGGCTTCCTAGGCACCATCGTGTTCTTCATCGCTTTCCTCGCCCTCATCGGCCTGGGCATCGACAAGCTCATCGACCTGCACCACGGCATCTACGGCCACCTCATCACCGACTCGCCCTACTTCTTCATCGCCCTGACCGCGATGTTGCTGGGCAGCCAGCTCTTCTTGGCAGGATTCCTGGGTGACCTCCTGAGCCGCCAGAACCCCAACCGAAACGACTACCAGATAGAAAAGGAGATAAGATGCGGAAAATAATACCTGTCATATTGCTTTGCCTCTTGACGATGGCGGGATGCAGCACCCTCGACTGTCCGCTCAACAACACGGTCTATACGAAGTATAAGTTGGATGGCAACATCAAACAGCTCACAAGCTCATACCTCACCATCAAGACCAAGATGAAGAATGGAGAGGACAGCATCCTGCTCAACCTGCAGGAGAACGCCGACAGCTTCAACCTACCGGTAAGCTACTTCAATCCCCAGGACACCCTGTACTTCGAGGTATTGGATGCCCAGCAGAGAAAATTCCAAGACACCGTCGTCGTATCAAAGGACAACCACCCACATTTCGAGTCCATCGACTGTAGCCCGTCATACTTCCATACCCTCACAGGTGTCAGCACGACCCACAATCTCATAGACTCCATAGTCGTCAATCATAAAGATGTAAACTTCGATGCAAGCAAAACACATTTCCTCATATATTTTGGTGCTCGTGAGTAACCTACTGTTGCTCATGTCGAGCCAATCGGCACAGGCACAAGCCAAAATCAAGAAAATGGCAGAGCAGCCCGACACCATCCCCTTGTTCAGAGGGCTGGCGGTGAACGTGGATGCCTTTGGCGCAGGACAGATGTGGCTCGGCGAATATGGGCAATACGAGGCGGCACTACGCATCAACATCAAAGACAAATACTTCCCTATAGTGGAACTGGGATACGGAAAGGCAGACGCCAAAGACGACGGCACCAACATCCAATACAAGACCAACGCCCCATACGCGCGCATCGGCATGGACTGGAACCTCATGAAGAACAAGCACGACATCTATCGACTGTATGGCGGAGTGAGATACGCCTTCACTTCGTTCAAGTACGACCTGGCAAGCCCAGACATCACAGACCCCGTTTGGGGAACATCAGGTCCCTACAACGCGAAGGACGTATCGTGCAACTACCATTGGCTAGAAGGCGTATTCGGCGTTGATGCCAAGATATGGGGTCCCATCCGCCTAGGGTGGAGCGTAAGATACAAGCGGCGCATCGCCCACAACGACGGAGACCTGGGCAACACCTGGTATGTGCCCGGATTCGGCAAACAGGGCGGTTCGCGCTTTGGCGGCACATTCAACATCATTTTCGAATTATAACAAGCAAACAATATCAGCGAGTCAACAAAACACCATCGGCCTATGAACAAGAGAAAACTTCTTTGGCAACTGCCGTTCCTAGTCGTCCTGGTCGTCGGCACGATATTCATTATCCGCCAGCAGCACGACACCCCTTATCAGCACGACGAAGGGTTCATTTTCGGCACCATATACCATATCACCTACCAAAGTGACAAGAATTACCAGAAAGAGATAGAGGCAGAGCTGCAAAAAGTTGACAACTCCCTGTCACCCTTCAACAAGAGTTCCATCATCTCCCGCATCAACCGCAACGAAGACGTAGCGGTCGATGGAATGTTCCAAGAAGTGTTCAATCTGGCGGAAAACATATCTAAGGAAACAGGTGGAGCCTTCGACATTACCGTAGCTCCGATGGTCAACGTATGGGGATTCGGCTTCAAGAAAGGCATCACTCCCAGCAAGGAAGTCATCGACAGCATCAGATTGCTCGTTGGATACCAAAAGGTCAGCTTAAAGGAAGGACACATCAAGAAGCAAAACCCCAACATCATGCTCGACTGCTCAGCCATTGCCAAAGGTTACGGCAGTGACGTGGTGGCACGACTGCTGAAGAGCAAAGGAATCGACAACTTCATGGTCGAGATTGGTGGCGAGGTCGTGACTCGTGGCAATAGCGAGAAACGCGTGCCATGGCGCATCGGAGTGAACAAGCCCACCGACGACTCGCTACAGACGGGCACGGAACTGCAGACCGTGCTCAACGTGACGGACAAGGCGATGGCAACCAGCGGCAACTATCGCAACTTCTACTACAAAAACGGCAAGAAATATGCCCATACCATCGATCCAAAGACAGGCTACCCCGTACAGCACAACATACTGTCAGCCACGGTAGTAGCCGACAACTGCGCCACAGCCGACGCCTACGCCACCTCATTCATGGTACTGGGAATGAAGAAAGCACAAAAAATCTTGGAGAATCATCCCGACCTCCTCGCCTATCTCATCTACTCGGACGAGAAGGGCATCAACCAAGTTTGGTATTCGCCATCCATGAAAAAGATATTGGCAGAATAAGGAGACCATCCCTCCCGACATCCTTCATCCAAAGAGACGACATGGCAGAAAACAAGTTATACGACACCCTCCTATCGCTTCCCCTCTTTTTGGGATTGAGCCGCAACGACCTGCACTATGCAGCAGGCATCAGCAAGTTCGATTTCCTGAAAGTCAAGGAAGACGACCTTATCGTCCAGGAGGGCGATCGCTGCCAGCACCTGTTCTTCCTACTCACTGGCGATGTCAACATCATCACCGAGGCCGATGACCATGGATACCGCATCGAGGAAGACATCACCGCCCCGGAGATATTCCAACCCGAACGAATCTTTGGCCTGAGCCAAAGATTCACCCACACCTATATCGCCAAAAGTACCTGCAGCATCATGCGCTTGGAAAAGCAGGAAGTACACAAACTGTCGCAAGAACTGGAGATCTTCCGCATCAACCTACTCAACCTCATCTCCGCACAGACCCAGAAGATGAGCAGACGAATTCTCAGAGTACCACCGCAGAACCTTGACGAACGTATCATCCGTTTTTTCGAGACCCACTGTACACGCCCGGCTGGCGAAAAGACATTTCATATCAAAATGAGCCGCATCGCGTTGGAACTCAACGACAGCCGACTAGACATATCCCGCGCTCTCAACCGCCTGCAAGCCGAAGGTTTATTGTACCTATACAGAGGCAAAATCCACATCCCGGCCCTAGAGAAAATAATCAACAGATAATTGGAAATCAGAGCCGTAAAAAGCAGAAGAAAGGTAAACAGACAACTGGAGAATGTAATATTAGTTAAATTCTTGATTATGCCTAACGTTATCACGCCTTTTTTTACTAATTTTGCACATAAAATTAAAAGAAAGTTAGTATGCTAGACGAAAAGAATACCGAAAGGAACATAGAGAAACGAACAAATCCTTTTTTTGAGCCCTATAATACACCGCACGACACAGTGCCATTTACCCGCATCCGACTATCCGACTACGAAGAAGCCTTCATGGAAGGAATCCGCCGTGACAACGAGGCTACCGACAAGATCGTCAACGACCCGGCGGAGCCTACATTCGAGAACACCATTGCCCGTGTCGATACAGAGAAGGGTGAACACTATTACGATTTGCTCGGTCGTGTGTCCAATGTCTTTTCTTGCATGATGAGTGCAGAGACCTGCGACGAACTGGAGGCTTTGGCACAGAAAATGAGTCCGATTCTCACCAAGCATGCCAATGACGTCACCCTGAACAAGAAACTCTTCGAACGCATCAAGTTCGTACATGACCATCCCAACCGTGAGCTTACCCCCGAGGAGCAAATGCTTCTCGAAAACAGTTACGACGGATTTGTACGCAGCGGAGCCCTGCTCAACGAGGAAGGAAAGGAACGTCTTCGCAAACTGACCGAAGAAGCCAGCATCCTCACCCTGCAGTTTTCCCAAAACCTGTTGAAGGAAAACAAAGCCTATACCCTCTATATCACAGACAAGGCACAGCTCGAAGGACTTCCCGAGACAGCCGTTGCCGCAGCCGCACAGAACGCCAAGGAACACGAGAAAGAAGGATGGATTTTCACGCTCGACTACCCTAGCTATTCCCCCTTCATGACCTACTCCGCACAGCGTGAGCTTCGCAAGGACATGTACATGGCACGCAACACCGAGTGTACGCATGACAACGACTCCAACAACCTGGAGATTTGCAAACGGCTCATCAACTTGCGCCGGGAGATGGCCCAACTCCTAGGATTCGAGACATACGCCGACTACGTGCTGAAGCACCGCATGGCCAGCAATGTGGAAAACGTATATAAGTTGCTCAACGACCTCATCGCAGCCTACAAGCCTACGGCCATCAAGGAAGTAGCAGAGGTCGAGACACTCGCCAAGCGACTGGAAGGCGAAGACTTCAAGATGAAGCCATGGGACTTCAGCTTCTACTCGCACAAACTGCAGATGGAGAAATTCAATCTCGACGCCGAGATGCTTCGTCCATACTTCCAACTCGACAAAGTCATCACCGGCGTGTTCGGACTCGCCAACAAGCTCTATGGCATCACCTTCAAGGAAAACAAGGACATCCCAGTATATCACCCAGACGTGAAAGCCTACGAGGTATTCGACAAGGACGGTAGTTACCTCGCCGTGTTCTATGCCGACTTCTTCCCACGCAAGGGCAAGCAAGGAGGAGCCTGGATGACAGAGTTCCAAGGGCAATGGATAGACCACAAGGGTAAGAATGTACGTCCACACGCCAGTGTGGTAATGAACTTCACCAAGCCTACCGAGGAAAAGCCTGCCCTCCTGACCTTGGGCGAGGTAGAGACCTTCCTCCACGAATTCGGTCACAGCCTACACGGAATGTTTGCCAACACACGTTTCGAGAGTCTCTCAGGCACCAATGTATGGTGGGACTTCGTGGAACTCCCCTCACAGTTCATGGAGAACTATGGGGTGGAAAAAGACTTCCTCCGCACCTTCGCCTTCCATTACCAGACGGGCGAACCCTTGCCCGACGAGTTGATAGAACGCATTGTGAAGAGCCGCAACTTCATGGCAGCCTACGGTTGCTTACGCCAGGTTAGTTTCGGACTCCTCGACATGGCATACTACACCGAGAAAGACGAATTCACCGCCGACATCATCCCATTCGAGAAGAAAGCATGGGAGGAAGCCATCATCATACCACAGTTGCCGAACACCTGCATGACCGTACAGTTCTCCCACATCATGGCAGGCGGCTACGCCGCAGGATACTATAGCTACAAATGGGCGGAAGTGCTCGACGCCGATGCCTTCAGTGTATTCAAGAAGAACGGCATTTTCGACGCAGCTACGGCCCAGAGTTTCCGCAACGAAATCCTGTCGAAAGGTGGTACCGAGCACCCTATGACACTCTACAAGAGATTCCGCGGACAGGAGCCGACCATCGACGCCCTGCTCGAACGCAACGAAATCAAAAAAGCTAGGAGTTAGGGATTCACTCTTCATTAAAACACCATAATAAGATGGAACTTTCCAAGCAAACCAAGCTAGACCTGCGATACCTTCGCATGGCCCGCATCTGGGCAGAGAACAGCTACTGCAAGCGTCGCCAGGTCGGTGCGCTGGTGGTCAAGGACAAAATGATCATCAGCGACGGCTACAACGGCACGCCGAGTGGATTCGAGAATGTCTGCGAGGAAAACGATGTCACCAAGCCATACGTGCTGCACGCCGAGGCAAACGCCATCACCAAGCTGGCACGCAGCAGCAACAACAGCGACGGCAGCACACTCTACGTCACCGCCTCCCCCTGCATCGAATGTGCCAAGCTCATCATACAGGCCGGCATCAAGCGAGTGGTCTATGCGGAGAAATACCGCCTCAACGATGGCATCAACCTCATGGAGAGAGCTGGCATCAAGGTGGAATACCTCAATCCTGACGAACCGGAAGAATACCATGAAGCACAAGAGAGAGAAAGTAGATAATATATAAATGTAAACGTTAGTAGTTATATGAACATGAACAAGAATAAGAACAACCGGTTTATGCCTCTCATCATGGCAGTTTGCGTCGTGGTGGGCATCTTCCTCGGCTCTTTTTTCTCCAACCATTTCTCGGGCAACAGACTCAACATCGTCAACAGCGGGAGCAACCGACTCAACAACTTGCTCCACATCATCGATGACCAATATGTAGATGCCGTCAACATCGACTCCTTGGTAGATAAAGCCATCCCGCTGATTCTGGCGGAACTGGACCCACACTCCGTTTATATTAGCGCAAAAGACGCATCAATCGCCACTGATGACCTCAAGGGATCGTTCTCGGGCGTGGGCGTAGAGTTTGTCATCCGCAACGACACCATACACGTCCAGAATGTCATCCAGAACGGTCCGGCCGAGAAAGCAGGCCTATTGGCAGGCGACAAGATTGTGGCGATAGACGACAAGCCTTTCGTAGGAAAGATTGTCACTAACCAAGAGGCCATGCATCGCCTCAAGGGTCCCAAGGACACCAAGGTGAAGATTGGCGTTGTAAGATATGGTAGCAAGAAAGTACTCTCTTTCAACGTGACACGTGGTGAGATACCAACGAAGAGCGTTACCGCAGTCTATATGCTAGATGACAAGACTGGTTACATCCGCATCAAGAACTTTGGCGAAAACACTTATCCGGAAATGTTGATTGCCCTCGCCAAACTGTCACAGGAAGGTTTCAAAAACCTCTGCATCGACTTGCGCGACAACTCTGGTGGCTATCTCTCCGCAGCCGTCAACATGGCTAATGAGTTCTTGTCAGACAAGCAGTTGATCGTATATACGCAGGGGCGCAAGTCTCCCCGGCAAGAATACCGCAGCGACGGAAAGGGTTCGTATCAAAAGATTCCATTGGTCGTACTCATCAATGAGGGTTCTGCATCGTCTGCGGAGATTTTCGCAGGTGCCATGCAGGACAACGACCGAGCCACAATCATCGGTCGCCGTTCCTTCGGAAAAGGACTGGTACAACAGCAGTTGGAATTCCCAGACCATAGTCTCATCCGCCTGACCATCGCCAGATACTACACGCCTTCGGGACGCTGCATCCAAAAGCCATACACCATGGGCGATGACAAGGACTACGAGCAAGACCTCCTCACCCGCTATCAGCACGGCGAGTTCTTCTCGCAAGACAGCATCAAGCACACAGGCCCTGCCTACCACACAGGGCTGGGACGTATCGTCTATGGTGGTGGTGGCATCACACCCGACATCTTTGTGCCAGAAGACACCCTTGGCATGACCTCCTACTTCAAGGAGGCGAGCATGAGCGGCCTCATCCTGCAATACGCATTCACCTATACAGATGACAATCGGCCGAAGTTGAACAATTTCAAGGAGATGATGGCATTGTCCGACTACCTGACAAAACAGAATATGGTAGAGCAGTTTGCCAACTACGCAGACCAGCATGGTTTGCAGCGCCGCAACCTCCTCATCAAGAAGTCACACAAACTCCTGGAGCGCGTGATCAATGGACGCATCATCTACAATATGCTCAACGAACAGGCTTGGACTGAGTACATCAACCAAGACGACCCTGTCATAGAGCAGACATTGGACGTATTCCGCAACAACGAAGCCTTCCCCAAGAAGCCAGTGGCAGTACCCGCCAAGAAGCAGAAAGTCGCCATGGCAAAAAAATAAATCCGTTCGGACATACCGGCCATTGTAAAGAAAAAAAATGAACAAACCTGAGCTCAGAAAAGAAATCAGAAATAGAAAGCGACAGTTCACCCAAGCCCAACTTGGGGAACTGTCGCTTTCGGCTATTTCACAACTAAACAACCATCCCAAAGTGAAAGCCAGCCATACACTTCTTCTCTATTATTCACTCCCTGACGAGATAGACACACACGAATGGATAGAGGAACTGGTAACAAAAGGCAAGCAAGTGCTTCTACCAGTGGTAAAAGAGGACAAGAACATGATTTTACGCAAATACACAGGCAAGCAAGACCTCGCCGAAGGGAGTTTTCATATCATGGAACCCATCGGCAAGACATTTTCCGAAAGCCGATACCCAGAGATAGAAGTCGCCATCATCCCCGGCATGAGTTTCGACCAAGAAGGACATCGCCTGGGCAGGGGGAAAGGATACTACGACCGATTTCTTTCCCGTTTACGCGACAAAGCCGGGGCAATATATAAAATAGGTGTATGCTTTGGCTTCCAAGAAGAGCACAACATTCCTTCCGAAAGCCACGACATCATCATGGATGAAGTAATCTTTAGTAGAACTTGATGTCAAAGATAATTTGAGCCCCAGCTTTCTCGTTGAGTTTTCTCACCAGGATGCTACGCCCCATAGTTAAGTCAGCACGCAGGGCGGGGTTGTTTACCTTCACGAAAAGCGTTTGGTTCTTGATGAAGGGTTTCCCGGTGTGATGAGCGATAGGAGTTCCAACCACCTCCTCCCAGGAAGACAAGAGGCGTTGCTGCCGCATCGGAGTCTCCAACCCCTCATTGCGCAATATCTCAGGAAGTAGTTCCTGTATGGATTTTACTTTTCTTCTAAACACGACACAACAGTTTATTATTTATCATTAAGAGTAATATTCCCGTCATCGACGGTGAATATCTTATAGTCTCCATTGCTTCGGGAGAGAATTTTGTCTAGATGGTCACGATTGGTGTCTGTAATGAAAATCTGCCCAAAGTTGTCACCCGAGACCAATTGCACAATGGCCTCTACTCGCTGGGCATCCAACTTATCGAAAATATCATCCAGCAATAAGAGAGGAGTGGTATTTGAGCACGTGCGATGCAGGAAGTCAAACTGCGCCAACTTCAAGGCAATCACAAACGTCTTGTTCTGCCCTTGGCTCCCTTCCCTTTTCATCTGGTAGTCACCAATCAACATCTCCAGGTCATCGCGATGCACCCCGTGGAGCGAATATCCAACTGCACGGTCTTTGAACCTGTCGCGTTGAATTACATCCAACAACGGACCACGCTGACAATGCGAAATGTATCGGAGTCTAACCTCTTCCCGGTTCCCGGACACATGCTGGTAAATCTGCTGGAACACAGGAATCAACTCCTGCACGAAAGCCTCCCTTTTCTTGTAAACGACCTCGCCGTTGCGTGCCATCTCCTGTTCCCAGATGTCAAGCAGAGCCACATCCGGTTCCTCCTCCATCTTTAACAGAGCATTGCGTTGCAGAAGAGCCTTGTTATAGTTGGCAAGGGCCTCAATGTAAGAATAGTCATACTGTGAGATGACCACATCCATCAGCCTCCTCCGTTCCTCGCTGCCCCCTTCTATCAACGAAGTGTCGGAAGGAGATACAAAGACGAGCGGAATCAATCCAATGTGTTGTGAGAGGCGCTTGTACTCCTTCTTGTTGCGCTTGAAATGCTTCTTGGAGCCACGTTTCATACCACAATAGACATTCTCCTCGTCACCATGGTCGCCCAAGTAATTACCCTCCAACATGAAGAATCCCTCATCGTGCGCAATCACCTGTGAATCGATGGGATTGTAGGCACTACGGCAGAAAGAAAGATAATAAATTGCATCAAGGAAGTTGGTCTTACCAACCCCATTGTGGCCGATAAGACAATTGATTTTGGGCGACAAATTCAGGTTCACCGCCTTGATGTTCTTATAATTAATAATAGAAATATTCTTTAAAACCATACGTTTCACGTAGCTTTTGGTCTGCAAAGTTAGTGGAAAATGAGCAAAAAACGAAAAAAGTAGGTCAGAAATTTCAATATATAAATAAATTTGCGTATTTTTGCAGCCTAAACTGTAGCAGGGAGACTAACCTATACGGCTTAACGATGAAAGAATAATAAAAAACGAAATAAAAAAAAATGGCAAACAACAACGTACAGGCTCCAGTGAGTGAGAGCCTTAACATTCGTGAAGCCTTCTTTATGAAAAACAAGAAGGTGATTCTTGGCGCAATAGTTGCGATTATCGTAATTATTGCTGGTATTTTCGTCTATCTGACCCAAATTTCAGGTCCTCGTGAGGACAAGGCCAGCACCATGTTGGGCAAGGGTCAAACTTACTTCAACAACGAGATGTACGACCAGGCCCTCAAAGGGGACGGCGCCGGTTACGTGGGTTTCGCAAAAATCGCCAGCGACTACAGCGGCACCCAAGCAGGCAACCTTGCCAACCTCTATGCAGGTCTTTGCTATGCCAACCTCGGCAAGTGGGCTGAGGCAGAGAAGAGTCTCAGTGCTTACTCCACCAAGGACGACCAGATGATTTCACCAGCTTCACAAGCTGCCTTGGGTGATGTTTACGCTCACCTCAAACAACTCGACAATGCCGTGAGCGCATTCAAGAAAGCCGCTAGCCTGGCTGACGACAAGTCTGCCGACGATGCCAACAACAGCCTCTCCCCGACATTCCTTGTTAAGGCAGGCGAAATTCTAGAGCATCAGGGCAAGAAGGAAGAAGCCTTGAAAATCTACAAGGACATCAAGAAAAAGTATGTGAACTCTATGCTCGTACAGAGCTCTGAGATTGACAAGTACATAGAAAGAGCATCCAACTAATGGCGACATCACTTCATAATTTGTCAGAATATGACTTCAGCAAAGTGCCCGATGCCAGCAACATGTGCTTTGGTATCGTGGTGGCTGAATGGAATCCCGAAATAACAGGTGCCTTGCTCGATGGAGCCGTCAAGACTCTTGAAAAGCACGGCGCACTCACAGAGAACATCCACGTAAAGACAGTGCCAGGTAGTTTCGAACTCATTTATGGCGCTCATCAGATGGTTCTCAATGGCGGCTATGACGCAGTCATCATCCTCGGATGCGTGATTCGTGGCGAAACTCCTCACTTCGATTATATTTGCGAGGGCGTGACATACGGCATCGCCCGTCTGAATGCCACCCAGGAGATTCCTGTCATCTATGGACTCCTTACTACCAACGACCTGCAGCAGGCCAAAGACCGTAGCGGCGGCAAGTTGGGAAACAAAGGCGACGAGTGTGCCATCGATGCCATCAAAATGGCCAAGTTCTAAGCTATAATTATAATGATTAACAATCAACTTGCATGAAACTCTATCAGTTATTCCAGTCGTTTGAGTTTGAGGAGCTTTTTCCTGCGGTCAACGAGATGTTCCCCAACGCACATCTCCACAGAGATGTATTCGAGAAAGCATTCAACATACTTTGCAGCATACAGCCAGTGCCTTCCAAAAAGACCATCAGATATGAGCTAAAGGAGGGTTCCGGGAGCAAGGACATGATAGTAGGAGCAGATGATAGCAGTTTCAACACAACATGGGACGCTTGCCTAGGCAAGGAAGTAAGAAAAGGCAAGGGTGCAGACCTCAATGACGAAGAGCTGGCAGCCAACTGCTTGCTCAACGTGCTTTTCATAGGAAAGCATCCACTAAGTTTCGACAAAGACTACAAGAAACTTTTCAAGTAAAGCCCATTCGGCTAATCCAAATAAAGGCATTTGAAGGCTTCTGATGAGACAGTATTCATCGGAAGCCTTTTTCTTCGATGTCATCAAACACCATCCTCTTCATCGCTGCGAGAAGCTTGCTCTTCTTCTCCCCCAGTATCTAATTGAGTATCCTTTCCCTTTGAAACGTCACCCAAGCGAGAGATTTTCACGACCAGAGGAACATACTCGTCACTCGTCACGTCGGGAGACCCCACGCTGGCAGCGAAAGTCAGACAGTTGGCATCAGCCTTAACGAACACCAAGCCGAGCAAGGCTCCATTCCTTTTTGTGTTTGCGTCAAGATACCCCGTAAAATCAGTCTTCAGGAAAGTACGGTTGAAAAACACCGTACCATCCTTGCGAAGGATTCGTACCGTGATTTTATTATCATAATATTTCGTATGATCATCGCCCGTCGCAAGGGGAAGACTGTCATCCGACTCACGTTTCACTACAACTTTATAGGTAGAGCCCAGCCATTCCACGTCACGAGCTTGTTCATACTCGCTCATCTTCTGAGTTTTCTTGGGCTTGGGTGCCACAGGCTTTGGAGCAATGATAACATCACTCTTCTTCTTTTTGCTGCACGAGGTGAAGCCACCCAACAAAAGGGCTGCGAAAAACAAAGGAAGTACTTTATTCATTATCTTACTTTATAGATTATTTGCAAAGGTAAGAAAAAAATATCATACGACAAAGCTTTGGCAGATGAAATAAACGAAAAAAGCACCCTCTTTCACAAGAGAGTGCTTCAGACCTTTTTACTAACTAAAAACCTATTGTTCTCACACGATATTATAAAAGTTCAGTTTATGAATTCTAATCGAAACTTTTGACGCACAAAAATCCATTTGGTTTAATTGATTCCTCAAAAACACCGTACATTTAACTTTCTAAAACATTTCAAGCACACCATTTAACCCTCGTTTACACTTCCCTTTTAAATGACTACCTAGATACTTCACCACAGAACATTACAAAAACAAACAAATTATTTGGTTTTTCAAACAATTTGATGTAACTTTGCAGCCAAAACAAGACAATTTAAAATGAGAAAGACATTGTTTCTGGTGTTCGCTGCAATGGTTATAGTCTTTTCTTCCTGTTCCCAAAAGAAGACAGAGGAGAAGGTGGAAGTCATCGACACGATTCCCGTGATGGTGATGCAGATACAGAAGTGCAACCGGCTCTATACGGCAGAAGCGCACGTCCACAAGATTGTCACCCACGATGACCGAATCAAGCTGAAAGGGTCTTTCCTCAAGAAGACCTTCAATATCGAGATACCCGGTTCCAACCGCAAGGTTGCCATCCCCATGGACGCCACCCTCAAGGCTTACATCGACTTCAAGGATTTCTCCGCCAAGAACGTAAACCGCAAGGGGGAGAAGATAGAAATCATCCTGCCCGCCCCCAAGGTGATGCTCACCGGCAGCAAGATAGACCATGAAGGCATCAAGCAGTTTGTATCCTTCACACGCAGCAAATTCAGCGACGCAGAGTTGACCCAATATGAGCAACAAGGCAGGGAAGGCATCATCCGCGACATTCCCAGCATGGACCTCATCGAGACCGCCCGACAAAGTGCCGCCAACACACTCATCCCCATGCTCATTGACATGGGATTCAAGGAAGACAACATCAAGATTACCTTCCGCAAGAAGTTCACCCTCGATGACTTGAAGTCAATCGTTATGGAAGTTAGAAATTAGGAGTCTTATGAGAAAATTTGAAATCATCATCATATTGACACTCATCGCCCTCATCGGCGGATGCCTCTACTGGTGGAACAAAGACAACCACGTAGAGGGTGGAAGCGTGGGCGAAACGATGCTCTCCCCCACCCAGGTGAAGTCCATAGAGGCCATCGGTCAATGGGAGTTTCTCTCTGTCAGTGACGAGGAACTGATAGATACCACCCGACACAGTTTCTTTGGCGATGACCAACTCGTGCGCATCTACTACGGCACCCTACGTCTCGGCATAGATATGCGTGACGCAAAAGAGGGATGGATGCAAGCCGACAACGACACCATCGTATGCACTCTGCCCGCCATCAAACTGCTCGACAACAACTTCATCGACGAGGCGAAAACCCAATCGTTCTTCGAGAGCGGCAAGTGGACGGGCAAAGACCGACAGGACATGTACTACCGAGCCTACGCCAACATGAAGAGGCGTTGCCTCTCAAAAGCCAATATTTCCGCAGCGGAAAACAATGCGCAGAAACAATTCTACAACATGATGAAGACCATGGGATTCGCCAATGTCAAGGTGAGGTTTGAGTGAGAAATCAGGAAAGAGAAGAGTAGACTTTTCGGATAATATATAAAACATAAATAAGAGAGAATATGGAAGCAATCAACGAATTTTTCACAGCGTTCAGTTCATTCCTTTGGGGATGGCCCATGATTATCCTCCTGTTGGGAACACACCTCTTCCTGACAATCCGTCTGCGCTTTCCACAGCGAAAGATATTCAAAGCCATCAAGCTATCCGTCATGAAAGACAAGGATGCCACAGGAGACGTCTCTCAGTTTGGAGCCTTGGCGACAGCCCTCGCCGCCACAATCGGAACCGGCAATATCATCGGCGTAGCGACAGCCGTGGCATTAGGCGGTCCTGGAGCAGTGCTTTGGTGCTGGCTAACAGGCGTGTTCGGCATCTCGACCAAGTATGCCGAAGGACTCCTAGCCGTGAAATACCGCGTGAAGACCAAGCGCGGCAAGATGCTGGGCGGTCCCATGTACGCTCTGGAGAAAGGGCTGGGCTGGAAATGGCTCGCCGTCCTCTTCGCCCTCTTCGCTACCCTCGCCTCTTTCGGTATCGGCAGTACCGTGCAAGCCAACGCCATATCGACGCTGGTGGAGAACCAGTACGGCGTATCTCCATACATTACGGGTGCCGTCATCACGGCCCTTGGGGCAGCCGTCATCCTCGGAGGAGTGAAAGCCATCTCCAAAGTATGTGGAATGCTCGTCCCCTTCATGGCCCTTTTCTATGTACTCGGTTGCATCTATATACTCATTGTCAACCATGCCTACCTTTGGCCAGCCATCAAGGTCATCGTGGAGTCTGCCTTCACTACGAAAGCGGCTGGAGGCGGCTTCGCTGGCAGCAGCCTCATGATGGCAGCCCGTTACGGTATCGCCCGAGGCTTGTTCTCCAATGAGTCGGGACTAGGATCCGCACCTATTGTCGCCGCTGCCGCCCAAACTCGCAATCCTGTACGTCAGGCACTGGTGTCTTCTACCGGTACCTTCTGGGACACGGTGGTCATCTGTGCGTTGACCGGACTGGTCATCACTTCCAGCATCATCGCATATCCTGACATCAACTACCACGACGGTGCCGCCCTCACCAAGCAGGCATTTGGCAAGATACCCTATATCGGAGCCCCTCTGCTCACCTTCGGCTTAACCACATTCGCCTTCAGCACCATCCTGGGTTGGAGCTACTATGGCGAGAGATGCGTGGAATACCTGAAAGGAAAGAAATGGATGTTCGGTTACCGTGTACTCTACATCATCAGTGTCTTTGCCGGCAGCATTATCAGCCTCGGTCTGGTGTGGAACATCGCCGACTGCATGAACGCTCTCATGGCAATCCCTAACCTCGTCTCCCTACTCTTCCTAAGCGGCATCATCGTACACGAGACAAGAAAGTATCTCTGGCGAGACAGGCTCGACCGGGATATGGACGAAAGCGAAATCGAGGAACTTGAAAAATAATAGCCAGCAAGAAAAAATGATGCCTTCCGAAAGTTTTTCCCATACTTTTGGGAGGCATTGTACGTTTATGCAACGAGAAGAAAAGAAATTGATACCCGAAAGATGGCTTCGTTTCATGATTTATCAGTACCTTTGCAATTGAAACAATAACTAAAGACAAGACATCAACAATGAAAAAGATTTTTTTAGCTATCGTGGCTTTATCGCTGCTTACTACAGCAACAACAGTTTCGGCACAGAATGTGTGGAAGGGAACTTGGGCGACAGCCGTGGAATGGACGGGAAAGGGGGACATGCCCAAGGAAAGCCTCAGCAACCGGTCATGCCGCCAGGTCGTACATGTGTCTTTCGGTGGCAAAGAACTGCGTCTGAAACTCAGCAATGAGTTCGGGAAAACCCCAGTGGAAATCAAGTCGGCATATATCGCCGACACAAATGATGGATGCATCTGGTTCGTCAAAGACAAGACCGCCAAGTATCTGAGTTTCGGGGGGAAGAAAGCCGTGACCATCCAGGAGGGAGAAGTCATCTACTCGGACGAAATCAAATACAATCTAAAGGCTGGCCAACTTCTTACCGTCACCATCGACTACGGCAAGAACACACCAGAGAACGCCACCTCACATCGTGGTTCACGTACAACCTCTTACATCGTAAACGGCCAGAAAAAGACACCTAAGCCAATGGACAAGTGCTTTAACGATGGGGAGAAAGTTGACCACTGGTACAACCTCTCTGCCATCGAGGTAAAAACATCAGAAGAAGTGCCCGTCGTGGCAGTGCTTGGAAACTCCATCACCGACGGACGAGGAAGCACCACCAACAAACAGAACCGTTGGACAGACTTTCTATCAGATGCCTTGAACCAGGAAAAATCCTATGGCGTACTGAATCTTGGCATCGGCGGAAACTGTGTGGTAGAGGGAGGGCTAAGCGAACCTGCTATGAAACGTTTCGACCGTGACATTCTGGGACAAAAAGGCGTGACCCAGCTCATCATCTTCGAGGGTACCAACGACATCGGTTGCTCAAACGGCAACTACGAGCACGTGGCAGACACATTGATAGCCTGTTACAAAGTGCTCATCGGAAAGGCGAAGGAGAAAGGTATCAAAGTGTATGGAGGAACCATTACCCCGACCAAGGGCAACGGTTGGTATTCAGTTTGGCACGAGGCAATCCGTCAGACCGTCAATGAGTGGATTAGAAAGAGCAACGCATTTGACGGTGTCATCGACTTCGACGAACTGGTACGTGACCCACAAGACCCACAACGCCTAAAGGCAGAATACTCCGACGACTGGCTCCATCTCAATCCCAAGGGCTACGAGGCAATGGGTAAGTATGCAGCGGAAATACTGAAATAAGAAAGCCATCAAACCTCCCGATACTGCAAGTGCTTCATCGAGTGACCTCCCCAGGCAGTATCGTTCACATACTCAAAACCGACACGAGTATAGAGAGCCTCAGCCTTGGAGTTTCCCTTATCTACCAACAAGCCCACGGCAGGGATACCCAACTCCTTGCCACGGGCAATGGCAGACTTCAGCAGTTCGGTGGCAATACCCTTGCCACGGAAATTGCTCGATACGGCAAGGCTGTCGATATAGAATTCCCCATCCTCCGTTTCATCGGCCATACCACGATAGTCGATACCAAACTCCTCCTCGGCAGCCTCGCAAAATCGCTGGCGCAGTTTTCGAAGCTGTCCGCCATCATAAGCCACACAAACACCTGCAAGGATACCACTCGAAGAGAAGGCGACCAAAGTGTTGCGATAACTGTACTGGCTGTCTTCCATCTCCACCAATCGTGTCATCATGCGATGGAAATCAGCCAAGGTATGCTTAGGCCCCGCAAAGTTCTGGCAACACTCTGCGTTCATCGCTTCCATGATGAGCGATGCTATATGAGAAGCCAATTCTGGCGTTGCATTTTCTATACTTATCTTCATAATGTGTGCAAAGATACAAAAAAAAATGAAAATCAACAAGTCTTGATATGAAATCTTGTATTTATTCACAAGCCTTACTATTTTAGAAAAAAACGCTTTGTTTTTTACTTTCTGTCATTATCCGGGTCATATAAAATGCGAAGCCTTCAAAAAGGCATCTTGGAAAGTACAATATCAAGTTTGACATAGACTAAAAAATAAAGACAAGGTAACATGAAACGTTTATTATCCCTATTTCTAATAGCTACATTAATTTGCGTGGCGAGCGTTGCGGACAACATCCGCGAAGTAGCAGTGTTTTATAATAGTGCGACAGCCACCGTACAAGTCCCCCCCGACATTAAAGAGCTGGTCAGCATAAACGTCAATGGCGCAGAAGTACAGGCGACCCAGAGTGCCGACGTGCGTGACGAAATTACTTATCGCCTCAGCGGCGCATCGCAAGTGGCACATCCTATACCATGCCCAGGCGCACAGCCTGTTGTCTATTATAAAGGCAAGCTGGCAGATGGCATTTCCTTACTTTTGCACTACACAACCGACGAGACCACATCCACAGTGCTTGCTTCGGAAGATTCGCTAACGTCACCTTACTGCGATATGCAAGCCGAAGACACCATCTTCGACAAGCACACATTCACCCTAGGACAGTACACCCTACCATATCGCCAAGCCAATGTCTGCACCAATCGTCCTGAAGCACCAATACTCGTACTCTACCTACACGGAGGCACTGCCCGTGGAAACGACAACGAAGGTCAGTTGAAAGAGCCTGGCGTGACAGACATCTACAATTACCTTGTGACACATAGCTTGCCAGCAACGCTCATTGTTCCGCAATGTCCTGCCGGAGGTGGATGGACGAGCCAACTGCGCAAGGTAGTAAACAGCCTGATGGAACAATATGCCACCGACGGCACACACGACAAAAACCGCATCTATGTATTGGGAGGTTCCATGGGAGGCACAGGAACTTGGACACAACTCAGCTACTTCCCCAACTTTTACGCCGCTGCAATGCCTGTGGCCGGCAACCCCACAGGACTTGATGCGACTCATGTAGCCACAACT
The DNA here is from genome assembly GCA_963594995.1 of Bacteroidaceae bacterium. GTDB lineage: Bacteria > Bacteroidota > Bacteroidia > Bacteroidales > Bacteroidaceae > Prevotella. The sequence goes on from CAVBGK010000050.1 coordinate 41,359, forward strand.
CCCGTGCTTACTGTAATGGGTACCGCCGACGTACTGATGAGCATACCTGCGGTTGAAACTTTCAAAACAAGCGTGGTTGCTGCAGGAGGCATGGTGATACTCGAGACCGAAGAAGGCTGGAGCCACCAGAACACGTGCGAACAGAGCTATACCGACGAGCGTCTTGACTGGCTTTTCTCCCATGTAAAAGGAAACTCAACCGCCATTGACAACATCATAGACAACGACAACTCGACGCCAGCACCAATCTACGACCTTTGCGGCCGGCGCATAACAAAGCCCGCACATGGGGTATATATTCAGAATGGGAAGAAATACATACGCTGACAAATTCACGTATTGTGAATATTAGTTTTGCCCACTGGCTAACATAAGTGACGGTGAAAAAATAAGTTGCCAACTTTTTTCACCGTCACTAAAGAATATCCGCTTTCTCCGAGCTTTCCCTAATCTTGAGAATCATCGGAACAACCTCTTTGTATATTTTTTCATCACCATTGATGCTTCTCATCAAGAGTTCACAAGCCTTTGCGCCCTGCTCGTGCGCCTTATCGACGATGGCCGTGAGCTTAGGTGTGACGAAGGCGGAAGTATCTCCGTCGGTAAAGCCGATGATGGCCACATCCTGCGGTATGCCCAGACCCTTCGACTTGATGGCATCGAAGGCAGCATAGGTCACGATATCATTGAAGGCGAGGATGGCATCTGGGCGGTTCTCGCTCTCCAACAGGCGAAGTGTCGCATTGCGCGCCACGTCGAAATCTATCTTGTCACACACCACTAGCTCACGGTCTATCGGGATGTGGTTGTCCCGAAGAGCCTCCAGATAACCATGCTTTCTGCGTCGCACCATGTCGAGATGGTTAGGGCCACCGACGAAGGCTATGCGCCTGGCGCCAGCATCTATCAAGTGCTGTGTAGCCTCCTGGGCAGCCACGTCACCGTTGCCCACAACCTGCGAGAACTTGTCCTCCAGGCAGCATCTTGCGAAGAATACCAGGGGAATTCCCATCGTGTGGAGTTGCTCGAAATGAGAATAATCTACAGTATCTTGTGCCAGGCAGGCAATAATGCCCTCCACGTGCATATCAAGGAAGTTTTCAAGAGCCTTCTCCTCGCGTACATAGCTCTCGTGGCTGTTGGCACTGATGACGGAGTAACCGCACCTGGAAGCATAGTCTTCGATACCATCGAGCACAGCCGCATAGTAATGCGTAACCAGGTTGGGCACGATGACTCCAATTACCCGGGGAGCCTCCTTGCGCAAACTCTGCGCAAAGGGATTGGGGCGATAGTTGAGTTCCTTGGCGAGCTGCTTCACCTTCCGGGTCATCTCCTCTCCCACCTCATGACTGTTTCGTAAGGCACGTGAGACGGTCGCTATGCTCACCCCCAACTCGTTCGCCAAGTCCTTCAAAGACGTTCTTCTCTGCTTCATATCTTATGCTAATCTGTTACTTTTACGATCTTGCATCTAAGACGCAATTACGTTCCAAATGCAAAGATAGTCATTTTTCCGATAGGCGCAAACGTTTACGTTGCTTTTTTCACTTTTTTAGACATATTATAAGTAGAAATATACTAATTTTGCACCCACAAAGTAATGAATAGTTGATAATAAGTTAGTTAGAAACAAGAAAGGCTTAAGTTTGTCGTGAGACAAAACTTAAGCCATTTTTTATTTAAATATAGTATTCCGCCGTATCCACAAGTCCTGCCCTGAGGGCATACTTGGTGGCCTCATGCACATTGTTGACACTCAGCTTTCTGAATATATTCTTACGGTGGGTATTCACCGTATGGAAACTGGAGAACCGCTTCTCGGCAATTTCCTTGGTGGTCATGCCGAGGGCGATGTCCTTCAAGATTTCTATCTCCGTCTTGGTCAGGTTGATGTTTTCCTCTATGTCATGCGAGGGTGCGAGCAGCACTTCCGTCATGCGCTGGCAGATGTAACGATTGCCGTGCAGGCAATACTTGATGGCCTCCTTGATTTCCGACAGCGGACTTTCCTTCAAGAGAATGCTAAACTGCATACTGCTGGCAATGAGCACCCTTACGAAATCGACACTCAGGTCTTCGCTGAACAACAACCATCGAGTATGGGTGAACCTCTGCTGTAGAATGAGCAATTCGTCGGCATCATTGATGTCGAACGACGTATAGTCAAGCACAATCACCACATCGTCATCACTTCTAAGGGCAAGCATCAGTTCTGCCTTGTCCTCTGTGTATTTCCACTCCACGCCCTCAATGCCTTGCAAGACATAAATCAATCCGGCGCGGGTTATGTCCTGTCTGTCTGCTAACAACACTTTCATGTTCATAACTTTTTTTAGAATGACATGAGGAATCCCATACGGACACCCCACTTGCTTACATTTGCATGGTCTAGGTAATTGAGACGGCGCACGTAGTCGATTCCGAAGAACTTGAAGATGTTGTGTACACCTGCCACAACCTCCCAGTAAGGTGTCTTGCCAAACGAATAGGAATTAGTGGGGAACTGGAAAAGCACATCGTCCGTCGTATTCTTGCTCGGGTCGTTCTTGGAAGTCAGGTCTCCCCAGGCGCCCTTAACAGCCACGTACTCACGCCATTTGAGTTTCTTGATGAGCGGAATACGATTCAAAAGTTTTCCATTCATGTCCCATGCCACAGACCAGAAGACTTGGCGGTCGCTCAAGAACTCCCAGTCTTTCATCATGCTGATAGTAGCCTCCTGCTCGAAGATGGACAAGTTGACTGGTGGCTGGATAAGCATGGAGAACGGAACTTTGTTCCATTGTATCTTACCTGTCACATTGAAGTCCATGTAGCCGAAGCTCCCCAACCATTGCCGCTTGTAGATGCCAAGAGACGTGAGGTTACTCTTATATTGTCCGCCCATGAAACCGTCAAGGCCCATGGTATGGCTCAAGGATAGCTCCGGGCTGTCGAGGTTGATCGGCAGTCGCTGCTGCTTGGTATTAACGTAGGTGACACCTGGGTTGTAATTAATGCCCACACTGGCCTCTGTGGTACGTATCTTCTTCACCTCGGTACCGTCTCTCACTTTATAATAATGCAGGTTGCCCACCGTGCGGTTGCTCTGCCAACGCAAGTTTGTGTCGAAGCGGAATCCCCAATCGGTTTCGTAGGTAAACCCCACCTTCTGCCGCTGGTAAAGGTACATCTGGTCTTGCTTGGTGGCACGGATGGTCATGAAGAAGTTGTCCTTGTTGTGCAAGAGGTTGTCATCGGAAGGCGACGTGATGTCGTGCCCCACCTCGAAGGTCAACTTGCGCATGGGGAACTCGAACGGACTGTTTTTCTTCTTGTTCAGCGAATAGGTGAGCACATGACCATAGTACCATTCGCGGCTCTTCAGACCGTAAGCTCCATAGCCATCCCAAAAGAAATGTGGGTTGAGCGCAGCCATCGTACGGCCTGCGAGTCGCAGGCGCACACCATCGACAAAGTTGTTCGACAGATAGGTATTGATAGGTCCCAAATCGAAAAGGCTTCGCTTGTCACCGTTCTTGTCGGTCTTGTGGGCCACCTCCACATAGTTTTCCATCAACGCCCTGACACAAAAGATGATATACTTGAATCCCTTGGAATTCTCCATACGGTGAATGAAACTGTCCATTGACGATTCGCTCTTGGTCAGCCCCACCTGCCTGTACTTGTTCCAGTAGGCCTCGTCCCGGTTCATGGCATCCATATCATGCCTTACCTTCGCCTTTCCCTTGAAAAGCATCTTCGGCAATTCGTCGAAGGCATAGTCGGTAAGGCGGGTATTGCGCACCACCAACAAATCCTGCAACAGTTTGTTGGCATGTATCTCGGCTATCATGTCGTCCTTGGATAGCACCCACTCGCCGTTGTCGAGCTTGGTGTATTCTTGTTCTATCTTCATGTTCTGCACCCAGTTCACATCACTGTTGTGCGGCATATAGAGATTACATTTCTTCACATGCAGCGTACTGTCGGCAAGCACGAATATCTCACCGCGAAAACCGAAGTCCTGCGAGTTGGCTGGGATGAACTGCAGATGGTAGCAGAGGTCGCGCTCCACATACACGGTATCCTCGATGTAGAAGTGGTAGAAGGAGATAGCCGTGCGTCCGATGGGCGAGGGGAACGGATATTGGAGCAGGCGCACGTAGTCATCGTAGATGTCCACGTCGGTAAACACCTCCTTGAGGGCTGTGTTCAGAATTTCGCCCGTCTGGACAATCTGCCCGATGCCATTGCTCTGCTGCCCCTTGATGATATCTTTCTCGGTCTTGGGCTCCTTGCGATAGATGTGTTGCGACACGGTCTCGTCGATGCTCACAGGAAGGATAAGCTTGCCGTTGTAAGGAGAAGTCTCCACCTGGTCGAGCAAGTACTGCCGCTTGGCGAAGAACTTGTTCTCCAGCTGTTCCTTCTTCAAGTCGTTGAGCGACAACGTTATCTTCTGGTATTTGTCGTACTGGTAATAATCATGGTTGCTAAGATCGCTCTTCTTCTTGGCAGCGATGACACGTTTCATGAGTTCCACGGCAGGGTTGTCCTTGCGCGTATATTTGCCTCGCTTGGTCTTCACCACGACCTCATTCAGCTTGTGGCTGTCATCCTTGAGCCTCACCTCCACGAAATTGGTCTTGTCATCGACCTTCACGGTCGCAGTCTTGTAGCTCAAGGCCGAAACGGTGAGCACCCATCCGGGGTGTTTCTCTATGGAGAACTTGCCTTCGCCGTCACTCGACACGGCAATTTTATGTCCCTTATACTGCACGCTGGCATAGGAAACGGCAAAGCCATCATCATCGATGACACGCCCCGTGAGTTTCTGCTGCGCCAGCACTTGGAGGGAGCAAACTACAAGCATCAAGATAGACAAAATTCCTCGTTTCAATCTTATATCCTTCATTAGAATCTTTTTATATATAATGTAATACCTCAAAATATCTCAAAATCGGATGCAAAGTTACATCTTTTATCCGAAACCAGCCGAAAACTTTTTGAATAATTTAGTTTTTTGGTCGTTTTTTATGCTCTATTTGTATATTTCAGCAAAAACAATTTGGTTAATTTAGTTTTTTAGCGTAATTTTGCACGCTGAATGTATTGAACGGAAATAGAACATGAACAATAAAGGCAACCTTACCGACGAGCGTCCTCCCCTGCTGCCCGTCATCATTGGCACTGGACTGGGCAGTGGATTTTGGCCTTGGGGGCCTGGCACGGCAGGGTCAGTGCTTGCCACTGCGATATGGGCAGCCATGGCTTACTGGGGCAACATCTGGGGCAGCAACCTCCAGGGCTTCACCTTCTTCCTTGTCATTTTCTCCACCATCATTGGCACTTGGGCTACAACCCAACTACAACCCTATTGGGGAGAAGACCCGTCGCGCGTGGTCATCGACGAGATGGCTGGCGTATGGATTCCGCTGTCGCTCCTCGTCCCCTTCACCGACAACGGTACACCCCACGACGAATGGTGGTGGGCATTAGTGGCACTCGTGCTTTTCCGTTTTTTTGACATGGTGAAACCATTGGGCATCAAGAAATTGGACCGCAAGGAAGGTGCGTTCTATGTGATGGCCGACGACCTGCTGGGCGGTATCTATGCTGCAATTACCATGTTGTTCATCAAGATTGTCATCCTGAATACCATATAGGGTTCAACGAGAGAAACTTTCATTTTTTATGGGGAATATCAAACAAGAGCTGATGACTTTCGCCAAGGCGGAAATGACGGCCTCGGCTGCATCGGTAGTCGATTTCGGGCTGGCTTTCTTCCTCTCCGACATCATCGGCATCTACTATGGCCTAGCCAATGCGCTGGGCGTAATGAGCGGAGGCATCACCAACTGCAGCCTCAACTACCGCTATGTGTTCGGCGATGCCCACCGTAGAAAGCGCAGCGTAGCATGGAGGTACTTCATCATCTGGGGTATCAGCTGGCTACTCAACTCGGGCGGCACCATCGCCCTCACCGAGCTTGTCAACCGCAGTGAGCATATCAACATCCACTACATGATACCCAAGTGCGTGGTGTCGTTTCTCGTGGCCGTCCTCGTCAACTATCCTGGGCAGCGCAAGTTCGTGTTCAAGTCACAGAAGCAGGAATAAGAGCAGCAAGTTCCGCCTCTGCTTGAAAATTTTATTATAAATTATGCAACTATATAAAATAAGGTATTAATATAAAGAAGTATGAATTATAGAGATTTCCTACAGAAAATAATCTATGTGATTATCAATCCCATCATCAAGACGATGATATGGTTGCACATCACGCCCAACATCGTAACCTTCGTGGGATTCATCGGCAACATCGTAGCTGCTGGTTTCTTCATTGATGCAGCCTGGAAATTGGGACTTACTTCCGTGGGCGGAAACGTATGTAGCTTCGACCGCACGACCACAGCCTACGCAGAGTGCCTGACCGAGATAGGATGGGGCGGATTTATCATCATCGCAGCTGGTCTCTTCGACATGATGGATGGGCGCCTGGCACGCATGAGCGGCAAGAGCAGCCTCTTCGGAGCACTCTGGGACTCCACGCTCGACCGTTACAGCGAACTGGTGAGTCTTTTCGGCATCTGCCTCGCCTTCATTCGCATGGGCGACGGCGAATGGTTCTGGATGGGTGTCGTAACCTTTGCCGCCATGATTGGTTCGGTGATGGTGAGTTATGTTCGCGCCCGTGCCGAGGGGCTAGACATCGACTGCAAAGTGGGGCTGATGCAACGCCCTGAGCGTGTGGTTGTCACTGCCGCCACTGCCATTATCACAGGTGTCACCGGCAACATTTGGTGGCTCGCCGGGGGCATGATTCTCATCGCCGTACTTGCCAACATCACAGCTTTTTGGCGCATCTGGCACTGCTACACCGTAATGGGGAACATGGAAAAGAACTAAAGTTATGGCTAAAAAAAACTGTCATAACTCTCATTGTCATTGCCAAAACTGCAAATTATTATGATTTCCATAGAACTCTTCATACTGTTCGCCATACTGTTTGCCTGGAAGAAGACCCGGCAATTTGCCATCTACTTCCTACCCTGGTTTCTCTTTGGCATCATCTACGACTCCATGCGGCTATACCCCAACTACCTGGTCAACGACATCGACGTGCGCAATCTCTACGAGGCAGAGAAATCGCTCTTCGGCATCAACGCACATACCTCAAGGGAATTGATGTCCGTTGCCGACCACACATTCACGATGATACCGGGCGAATATTTCAAGGTACACCACTGTGCAGTGGCCGACTTCATGGCAGGCGTGTTCTATCTCTGTTGGGTGCCCGTGCCCGTGGCTTTCGCAATCTACTTGTTCTGCAAGAAACAGTACCTTTGGTTTGTGCGTTTCTCATGGACATTCCTGATGGTCAACCTACTCGGCTTCGTGGGCTACTACATCCACCCAGCCTCCCCACCCTGGTACGTGATGGACCATGGTTTCGACCCAGTGCTCAACACGCCTGGGAGCGTGGCTGGGTTGGGGCGTTTCGATGCCTTGACGGGTCTGGACATCTTCCACGCCATATACGGCAAGAACGCCAATGTCTTCGCCGCCGTGCCTAGCCTCCACGCCGCCTACATGCTCGTCACCACCATCTATGCCGTGCTGAGCCACAAGCGGCGGACTACCATTGCGCTCTTTGCCTTCATCTGTCTAGGCATCTGGTGGACAGCTGTCTATAGCGGACACCACTACATCATAGACGTAACACTCGGCATCCTCACAGCACTCATCGGAGTATGGCTGATGGAAAAAGTCGTATTCAAGAAAATTCTGAAAATGAAGCATGACCGCTAAAAGAAAGCATTCATATCCAAGCAGGACTACGCAAAAAAAATGCATAGCCCTGCTTATATATTGTTGTCTTTTCTCGTCAAATTGTGATTTCACCAGAGCCTAAACAGCGATGGTGGTTCTCGTCATACACCACACAGAACTGTCCGGGAGCAACGCCATGGATGGCTTCCACCGAGTGAACCATCCATTTGCCATCCTCCAGTTTTTCGATGATGGCAGAATGATACTCTGGGGTATGACGTATCTTGAACGTCACCTTCGACATGGGTATCTCCTTGGTCAAGAAATGGAAGTCTTGCAGAGGAAAATCCATCTTGTATGCCGTCTGCGGATCATAACCATGGCTCACATACAAGACATTGGCAGAGACATCCTTCTTGATGACAAACCAGGGGCCTCCACCGAATCCCAAGCCCTTGCGCTGGCCGATGGTATGGTACCATAAGCCCTTGTGCTCACCGATGCGCCTGCCCGTCTCCAGTTCGATGACATCACCTGGGTTGTCACCCAAATACCTGCGGATATAATCGTTATAGTTGATTTGCCCCAAGAAGCAGATGCCCTGGCTGTCCTTGCGCTTGGCATTGACGAGACGTTGCTCCTCCGCAATCTCCCTCACCTCGTTCTTGATATGATGACCGATGGGAAAGACGGCTTTCTTCAACTGCCAAGTCTCTATCTGTGCCAAGAAATCCGTCTGGTCTTTCACCGGGTCGGGACTGGTGACAAGCCATTTGTCACCATTTTCGTCGGTCTCCGTCTGGGCATAATGCCCGGTGGCAATCAAGTCATAGCCGTGCCCCATCTTCTCATCGAAGGCACCAAACTTGATGAGACGGTTGCACATTACGTCGGGATTGGGAGTAAAGCCAGCCTTCACCTTGTCCATGGTATAGCGAGTCACCTCGTTCCAATATTCCTTGTGGCAATCGACAATCTCCAGCTTGCAGCCATACTTACGGGCCACGGCCGTGGCCATCTCCAAGTCCTCCTCGGAAGAACAGTCCCACTCCTCCTGTTCCTCAGGACCAATCTTGATGTAAAAACAGTCAGGATGCAATCCCAATCGGGCAAACTCCCATACCACCACCGAACTATCTACGCCCCCCGAGAGCAGAACCGCCACTCGTTTGTCCTTAATCTCCGCCAAGAACTGGTTATCCCTGTTTTCCAATTCCCGCTCCCTTTGAGTTGTTGTCATATTCTCCATTTGGATGTTCTCCTATACCTATTTATTATTATAAGTCAATTTATTGCGTGCAAAAGTACAAAAAAAGGATGAGACTGCCCCCATAATCGAAAAAAAGTTGCTACCTTTGCACCCGAAATTTCAAATTACATGTAGTTATGGAAATCATAAAAAACCTCTTTTACGGCTTTCCTGACCTTTGGGGAGGCGGTGTCGCCCACTCTGTGATGATATTGGCATTGGTCATCACGCTAGGATTAAGCCTCGGCAAAATCAAGGTGAAAGGTGTTTCGCTGGGATTGGCCTGGATTCTCTTCATCGGACTCATCTTCGGGCACTTCGCCCTCAACCTCGACGAGCACCTGCTCCACTTCCTCAAGGAGTTCGGCCTGATACTCTTCGTCTATTCCATCGGTTTGGAAGTAGGACCCAGCTTCTTCTCTTCCTTCAAGAACGGCGGCAAGAGCCTCAACCTGCTCAGCATCATCGTCATTGCCCTCAGCATCGTCACCATGCTTGGCATCTATACTATTTCCGGCACCTCCATTACCTCTATGGCAGGCATACTCTCGGGCGCAGTCACCAACACCCCCGGACTCGGCGCCGCACAACAAGCGTTCAGCGACCTTCGCCATATCGACGCTCCATCCATAGCCGCCGGCTATGCCATCGCCTATCCGATGGGTGTGCTGGGAGTCATACTCTCCTTCATCATCCTGCGCTTTACCCTCCGCATCAACAAAAGCGAAGAGGAAGCACAGGCCAAGCGCGGTTTCGGACACCTGGAGGCGATGACCCTCAACACATTCTCCGTAAAGATTACCAACAAGATGATCTTCGACGACACCGTCAAAGAAGTTCGCCATATTCTGAATCGTGACTTCATGATTTCACAGATTCACCGTGCCGAAGGCGGAAGCACCAAGGAGATGGTCAATGGACAGACTGTCTTGCATGAAGGCGACATCGTGTATGTGGTAGCACACCCATCTGTGCAAGAACCCCTGATAGCCCTCTTCGGAGAGAAGGTGGAGATGACTTGGGAAGAGTTTGGCAACGATCTTATCACCCGTCGCATTCTCATCACCAAACCTGGCATCAACGGCAAGACCATCTCACAGATGCAGATTCGTTCCAACCTCGGCACCAACATCACCCGTGTGAACCGTGCCGGTGTCGATTTGATCGCCACACCCGACTTGAAGCTCCAACTGGGTGACCGCGTGACCGTCGTGGGCACAGAGCTTGCCATCTCGCATACAGAAAAAGTATTGGGCAACCAGATGAAACGACTCAACTACCCGAACTTGATTCCTATCTTTCTGGGCATCATGCTCGGCTGCATCGTGGCAAACATTCCGTTCTTCATCCCCGGCATCAACGAGAACCTGCGCCTCGGCTTGACAGGCGGACCGCTGGTGGTAGCCATCCTCATCGGCTACTTTGGTCCGAAGCACAACCTCGTCACCTACAACACCATCTCAGCCAACCTCATGCTCCGCGAAATCGGCATCTGCATCTTCCTGGCGTGTGTCGGACTGGGAACGGGAGAACAGTTTATCGAAACCGTGGCTACCGAACGAGGCCTAATATGGATTCTTTACGGCATCGCCATCACCATGATACCCATCCTCCTGGGCGGCATCATCGGACGTTGTGTCTTCCACATCAACTATTTCACGCTGCTAGGAGTCTTGGCAGGAGCCAACACCAACCCTTCGGCACTGGCATACGTAAGAGACCAGACATCGGCAGATGCACCGACCGTGGGCTATGCGAACGTATATCCATTCGCCATGTTCCTCCGTATCGTGACCATACAGATTATCATCTTCGTATTTGGATAAAACATAAAAAGATATTAACAGGACAAAAGACATTCATGGAAAAGGAGAATGAATTAGAGGCTATCTTAGCCAACAACGAAAAGAAAGAAACTTGCCAATGCGGCAATGACAATGGCAGCTGCAAGTGCAAGGAAATCAACGAGTCAGAGCTTCGCCGCAAGCTGGACTTGCTGCTCCGTACGGGCAAAATCCTTGTGGAAAGTGCCGCCGACACCTCACGCATCATGCGAACCATGAAACGTACGGCTGCCTTTCTCGGACTAGACGAGAGATACCTCCACCTCTTCGTCAACTGGAACGTGCTCATGGTCAACTACAGCGACGAACAGCACTCTTTCACCAAGTTCCAACGTTGCGAGAAACATGGCATCAACCTCACCTCCATTTCCATGGTGAGCAAGTTGACTTGGCGTGCCATCCGCGAGGACTACACCCTCGACCAATACGAGCAAGCCCTCAAGGACATCAAGGCAACCCCGCGCAGTTTCACTCCTTGGCAAGTAGCCATCGGCGGTGGATTCGCCTGCGGTGGATTCTGCATCCAGTTCGGTTGTGACTGGCCCGCCTTCTTCTTCTGCTCACTGGCCGCCATCCTGGGCTTCCGCCTTCGTATGTACTTGCCGACTAGAGGTTGCAATAACTATGTCGCCATCGGCATCTCAGCCTTCGCCGCCACCTTGATAGCATGGCTTACCTCATTTCTCTCACTCGACCCATCCATAGCAGGATGCCTGCCGGGCTTCATGCACTCCGATACGCCTTGGCATCCGCTGATGGCATGCGCCCTCTTCATCGTGCCGGGCGTTCCGCTAATCAACTTTGTCAACGACATGCTCGACGGATACATCGAGGTTGGTATGGTTCGTGCCTTGAACACTCTGTTGATGATTATCGCCATGGCTTTCGGCATCGCATTTGCCATTCAGATATGTCACATCGACAACTTCGTGACCGACCTCACCATGACACCACACCACAACTACCTCGAGTTTGCCATCGCAGCCGCCATATCTGCCATGGGCTTCTCCACCATCTTCAGCATCCCCAGAAGACTGTTGCCCGTTGTGGCAGTGGGCGGTATCATCGCAGTATGCTTCCGCAACTTCGTCAACCTCGGCCCTAGCAATGGCAACATCGGACTGGACATGGGCTTGAGCATCGGCTCCCTGGCAGGCTCCGCCCTGATCAGTGTCATCGTCATCAAAGCACGCCACTGGTTCCATGCCCCCCATCAGTGTATCACCATCCCGAGTGTCATCCCGATGGTACCGGGAGTCTTGATGTATCGTGCCCTCTTTGCCTTCATCGACATGCACGGCGTTGTAGGCGAGGTAACCGTGGGCATGAACAATACCATCAAGGCCTCGCTGGCCATCCTCTGCATTGCCATGGGCGTAGCCATACCGAACGTGTTCTTCCGCCGCTTCACAGAAGGAGCCAGCAAGAAGAAACTCTTCAACGCCCTCGTGGAGAGAAAGAGAAAGAACGGCGAGTTCGTGGATCTGCACGAAGTGGAAATCAAGTGACCCCACCTTCGGAAACATAACCTTACACAAACAAGGACACAACTATGAACGTAGAAAAGCTTTTAGACAGGATTGAGAAAACTGACGGTCTGTCCAAGACCCTCGGTATGCATTTTATATCAACTCCCGAGCCAGACACACTCCAGGCTACGATGAAAGTCGATGAGCGCAACCGCCAGCCATTCGGTTTTCTGAGTGGCGGCGCATCCCTAGCCTTGGCAGAGAACTTGGCGGGCATCGGGTCTCTCGCCATCTGCCCCGGACAGATAGCCGTGGGCATCAACGTGAGCGGCACCCATGTTCTCGCCGTTTCCGAAGGCGACACTGTGACGGCGCACGGGAAGTTGGTACACAAAGGAAGGACCTTGCATACGTGGCAAGTGGAACTAATGAATGGCGCAGGAGACTTGATTTGCACCGTGCAAGTAACCAATTATGTTTTTACCCCTAAAAAGAAAGACTAAATGCATATCCCCTCAAAAGCATACGTCCTTTATCGACTGCCGTACCAAGAGAAAGCTACTTACCTAGAACAAAGCAAGACGAAACCCGAGTATTTCAAATCGGTAGTACACCTCAACGGCAAGGAAGGTTTTGTCTTCGCTCCGTTCGCCCCTTCCACCAAACGGCCGGTCGTGTTAATTCACCCCGAAGAGACTCGCACTGTTGATATTATGGAGTTGGAAGAGTGTGACAATTGGCTCTACAAATGTCCAAAGAAACTGAGAAAGAAAGAAGCCGAGATGCAAACTTGGTTAAACCAAGTAGAAAAGGAATGCTACGACAAGGATTTTTTCCTTTTCCACCAACAACTCACGGAAGGAAACTTCAAAAAACTCGTACTTTCTCGTACTTCCCACTTATATCATCGGCTTGACGAATGTCCATATTCTTCTCAATTCATGCCAACATGGGGATGGTATGAGCTTTTATTCATGAAAGCTTGTAGGATGTACCCTCGTATGTTTGTTGCATTAATTGACGATGACAAGGCTGGAATGTGGTTCATGGCTACTCCCGAACTTCTGCTCAAAGGAGAAGGGAACGACTTTTCCACCATGTCCCTGGCAGGAACTCAAAAGGCGACTACCACACATACGCTAAAAGACGAGCCGATAGACGGAGTGGTATGGACGGAAAAAAACCAAGAAGAGCAACAAGTTGTCACCAACTATATAGAAGCTTGCATCAAGAAATATTCTGACAAGAGCTCTCGCAGAGGACCTTATACCACAGTAGCAGGCAACCTTTACCATCTTCGTACCGACATTCATTTTCGCCTAAGAGACTCTGAGCGCCTTGGAGATTTCTTGAAAGCTCTCTACCCTACCCCTGCCGTCTGTGGAGTCCCAAAGAAAGAGGCATATGAGTTTATCAAGAAAAACGAGATTAGTAATCGTGAATACTACAGCGGTTTTGCAGGACCACTCTCTCCACAAGCCAACACTCAACTGTACGTTTCTCTACGATGCGCCAACCTGTCTGGTACATGGGCGACCTTGTATGCCGGTGGTGGATTGCTCGCAGAAAGCGAACAAGAAAACGAATGGGCTGAGACGGAGGCCAAGCTCCAAACAATGAAAGACGTATTCTGTAGAGAATAAGAAAAAGAAACTCATACTCAACACTTACAAGATGTTTAGCAATATCGAGAATGTCAACATATTGACTAGCGTGCTCAAAAGCCATGGCATCAGGCGAGTGGTGGTTTGCCCTGGCAGTCGCAATGCTCCTCTGGCACACAATTTCAATGCGCTGGAGGATGTCACCTGCTACCCCGTCACCGACGAGCGAAGCGCTGGTTTCTTCGCCTTGGGGCTGGCGATGGGCGATTCCTCACCATGTCCTTCTCCTGTCGCCGTATGCGTGACATCGGGTTCGGCATTGCTTAACCTCTACCCGGCCGTGGCGGAGGCTTTCTACCAGAAGCTCCCCGTCATATTCATCTCAGCAGACAGGCCGGAGGCTTGGGTTGGACAACAAGACGGACAGACCCTGCCACAAGCCAACGTCTTCGGCACGATGGTCAACAAGAGCGTAAACCTCCCTGTCATTCCTGCTTATGGGGCTAAGCATGACGAAGAGGGCAGACGAAGCCACGACGAACAGGCATGGTATTGCGAACGGCTGGCACACGAGGCTGTGCTTGACTGCATACACCGCAAGACAGGCCCCGTGCATATCAACATCCAGATAGCCGAACCCCTCTATGAATTCACGACAAGTGAACTTCCAAGAACCTTGCGACTCGACTATGTACACACCAATCTTTTCGGCGGAGATTTCCACTATGCCGACCTGCTCGACTTTCTGAATGCCAAGAAGCCCATGATTGTGGCAGGACAAGACTACCCTGCCTTGTCCCTCTACGGCATCAAAGATATGGGGGCGTGGGCAGTGACACTGACAGAACCTACCGCCCTCGGCACCAGCAGCCAAGACCCGGCACGCAGGAGCTTCTCAAGCCAACAGCTGGCAAGCAGTTTCGAGGAAGTATTATATAAGGTGGAATACGACGAGACCTACATGCCCGACTTCATCATCTACGTAGGCGGAACTCTCGTGAGCAAGCGGTTGAAGCAATTCCTTCGCAGGGCTGCTGCCAAGGAGGGAACTAAAGTTTGGCGAGCAAGCAAGGACGGAGAGTGCATAGATACCTTCATGCACCTCGACCGCATCTTCCATGCCGACCCAGACCAGCTGGCGAATGCCATGACCCACTTCGACCAGAAATACAAGGACGAGGTAGAAGAATACAAGGAACGGTGGCAGAAGGCCTTGCTGGCAGCCAAACGTCATGCCTACCTGCATGAGCCGACCTTCAGCAGCATGGCCGTGGTAAAATATTTCCAAACGGAATATCTTGCCAATGCCATGGGCGATACCCGTGCGTGCCGCCTCTTCTACGGCAACAGCATGGCCATACGGTTGGCAGGCATCTACGCCCGCCAATACGTACACTGCAACCGTGGCGTGAATGGCATTGAGGGAACCTTGTCGGCGGCGGCAGGCTTGGCGGTCTATATCTCCGAGCGTCACGAACCAGACACCAAGAAACAGCAGAAAGTGTTTTGCGTGTTGGGCGACCTGAGTTTCTTCTACGACCAGAACGCCCTCTGGAACCAGAACCTCAACGGAAGCCTCCGCATCATCGTACTCAACAATGGCGGCGGTGCCATCTTCGGAAAGTTCAAGGGACTGAAGGAAAGCCGGGCAAGAGAGCGACTGGTGATGGCAGAGCACCAGACATCTGCCGTCAACATCTGCCAAGCCAACGACATCGTATATATGGGAGCAGACAACATGAAGATGATGCAGTACGGCATCGACCAGCTCATCCACCGAGAGAGCGACCGCCCAATGCTTCTGGAGGTATTCACCGACATCGATGCAGACAACCAAGCATTAGAGGAATATTTTAAAGAATTCAAGATATGAGAGAATGGAAGAAGATAGAAGGTTTTGATTTCAAGGAAATCATCTTCGAGGAATACAACCACATCGCTAAGATTACCATCGACAGAGAGCGTTACCGCAACGCATTCACTCCTTTGACCACATGGGAGATGTCGCAGGCATTCAGCCATTGCCGCGAATGCCAGGACATACGCATCGTCATACTGACAGGAGCTGGCGACAAGGCTTTCTGCTCGGGAGGCGACATGCACGTGAAGGGACGCGGAGGATACGTGGGTACCGACGGCGTTCCACGCCTGAACGTCCTTGATGTGCAGATGCAAATCCGCCGATTGCCCAAACCCGTGATTGCCATGGTGAATGGCTATGCCATCGGTGGCGGGCATGTGCTCCATGTGATGTGCGACCTGACCATCGCCTCCGAGAATGCCATCTTCGGGCAGACGGGACCGAAGGTAGGCAGTTTCGACGCTGGCTTCGGATCTTCCTACCTGGCAAGGATGGTAGGCCAGAAGAAAGCACGGGAAATCTGGTTCCTCTGCAAGCAATACACGGCAAGGGAAGCCGAGGAGATGGGGATGGTCAACAAGGTTGTGCCGCTCGACCAGTTGGAAGACACTTGCGTGGAATGGGCAGAAATCATGATGGAGCGTTCCCCTCTCGCCCTCCGTATGATCAAGGCCGGGCTGAACGCCGAGCTCGACGGACAGGCAGGCATCCAGGAACTTGCTGGCGATGCCACCATGCTGTATTATACGATGGACGAGGCGCAGGAAGGCGGCAAGGCTTTCCTCGAGAAACGCAAGCCCAACTTCGACGATTACCCTAAGTTCCCATAAAATTACCTTTGCCCTTGGAAACAGCTACACTGCCACTCCCCGAAAACAAGACACCCCACATTGGACAGAAACTATAACAACAATCACATAAAACAACAACAATGGAACAAATCAAGAACGACCAGCTCACATTGGAGATTTCCCCACTGGGAGCAGAACTTCAGAGCATCAAGGATGCCCATGGCAACGAATATCTATGGGACGGCGACACCGAGTACTGGAACCGACACTCCCCAATTCTCTTCCCCATCGTATGCGGATTGTGGAAAGACACCTACCGCATCGACGGAAAGGAATACAAGCTTCCTCGCCACGGCTTTGCCCGCGACACAGAGTTCAAGCTCGTGGGCAAGACAGCCGACCGACTTACCTTCGCCCTCACCGACAGCGAAGAGACGCTGAAAGACTATCCTTACCACTTCAACCTCGCCATCTCCTATCGCCTGGAAGGCAATGAGATACACATCATCTGGCATGTAGAGAATACAGATGACAAGGAAATCCTGTTCCAGATAGGCGGACACCCTGCCTTCATGGTGCCTGGCTGCAAGAAGGGAGAACATATGAAGGCGACTCTCAAGCTCGACAACTCAGCCCCAGTCCGCCTCTTCGGAAACATCGGTGGCTGCATCGACCCCCAGGCTAAGGAGACCATAGAGACCGATGAGGGCATCTGGGAGGTATGCGAGGAGACATTTGCCGACGATGCCGTCATCTTCGACAAGAGCCAGGTGAAGGAAGTCAGCATCCTCGACGAGCAGGGCGATCCCCATGTCACGCTCGAGTTCAATACTCCGGCAGTGGGCATATGGAACCCGACGGGCAAACACGCCCCGTTCATCTGCATAGAGCCATGGTACGGCATCCACGACTGGGCAGAATACGACGGCGAGTTCAAGGACAAGTACTTGATGAACCGTCTCCAGCCAGGAGCCAGCTTCATGAGTGAATACATCATTAGAATAGAGAAATAATGGAAAACAACGAAAAAGAGAATCTCCAACTCCCCGAGAATGCGTTCAGGGAGTTGAAAGACGGCGAGCAATACGAGCCGCTGATGAGTCCGGACAAGGCTTACCCCGAGGTCAACGGCTGGTCTGTGACCTGGGGTGTCCTGATGGCCATCATCTTCTCCGCCGCCGCTGCTTACCTCGGTCTGAAGGTAGGCCAGGTATTCGAGGCCGCCATCCCCATCGCCATCATCGCCGTGGGTGTGAGCACCGCCACCAAGCGCAGCAAGGCCTTGGGCGAGAATGTCATCATCCAGAGCATCGGTGCGTGCTCGGGCGCCGTGGTGGCTGGTGCCATCTTTACCTTGCCCGCCATCTACATTCTGCAGGCCAAGTACCCCGACATGACCACGTCATTCATGAAGATATTCATGGCTTCCGCCCTGGGCGGTGTCCTGGGAATTCTCTTCCTGATACCGTTCCGTAAGTATTTCGTGAGCGACATGCATGGCAAGTACCCATTCCCCGAGGCCACAGCCACCACACAAGTTTTGGTGAGCGGTGCCAAGGGCGGCGACCAGGCAAAGCCGCTGTTGATAGCTGGCTTGGTGGGCGGTCTCTACGACTTCATCGTGGCCAGCCTGGGTTGGTGGAATGAGAATTTCACCTCCCGCGTGGTGAGCCTCGGATGTGACTTGGCCGACAAGGCAAAGCTCGTTTTCAAGGTGAACACGGGCGCTGCCGTCCTAGGCTTGGGTTACATCATCGGCTTGAAATACGCTTTCTACACTTGTCTCGGCTCGCTCGTCGTATGGTGGCTCATCGTACCGGGCATGAGTGTAGCTTTCCACGACTCCGTATTGAGCGCATGGGACCCGGGCATCGTGAAGACCGTGGGCGAGATGAGCCCCGAGGAAATCTTCAAGGCATACGCCCGCAGCATTGGCATCGGTGGCATCGCTATGGCGGGCATCATCGGCATCATCAAGAGCTGGGGCATCATCAAGGGTGCCGTGGGCTTGGCCGCCAAGGAGCTGAAGGGCAAGGGTGAGGTTGATGAGAACGTGAGGCGCACGCAGCGCGACATCTCCTTTAAGATTATCGCCATCGGATCCTTGGCCTGCATCCTCATCACCTTCCTCTTTTTCTGGTTTGGCGTAATGGAAGGCAACCTCCTGTTTGCCGTCATTGCCATCCTGCTGGTGGCAGTCATCGCCTTCCTCTTCACTACCGTGGCAGCAAACGCCATCGCCATCGTGGGCAGCAATCCTGTCTCGGGCATGACTCTGATGACCCTCATCTTCGCCTCCGTCGTGATGGTGGCAGTGGGCTTGAAGGGTCCTGGCGGAATGTTGGCGGCATTGATCATGGGCGGTGTGGTATGCACGGCACTGTCGGTGGCAGGTTCGTTTATCACCGACCTTAAGATAGGTTACTGGCTCGGAACGACTCCCAAGAAGCAAGAGGGCTGGAAGTTCCTCGGGACACTCGTCAGCGCTGCCACCGTGGGCGGTGTGATGATGCTCCTAAACGAGACCTACGGTTTCGCTTCCGGTTCCTTGGCTGCCCCCCAGGCGAATGCGATGGCAGCTGTCATCGATCCATTGATGAACGGCGTGGGCGCTCCCTGGGTTCTTTACGCCGTCGGCGCCGTGATAGCTATCGTGCTCACTTACCTCAAGATTCCGGCATTGGCATTCGCCCTGGGTATGTTCATTCCCTTGGAACTGAACGTTCCGTTGCTCGTGGGCGGAGCCGTCAACTGGTATGTCACCTCTCGCTCGAAGGATGCCAGGGTGAACAGCGAGCGGGGCGAGAAGGGTACGCTCATCGCCAGCGGCTTCATCGCAGGCGGCGCTTTGATGGGTGTCGTGAGCGCACTGCTCAAGTTTGGCGGCATCGAGATTTCCATAGCAGACAGCTGGTGGGCGAACCCCATGTCAGAGGTTTGCTCCCTCGTCGCCTACATCCTTTTGATAGGGTTCTTCGTCAGAACCACCAAGAAATAAACCATAACCATCCAACATGAAGAAAATGATTTTATCGGCTCTCATGGCGACAATGTGCGCCGTGGGAGCTATGGCACAGAGCACAACAGCGGTACAAGACCCAGACTCGTTGTATGCCAACAACCTGCTTCCCTCTGGAACGGAAGCTCCTGCCTTCCCCACTCTTAAGAAAGGTACATGGACTGTGATAGACTTCTGGGCGACCTGGTGTCCCGACTGCCGCAGGGAGATACCTGCCGTCAAGGAGATGAACCGGAAATACGGCGACAAGGTCAAGTTTGTCGGGGTTTCCATGGATACAGAAAAGGAGAAATTGAACAGCTACTGCGAGACTAACGGCATCGCCTGGGAACAGTACAGCGAATTCAAGAAATGGAAAGAGACTGAGATTTCCAAGGCCTACAAGATTTCCTGGTTGCCGACCATGTATCTCGTCAACCCGGACGGGAAAGTGGCATACACTACCGTGCTTACAGAGCGCATGGACAAGAAATTGGCAGAGATTTTCGGGGAAAACTAAAGATTTTCGCAAAAATATTTGGATATTTCAAATATTACCATTATCTTTGCAACCCAATCAATTGTCTTTCACGACATTTGGTTGGGTTACGTTAGTCTTTTCATCGATAAAGATTCGGGGTTGACTGGATTTGACGGCGAGACGAGATGGTACGTAAGCACGCGGAGGCTCGTTGGCTACCTCCTAAATCTTAGTGAACAAAAAATTAATTGGCGAAAGAAATTACGCTCTCGCTGCCTAATCGAAGCATAGTAGATTACTGGCTTAATTCCGTCACCAGGTGATGGAACGAGACATCGCTCAGCGGATGTGGTTCCGAATCTTGCTGGTCAAGCGGTGCAGGTAAATCGGAAATAGCCCGTGTATGCCTCGCTGCCCGGGTGATTTTTTAGAGGATAAGGGTATGATTGGTGGTCCAGGTCTTGTCATACCTCGAAAAACGAAGGCTGGAATAAGCGTGTAGAAAGCGTATGGTTTCCTTGTGCGGACGAGGGTTCGATTCCCTCCAGCTCCACCCTTTCAAACATTTGCTTGCAGGTTCTGAGAAGAATCTGCAAGTTTTTTTATGCCAGCAACCAACGAAACACCCAAGTATTTATCAACGTCGCCAAATAAAAACCTATTCCCTTTCACCAAACCAAGAAAAAACTGTAACTTTGCACCCGAAAAACGAAGCAATAGAATGAAGAAAACGAGAGACAACTACACATTCCTGACTCACGCCCCCATCCACAGAGTCATTTTCACGATGGCACTCCCCACCATCATCAGTATGCTATCGACAAGTATGTACAACCTCGCCGACACCTATTTCGTGGGCAGCATCAATACGCAGAGCGTGGCTGCCGTGGGCATCTCCTTCTCGGTGATGTCGGTGATACAGGCGGTGGGGTTCTTCTTTGGGCATGGGTCGGGCAACTACATCTCACGCCAGCTCGGTGCCAAGGAACATGACCTGGCACGGAAGATGGCCGCCACGGGATTCGTGCTGAGTTTCTTCGCCGGTGTCGTCATCGCCGTGCTCGGGCAAGTCTTCATCACCCCCCTCGCCGTCTTTCTCGGCTCCACGCCCACCATCCTTCCCTACACGGAGCGTTACCTCGGAATCATCATGCTCGGCGCACCCTTCATGACCGTGTCGCTTACGCTCAACAACCAGATGCGGTTTCAGGGCAACGCCGCCTATGCCATGAAGGGTGTCCTCTCGGGCGTGCTGCTCAACCTAGTGCTCGCCCCCCTGCTCATCCTCTACTTCGAGATGGGAATCACGGGTGCTGCCGTCGCCACGCTCACCAGCCAGACGTTCGGCTGTGCCATATTGGTCATGATGAGCCGCAGGGGACAGAACATCCGCATCCGCCTGAAGGACTTCACCCCCAGCAAGGACTTCGCCAAGGAAATCGCCTTCGGGGGTACGCCCTCACTCTCACGGCAAGGACTGGGGAGCATATCGACCTTGCTCCTCAACGTGACAGCGGGCGCATACGGAGATGCCGCCATTGCTGGCATGAGCATCGTCACGCGCATCTCTTTCTTCACCTACGCCGTGGTCATCGGATTGGGACAGGGATTCCAGCCGCTCTGCGGTTTCTGCTACGGTGCCAAGCTCTACCGTCGCGTGAAGGAGGCTTTTTATTTTTGCATCAAGTGCGGCACCGTCTTCCTTTCCGTCTGCGCCGTCATCGGCCTTGTGTTCTCGGAGCACATCATCGAACTATTCCGCAGCGACCCCGACGTGATAACGGTGGGGGCTGCAGCCTTGCGATGGCAGGTGGTCAGCTTTCCGCTCGTATCGACCATCGTGCTCACCAATATGCTGATGCAGACCATCCGCAAGCCTGTGCGCGCCAACCTCGTGGCGGCTGCGAGAAGCGGACTTTTTTTCATCCCACTCATCTTCCTCCTGCCCCATTTCTTCGGATTGCTGGGGGTGGAGATGTGCCAGGCGTGGGCAGATGTCTGCTCTTTCTCGATGGCTGTGCCGATTGCCTGGAGTGCTTTCCCAAAAAAGACGACATGAAACGTACCGTCTGTGGAAAGACAAGGACAACCCACTAAAAAAATCAACAACCCAAAAATTTTTCCATTCCAAAAGTTTTTTGTACTTTTGCACTTCGTAAACGGTAATCAAATTTAAGATTTAGGAATGGAAGCAAATGACGCTACATTTTATGTAGGCCTCGACGTTGGTTCTACTACGGCCAAGATTGCAGTGATCGACAAGGACAACCGCCTCGTATATCACAAATACGAGCGGCACAATGCGCACGTAGGCGAGTTGGTGGGGAAATACCTCACCGAACTGAAAGAGCTCCTCAAATCACCCCGCATCTGCCTCTGCGTGACGGGCAGCGTGGGCATGGCGACGGCGGAGCAGCTCAAGGCTGAGTTCGTGCAGGAGGTGGTGGCTGCCTCCATCTACGCCCGCAACGCCCATCCCGAGGCAAAGGCTCTCATCGACATCGGCGGCGAAGACGCCAAGGTGGTCTTCTTCCGTGGCGCACCCATGAAGGACGCCCCCGGCAAGCGGAGCGGTGGCATGGAGCTGCGTATGAACGGCAACTGCGCCGGCGGCACGGGGGCCTTCATCGACCAGATGAGCGTGCTCATGGGCGTAGATAACCAAAGGATGAGCGAGCTGGCGATGAACGCCCGGCACGTATATCCGATGGCGGCCCGCTGCGGTGTGTTCGCCAAGACCGACATCCAGAACCTCATGGCCCGCAACCTCCCCGAGGAGGACATCGCAGCCAGCATCTTCCACTCCATCGCCGTGCAGACCGTGGTGACGCTATCTCATGGCATCGACTTCGAGCCGCCCATCCTGCTCTGCGGCGGCCCGCTCACCTTCCTCCCCGCCCTCAGGAAAGCCTTCTGCGACTACATGAAGCTGACGGCCGATGATTTCATTGTGTCGGAGTACAGCAACCTCATCCCTGCCCTCGGCTGCGCCTATCGGGCGAAGAAGAATGTGGGAAAGACGCTTGGCGGCGACTGTCAACCGATCCCCATCGACGCCTTGACGCCACGTTTAAACACGGCATCAGGTGGTGAGTGGCACAGCTGCCTCACCCCACTGTTTGTGACCGAGGAAGATCACCGGGAATGGCTCAAAAGCAAGGAAAAGTTCGCCACCGATACCAAGCCTTTGCTGAAAGGTAAGCAAAAGATTGTCATCGGCATCGACTCTGGTTCGACCACGACAAAGATTGTCGCCGTCAGAATCAATCCTCGCACAGAAGAGGGAAACACGTCGGCAAGGGAACTTGACATCGTCTTCACCAACTACCGTCTGAACCTGGGCAACCCCATCAAGGCGGTGGCAGACGGACTGGAAGCCCTGCGCGAAGAAGCCGCCCACAGGGGGGCTGAACTGGAAGTGGTAGGCAGTTGTTCCACCGGCTACGGAGAAGAACTGACAAAGGCCGCCTTTGGACTTGACAGTGGCATCATCGAGACGATGGCCCACGAGCGGGCGGCAGCATCGCTGATGCCCGACGTGAGCTTCATCCTCGACATCGGTGGACAGGACATGAAAGCCATCTTCGTGGAAAACGGGGCGGTCGTGAGAATGGAGCTCAATGAGGCCTGTTCCTCGGGCTGCGGAACTTTCATCCAGACCTTCGCCAACAACATGGGCTACAGCGTGGCAGACTTCGCCCGACTGGCCTGCGAGTCGAAGGCGCCCTGCGACCTGGGCACCCGTTGCACGGTCTTCATGAATTCGAAGGTGAAGCAAGTGCTCCGCGAGGGTGCGTCGGTAGCCGACATCTCGGCAGGCATCTCCTACTCCGTCATCAAGAACTGTCTCTACAAGGTGTTGAAACTCCAGGGCAGCGACAGCTTAGGCGGAAAAGTGGTCGTGCAGGGCGGTACGATGAGGAACGACGCAGTGGTCAGGGCATTCGAGTTGCTCACCCATGTGGAAGTGGCCCGGAGCAACATGCCCGAACTGATGGGGGCATACGGATGCGCCCTCCACGCTGTTTCGGATTACCAAGCCAACTCACCGCACGGCACAGGGGTAGCCCGGTCCATCGACGACCTCCTGCGCCTCGCCCATTACGACACTAAGCAACTACAATGCAAGGGCTGCGAGAACCATTGCTATGTGTCCCGCTACACTTTTGTGGACGGAAACAAGTATTATTCGGGCAACAAGTGCGAGCGAGTGTTCAACAACAAGGGCGAGAACGATGAGACGGGGATGAATATTTATGCGTATAAATATGACCTGCTTTTCCAGCGCCCACAGTCGGGCACGGCGGAACGACGAGCGAGTATCGGCATCCCCCGCATTCTCAACATGTATGAGGAATATCCTTTCTGGAACACCCTCCTGCGTGCGGCGGGCTTCGACATAGTCCTGTCCTCGGAATCAACGTTCAGTAAGTACGAGGGAGCCTTGAACACGGTGATGAGCGACAACATCTGCTTCCCCGCCAAGCTCGTCCACTCTCACCTGAAGGAACTGAACGGGAACCCGGAGGTGGACAGAATCCTGATGCCATACGTGGTGTATGAGCACAACGATGACCCAGAGAACACGCTGAACTCTTTCAACTGTCCCGTGGTGTCCGGCTACAGCGATGTCATCAGAAACGTCATCGACCTGCAAAAGCCGCTCGACGCACCTGTCATCAACTTCGCCAACGGCAAGCTGCTCGAAAAGCAGGTCACCGACTACCTCAAGTCGCTCGGCGTAAGCAAGAAGGCGGCCAAGCGTGCCCTCCGACAGGCGGTGACAGCACAAGAGGAATACAGCAAGGACATCAAGGCCAAGGCCCTGGAGATATTTCGGTCCGGGCAAGACTGCCATGAAAATTACTGTTATGACAATTTTAAAAAGCCCCAACACAAGCTGACGATTCTCCTCGCCGGCCGTCCCTACCATACCGACCCACTCGTGCAGCATAAGCTCTCGGAGATGATCGCCAACCTGGGCGTGAACGTTATCAGCGACGACATCGTGAGAACCACGGCAGAGACGGCGGAAGACGCCAGCGACCCAAGCCGCAGTCTGGCAGAGACCTACCTCGTGAAGCAGTGGGCCTACATGAACCGCATCATGAAAGCCGCCCAGTGGGCCGCCGAGCAAGGCTGCGACGTACACTTCGTGCAGATGACGAGCTTCGGTTGCGGCCCCGACAGTTTCATACAGGACGAGATACGCGACATCATGCGCCGCCACGGCAAGCCGTTCACGCTCCTGAAAATAGATGACGTGAGCAACATCGGAAGCCTCAAGCTCCGTGTCCGCTCGCTCGTGGAGAGCCTGAGGGGAGTGAAGAGTGAAGAACGAAGAGTGAAGAATCAAAATGCAGAGCCTACAAAGCAAGAGAATTCTTCACTCATCACTCATCACTCTCCACTCCCGAAGACAAAAGTCTTCACCAAGGAGGACGTGCGTCGCAAGATACTCGCTCCGTTCATGACCGAGTATCTCACCCCCATCATCCCTCCCATCTTGAGGTTGATAGGATACGACGTGGAGGTGCTCCCCATGAGCGACGAGGTGAGCGCGGAACTGGGGCTCCGCTTCGCCAACAATGAGATTTGCTACCCCGCCACCTTGATTGTGGGTGACATCATCAAGGCACTGAAGTCGGGCAAGTACGACTTAAACAGCACCGCCGTGGTGATGAGCCAGACGGGCGGACAGTGCCGCGCCACCAACTACGCCGGACTCATCAAGCGGGCGATGGTGGCGAATGGATTCCAGGACGTGCCGCTGCTCACCCTCGGCGTGACCGCATCGACGGGCGCGGCTTCGGGCAGCACCGACGACAAGCAGGACTACAACGAGCAGGAGGGGTTCAACATCCCCTGGCTGAAATATTCCCAGATCATCGTCACCGCCATCCTCTATGGCGACGCCATCAGCGAGATGTACAACGCCTGCGCCGTGAGGGAGCGAGAGCAAGGGATAGCCAAGCGCCTGCGCGACAAGTACATGAGCCTCATCGACGAACCGATAGCCCGCAACTCGGCGAGCGGGCTCATCAAGCTCCTGGAGCGCGCCGCCGGGGAATTCGACCAAATGACCCTCGACCGGGACGTACCCAAGGTGGGCATCGTGGGCGAGATTTTCCTGAAGTTCAACCCTTTCTCTCACCAGTTCCTGGAGCAATACATCATCTCCAAGGGCATCGAGGTGGTGCCGCCGCTGCTCGCCCCTTTCTTCCTGCAGGAGTTCGTCAACGTGGAGGTGCAGAAGCACATGCGGCTGAGCTGCAGCAAGGTTCCCGACTTCGTGGTGAGGGGTGCCTACAAGGGTTTGGTGGGACGCCGGCTGAGACAAGTCAACAAGGCAGCCTCCCGTTTCCGCTATTTCCGCCGCTTCACCAACATCTACGATGACGCCAAGGAAGTAGATGGACTGGTGTCGTTGGCGGCACAGTTTGGCGAGGGCTGGCTCCTGCCCGCCGACATCGTGGGCTACATCCGGGACGGAGTCGATAACATCATCTCCCTGCAGCCCTTCGGTTGCATCGCCAACCACGTAATCAGCAAGGGCATCGAGAAACGGCTGCACGAGCGTTTTCCCCAGCTCAACCTCGTGTCGCTCGACTTCGACTCGGGCGTGTCAGAAGTAAACGTCACCAACCGCCTGCTGCTCTTTCTGGACAGCATCGCAGGATAAACACCAGAAATAAAGGCAGTTTTTCACCATCCGTGCAAAAAAGCTGCCTTTATTTTTTGTACTTTCTCAGAATAATCGTATCTTTGCATCGGATTTTATTGATACACTACAGAAATGAGTAAAGACACACTAACTCATCAGCTGACGGAAACCATCGAGGAGCTTTCGTGCCCTGAGTCACTGAAAGGTCTGTTTCATCAGCACAGAGACGGGAACCCACTCCCTTCGGGCAAGGCGCTCGAAGAGATTATCAGTTTGTCACGTTCCATCCTCTTCCCGGGATATTTCGGAAACTCGTCGGTCAATACCTCCACCATCAAGTACCATATCGGAGTAAGGGTAGAGAAACTCTACGAAAAGCTCTCCGAGCAGATACTCGCTGGGCTCTGCTTCGCCAACGACTGCGAGACGGAGACCCAGGCCGAGTTGCAGCGCCAGCGCGCCAAGGCCGGCGTCATCGCCGCCAAGGCCATCATGGAGTTTCCGCGGCTCCGCAAGATACTCGCCACCGACGTGGAGGCCGCCTACGAGGGCGACCCCGCCGCCATGAGCCACGGCGAGATTATCTCCTGCTACCCCGTGGTCAAGGCCATCGCCAACTACCGCATCGCCCACGTGCTGCACGAGCTGGGCGTGCCGCTGATACCGCGCATGATGACAGAGCTTGCCCACTCTGAGACGGGCATCGACATCAACCCCGAGGCCACCATCGGCAAGCACTTCACCATCGACCACGGCACGGGCGTGGTCATCGGGGCCACTTGCATCATCGGCGACAACGTGAAGCTCTACCAGGGCGTGACTCTCGGGGCGAAGAGCTTCCCTCTCGACAAGGACGGAAACCCCATCAAGGGAATCCCGCGCCACCCCATCCTCGAAGACGACGTCATCGTGTATGCCAACGCCACCATCCTGGGCCGCATCACCATCGGCAAGGGCTGCGTGGTGGGCGCCAACGTGTGGGTCACCAAAGACATGCAGCCCAAGACTCGCAAATACAGAAAAGAAAAACAAAGTTTACTAGATATAGAATTCAATAATGGAACAGGAATTTGAACTCATTGCCAAGACCTTCATGGGACTGGAGACTGTCTTGGCTGAGGAGCTCACCCTACTGGGTGCCAACAATGTACAAATAGGTCGCCGCATGGTGTCGTTCACCGGCGACAAGGAAATGATGTATCGTGCCAACTTCCAGTTGCACACTGCCATCCGCATCCTCAAGCCCATCAAGCACTTCAAGGCACGCTCTGCCGAGGAGGTGTATGACGAGGTGCAGAAGATCAAGTGGGATGACATCCTGGACGTGAAGAAAACGTTCTCCGTTGACTCGGTGGTCTATTCGGAGGAGTTCCGCAACTCACGTTTCGTAACTTACAAGGTCAAGGACGCCATCGTCGATTGGTTCCGCGAGAAGCAGGGCACACGACCCAACATCAGCGTCACAAACCCCGACATCCGCCTCAACATCCACATCGCAGAGGACAACGCCACGCTGAGCCTCGACTCCAGCGGCGAGAGCCTCCACCGCCGCGGCTATCGCCAGGAGAGCGTGGAAGCCCCTCTCAACGAGGTGCTCGCTGCAGGCATGATCCTGATGACGGGCTGGAAGGGCGAGTGCGACCTCATCGACCCGATGTGCGGATCGGGAACCATCGCCGTCGAGGCTGCCCTCATCGCCCGCAACATCTCGCCGGGCGTGTTCCGCAAGGAGTTCGCCTTCGAGAAGTGGAACGACTTCGACCAGGAGCTTTTCGACATGATTTACAACGACGACTCGCAGGAGCGTGAGTTCAGCCACCACATCTATGGCTACGACATCGACATGAAGGCGGTGAACACTGCCAGCATGAACGTGCGCGCAGCCGGTCTCACCAAGGACATCACCATTGCACAGCAGGACTTCAAGGACTTCACCCAGCCGGCCGAGAAAAGCATCATCGTGATGAACCCTCCATACGGCGAGCGCATCTCCACCCCCAACCTGCTGAACACCTACAAGATGATCGGCGAGCGTTTCAAGAAGGCTTTCACCGGCAATGACGCCTGGGTGCTGAGCTACCGCGAGGAGTGCTTCGAGCAAATCGGTCTGAAGCCCAGCATCAAGATTCCCGTGTTCAACGGAAGCCTGGAGTGCGAGTTCCGCAAGTACGTGATGTTCGACGGCAGGATGAAGGAGTTCCGCTCTGAGGGCGGCATCGTGAAGACCGAGAGTGAGAAGCGGGAGATGGCGCAGAAGCACCGTTTCAAGAAGGAGCGCGAGTTCAAGAAACGCCTCAGTGAGGAGACGGAGAACGAGGAGGGGGACATCCGCAACTTCCAGTTCCACACACACCGCCTCGAGGACTTCGAGAAGCGCCGCGCAGAGATACGACGTGGCGGAAGACCAAGAATAGGCAGTGAGCGCAGAGGCGACGACGAGCGCGGCGGGAAACGCAGCTCCGACCGCAAGGGAGGCCGTGACTTCGGCGGCAAGCGTGACGGCAAGCGTTTCGACAAGGGCGACAAGCGAGGAGGTTTCAAGGGCGACCGCAAGGGTGGCAGGGACTTCAAGCGCGGTGGAAAGCGAGATTTCTCGCAGTTAGAGAATGAGGATTAATTAATACTTCGCTTGATGCCCTGCGATACGCAAGGTGTCAGGCGACTTAAAAAATACCATGCATGAATTTAAGGATTTCAATATACAAACTATCTTTTGCTGCTATGGTCTCGATGATGACGATGAATGTCGGCGAGGCTCTTGCCCAGTCTGACAAGACTTCCCTCCCCGTCGTTGCCGCCCAGAAGGGCGACAAGGCTTTCTCCTTGGAGGACCTCAACTTCGGCGGCAACAACTACCGCAACATGGTGGCGAAGAACCGCTGGTGTACCTGGTGGGGCGACAATCTTATCCATCAGGACACCGACGCCTGCTACCTCGTGAACAAGAAGAACGGAAAGGAGACCAAACTCTTCGGCATCAACGACATCAACCAGTGGATTGCTCCCACCAAGGACATCAAGGTAAGGGCTTTGTACAACGCCGAGTTCCCCTTCGCTGGCAAGAGCATCGTCAAGGTGGGCAACGGCAGCACGACTTACTACGTCGATTGGAAAAAGAAAAAGTGTGTGCGTGAGGTGGGATTCGAGGACGGCGAGAGCCTTCTCGAGGCGAACGCCCAGCAGAGCGCCTATGCCTACCTGAAGGACGCTAACCTGTATGTGATGACTGCCAAGGGCAAGATTTCACAGGTCTCCACCGATGGCAGCCGTGACATCGTCTATGGCCAGAGCGTACATCGCGACGAGTTCGGCATCTCGAAGGGCACTTTCTGGAGCCACGACGGCAGCAAGCTCGCCTTCTACCGCATGGACCAGAGCATGGTGACCGACTATCCACAGGTGACTATCCCCGAGATTGACGACTTCAACCATCCCGAGACACAGAGTTGCATCGCCACCCCCGCCCCCGACAAGTATCCGATGACGGGCGAGACCTCGCACAAGGTGACGGTCGGCGTGTTCGACGTGAATACGGGCAAGACTATCTTCCTGAAGGCTGGCGACCCTACCGACCGCTACTTCACCAACATCGCCTGGGGCCCGGACAGCAAGACCATCTACATGTTTGAGCTCAACCGTGACCAGAACGACTGCCGCCTCGTGAGCTACGATGCCGAGACTGGAGACAAGAGGTACGAAATGTACCGCGAGACTGACGAGAAGTATGTGGAGCCACTGCACCCTATCCAGTTCCTGCCTTGGGACAGCAGCAAGTTCATCATGCAGAGCCGCAAGGACGGATACAACCATCTCTACTTGGCAGAAGTGAAAAACGACTCTTCACTTACCATCCGCCAGCTGACCAGCGGCAAGTGGGAGGTGATGGACGTGCTCGGCTTCTATCCCGGTCACAAGCAGATTGTCATCGCCAGCAACGAGTGCTCCCCCATCCAGCGGAACATCTTCCTGGTGGATGCCGAGACTGGCAAGCGCACCTTGCAGGACGCCAACGGAGAGGGATGGCACAACGCCACGCTCAGTGAGAGCGGCAAGTACATTTACGACAACTACTCCACCCCCACCGTGCCCCGCAAGATCGACATCGTGAACATGGAGATTGGCGACCGCATGCACTACTTCACCGCCGAGAACCCCTGGAAGGGCTACAACGTGCCCGAGTACAGCTGCGGCACCATCAAGGCTGCCGACGGCGAGACTGACCTCTACTGGCGCATGGTGAAGCCGGTTAACTTCGACCCGGGCAAGAAGTACCCTACCATTATATATGTATATGGCGGTCCGCACGCCCACAACGTGGATGCGCGCTGGAACTACTGCAGCCGTGGCTGGGAGACCTACATGGCCGAGAAGGGCTACCTGCTCTTCATCCTCGACAACCGGGGCAGCGAGAACCGGGGCAAGGCTTTCGAGCAGGCCACCTTCCGCCAGCTAGGGCAGGTTGAGATGCAAGACCAGATGAAGGGCGTGGAGTACCTGAAGACCCTCCCCTATGTGGATGCCGACAAGATCGGCGTACACGGCTGGAGCTTCGGCGGATTCATGACCATCTCGCTGATGACCAACTATCCCGACGTATTCAAGGTGGGCGTGGCTGGCGGTCCTGTAATCGACTGGCACTGGTACGAGGTGATGTACGGCGAACGCTACATGGACACCCCACAGACTAACCCCGAGGGATACAAGAAGACCTCTCTGCTCTACACGGCGAAGAACCTGAGGGGCAAGCTCCAGATTATCCAGGGCTTGAACGACGTGACCGTGGTGCCCCAGCACTGCCTCACCTTCCTCAAGGCGTGCATCGCCGCAGGCACTCAGCCCGACTTCTTCGTATATCCTGGCGAGCCACACAATATGCGAGGTCACCAGAGCACCCATCTGCACGAGCGCATCAGCAACTACTTCTTCGACTACCTGAAGTAAGTAATGCTACAGATATAAGGCGGTCAAAACGTGTGTTTTGGCTGCCTTTTTGTTTAAAATATTTTAAAAGTTCCGTTTTTTCTCCATTTTTGTTCATTTTTGCATTGCCATTGGGAGAAAAATGCGTAACTTTGCACCCGATTTAGTAAAGGATAAAACTATTTCAGAACGCATGATATAATATTTTCAGCCCCCAAGGCGGAGGTTTCCGCAAAGTCTTAGGATTCAGCGATTTCGGGGGGGGTATTTTGTATGCAATGACTCTTGGTAAATGATAAATTATGTATGTGTAAAAGATAATAATATGAGTAAAAAATCATTCTTTCTGATGGCACTCCTTGTGCTTTCATCCCTTGCCGTGTCCCAAGCCATGGCACAAAGTACTAGCACGATATCCACCAATGATGCCGACCAAGACTGGACGGGCATATCCCCCTCAGATGCCGCATCGGGATCGGATGACCAAAAAACCGTTTATTTATATAATGTGGGCAAGAAGAAGTTCCTCGGCCGTGGAGGTCGTTGGGGAACGGAGTGTGTTTTGTCGGATGTGGGCCAGTCTTATACGATTTTAAACTCATCTGTTACAGGCGGCTATGTGTTCCAAAGCAACATCACTGAGTTTGTCGATACTAGCACTGACAAAGGGTACTTATATACCCCGGGGCAGAGTGCCTCATACGACAAACTGAACTTCTTCAGCGACGCAAGTTCAGGAACGATCTTTTACTTTGAGAGTGTTACAAGCTCCAACAGCAAGAATATATACAAAATCTATTGTTACAGAGCTAGCGGCACTAGCACCCAAACAGAAGAGACAACAGGTACAAAATATTACATGATGGGGAGTTACAACAGCTCCAGTTCCAGCATCAGCACGTTGTCTGGCACAGCCATTAACTGTATAGAAAGTTCAACATCCATCAGCGACGATTCCGACGAATGGATTTTGGTGTCCAAGAAGGAACGTCACCAGAAATTCTCCGAAAATGCAGGGAACAGATTCTGCCACGTTCCTGGCTCTGCCCTCATCGCCGACGAGGATTTTGCACGCAACGACCAAACTATCAGCAACTGGAAGCAAGCGGACGGCACAACGTCCTTAACACAAGGCTGGAGCGCAAGCATTCCATCATCGCCGACTTCGACAACTTATTATGTGGGTAATGGCAATGAGAACAGTGAAGGAGGACAAGCAAACTACGGCACTTACATGGCAGCAAACATCGTAGGTGCCAGCGGCACTATCAAGCAGACCATTGAAAATGTGTTCTTGCCCGGCTGGTACGAGATACGATGCAAGGCTTTCACGACCTCCAAGAAAGGAAAGGTGGTGCTCTACGCCCAGAATACAGCGGAAGCCACTACCGATGCGACGAAGACAAGTCCTTGGTACAGTGAGTCAAGCGTCAAGGTAATGTCAACGGTCCCGACCACTTACCTCGCGTCCGCCCAGCAAGTGGCCAATGACACCTTGATGATTTCTGTCTGCATCAAGGCCACAGCAAAGACAACCCAAGCCGACGAAAGCGACGTAGCGTGCAACCCCATCGAGTTTGGCGTTACCATATCTGACGGCGAGAACAGCGACATCACCACCATCGACGACTTCGAGCTGATATACCGTGGTACGGTAGTAGATAAAATCATTCTTGACGAGGACAACGAAGGTGAAACTCAATACAAGGAGGTGGCCATCACCACGACGGGCACGGCAACCAAGGAAAACGTCACCTACATGGAGGCCCAGAACAATGAGCGCACTCAGCTCAACATCTGCGAGGTATATCTCAAGCGTACCCTCAAGAAAGACCAGTGGAACTCCATCATCCTTCCGCTTCGCCTCTATGCCGCCGACATCAAAGCCCTCTGGGGAGACGATGCCAAGGTATCTGAGTTCAAGGGTGCCAACGATGCGAACGACCCGCACGTCATCAACTTCGAGTTGACCACGGATGGCATCTACCCGGGCAAGCTCTATCTCATCAAGCCAACGCAACTGAACACGACCACATTGGGTGAAGACCAAACAAGCACCAACGCAAAAAATTCTAATGATACAGGCATAACCTTGGCCGCCAACACTGCAAACGTCTATAAGATTGACGCTCCGAAATACGGTGTCGATATGAAAGAGAATGTCGTGGAATACCAAAAGGAAGTCGTGAAGGGTGACACCGGCAAGGAGCTGAACACGGATGCTGAAAACAAAATCCAGTTTGCCGGCACTTACTTCAAGCAAGACGGCATCGTGCCCGGCGAGTCATACTACATCCTCACAACAAGTGGTACTACAGTGCCCAGAACGTGACGAACAACAGCAAGGGGTTCCGCGCCTGGATCCAGCGGGCGGCAAGCAACACCAACCAAGCCAAGAACTACAGCTTCTACATCAACGGTATA
This sequence comes from Bacteroidaceae bacterium, assembly GCA_963594995.1. Lineage (GTDB taxonomy): Bacteria > Bacteroidota > Bacteroidia > Bacteroidales > Bacteroidaceae > Prevotella. The sequence continues at coordinate 75,422 of CAVBGK010000050.1, forward strand.
AATGCCACAGGCTATGAGACAACGGGCATCGACGGCATCAGCGCAGACAGCACCCTGCTCGACCACTTTAACATCTACAACGTGAGCGGCCAATTGGTTCGCCGGAACGCCACCTCACTCGATGGCCTTGCCAAGGGAATCTACATCGCAGGCGGCAAGAAATATATCGTAAAATAAAAAAGGATAACAGAAAGGGAAGGTTGCAAAAATGAAAAAGACCTATAATAGACCAGAGACAAATATGGTAAACCTAGAAACAGACGTAATCTGTGGTCTGTCTCCAGCTTCCGCTGTCAACCCAGGCGATGGGAAGGGTCCAGTAATCGATGACAACACTGGAGGCATCTATATCGACGCCAAGCACCACAACACTTGGGACACATGGGACGAATAAGGCGACATATATTATCATTTATATGGATAGAGAGGGGCGGCAGACGAGGGTTTGTCGCCCCCTCATTTTTTCGATAAAATATTTGGCAAATTGAAAGAAATATCGTAATTTTGCAAGCGTAAAAATTACACTCTCTAAAAACAAAGATGATACGATTTGCTTTAACCATTGTTATATTACTTGCCTTACACCTCTCAGCAACCGCAGACTCCGTGGGCGCAAACATCCCCAACTTCCGGGGGATGATGAACCAGCTCATAGAGAACCGACATACGTACAACCGATACAACGACAGCATCTTCCTCATCCACAACCGCAACAAATGGGTGGATTTCTTCTTCCGCCGCAGCGCCAAGAACCGGGAGATATACCGCGACAACGAGAAGATACTCAACCAGCTCTACGGTTACTTCGAACAGCCCGCCGGCCGCATCCCCGCAGCAGCCTACGACAGCCTGTATAGAGCCTGCCAGAACTACCTCGGCCAGAACACTGCCGACCCATTCATCACCAAAAGGCTCTGCACCGTGCTCATCGACCACTACCTAGAGAAGGAGGGAGAGAAGAAAAAGGCATCACGCCCCTGCATCTGGCTGAGCAACGCCTATTACGACATCTACCAGATGACCAAGGACAAGGATATGCTCGCCAAGGCATACGACTTGCTGAAACACGCCGCAGACAGCGCCAACGTACACAGCCTGGAAGACGTCGGGCTGAGAGGCTACGCCCTGGAGATGCTGACCTCCTCGGCTTGGTTCCTCAACAAGTTGCAGACGCTCGACGAATACAAGACCGCCTGCCAGCAACTGAGCCGGCTCGCCGGCGACAGCATCCTCAACACCATCGGGATACCCAAGCGCGCCATCGACAACTGGAAGACGAAAGCCGCCAAGCAAGACGAGAACATCGTGCGCAACTTCTACCTCGCCGACGAAAAATCCGTGGGCAAGGCATACGGCGACTCTGTGCTCAACGTGCTCATCCAACGGATGGACCAGGACACGACGCTCAACTTCCGGTCCATGATGAGACTGCTCATCATGAAGGTGAGAGCCCAATGCATCACCACCCGGGAGGCACTGCGACAAGCAATGGCACTCTACGCCAACGAACGCAAGAAACTCGACAGGACAGAGTTCGAGGACGCGACGCTGAACGAATACATGCAGCACTTCACCAACCTGACATACCTCAACGACATCGCCGACATCCCCGAGAGGCAGAAACACAAGAACGCCCTCTTCTTCTGCAACGACATCACCAAGATATACCGCAAGCGGAAGGACCAGCAGGCATCCACCAACTACATCAAGCACCTCGTCCTGTTCACCACCTACCCCAGGCTCATCAACCACCTGAGCGAGCAGGAGCGCATCCGTTTCCTGCAGACACTGATAGTAAACACACAGGTGACCACCTACGCCCACTCCGTACACGTGGCGAAGCTGGCGGAGACGCTGGCAGACGGCATCATCACCCATGCCCCCCATCTGCTGGTGGGATCCCTCGGCTGCGAGACAATCCAGGAAGTCCGCAAGAACAGAAAAAACATCAAGCACTTCATGCAGCGGGCCGCCATGTTCCACGACATAGGCAAGAACGACATGGTCAGCGTCGTATCCAACGACTACCGACCGCTCACCCCCGAGGAGCGCGACATCATCAAGATGCACCCGCGCCTCGGACTGAAGTACCTCGACACCACCCCGTCGCTCACCCCCTTCCGCGACACCACCCTGGGGCACCACAAGTGGTACAACGGAAAGGGCGGCTATCCCGAGGAGTTCGACAACACCCAGTCGCGCAAACGTTTCCTGATAGACATCGTGACCCTCTGCGACTGTCTCCAGGCTGCCACCGAGAAACTGGGGCGCAACTACAAGAAGACGAAGAGCTTCGAGACCGTGATGGGCGAGTTGCGCCAGGATGCAGGCATCCGCTATAACCCGGACCTCATCAAGCTGATAGAAAGCTGCGAGGACGTGACAACCTCCATGAAGAAGGTCGCCATCGACGGTTGGCTGGACATATACTACGACATCCACAAGCGTTATTTCAAGTAAAAACAAGAAGTTTCCACACCGAAAGTTTGGAGCAACAGATTATTATTCGTAATTTTGCAGCCAAAAGCAGAACTTTTCATACAGGTAGAACTTAAACATAAGGAAAGAAGACATGAAAATACTATTGTTGGGAGGCGGCGGCCGTGAGCACGCCTTGGCTTGGAAAATCGCCCAGAGCGAGAAAGTGGAGAAACTCTTTATCGCCCCAGGCAACGCCGGCACGCAGAACGCCGGCGAGAACGTCGCCATCAAGGCCGATGACTTCGAGGCTCTCAAGAGCTTCGCCGTGGAGAACGGAGTCGATATGGTGGTCGTAGGCCCCGAAGACCCATTGGTGAAGGGTGTCTATGACGACTTCAAGAACGACAGCCGCACCCAGGGCATCCCTGTCATCGGTCCGTCGAAGGCTGGGGCCGTGCTGGAAGGCAGCAAGGACTTCGCCAAGCAGTTTATGAAACGCCACCACATCCCGACTGCCCAGTATGAGACCTTCGACGGCGAGCATCTGGAGGAAGGTCTGAAGTTCCTGGAGACCCTGAAGGCGCCCTACGTGCTGAAGGCAGACGGGCTCTGCGCCGGCAAGGGCGTGCTCATCCTCCCCACCCTCGAAGAGGCGAAGAAGGAACTGAAGGAGATGCTCGGCGGAATGTTCGGCAACGCTTCCTCTCGAGTGGTCATCGAGGAGTTCCTGAGCGGCATCGAGTGCTCGGTGTTCGTTCTCACCGACGGCAAGAACTACAAGATTCTGCCCGAGGCGAAGGACTACAAGCGCATCGGCGAGCACGACACCGGTCTGAACACCGGCGGCATGGGCAGTGTGACCCCCGTGCCCTTCGCCACCAAGGAATGGATGAAGAAGGTGGAAGACCGCATCATCCGCCCTACCGTGGACGGCTTGGCCGAGGAGAGCATCGACTACAAGGGCTTCATCTTCTTCGGCCTCATCAATGTGGAGGGCGATCCGATGGTCATCGAGTACAACTGCCGCATGGGCGACCCTGAGACCGAGAGCGTGATGCTCCGCCTGAAGAGCGACATCGTGGATCTCTTCGAGGGCGTGGCTGCAGGCGACCTCGACAAGCGCAGCATCGAGTTCGACGATCGTGCTGCCGTCTGCGTGATGCTCGTGAGCGGCGGCTATCCCGAGGCTTACAAGAAGGGCTACACCATCGAGGGCATCGACGAGGTGGAAGAATCCGTGGTGTTCCACTCGGGCACGGCCATGAAGGACGGCCAGATGGTGACCAACGGCGGTCGCGTCATCGCCGTGAGCAGCTATGGCAAGGACAAGGAAGAGGCTCTGAAGAAGAGTTTCGCGGAGGCCCAGAAAATTCGCTTCACCGACAAGTACTTCCGTTCAGACATTGGACAAGATTTGTAAATTAATGTATAATTAATATTGTACATTATCAATTAACTTGGATGCTTAGAAAGAAAAGATTTCAAGAAAAGATAGCGGTCAGCCGCTTCTCACTACCCGTCACTGCAACCCTCGCCGCCCTGGTGTGGGTTGCAGTGGGTTTAACGGTAGGCAACATCTGGGTGGAGTTCGCCTTCACCATCATCTCGACCCTGCTCATGGTGGAGCTGAACAACCGCAATGCCCTGATGCGCACCTACAGCCGCATGGTGTCGTGCAGTTTCCTGGCTCTCATCACCATGGCGACACTCCCCGGTCCGTCGCTCAAGGCAAGTATCGTGACCATGTGTTTCATCGCCTTCTACCTGATCATCTGGAATGGTTACCAGGACAAGTTGTCCACCGGGTGGACATTCTATGCCTTCTTCTGCATCGGGCTGGCTTCCGTGGTGTTCATACAGGCGGCATACTATCTCCCCGTGCTCTGGACGCTGATGATATTCTTCACCAATTCGTTCAGCGTCCGCACATTCTTTGCGTCCCTCATCGGAGTCATCACCCCCTACTGGTTCTCGGCGGGATACTATTTCTACACCGACAATACGAAAGGACTCGTTGCCCACTTCCTGGAGGTCGCCAACTACCAAGAGTTGTTCGACTACTCTCAGGTCACCGACCACCAGGTTGTCACCTTCACATTCTTCATCGTGCTGGGGCTCATCGGAACGGTACACTTCCTGCGCACCAGCTATGCCGACAAGATTCGTACCCGAATGATATACGAGTCGCTGATCATGATGAACTTCATCACCTTGCTGTTCCTCTTCCTTCAGCCTCAGCACGACAACGAGCTGGGAGGCATCTTGACCGTGAGCACCGCCCCGCTCATTGCCCACTTCATCACATTCACCAAGGGAAAGGTGTCCAACATCTCGTTCATCGTCCTGCTTGCCGTCATGGTATTGGTCTTGCTGTTCAACCTGTTTGTCCCATCCGTAGCCCTGCTTCACTGACATGAGTTTCATCATTTCGTTTTTAATAGAATGGGGCTATTGGGGAATGCTCGTGGCTGCGTTCCTGGCCGGCAGTTTCATCCCTTTCAGCAGCGAGGCGGTGATGGCTGGGCTGCAGGCGGCCGGCCTGGATCCTCTGCCCCTCGTCATATACGGAAGCATCGGCAACGTGCTCGGTTCGATGTTCAACTATGGTGTCGGTAGGATGGGAAAGCTGGAGTGGATAGAGAAATACCTGCACGTGAAGAAAGAGAGCCTCGACAAGGCGGAACGGTTCATGGCGGGCAGGGGAGCCTGGATGGGATTCTTCGCCTTCCTGCCCTTGCTGGGCAGTGCCGTCACCATCGTCTTGGGACTGACCCGAGCCAACGTGCCCATCTCCATCCTCAGCATCACCATCGGCAAGGTGCTGAGATATGTTCTCTTAGTTTATGGTCTTAGCTTTATATTTTAGATATGAAAAGATTATTATACCTTATTTTATTGTGTGCCATATTTGTAGGCTGCAAACAAACTTCAAAAAATAAGTCCGAATTGGCTAAGCCCACCGTGACTGTCACCATCCCTCCTTACCAATATTTCGTCAGTAAGATAGCAGAAGACAAGATAGACGTGAATGTGATGGTACCCAACGGCAACAACCCGGAGACATACGAGCCTTATGCCCAGCAGATGATGGATCTTTCCAAAAGCAGCCTCTATCTGAAGGTTGGCAACATCGGTTTCGAGCAGACTTGGATGAAGAAGCTCCAGGACAACGCCCCAGACATGAAGGTCATCGACACCTCCGTGGGCATTACCCCGGCCAAGACGCCTGGCGGCAATTTCGACCCTCACGTGTGGATGAGTTGCAAGAATGCCCGCATCATCGCCGGCAATATCCTCAAGGCTCTCTGTGAACTTGCACCAAAGGACAAGCAATTCTTCGAGAAAAACTATCTGTCGCTGATCAAGATTATCGACCGTAGAGACAGTGCCATCAAGCAAAGTTTCAAGGATCACCCAGAGATGGCACGCAAGTTTGTGATTTATCATCCCATCCTCACCTACTTCGCCCGAGATTACCAGCTAGAGCAACTGGCCATCGAGGAGGAAGGCAGGGAGCCAAGCGCCGCCCAACTCAAGAGTCTCATCAATAGAAGCAGGAAAGAGAACATCAAATATTGTATTATCCAGGCAGAGTTTGCCAACCGCAACACTACGACTTTCATCAATGAAAGCCATACCAAGCCCATGCAAATCAACCCTTTGCAAGGCGAATGGAACTGGGCTATGCAAGAAGCATCTATGGCAATACTAGGCAAAGAAATGGTCGTTGCCGGCAAATAGCTCCCCGGCAAAAGAATGTAAAGAACAGAAGGCAATCATCAAATTCAAGTCTCAATGTTAATCAAGATAGAAAATCTCTCGGCAGGTTACGAGGGAAAGGAAGTGCTCCACGACGTGAACCTCACCGTCTATAGCGACGACTATCTGGGCATCATCGGTCCTAACGGTGGTGGCAAGACCACACTCATGCGCCTTATCCTGGGGCTGATGAAACCGACAAAGGGCGACATCCGCTTTTTCAAGGACGGGAAAGAGGTGGAAGAAATCACCATGGGCTACCTGCCGCAGTACAACGCTCTCGACCGCCAGTTTCCTATCTCCGTTTACGAGGTGGTACTCTCTGGTCTGAGCAAGACCAAGGGATTGTTCTCCAGATACACCAAGGCGCAGCACCAGCAAGTGCTCGATACCCTCGACCGTATGCAGCTCAGCGACCTCAAAGACCGACATATCGGGGCCTTGAGCGGCGGACAGCTCCAGCGCGTACTCCTCGCTCGTGCCATCGTATCCAAGCCCGATGTAGTGATTCTCGACGAGCCCAACACCTACATCGACCGCCGATTCCAGAAGCAAATGTACGAGATGCTGGAGCAGATCAACAAGGACTGCGCCATCATCATCGTGAGCCACGACATCGCCGAGGTATTGAACAACGTAAAGCATATCGCCTGCGTCAACCACCACCTCCACTACCATGCCACCGCCGACATGCCCAAGGAGAAGCTTGAGGCGCATTTCCTGAACGTGTAGAATAACACCTATTATATATAATATTACCTAAAAAACAAGGCGTTTCTCCACTAATCTCTTTTCTTTTTATTATCTTTGCAACCGATTTATGTCCCATGGACAACAACGAAGCTAGAAACATAATACATTAAAGTTTAAACAATAATGAAACAGTACAGATTAGTGGACAATATCTTCGGATGGGTCGCATTCATCATTGCGGCGTTCGTCTATTGCTCCACGATTGAACCGACAGCCAGTTTCTGGGACTGTCCTGAGTTTATCACTACTGCCTACAAGCAGGAGATTGGTCACCCGCCGGGGGCACCGTTCTTCATGCTCCTGGGCAATTTCTTCACACATTTCGCCAGCGACACCACACAGGTGGCGAAGATGGTCAACACGATGAGTGCGCTTCTCAGTGCCGTCTGCATCATGTTCCTCTTCTGGACCATCACCCATCTGGCACGCAAGCTCATCATCGGCGACTGGAAGGAGATGACCACCAGCAAGCTGGTTGCCATCGAGGCTTCGGGCATGGTGGGCGCGCTCATCTACACCTTCAGCGACACCTTCTGGTTCTCCGCCGTCGAGGGTGAGGTGTATGCGTTCTCCTCTGCGTTCACCGCAGTGGTGTTCTGGCTGATACTCAAGTGGGAAGACCATGCCGACGAGCCTCACAGCGACCGCTGGCTCGTGCTCATCGCCTATATGACGGGCCTCAGCATCGGCGTACACCTGCTCAACTTGCTTTGCATCCCCGCCATCGTATTGGTGTATTACTACAAGAAGGTGCCACAGGCAAACCTCAAGGGATCGCTCCTGGCTTTGATTCTCTCCTTCCTGGTGGTGGTAGCCGTACTCTACGGTGTAGTACCTGGCATCATCACGGTGGGCGGATGGTTCGAGCTGTTCTTCGTCAACGTGCTCGGTTGCCCGTTCAACACTGGTGAAATCGTATATATCCTCTGCCTCGTGGCGAGTGTCATCTGGGGCATCTACGAGACATTCAACGCTACAGAGAAGAACCAGAAGAAGCAAAACATCGCCTTCATCCTGGGCTTCGGCATGCTCGGCATCCCCTTCTACGGATATGGTTGGAGCGCCGTCATCTGCGGTGTCGTCGTGATGGCCATCCTCTGGTTCGTGCTCAACTACAAGCGCAAGAAGGAGATGGTCGTGGGCACCGACGAGGCAACAGGCATCACCAAGAAGAAGATGCAGCTCTTGCCCATCGTCTCCGCCCGTGTCAAGAACACAGCCCTGCTCTGCATGCTGATGCTGATGATCGGCTACTCCAGCTACGCCCTCATCGTGATACGATCGTCCGCAAACCCTCCGATGGACCAGAACTCACCTGAGGACATCTTCACCCTAGGAAGTTATCTGAGCCGTGACCAGTACGGCGACCGCCCTCTGTTCTACGGACAGGCTTATACCTCGCAGGTAGCTCTCGAGGTGGAAGGCAACATGTGCAAGCCTGTGACGAAGGAAGGCGCGCCCGTATATCAGCGCAAGGAGAAGGCATCGGCCGACGAGAAGGACTCCTACTTCGTGGTGAGCCACAAGAATAAATATGTATATGCACAGAACATGCTCTTCCCCCGTATGCACAGCTCGGCGCATGCCCAGGCATACGAAGACTGGATGGGAGGCGTGGACGGCACGCAGGTGCCCTACGACCGTTGCGGCGAGAACGTCATGGTGAAGATGCCTTCGCAGATAGACAACATCCGCTTCTTCCTCTCCTACCAGTGCAACTTCATGTACTGGCGTTACTTCATGTGGAACTTCGCCGGTCGCCAGAACGACATCCAGGGCAACGGAGAGCCTGAGCACGGCAACTGGATCACCGGATTCTCGTTCATCGACAATGCGATGCTCGGCGACCAAAGCAAGTTGCCGGACGACCTGAAGCAGAACAAGGGACACAACGTGTTCTACTGCATGCCTCTGGTTCTCGGCCTCATCGGTCTCTTCTGGCAGGCATGGTACACCCGCAAGCGCAAGGTCATCAAGGCCGGTAAGGAAGTGGAGGAAGTTCTCCCTATCGGCATCCAGCAGTTCTGGGTGGTGTTCTTCCTCTTCTTCATGACAGGTCTCGCCATCGTCATCTACCTGAACCAGACACCGATGCAGCCACGTGAGCGCGACTACGCCTATGCGGGTTCGTTCTACGCATACGCCATCTGGTGCGGTCTCGGCGTACTCGCCATCCTCGACCTCCTCAAGCGCAAGGCGAAGCTGAGCGGCGTCGCCGTTTCAGCCATCGTGGCAGTCATCACCCTGCTCGTGCCTATACAGATGGCCTCGCAGACCTGGGATGACCACGACCGCAGCAACCGCTACACCTGCCGCGACTTCGGCCAGAACTACCTGATGTCGCTCCAGGAGAAGGGCAACCCGATTATCTTCACCAATGGTGACAACGACACCTTCCCACTATGGTACAACCAGGAGGTAGAGGGCGTGGGAACAGATGCCCGCGTCTGCAACCTGAGTTACCTGCAGACCGACTGGTACATCGACCAGATGAAACGTCCAGCCTACAACTCGCCGTCCGTGCCTATCACATGGCCACGTCTCGACTTCTGCTCGGGCACCAACGAATATGTATCCGTCGCGCCAGAGGCCAAGCAGCAGGTGCTCGACTTCTACAAGGAGAATCCGGAGGTGGCCAAGAAGCAGTTTGGCGACGATCCGTTCGAGCTGAAGAACGTATTGAAATACTGGGTACGAAGCAAGAACCCCGACATGCACATGATTCCGACCGACACCCTCTATGTCACCATCGACAAGGAGGCTGTGAAGAAGAGCGGCATGATGATGGCTTCCGACTCCATCCCCGACAAGATGGTCATCTCGCTCACCGGCAAGAACGCCCTCTACAAGGGCGACCTGATGATGCTGGAGATGATAGCCCAGTGCAACTGGACCCGTCCTATCTACGTAGCCCTGACCGTGGGTGAAGACAACTACATGAACCTCGGCGACAACTTCGTGCAGGAAGGTCTTGCCAACCGTATCACTCCGTTCACCACCAACAAGTCTGGTGCCAAGAACTTCGATACAGAGAAGGCGTACCACAACATCATGACCCGATTCAAGTTCGGCAACCTGAAGCAGAAGGGACTCTACATCGACGAGACCACCATGCGTATGTGCTATACCCACCGCCGCCTGTTGGCACAGACTGCCCTCCAGCTCATCGCAGAGTACAAGAACAAGAAGGCTCTCGACATCCTGAAGAAGGCTGACACGGAGATTCCTCAGTACAACGTGCCCATCGACTACATGAGCGGCGGACTCGACATGGCCCGAGGCTGGGTCATGGCAGGCAACAAGCAGAAGGCAGCCGAGTACCTGGGCAAGGTATGGAAGACTTCAAGCCAGTACCTGACCTACTACCTGTCGCTCGACGCCAACCGGTTCGCACAAGCACAGAACGACTGCATCCGCCAGATCATGATCATGCAGAGCACCTGTGAGGTGGCAGGCATGATAGACCTGAAGACAGCCAAGAAGTATGAGGACCAGCTCAATAAGCTCTACACCTTGTACCACGGCAGAGGCGGAAGGATGCCAAGCGCAGGCAACTGACGGGAGGGGCAAGAACAACCCATTAATCACACGCAGATATGTTTATAGAACAACCTGCCAAATGGCTTAGGTGGCTTTACCCGAAGGCTGTATGGAGAATGGACCCACAGGAACACTCCGTATATCTTACCTTCGACGACGGTCCGATACCCGAATCGACCCCCTTTGTCCTGGAAACGCTGCGAAAGTACAACATCAAGGCCACGTTCTTCATGGTGGGCGAGAATGTGTTGCGCAACCACGACCTCTACAACCAAATCATAGCAGAGGGACACCAAGTGGGCAACCATACGTTCAACCACATAGGAGCCTTCAAGCACCGTGTCATCTCATATGTGCTCAACACCAACAAAGCCAACGAGCTGATACACGCTCACCTCTTCCGTCCTCCGCACGGATGGATGAGGCCCAGCGAATATTGGTGGCTCCACCGCACCTACAAGGTCATCATGTGGGACCTGGTGACCCGCGACTATTCCAAATGGCTCACTGCCGAAGACGTGGTCAACAATGTGAAGCGATATGCCCGCAACGGTAGCATCATCACCTTCCATGACTCGCTGAAAAGCATCGACAAGCTCAAGACAGCCCTCCCGCAAGCCATCGAGTGGTTGCAAGCACAGGGATATGAATTTAAGGTATTCGAATAAGCCATTCACAAGAACTGCATAGAAAGCATGAGCAAAAGAATCAACAGTTATCAAGCCGTAGCCAGTTTCGTGCGCGCCTTCTTCGAGGCATACGCCCGAGGCATCATGGACGCTACTGTCGAAGGCAATGACTTCCAGAAGAAAAACGACTCCAAGCAAATCAAGCAGATGATGCTGGAGCACTACGGTGAAGTGAACCAATACTACTTCGACATCATCTTCTCCACCCTCGTCAGGCTCAACTATAAGTCGGCAGAGGAAGCCAACGAGAAGATGAGCCGAAACTTCGAGGCCATGAAACAGGCCGACAAGACTTTTGAACCGACCATGTTGGACTACCTGCGCATCGCCTGCAAGTCGCCCCAGCTATACAAGGCGACGGTGGCTGAGTACAAGCGCAACTTCACTTGGCTCCTGCAAGGCAAGTTCACGTCGGTAGAGGAGCACGTGCGCGACTATACCCACGGCGTCCTCATCAGTCTCGCCGATGAGCCTATGGCCATCCACCTGTTGGTGCGCATTATCGTGAAGGCATACGCTGCGGGCTTGAAATGCGGCAGCAAGGAAGGCTGCCAACACCAGCTCCATATGCCTACGCTACATGGCATGCTGCTCAACAACGTAAACATCCTGCTAAACGAAAGACCCTTGAAAGGTGATGGTACTGACGACCCTGTCGCCTTGTTCAAGGAAGCCTGCAAGTACCAGGAAGAAAACATCAACGTGCTGTTCAACACGCTGAACGACACCATGAAAGAACTGGCTGAAGAATAAGCATAAGGACAAAAAAAAGGTGTGTCACAAGTAGTTTTTGTGACACACCTTTTTTTTGTCCTTATGCAGTGTTTTTTACTTTTTCAATACCTTTCTGACAGAACCGTCAACCATCTTGACGATGTTGACACCATTCTGCAAAGCAGCACGTTTCTCTCCAGCCACACCATACACAGCCTCCACCTTGCTTGCGGCAGTAGCAGTGGCATGGGAAATGCCCGTGACTTCGTGCTTCTCAAACTTCTCCTTCATAGCCTTCAACTTGCTGATAGCGTCTTCACTGGTGCTATAAGTCGTGTTTTCCGTCTCGGCGAGCACTTTCTTAATCTCCTCCGTCAAATCCTCGCGAGTGTACACGTTGTTCGACAGGAAGGTGTAGAGGTCACTGTATTCCAAATATGCCTGCTTCTGGGCCTCGGAGATGAAGAACCAGTCGGTCGTGTTGTCTGTATAAGTCTTCTTGGCATCATACGAAACAGAACCGTTGCCAGCTGTAACTCCGAAAAGACGGTATTGCTTGCCCCAGTAAAATTCATAAGCCTCCAGAGTATAGGCACCCGATGTTACAGCATTATCAGTGCTAATATAGAATTTGGTAGCCCCCGAACTGGCTTGGCTCACTTGAGCCTCCCAAGCCGTAGCTGTCGTTTCACACTTGACGCGGTACTCCTTGTCATCCGTGTGCTTATAGAAGATAGACGTACAATAGTACTGCCCATCATGCTTGATATCCTCTATATGCTCATCATGGTTCAACTGCCATATGTTGGCCTTTCGGATGTCCTTGACCGTAGGTCCGCCCTCTTGGTGATAAGTCATAAAATATTGGCTTCCTACATTGTATATATAGTAATTCTGGTCGCTGGCGCCATCAGTAAAAGCCTCGCCCTCCCAGAAAGCAGACTGGGCTGGAATATTGCCATTACTTTCAATGGTCATCTCCACGATGACCGGCACATGGTCGCCGAGCAACTCCGCCTTACCTTCCTTCACATAATTGGCAGCATCAAAAGTGACACTGTTCGCCACAATCTTGCTTGTAGCATTCTTGGGATTGATATAGAATACTTTATCCACGATCTCACCCGTGCGGTAATTGTCTGGATTCAACTTGTCGTCGCCCACCATCAAGGCATCTGCGCCAAGAGTTGGAGCCACGCCATTCTGGCAAAAATCCACCCACACATCATTGACCGTATATCCGGCTGTCTCAAGAGGACCATAGAAGAGACCCTTGATGTCGTCACGCGTATAACGGCTGTTGGTGTCACCCATCACAATCTTAGGCAGACTGGCATTGCCATTGTTGATGATGGCCTGCACCAACTGCGTCCACTGGCTGGCACGTGCCGCATTGTCCTCGGGATCGGTCTCAGCGTCCATGTGGAGAATGTAAACCTCTACCTGGAGGCCGCTGGAGAGGGTGATGACGGCAGAGCGATAACCCTTGTCGATGTTTTCATCAGCGCCATTCTTGATGTTTCCATAAGTCTGGTTCCAACTTACGATACGCTCATCACTCAACTGGTGGTCATTCTTCACCGCGTAGAGCAAGCCATCGGTATCAAACTTCGTGGCGCCCTTCATGTTGTCAAGCGACAGCGATCCTCTGAAAGTACTGACGGTATATCCCGTACCCAGGGCGCCCGTCAGCTCATCGTTGTAAGTAAAGTCCTCGCTGAATCCGAGAATGTCAATGCCCTTTTGGGAAATGTACTCGCCTATCTTCTTGGAACCATCAGACCCGGGGCCATCGGGATTCACATTCACACCGAAGATTTTGGCAGGCAACCCATCCACATTGAGCGGACATACGGTAAACGTTTGCTTTTGCGCGGTGGTCCGGGCCACTGCTTGCGATACAAAAGCAGAAACAAAAACACAAAGTGCCAGGAGTACTTGTCCTGTGCCCTTGAATAATTTGGAAATCATCTTAAACATATTAAAGAGTTTTACAATATATATCCTTCAAAAAACATGATGGCAAAGACTCGTTCTTACCGTCCTTTTTGCAATGTCATGTCGTACAAGCAAGCATTCACACTGGTTGCAGCAGAGGTGGACCCATAGGTATGAGGGATGAGCAGGCGAACATGGGCGACCTTCT
>CAVBGK010000051.1:0-100602 GCA_963594995.1 Bacteroidaceae bacterium
GCACAATGTACTGATTAGCAATCAAAATGCTCTATACTGTGTTAAAGTTGGGTTAGTTCTTCTTGTTCCGGCTCTGCCAGATAATTGTAATCATCGCTGAGGGCTTCTGCCACGGCCTTCGGGTCTTGCTCGGCAAGGGTTTGGTTTTGTCGAAACTCCGCAATCATCGCCTCGCTATACTTTTGCTCAGGCAAGACATCCTTGTCATTCTCTAAGGCTTGCAGGAAGGCATCAGGCAAGGCACAGAGTTCTATCACAGGCATCACACTATGGAATTCGTCCTCGTATGCGTATGCTCCATCGCTATAAACATAGACTTTCAAAGGATTCAGCTTGGTCGCAACCTCAGCTATCATCGGGATAATGGTACTGACCACTCGCTCATCAAGAACTATAAGCATCTGTCCAGCCTCATCCTTGAAATAGCGCAATACCGACTTTCTGAATTTCTTGCCTCCAAAGGTTAGTTCCTCCCGATAGATGTCATTCTTGATGCAGAGGATGTCAACAAGTGAAGCCATCAAGTCTCGGCGATTTCGATTACTATGCTCACGAGAAACAAACTCGGTTTTGTAATAGCGGAGATTGTTATTCACCAAACCTGCCACTTGCTCGCCTTTCGGAGTAGTATAGCCTTGAATCACTCGCTTGTTTCGCTCGTAAGTTACTTTCTCGCAAATGTTGTTCTCGTTGTTGGTCACCAAGATACATTTGCGATGTCCGCCATCCTCTGCATTTAACTGCATCGTGGCATGGAGAGTGGTGCCTGAACCGGCGAAGAAGTCGAGGATGGTTGCATTCTTGTCGGCCAAGCTTCCCAAGAGAGCCATAAGTAATGCTACAGACTTAGGATAATCGAAGTACTTTTTCCCTTCAAATATATTTTGCAATTCAGCATCACCATTAGAAATATTAGTAATTATATCCTTTAGCAATGTAGTTTTAAAATCTCGTATACGAGTATAGACTTCATAGCCTTTGGAAACCTTTTGAACTATCAAATTATACTTTTCCTTTTCTACTTTTTCCTTAGACCATCTCCAGGCATGATACTTGTGAACACCGTCACCATTAGCATGTGGTAATATTTCTACGTAACCGTCTTTTATGCTCCCTATTTCACCAGTTGTTATATCCTCTGTTTTAGGATTATAAAAGATAGAGAATACAAGATTCCTACGAGTCTCTTCGTTAAATTTTCTATTATGGTTATACAAAGTATCACCTATAGCAAATTTTCCATATTCATCTTCTCTAATATCCTTTTTGAATCCTTTATAGGCATCTGGCATATATTGTTTTGCAAAAGTTATATCTACAACCAAACTACTTGCGTTATCAATATTCTTAGCATAAACAAAAACACTCTCCCATGTCTTTGCCGCACCACGTCCTGAAATTTGTCTTCCTGTAATATTCGATACCCACGAAAACTGATTCATATAATTTTTACCCCCGAAGATTTCATCACAAAGTAATTTCAACTGAGAAGCTTCATTATCATCAATAGAGATAAATATCACTCCCTTCTCCGAGAGCAATTTCTTGGCGATTCTCAGTCTCCTGTCCATAAACGACAGCCATTTGGAATGGCGGTAGCCATCCTCCTTGTCTACAAACGAATCGTTGTAGACAAAGTCCTTGTTGCCAGTATTGTAGGGCGGGTCGATGTAAATGACATCCACCTTACCGGCATGCGTATAAGACAGGGCAGAAAGGGCATTGAGGTTGTCGCCCTCAATGAGCACATGATTGGGCGAACCCTCCGGCACAGCATCCAAACGCTTGGAGGCATCCTCCGTGAAAACAGGCAGCAGAGCTTGCATGTTGTCCCAAGCCTCTTCCGAGCTTTCTTCCCATACAAGTCCGTAACGCTTCTTTTCGTTTATTACCTCCAACAATTGATGCTTCAGCTCCTTGTCCATCGCCGCATCCTGTATCTGTTGGCGCAATGCCTGCCAGTCTATTTTCTTCGCCATATCGGTGACCCTTATCTTATCAAGTACTCCACCGACTCCCTAAGCAGAGAAGATTGTTTATGTTTAGGATAGCTATGATAAAAAGAAAGGCATAGGAATCATATTACTTCTATATTATCCTTGCTCTTCGTGGTGTAGGAGACCATAGATACCAAGGATAAGAAGCAACAGACACCTACGCCAAACTTGTATATAGGATAGCACAAAGCGTACCCCTCCATCCGAAGGGGTACACCTATGCCATGTGTATATACACGATGGGTAGACGCCCACCGCTGCTTCCCTCTGAGTATCATTTGAAATTTCCTACGTTTCGAAGAGTCAGAAGAAAACGTCAGTACACGTCTTTCTTATTAAGATAGGCCAATCCATGGACTTGTGCAGCCGGCATCCCTTTGCCCGCCATCCACGGAATGACATCGGCAAAGGTAGTGAAAATAATTGGTACCGCAAAATTTCCCGCCCGTTTTCTTGCGCATATCATATTTTTTTTCTTATCTTTGCAACATTTTATCGCTTTTATCGTCTAAGCAATAAAGCAATATAAGTAATAACATAAAAAGAAAGGAAACAGTATTATGATTTTGAGTACAACACCTACTATAGAAGGCCACCCCATCCGTGAATACAGGGGCGTGGTAACTGGCGAAACCATCATCGGCACCAACTTCTTCAAGGACTTCCTGGCCAGCATACGCGACGTGATAGGCGGCAGAAGCGGGGCTTACGAGAGCACCCTGCGCGAGGCCAAAGACACCGCCCTCAGAGAGATGAGCCACCGTGCCGCATCGCTGGGATGCAACGCCGTAGTGGGCATAGACCTAGACTATGAGACGGTAGGCGACAGCGGGTCTATGCTGATGGTAACATGCAGCGGCACTGCCGTCATCATCTAGCCGAAAAGACTCTGTAAAGCATGAACATGCCAGATATTATCCTGCGCTCAGGACACTTGCCAGCCGCAGAAATAGCCGAGAGCGTAAACGAAGCCTTGCGCCAGCACCCTACGCTCGTAATTACCGCTCCGCCAGGGGCAGGCAAGTCTACCCTGCTTCCGCTCACCATCATGAGCGGAATGGCCCAGCCTGCCGATGAGGCAAGGAGCGGAAAAATCCTGATGCTGGAACCCCGACGGCTGGCAGCCCGACAAATAGCCGAGCGCATGGCAGGCATCCTGGGCGAACCCGTAGGCAAGACCGTGGGCTACCGTGTAAGGTTCGACCACAAGGTGAGCCAAGACACCCGGGTGGAAGTACTGACCGAGGGCATACTGACCCGGATGCTCGTAGCCGACCCTACCCTGGAAGGCGTAAGCACCATCGTCTTCGACGAGTTCCACGAGCGCAGCATCTACTCAGACCTGGCCCTGGCACTAGCCCTGCAGGCACAGCGCATCATCCGCCCCGACCTGAGGATAGTCGTCATGTCGGCCACCATCGATGCCACCGCCATCTGCCAGGCACTCGATGCCCCGCTGATAGAGAGCCGGGGCAGAATGTACCCCGTAGTAACCAGATACGAGGATATTGCGCAATATAAGAACAGCGCCGGATATGAAGACGCTGCCGTGGCCACTGCTGCCGTCATCGCCAAGGCGCACCGCGAGCACGAGGGCGACATCCTCGCCTTCCTGCCAGGACAGGGCGAGATACTAAGGTGTATGGAATTGCTAGGCCACTCGCTAGCCCCTACCACCGTACTTCCGCTCTACGGCAACCTCTCGGCAGAAGAGCAGCGACGCGCCATTGCTCCCTCCAGGGAGGGCGAAAGAAAGGTGGTGCTCGCCACCCCGATAGCCGAGACCTCCATCACCATCGAGGGGGTGCGCATCGTGGTAGACTCGGGCCTCTACAAGCGGCTGGTATTCGACAGCAATACGGGGCTCAGCCACCTGGAGACGGCCTGCATCAGCATGGACATGGCTACCCAGCGAACGGGACGTGCCGGACGTGTGGCCGAGGGCATCTGCTACCGCCTATGGCCCCAAACGGCAGAACATCTGAGGGCCGAGCGACGCACGCCGGAGATAGAGGAAGCCGACCTCGCAGCCATGGTGCTCGACATAGCCAACTTTGGAGAGACCGACATCTACAGTCTGCCCTGGCTTACGATGCCTCCGAAGGCCCACATCCTGCAAGCCAAAGAACTGCTCTGCTCGCTGGGAGCCCTAGACGACCCCTCGAAAGAAGGCCCCAAAGACGCCTTTAGCATAGGAAGCATTACGCCGATGGGCAGAAAGATGGAAAAACTGCCTTGCCACCCCCGTATCGCCCGAATGATATTGAGTGCAGAGACCCCGCAGCTGCAGGCATTGGCCTGCGACATCGCCGCCCTGCTGGAAGAGAAAGACCCGATGGGCGAAAGCAATGAGTGCGACATCACGCTCCGCCTCTCTCTACTGAGGGCCAACCGCCGAAAGGCTTCGCCCGGCAGATGGACAAGAATCGCACAGATTGCCAAGGAATATCGCAAGATGGTCCATGCCGAAGAAGACAACGATTCAGTGGATGGCGAAAAGGTTGGTATGCTCTTGGCTCACGCCTACCCAGAGCGCATCGCTATGAGCATCGACACCATAGGCACCTATCGCTTGGCCAGTGGCAACACGGTGAGCATCGATCAGGAAGACCCTATGGCGGCCCACTCCTGGATAGCC
Organism: Bacteroidaceae bacterium; assembly: GCA_963594995.1. GTDB lineage: Bacteria > Bacteroidota > Bacteroidia > Bacteroidales > Bacteroidaceae > Prevotella. Next base: position 4,636 of record CAVBGK010000051.1, read on the forward strand.
ATCGCCTCGCTGTATGCGGGCAACAGAGACGTTCCCGCCCCCTCCAGACAGGGAAAGGTATTCCTTGCCGCCCCACTCAACATCAGCATGATAGCAGACATGGCGAAAGAGCGCGAACGCATCGCCTGGGACGGCAAACTGGGCATGGTGGTGATGCAGCAGGAACGCTGCATAGGCAAGCTCGTACTTAGCAGCAAGCCGATACAAGACGCCCCCAACGCCGACATCATCGACATCATCTGCGAGGCCGTCAAGAAGGAGGGACTGAGCATACTCGAGTGGAACGAACAGGTACTGCGCCTGCAACGGCGTGTGGCAAAGGTGGCGGAATGGCATCCCGAGCTGGTCATCCCCGACCTTTCGACTGGGCATCTGATGGAAACGGCGAAAGACTGGTTGCCCTTCTATCTCGAACAAGACGGCAAGGTGAAGCGTACCACCGCTGAGCTGAAGAGACTCAACCTGGAGGAGATATTGTGGAACACGATACCATACGACGTACAGCAAGAGATAGACCGCCTGGCCCCTACCCATATCCAGGTGCCTACGGGCAGCAGAATACGCATCGACTACCGGCAAGGAGCCGAAGCCCCTGTGCTGAGCGTACGCCTGCAGGAATGTTTCGGACTGGAAAACACGCCGTGCATCGACGACGGCAGGCAACCCCTGCTCATGGAACTGCTCTCACCGGGATTTAAGCCTGTGCAGCTTACGCAAGACCTGCAGAGCTTCTGGCAAACCACCTACTTCGAGGTGCGCAAGGAACTGAAGCGCAGATACCCGAAACATTACTGGCCCGAGAATCCACAAGAGGCAGAGGCTGTAAGGGGAGTAAAGAGGAAAAACTAGGCAATTGGGCAAGAAAAATATAAATAACAGTAACCAAGGAATATACAACAATTACAATGGAAACTAACAAGAGAAATATCGAAGAATTGTTCAAGAACGACCTGCACCAGTATCTCACTTCCATCCGACGTGTGGACGAGCAGCTTCCTGAGGCACCCGACATCGAGGAATTATGGATGAAGGTCGGAGAAAGTTATCTGCCAGACGCCCTACGAGAGTTCGGCAAGTATCCCACGGTGGCATTGGGCTGGATCATGTTCGTGGGAATGGCCCTTGCCAAGTATTGGGACGAGGACTGGGAGCTATATAGTAAGGTGGAAGACCACTACAAGTATCTACGCGACCGCATCGACTTCGACCACATGGACGACTACATCTGCGAGAATGTCCTACTGCTCGATGCACCAGCCCACAAGGAACTCTCTACAATAGTGGCGGAATGCGCCTCCCGCACTTACAACCTCCTCATTCACCAAGGTCTGCAACCTGGCACCGAGGAAGCCTTCCGGGGCTTCATAGCAGCCCTCCATCAGATGTACCTCATGGGGGCGGCCATCGAACTGAAAACTTTGGGTTACCACATGACCCAAATCTAGACAGAAGTCTCCAGGCACAGTTGTGTCTTGGAGACTTTTTTGTACCTGAAAATTTGGTGCTTTCAGAAAATAGTTGTAATTTTGCAGCCGTTTCGTATGGGAGGCTAGTCACCACCATACTATTTTAATAACCCGAGTGCTTGGTAAACCTCGTAAAAAACAAGAAAAATGGAAAAGAAAACAACTCAAGTGAGTGTGCTGTTTATGCTTTTCAGCATCCTCTTCTGCGTTTGTCTCATAGCGGCAAACGTACTCGAAACAAAGCAAATCGCTTTCGGACCAGTTTCCCTCACCGGTGGTCTTATCGTATTCCCTGTGAGCTACATCATCAATGACGTGGTGTGCGAGGTATGGGGGTACAAGAAAGCCCGCCTGTTGATATGGACAGGTTTCGCCATGAATTTCTTCTTTGTGGCCCTCGGCGCCATCTGTGATGTCATCCCTGCCGCTCCTTACTGGACAAATGACGCTGGTTTCCATGCCATCTTTGGCTTGGCTCCGCGTATCGCCGCAGCCTCTTTCGTGGCTTTCATCGTGGGGTCCTTTGCCAATGCCTACGTGATGAGCGTGATGAAGATACGTGACGGCGGCAAGCATTTCTCAGCCCGTGCCATCTGGAGTACCGTGGCAGGTGAGAGTTGCGACAGCATCATCTTCTTCCCATTGGCGTTGGGTGGGGTCGTGCCAACATCCGAGTTGCCATGGCTGATGCTTTGGCAGGTTATCCTGAAGACGGTGTATGAAATCATCGTATTGCCTATCACCATCCGTGTGGTCAAGGCCATCAAGAAGCACGAGGGCGAGGATGTCTATGACAACAACATCTCGTACAACGTGTTCAAGATTTTCAGTTTGAACTAAGCTTTGCACATTATACATCATTAATTATACATTTACCAAGACGTGGATAGAAAAGAAGACGGGTTGAAGGCTTTGGGCGCCAAGACCCAATATAAAATGGATTATGCGCCGGAGGTGCTCGAGACTTTCGCCAACAAGCATCCCGGCAATGATTACTGGGTACGTTTCAACTGCCCTGAGTTTACATCGCTTTGTCCCATCACGGGGCAACCAGACTTTGCAGAGATTCGCATCAGCTACATTCCCGATGTGAAGATGGTGGAGAGCAAGAGCCTGAAACTCTATCTCTTCAGTTTCCGCAACCATGGCGACTTCCATGAGGACTGCGTCAACATCATCATGAAGGACTTGATTCGCTTGATGGACCCTAAGTATATCGAGGTGACAGGCATCTTCACCCCTCGTGGTGGCATCAGCATCTGGCCTTACGCCAACTATGCCAAACCAGGCACCAAGTACGAGAAGTTGGCGGAGCAACGCTTTGCCTTGCACGAGTAAATGAGAGTATCTCTCACGTATATAAGAAAGTGCAATAGGATTCACCTCGCATAAACTCGACTCCGCCCGTCCTTAAGCTCTGAGTTTAAAGTCGGGCGGAGTCTGATGTCGTAACAGCACTTTTCTCAGAAACCTTCTACCCAAGGAGCTGCAAGACTACTACACCGATGACTTCTCTCTTAACCAAAAGGGAAACGCACAGAGAAAAATCGTGGAATTCGCCATTATCAACGATGACGAACTTGACAAGGAAAACCCAAAGAAGATGCCTATGTTGAAAACACTGATGCAGACGATGAAGCCGAGTTTCATCGGAGCATACAAGGTCGCCCTCGTGATATACCTTGTGATAGGCATTGCCTTTTTCGTCCTTGTGTTCTTTCAGTTTCAGCTTCGGACGAATCACCAGCATATTACCAACCTTCACTTCCATACCTTGGGAGAGAGCCAGCATCGTCTCGTCCTTGGTCATGTCCTGGAAATCATATACATCACTATAGACGAACTGAGGATGAATCAAATACTCACCCGTCTTGTCCTTCATCGGAGACCGATGCTCCACATAATGTATCGAACCGTTTGCTTTAGGCATAATCTACCACACTTTACTGTACAATCTTAAACCTGATTCTCAACGAATGAGATGCCTCATCCCAATTGGTGCCGAGCATCACAAACTTGCCAATCTGACCCGTGGAACGAACATGCCTACCGATACATGGGCAGACATCATAGTCGCCGATGCGAACCAAACGAAGAGTCTCGCTGGCATCCTCCGGCAACCGATCGACCTTGACGTAAGCTGGAATATGGTCACGGTCAACGAACTCGTAGGTCACAGGCAAGTCCTCCCCTATCAAACGATTCATCTCAGCCTCAATCTCCTTTTCCTCTTGGCGTGAAGGCTTATGGTCGATGACAAAGGTCATCTTGCTCTTCTTACGCTCAATATGGGCATTGCGACTGCGTTCGCATTCAAACATACGAACCATCAACTGATTGAGCAGATGTTCTGCGGTATGAGCAGGTGGAAATTCCTCCTTATGATGCTCATTCAAGATAAAATCACTTTCCTCCATCTTCACTTTGAATTTATAGATCCTTACTCCGTTAGCTTCTATAGACACTGGAAACAGACCGTCTCTCTTGAGTTCGACCTGCTTCTTGCCGCCCGTCCAAAGTTCGGAAGCCGTCACCGTCTCCTCCGACAAGTGCATATAGTCGAAAGCATGACCTGGAATGCAGACACCCAGTTCATGAGCCTCTTGAGAGAAATTGAGCACGACAAGCATCGCATCGCCATCCTTCTTGCGGAGGAAGGCAAAGTTGGCACGTGGGGCAAAATGGTCAGACCAAGGGTTCACGTACATCAAGTCGAACGTGTCACCTTCACGGATAGCCTTCTCCTCATTGGCAAGTCGAATCATCCGGCGATAAGTCGCCGAGAGATGACACTGTCTGCCTCCTTGATATGCATTCGCCAAAGTGGCTGGCGACCAATAGTCGAATATCGTAGTACGGCCATCCACGCCGCTGAAGCCTTCCTTGTCCATGCCACGCTCGCCAAACTCCTGCCCACTGAAAAGCATGAATGGATTTTTCTGGAAGAAGAGGCACATGGCCACAGCCGGTATCGCTTTCTCTGCACTGCCGCAAAAGAAATCACTGGCAATACGCTGCTCGTCATGGTTTTCAAGGAAATAGAGCATATGGTCACGGATGTCGTCAGTTTCCTGCCATTCATGCGTGATACTCGACGCAGGACGTTCGCCACGGATGACTCCACGAAGACAGTCATACATTCCAACCTTGTCATAGAGATAATCAAAACCCGCCTTCACGTAGTTGCGATACTGGTTTGGGTCATAAACCTCACCAATAATAACAATTCCCGGGTAACGGGATTTCAATATCTGTGTGGCGTAGGCCCAGAAAGCAGTGGGAACCATCTCCGCCATGTCACAGCGGAAGCCATCTACCCCCTTGCTCGCCCAAAAAAGCAAGATGTCCGTCATCTTTCCCCAAGTACTAGGCACTGGTTCGTAATGATAGCTCCTGCCACCGGCATCACAATAGTCAATGCCATAGTTGAGTTTCACCGTCTCATACCAGTCATTGCGTCCCGGGCGATTGCCAAAACGGTCATTGCCCGTCGCCTTCGCCGGACATTCCTCATACATCTCATAGATTGCCGCATCCTTCTCGCTGAAAGGCTTGATCTCCGGATGGGCACAGCGAACATCATTCAAGTCAAGGTCTCCCCAAGTATAATAGAAATTGTTCTTGGTAGAGAAGTGCATATTTGTATCATCATCCTCACCAAGGTCACGTACCCCGGACGGCTTCGAGATAGAGTGATATTCCCGCGCCACATGATTGGGCACGAAATCCATGATGACCTTCATGCCAGCCTTGTGGGTACGGTCAATAAGACTCTCCCATTCCGACATTCTCAGGCTGACATTCTCAGCCAAATCCGGGTCTATGTCATAATAATCGGTGATGGCGTATGGCGAGCCAGCCTTGCCTTTCACCACCTCGGCATGCTGGGTGGGAATACCATAGGATGAATAATTTGTTTGTGTGGCGTGACGGATGACGCCCGTGTACCAAACGTGTGTAAAGCCCATGTCACGAATGCACCCCAACACTGCGTCGGTAAAGTTATTAAGTTTTCCGCAACCGTTCTCCTTGATAGTTCCATTTTCCTTACAAGTCGTATTCTTATTACCAAAGAGACGTGGAAGAACTTGATAAATGACAACTTTTTCCTTCATTTAGCGGTTGTTTCTTAAAGAATGAAACGCTTTATCTTCCCGGCAACGCCTTTGTCAGGGAGATAAAACGTTAATTATGTTTTTTGCAAAATTATCTATTAAGCGATGCCATGGGCAGCCACAGTCTTGTCTATGCGACCAATCATGCCCTGCAATGCCTTGCCAGGACCACACTCTGTGAAATCATCTGCGCCATTGGCAATCATCGCCTGCACGGAAGAAGTCCAGCACACAGAACTTGTCAACTGTGCGATAAGGTTCTGCTGGATTTCAGCAGGATCTGTATGAGGCTTGCCATCCACATTCTGATAAACAGGGCACTTGGGTGCTGAGAAGGTTGTCTTCTCGATGGCTGCCTGAAGCTCATCCTTGGCAGGCTGCATCAGAGGAGAGTGGAAAGCACCGCCCACCTTCAAAGGCAAGGCACGCTTGGCACCGGCAGCCTTCAACTTTTCGCAAGCTGCGTTGATGGCATCCACATTGCCTGAGATAACAAGCTGACCAGGACAGTTATAGTTGGCGGCAACCACTACGTCGCCCTCCGTGCTCACTTCAGCACAGATTTCCTCAACCTTCTCGTCGGGCAAGCCGATGATGGCAGCCATCGTACCTGGATTAGCCTCACAAGCCTTCTGCATGGCGTTGGCACGGGCGGCAACCAACTTCAATCCGTCCTCGAAAGCCATTGCACCGGCAGCAACCAATGCAGAGAACTCGCCGAGAGAATGACCTGCCACCATGGCTGGATTGAACTCATCGCCCAAGCAAAGAGCTGAGATGACAGAGTGAAGAAACACAGCAGGCTGCGTCACCTTAGTCTCCTTCAACTGGTCGTCTGTGCCAGCAAACATAATATCGGTAATCTTGAATCCAAGAATCTCGTCGGCCTTGTCGAAAAGTTCTTTTGCCAAAGAATTGTTGTCATAGAGGTCCTTGCCCATTCCTACGAACTGAGACCCCTGACCAGGGAAAACAAATGCTTTCATCTTATTTCTTATTTTATTTTTTTATTTATAAATTGATTTCTTCAAAGTGAGTCAGCAACTCAAGATGTTTGCAAAGATACAACAAAAAAACGAGACACTAGAAGAAAACACTAAAAATGTACTTATCGACACTTGATTTTTGCATAAGCACGCAAAAGATGACATAAAAGCCTATTAAAAAATCCCAAATGCCTTACGACAGATGGGATTTTTATATTGTTTTGCTTTACAGTGCGAAAATTATCGTACCAATAAGTAATTGTAAAATTACTCAGCCGCAGGAGCCTCTTCCTCAGCTGCAGGAGCAACCTCTACTTCAGGAGCAGCGACAGGTGCACTCTCAGACACAACGTTTACAAGAACCTTAACCTCAACCTCCTTGTGGAAGTGAACAGTAGCCTCGTATTCGCCTACCTTCTTGGCATCCTTCATAGTGATAATCTTACGATCAATCTCAAAGCCCTTCTTAGCAAGTTCCTCAGCTACAGTAGCAGCGTTAACAGAGCCATAGAGCTGACCTGTGGCGCTTACCTTGGCAGCGATAGTAAGAACTACGTCCTTGATAGCCTCACCCTTCTTCACAGCCTCAGCCTTGATAGCCTCGAGCTTGTGAGCCTGCTGCTTCAAATCCTCAGCCAACTGCTTCTTTGCAGAAGGAGAAGCGATGACAGCCTTGCCAGTAGGAATCAAGAAGTTACGACCGTAACCACTCTTAACATTCACGATATCGTTCTTGTATCCAAGACCGATAATATCTTGTTTCAAAATAATTTCCATTCTTCTTTTCCTCCTTAAATTACTTCATCAAATCGGTTACGTAAGGAAGCAAAGCGATTTGGCGAGCACGCTTAACAGCTTGTGCTACACGGCGCTGATACTTCAAAGATGTACCTGTGATACGACGTGGAAGAATCTTACCCTGCTCGTTCAAGAACTTCTTCAAGAACTCTGGATCCTTATAGTCGATATACTTAATGCCACTTTTCTTGAAACGGCAATACTTCTTCTTCTTTGTATCGATAGAAGGAGCAGTCAAATAACGGATTTCTGATTTCTGATCTGCCATGATTAAGCCTCCTCTTTTTTACCAAGCTTTGCACGACGCTTCTCTGCGTAAGCGGCAGCATACTTGTCAAGTTTAACAGTCATGTAACGAATAACTTTCTCGTCGCGGCGATAGCCTGTCTCGAGTGTCTTGATTACAGTTGGCTCAGCCTTGAACTCAATCAAGTTGTAGAAGCCAGAAGTCTTCTTGTCAATGTTGTAAGCCAACTTCTTCAAACCCCAGGCCTCTTCATTCAAAATCTCAGCACCGTTGTCGGTGAGCAGTTTCTTGAACTTAGCGACCGTTTCCTTCATCTGTTCATCAGACAAAACGGGAGTCAAAATGAAAACGGTTTCGTATTGATTCATACTACTTTAATAATTAAATTTGTTATAAATAAATGGTTTGCTTTCCGTTGACAATTGTGTCCGAGAACACCATTTTCACGAATTGCGGTGCAAAATTACTATTTTTTCTTGATACAACCAAATATTTTTTGTACTTTTGCACAAAGTATTGGTAATTTTTATGATTTTATGAGCAAGTTTCAATCCAAAATGACTCCCAAAAGGGTTAAGGATTCCCTACGGGCATTGCCATCCATGGGCATCGCCTTTGTAGTTTTAGGTGTCATTCTTTTGACGGCATCCTTCGTCATCGCACAAACTAGCAACATGTTATTGTTTACAGGCCTCGCCTTGATCATCGCAGGGAGTTGTGGGTACATCTACTCCATCAAAAAGGGACAAGCCTAAGCGACTTGCCCTTTTTATTTCGACAAAACGATTAATCCTCGTCTGGAGCTATCAGCTTGTAGCCCTTACCATGTATGTTGATGATCTCTATCTGAGGGTCTTCCTTCAAGTGCTTGCGCAACTTGGTGATATACACATCCATAGAACGAGCATTGAAGTAGTTGTCGTCTATCCAGATAGTCTTCAAGGCGAAGTCACGCTGCAGAATCTCGTTGGTATGTGAGCAGAGCAATGCCAGGAGTTCGTTCTCCTTCGTTGTCAGTTTGGTCTGCTTATCACCGATGCTCAAGAGTTGTTTCTGTGTATCGAAAGTGAAGTTGCCGATGTGGTACAAGGTTGACTCCTTGTTCTTCTTGCCACGCACACGGCGAAGGATAGCCTCCACACGGAACACCAGCTCCTCCATGGAGAAAGGCTTGGTAATATAATCGTCGGCACCCAGTTTGAAGCCCTCCAGAATGTCCTCCTTCAGGGTCTTTGCCGTCAAGAAGATGATAGGAATCTCCGCATTGGCCTGACGAATCTCCTGGGCCAGCGTGAAACCATCCTTCTTAGGCATCATCACATCAAGCACTGCTATATCAAACTTATTCTTAGAGAACTCTCTGAAGCCGGCCTCACCATCTGGGCAAAGAGTGGTGATGTAATTCTTTGCCTCCAAGTACTCGCGAAGCAACATACCCAAGTTCTCGTCATCTTCACAAAGAAGAACCTTTATTGTCTCTTCCATAACTGTATCGTTTTAATTGTTAATAATCTATTTGATATTGAATTCTTCACTTTTCACTCAATCATGTATCACTGGCAACTTAATGGTGAATGTCGTGCCCTTGCCGAACTCACTCTCCACTTTGATGTCACCATCATGCAAATCCACAATCTTCTTGACGTACGCCAATCCCAATCCAAATCCCTTCACATCATGGACATTGCCAGTATGAACCCGATAGAACTTGTCGAAAATCTTCTTCAGGCTTTCCTTCTTCATGCCCATACCCGTGTCGGTAATGGAAAGATACAGATGCTCGTCGTCATTCCAAGTCTTCATGGTGACATTGAGCGGCTCGTCGGGCTTGCGATACTTCACGGCATTGTCCATCAAATTGAAGATGACGTTCTGGAAGTGTACCTCATCCACAAAGATACTGGAATCTATAGCCTCAATGTCGGTATAGACCTTCCCGCCTGTATGCTCCACTCGAAGTGTGAATGAGTTGGCTATATTCTCCACCATCTCGTTGAGGTCAAGTTCTTTTTTCTTAAACACCGCCTTCTTCTTGTCGAACATGCTCATCTGTAACACCTTCTCTACCAGAAACCTCAGTCGCTTGGACTCGTCATCAATGACGCTACCCAAGTGTTTCTGCATTTTCTCGCTCTTGGGCACGGATGAGTCGTTGAGCATCTGGGCTGCCAGACTGATGCTGGCTATCGGAGTCTTCAGCTCATGGGTCATGTTATTGATGAAATCGTTCTTAATCTCGGTATATCTCTTCTGACGGAATATCACGACAATGGTAAAGACAAATGTGATAAGCAACACCAATGTGAAGATGATACTAGGTATCATGAAGCGCACGCTTGAGAAGATGTAGCTGTTCATGTCGGGGAAATGAACTTTCACCACGCCCATCTTCGACTGCGGGTCGTTGCGGAACAACACTTGCGAATAGCTGTATTCCTCCCCCTCGTCGGAATAGTCGGGACAGCGATACACCTCTCGGCCATCTTGCGTAGTTACCGTGAAATGATATGGGATGTCGATGCCGTTGTTCATCATCTCCGCCTTCAAGTCCTGATCAAGTTGCTTGAAATTGATTCGTTCCTTCAACGGCTTATCGGAGGCGGAATACAAGATGGAATACACCACCTCATCGAGCAACGCTTTCTGATAGACGTAACGGTTTTTGACGATCTCCTGCAAGGACTTCTGGGTCTCATTGAGAGAGTTCTTGTCACTTCTCAGAATCATCGCCTTGGGCATATTGCCGGGGTTGGTGGCGATGGTCTTCAACTCGAAGGAGGAATAGACCGTGCCGTCCTTGCCTACTACCGAATATTGGTGGGAATGCTGAACCGTACCATCCGGCTGACCGCTCCGGGTTCCCACGGAGTCCTTGCGGTTAGCCTTGCGCTCGGTTTCGTTGACATCCTTCTCCAGATAGCGCAAGGTCTCATTTAGTTCCAGATTCCTTGAAGCCTGGTATAAGGCTCTGTTGACAGATTCGTCAAACTGTTCCTTCTTCATGTTCACCATTTCCTGTATGTAGCTCAGTTGCAGGAACAGCAAAGCAAGGAACGAAAAGCCCATTATAATTGCGATTGTCCAAATAGTTCTTTTCTTCATGGGGGCAAAGATAGGAAAAATCTTAATTGCTTAACACTTTTACGTTAATAATTTCAATAACATTTCATCATATTAACTAAAATATATACTTTTAGTTGCATATTTTCAACTAGCCCAAAACTTTTACGGATAAAAAGGGGCGCACATGAAAATGTGCGCCCCTTCCCGACATGGTGATATTACTTGTTCATCCTACTCATCATCTTTAGCCATCTCTGCCTCATGCTCAGCAATCAACTTGCCCTGGATGTCATTAGGAACAAGTTCATAACTGGCAAACTTGGTTGTGAAGGAAGCGCGTCCCCCCGTCAACGAACTGAGAGAGATGGAATAGTTGGCAAGTTCCTTCAAAGGAATCTTGGCACACAACTTCTGATAACCAGCCTCGCTATCCATGCCCATGATGAGAGCACGGCGACCTTGCAAGTCACTCATCACATCACCCATGAAATCGGCCGGCACATACACCTCCAAGTCATAGATAGGCTCCAAAATCTTAGGACCCGCCAGTTTGAAAGCATCGCTGAACGCATGACGAGCAGCCAACATGAATGAAAGTTCATTGCTATCCACAGGATGCATCTTACCGTCATAGACGATGACACGAACGTCTCGGGCATAACTGCCGGTCAATGGTCCATGCTCCATACAGTCCATGACACCTTTCAAGATGGCTGGCATAAAGCGTGCGTCGATAGCACCACCTACGACCGAATTAAGGAATACCAACTTGCCGCCCCATTCCAAATCTACCTCCTCACGGCTCTTGATGTTCATCTTGAACTCCTGGCCGTTGAAGTTGAAGGAAGTAGGATCAGGCATACCCTCTGCGTATGGCTCCACTATCAAGTTAACCTCACCAAACTGTCCGGCGCCACCACTCTGTTTCTTATGACGATACTCAGCACGTGCCTTCTTGGTGATGGTCTCGCGATATGGGATACGAGGCTCCTCAAACTCAACATGGAGCTTCTCGTTGTTTTCCAGTCGCCACTTCAATGTGCGGAGATGGAACTCACCCTGGCCACGCACAATCACTTGACGCAATTCCTTGCTTTGCTCGACAACCCATGTCGGGTCTTCCTGGCGCATTTTCAAGAGAGCAGCCATCAGCTTTTCCGTATCTTGAGCATTAACAGCCTTGATGGCACGGGAATACTTCGAGTTAGGATACTTGATGAAGTCGAAGCGCCATTCCGTATCCTTGCCATTCAAAGTGTTTCCCGTCTTCACATCCTTCAACTTCACCGTACAACCAATGTCACCGGCATTCAACTGTTCAACCGGTACACGGTTGGCGCCAGCACAAGCATAAATCTGACCGATACGCTCCTTACTGCCACGGTCGGCATTCGTCAAATCGTCGCCTTGCTTCACGCTACCGCTCATCACCTTGAAGTAGCTCACCTCCCCAATATGAGGTTCCATACCCGTCTTAAAGAAATAGAGGCTCTCGGGACCCTTGGCATCAGGAGCAATCTCCTCGCCACGAGTGTTATGCAACTTAGGCATATCATCCACAAAAGGAACCACATTGCCCAGGAACTCCATCAGACGATGCACACCCATCGACTTACCTGCGCAAACACAGAACACGGGGAAGATGCTGCGAGTAACCAAACCCTTGCGGATGCCCTCACGCATCTCATCCTCCGTCAAACTCTCGCTTTCGAAGAATTTCTCCATCAAGCCTTCGTCATTCTCGGCGGCAGCCTCGACAAGTGCCTTGTGCAGTTCCCTCGCCTTGTCCAATTCCTCATCGGGGATATCCTCAATGATTGGAGCACCGCCCTCTGGCTTCCAAGAATATTTCTTCATCAGGAGAACGTCAATGAGAGCATTGAAGCCAGAACCCGTCTCGATAGGATATTGTATCTGCACACATTTCGGACCATAGATGTCCTTCATCGTTGCGATGATGTTGTCGAAGTCGCATTTGTCGGAATCCAACTGATTGACCAGGAAGATAACAGGCTTGCCCAACTTTTCTGTATAACGGAAGTTGTTCTGCGTTCCCACCTCAGGACCGTACTGTCCGTTGATAAGAATCACAGCCTGGTCGGTCACATTCATAGATGTGATGGCACCGCCCACGAAGTCGTCGCTTCCAGGGCAATCGATGATATTAAGTTTCTTGTTGTTCCACTCTACATGAAAAACAGTGGGGAACACTGAGTAGCCGTATTCCAACTCCACCGGGAAGTAGTCGCTCACCGTATTCTTCGCTTCTACAGAGCCTCTACGCTTGATAACGCCTGCTTCAAACAACATACTCTCGGCAAGTGTAGTCTTGCCGCTACCCGCACTGCCCAGCAATGCAATGTTTTTAATCTCGTTAGTCTGATAAACTCTCATGACGCTTATAGATTTTAAGGGTTATACTTAAATGTGTCAAAAGGAAAGGAGAGCAATTCATAGCCCATTCCCCTCAATTCAGCCTCTAAGTTAGCACTTTTTTCTGAAATACGCAAAATTTCCGACCCAGAAATACCGTACTTTTAAAACATATTAGTATTTTTGCACTAAATTAAAGCAAAACATAGGGGGTACACCTTATTATATATAAGAGAGGAAAATTCCCAATCAAATATTAGACAAACCCATGGCTGGAATATACATACATATCCCTTTCTGTGAAAGCCGATGTATCTATTGTGACTTTTACAGTACGACATCCCTCAAGTTGCGAGACACCTACTTGGAGACACTCTGTCACGAGATGGAACTGCGTCCTTTATCCTCCGCTCTTGACAGACACCAACGGATAGAGACCATCTATTTGGGAGGAGGCACTCCAAGCCAACTGACAAGCGAACATCTTATTCGCCTCTTCAAAGGTCTCCAGAGATATTTGAGCAACAAACCCAACATAACGGAGAATGAAAACTCTGGCAGTGAAGACGCTTTTGAAGGAATGGAGATTACAATGGAATGCAATCCCGACGACGTGACGGAAGAGTTCTGCGCAACGCTCCAGAAACTCCCAGTGAACCGCATCAGTATGGGCGCACAAACTTTCTCCAACGACCGATTACTCTTCCTGCATCGCCGACACAATGCCAATGAGGTAAAAACTGCCGTCAGAAGGCTCAGAGGCGTCGGCATCCACAATATCAGCATCGACCTGATGTTTGGTTTCCCCGACGAGACTCTGGAAGACTGGGAAAACGATATCTCCGAGGCCTTGACACTCAACGTGGAGCACCTCTCAGCCTATAGTCTCATGTACGAGGAAGGCACCACGCTTTACCGAATGCTTGAGCATCAAAAGATTCAGGAAATAGACGAGGAACTCAGCCTCAGAATGTACGAGACACTATGCAATATGTTAACCACCGCCGGATTCGAGCACTATGAAATCAGCAACTTTGCCCGCCCTGGCTATCGGTCACGCCATAACAGCAGCTATTGGAACGAAGTGCCATACATCGGACTAGGCGCCGCAGCCCATTCCTACAAAAGAAGCACGCTCGAAAACGGAGACTTGGAGGTTATGCGCAGTTGGAACATGGCAAGCCTTCCTGCCTACATTAACTCCATACAACACGACATCTTACCTACGGAAAGTGAGACCCTAGACCTCAACACACGCTACAACGACCTCATAACCACAGCCTTGAGAACTTCAGACGGCATCAACCTTGCCCAGATGAGCGAAGAGTTTGGAGAATGTATGGTCAATCACCTACTCAAAGAGGCAAAAGACAAAATAAAAAGAGGTTTGATGGAAGTGACTGGCCAGGAAGACACTTGCCTGTCCTGGTCACCAACAGGCAAACATCTTAGGCTGACCCAAAAAGGAATCTACACATCAGACGACATCATGGGGGACTTGGTGATAGTCACTTAGTCCCTCCAAGGCTCCAACTTGCTGAGGTCGCCATTTTTTTTATAACGTTCGTAATAATATTGCTTGATTTCCGCAATGACCTCACTTTCTGTCTTTTTCTTGGAAAAATAAGGTTTAATTATCTGCATGATGACAAACAAGACAACAACCAGGACTAAAACGATTGCCCAAGCCAAGATTTCGCTCTGCAATCTGACTAAGGGCTGTACCATGATACCAACACCTACCGGGACTAGGATGCCAAGCCAGTCAATTGGCGAGTCCAGACGGCTTGCCTCCAAGTATGCATTACGCAACGACTCGGGAGCATTCAAAATCAAATGCCTCCGATGTATATCCCAATAGTCTTCAAAATCCTTATCCATTTCTATGTAAAGATGACTTGAATGTTCAAAAAACAATACCTTTAAAAATACATTTTAAAAAACTTATACAATGCAAAGGTAGCATAAATATTAATCACTACCAATTTCCCCCCCCCCCCGAAATGCGTCTTATTTAAGAACACTTAACATATAATTGGGCATATTTATAGAACAAACATACTAACTTTGCACCCCGAAACAAAAGAACGAATAAGAATAAGAAGCATGCAAAATCAGTTTTCTCGCACCCAGCTACTGATGGGAAAGCCTGCCATCGACACACTCATAGGAAGTCGTGTCGCCGTGTTTGGCGTCGGTGGTGTCGGTGGCTATGTGGTGGAAGCCTTGGTCAGAAGCGGACTTGGAGAAATCGACTTGATCGATGACGACCGAGTATGCCTCACAAATGTCAACAGACAGGTTATCGCAACCCTCAGCTCTGTCGGCAAGCATAAGGTAGATGTTTGCGAAGAGCGCATCCACGACATCAACCGCCGATGCATCGTCCACAAATACCAGATGTTTTATCTACCAGAGTTTGCCGATGCCATCGACCTTTCGCAATTCGACTATGTGGTGGATTGCATCGACACCGTCAAGGCAAAGCTCGACCTCATCAAACGGTGCCACGACCTAAAGGTACCTATCATCTCTTGCATGGGCGCCGCCAATAAGATGGATGCCACGGCGTTCAAGGTGACGGACATCAACAAGACGCAAATGGACCCACTTGCCAAGGTCATCCGCAAGAAACTTCGCAAGATGAGCATCCACAAGCTCAAGGTGGTATATAGTGAGGAAGAGCCTCTTCGACCCATCGATGACCCGAACATCAGCTGCCGTTTCCACTGCATCTGCCCCAACAAGGACATGCGCAAATGCACCGACCGCCGCGACATCCCCGCCAGCAACGCCTTTGTTCCTGCCGCCGCCGGTCTCATCTGTGGAGGCGAGGTCATCAAGGACCTGATACGAAATGCGGGCACTTGGCGACTGACCCCCGAAATGATAGAAAACGCCCCCGAGGCAAAAGAGGCTGCAGAAAAAGCAGCCGCCAAAGCTGAAGCACACCAAGAAAAATACAAGGCTATCGCCCTTGCCAAGAAAAACGGAACTTGAGTGGATGACTCCGTAAGAATGAAATTGCCAGAAGGTTTCTAACCCTCTGGCAATTCTTTTGCCAGCAATCCCCTGCTACCAACTTCAGATACATACGGCTGCAAGACAAGGGCATTTCCAGAAACTCGCCTTGTCATCTTCGAGATTCAAGCAGCTCTCAGTTCCTCCCCATAACTCTATCTCGAGATTCCTAAACTGACTCAGAATGATATTCGACAAGTCCTTGCATCGGAGACTGCAAAATTTTAGAAATGGGCAGATGGTGATCATCCCCAAAAACGTTACGAAGAGAGTCCTGGAAATGATAGGCAATACTCCCCACAAAACCTACAGAAGGGAGTTCAAGACCATCTGCCTCCATACGTTTTACATAAGCAGCGATATTATGGTCATAAAACTGCGTGAAGCCATCCTGTACCATACGACCGAGAGCCATCGCCTCTTCCATTTCCTCACTTCCGTCCTCAAATGACACCATAACTTCCAACTTGGAAGATATAAAAGGAGCGATGGAGGCCAGGAAACGGTTGGCAAGTGGTTGGCGATACACCTTATCAATAATAGAAGCGTAATCCAAGCCAGACCACTCCAAATATTTTGATTTCAAGGTAGCCGGCAACGTACCTTTCAAAATTCCGTTGAGGAACATCTTTCCCAGTACAGCTCCACTTCCCTCGTCACCCAAAACATACCCCAATGGAGGGGTATTCATCACGATATTTTTCCCATCGTACAGACAACTGTTGGCACCTGTACCCAGAATACAAGCAATACCTGTTTGGTTACCCAAGAGCGCCCTTGCAGCACCCATCATGTCACTTTCGGCATTCACCTTGGCGGCACAAAAGGCTTTTTGGAGAAGTTGCAACATACGAGGCTTCATCGCCTCGGTCACACCACTGCCATAAAAATCCACCTCTTGTGGTCTTTCTGGCAGTGACAACTCCTGCGTAAGAACTCGCATCACATCCTCGTCCTGCAAATGAAATGGATTGATTCCCTGCGTCTTACAGGTTGCAAGCACTCGACCATGCTCATCCATCAAAGTCCAGTCAGTCTTTGTGCTTCCACTATCAGCCAAAAGTTTCTTCATTGTTTTTACTCCTTTATTGTCGTCAGTTTCTCTTTTCTTATATCCCAGCAAGAGAAACACAATTCTTGTTATCAATATGCAAATGTAGCATTTTTCTGTGAAATAACCTCATTTTTTTTTGCTTTTTCTTCTTTTTTTAATACCTTTGCAGACAAAAATGGAAACCAATTTATGAAAAAGAAGTTAACGCTTATACTCTTGTTGCTGGTAGTTTGCTTGCTACCTATCCATGCCGTACTCAAGGAAGCTAACCTCGACACGACACTCTATATGCTTCGCACAGAGCTATCCCAATACCACATCGACCTGGAAAAACAAAACAAAGTCGCCAAGGAGCAACAACAAGCCATCATCAAGGAACTCGTCAGCATCATGTCGCAAGCCGACCAAAACTCACTGATGCTCTATTCACAACGCAACGGATATGTATTTGACTTGACATACGCCTGCCACGAGGCGACCGAGCAATTCCAAAAATTCAAAACGAAGGCGGCTCCTTTCCGGGACATGATACAGAAAAACGACACAGAGATAGCTCGTTTCGACTCACTCATCAACTACCTGTATGGCATGAACACAATGTTCATGAGTGAGGAAGGGCAACTCAACCGAAACATTGACTTGACCCTTGCCGTCAACATTCGCCGTCAACTGCTGGAGAAGCAACAACAGCTCAATGACTATATCAATGCCTACGACAGAACCGAACATAAGTTGAAGGCACTCAACGACTACGCCAACGCCCGTTACGGCGATATCCAAAACGGCATTTTCAACAATGGAAACGATAATTATCTGAAGATTATCAGCAACCTAGGGAACAACTACCACGAGGCAAAAAATTCTGTAACAGAGAAGTATCGTCCTGCCCCTGGCATGATGTCGCAATGGGATGTGCGTATCATCGGCATGCTCTTCGGAATCATTATCTTCTATGGTGTCATATCTGTACTACTCAACCTACTCGCCATCCGGGGCATCGCCACCCATCTGATGAAGAAAGGTCTGTTTGAGCGCATCAAGGATAGTTTTATGGCAAAACGCCCTTGTATCATCATGGCAATGACCATCATTACATTTGCAATCATCTTGGGCATCATTCGCTTGTCAGCCCACCAGAACTTTCTGATTATGGCATGTGGATTGTTGGTAGAGTTCGCATGGCTGATTGGCGTTATTCTGATTTCTCTCCTGCTCCGTGTGGGAAACGATCAAATCAAGAGCGCATTCCGCATCTACTCCCCATTGATGCTAGTAGGATTCCTCGTCATCGTGTTCCGAATCGTATTGATACCAAACGATTTAGTCAACTTAATATTCCCCCCTATCCTACTGATATGTACCTTGTGGCAATGGAATGTCATCATGCGACATAACAAAAAAGTACCTCGCAACGATATGATATACACATGGGTATCACTTGCAGTGTTCATCACGAGCACTATCTGTTCCTGGATAGGATTCACACTGTTAGCCGTGCAGATCATCATTTGGTGGATGATGCAGCTTACCTGCGTCTTGAGCATCACTTGCGTCAAGGACTGGATTGCTGTCTATGCAGAGCGCAAGAACCTCAAGCACAAACCTATCACAGACAAGTGGGCGTTCCGTTTCATCAACCAAGTGGTACTGCCTACAGCAGGCGTGCTCTCGTTTATCATAGCCATCTACTGGGCTGCGGACGTGTTCAACATGAGTGACACAACCTGGATGATATTCAACAAGGAATACATCAAGACCAGCAACTTCACCGCATCACTTTACTGCGTTACACAAGTGGCTTGCCTGTACTTCCTCTTCAAGTACATCAACCTTACTGCCAACGACATGATGCGCCATCACTTCGAGAAGCGAGACCCACAGTCGGCAGCTTCCAAGATAGTGATGTTCAAGAATGTATTACAGGTGATTATCTGGGGCATCTGGCTGATGATTGGACTCAACCTCTTCCAAGTAGGCAAATCATGGTTGCTCGCCATCTTCGCCGGTTTGTCAACTGGTCTTGGTTTCGCATCAAAGGACATCTTGGAGAACATCTACTACGGCATTTCACTCATGATGGGACGTGTCAAGGTGGGTGACTACATCATTTGCGACGGCACTCGTGGACGAGTGAGCAGCATCAGCTACACCTCTACAATGTTGGAGGCCACCGATGGCTCCGTCATCGCCTTCCAAAACGCCCAACTATTCTCAAAGAACTACAAGAACATGACTCGCAATCACGGCTATGAGTTGGACATTCTCGAAGTTGGAGTGGCATACGGAAGCAACATCAAGCAAGTAAAGCAACTACTCGTGGAAAGTCTCTCCAAACTAGACTGCATCTATCACGAAAAGGGTGTCAAGGTAGTATTGAAGAGTTTTGACGACAACTGTATTACCCTCAAGATATTGGTATGGGTCAACGTGCTCACCCAATATACCGATGACGGCATCGTCATGGAGTGCATCTACGACACACTCAACGAACATGGAATCGAGATACCGTTCCCACAGCGTGAGATTACAATCAAACAAAGTGAGAAGTGAGGAGTTTCCGACCCTCTATAGAAAACCTCTACATTATAAATTATAAACTATATAAAATGCCAACATTCATAGCAGGACCATGCGTCATCGAGTCGATGGAGCTACTGGAAACAGTGGCACAAGAACTTGTTCGCATCAACCGGAAATATAACATAGACACCATATTCAAATCATCATTCGACAAGGCAAACCGTACATCCATCCATTCCTTCCGTGGCCCTGGACTGGAAAAAGGTTTGCAAATGCTAGCCGACATCAAGGGAAAATACGGATTGCGTGTGCTCACCGATATCCACGAAAGTTATCAAACAGAGGCTGCCGGCGAAGTTTGCGATATCCTCCAGATACCCGCTTTCCTTTGCCGCCAAACCGACCTTTTGGTCTCTGCCGCAAAGACAGGCAAAATCATAAACATCAAGAAAGCCCAATTCTTGAGCGGACGTGATATGCGTTACCCTGTGGAGAAAGCCTTGGAAAGCGGAGCCAAGGAGGTATGGCTCACCGAACGAGGCAACAGTTTTGGCTACAACAACTTAGTCGTAGACTTCCGCAATATTCCAGATATGCTGAAAATCGTACCGAACGTCATCATGGACTGTACCCACAGCGTACAACGTCCCAGTGCAGGTGACGGAAAGACCGTCGGCGACCGAAAATTTGTACCAGCCATGGCGAAGGCAGCCAAGGCTTTTGGGGCAACAGGTTATTTCTTTGAAGTGCATCCCACCCCAGACACAGGAAAAAGTGACGCTGCCAATATGCTGGAATTGGACAAACTTGAGGGGCTGATAGAGGAGCTTATCAAGTAAACAATGTGAAAAGTGAAGATTTCAAATGTTTTAGAAGATGACCCATCATACGAACGATATAGAAGAAAAAAACATACGCCATTGGGGTGAGCAAGCTCTCAGAGAAGAGGCCCAGTCAATACTCGACCAAATTCCCCAAATGGACTTCAACTTCGAAAAGGCTGTTGACATGATGTTTCATTGTCAAGGTAAAATCATCGTGACAGGTGTAGGAAAGAGTGGACACATCGGTGCCAAAATTGCTGCCACCTTAGCCTCAACTGGCACTCCCGCCTTCTATATCAACCCATTGGACGTATATCATGGCGACCTAGGCGTGATGACTGATAAGGATGTGGTCTTGGCACTGAGCAACAGCGGCCAGACCGATGAACTATTGCGCTTCATCCCGATGGTACTTCATATGCACGTACCGATTATCTCCATTACTGGGAATCCACAGTCACTCTTGGCGAAATACTCCAACTACCACATCACCGTCAAGGTGAAGAAAGAGGCTTGCCCTTTGAACCTAGCACCCACCAGCAGTACCACCGCTGCTCTTGCCATGGGCGATGCCTTGGCTATAGCACTGATGCAGGTTCGCCACTTCAGGCCGCGTGACTTTGCCCAGTTCCATCCGGGTGGTGAGTTGGGCAAGCGACTGCTCACCACGGCGGAGGATGTGATGCGCAGCGATGACCTGCCAATCATTCCGAAGGAAATGCACCTTGGCGAAGCAATCATCCATGTAAGCAAAGGCAAGCTCGGCCTAGGCGTTTCCATCGACGAAAGCAACAAGGTAATCGGCCTTATCACAGACGGTGACATCCGCCGTGCCATGGAAAAATGGCAAGCAGAGTTCTTCAATAAGACTGTAAGCGACATCATGACCACCACACCCAAGACGGTATTCCCTAGCACCAAGATTACAGAAATTCTGAAAATCATGCATAAGAACAAAGTGCATACTGTACTCGTCGTAGATAAAGAGAATCACCTCAAGGGTATCGTAGACCATTATGCCTGTATGGTGTAATGAAAGCGAAGAGTGAATACGAAAAGTGAAGAATCCAATAGCTTTATATATACAAAAAATGGGGACAAGACTCCTTTTGGTGGCAATGATGACATCCGTGGCGTCGCTTTCGATGGCACAGAGCAGTGATTCGCTGATTGTCAACCAACTACGCGGGAAAGGCATCAGTTTTTCCCACGATAATTCGGTTACACTCCTAATGAATGGGCAAGAGAAGTTTGACGATATGTTTCTAGCTATCCGACAAGCCAAGAAAAGCATTCACCTAGAGTATTTTAATTTCCGAAATGACAGTATCGCCTCCCTTCTCTTTGACCTACTTGGAGAGAAGGTGAAAGATGGCGTAAAAGTACGCGCTTTGTTTGACGGATTTGGCAATGCCTCCAACAACCAACCACTCCGCAAGAAACATCTGAGAGAAATCCGCAGAAAAGGCATCGAGATATACGAATACAAGCCGATGAAATTTCCATGGATAGACGCAGTGTTCAACCGCGACCATCGCAAGATCGTGGTCATAGATGGACAAATAGCCTATACTGGCGGCATGAACGTAGCCGACTATTATATAAAAGGTACAGAAGTGGTCGGAGAATGGCATGACATGCACTGCCGCATTGAGGGGAGCGAGGTGAATACACTCCAAAAGATATTCCTTAAGATGTGGAACAAGGTGAGTGGCCAAAACGTGTCTTGGGCCGAATATTACCGTGCCACCCCCCAAAAAAACATCACCATAAACCTAAAACACGACACGACGGCAACTGCATACCACAAGATGGTGGGCATCATCAACCGGGAACCACACATATCAAAAGATATCATCCGATACTTCTACGTCAATGCCATCAACGATGCCCAGGACAGCATCAAAATCATCAGCCCCTACTTTACGCTGAGCCACAAGCTGAAGAAAGCTTTGAAGAACGCCGTAAAACGAGGTGTGAAAGTTGAGATTATGCTCTCCACCAAGAGTGACATTCCATTGACACCAGACTGTGGTTTTTACAACGCCCATAAACTTATGAAGGCAGGATGCAACATTTGGCTCTATACTCCAGGGTTTCATCATACCAAAATTATCATGGTAGATGGCAAGTTTTGCACTGTAGGCAGCGCAAACCTCAACGCAAGAAGCTTGCGTTGGGATTATGAAGAGAACGCCGTTATCATAGACCGCAATACCACACAACAACTGGTTGATCTATTTGATGGTGAGAAGAAAGACTGTTTCTTGCTCAACGAGAAGAACTGGCGAGAATGGCGTTCTGGATGGGACAGATTCAAAGGATGGTTTGCCGCCAAATTGCTCTCCCCATTCCTATAACATAAAAATAACATAAACAAGGAAATGAAAAAGAATATAGCCGCTCCCCCTTCAAAAGCCATGGAAGTGAATGTTCCACAACTTGCCATTGTGGAGAGCAACACTTTGGCGGTAATGGGACTCAAACAGTTGCTTGAGTCCGCCATGCCTTTTGCCCGAATCCAAGCATTTGGTACTTTTGGTGAGTTCGAGTCCAATAATCCGGCACAGTTTATGCACTTTTTTGTATCCATGCAGATTGTATTGGCCAACCGTACATTTTTTTTGAACTACAAACACAAGACCATCGTACTGACACTTGGCAACGACTCAAACTCACAGATGAACGACTTCCACAGCATCTGCGTCAATGTATCTGAAGGATTACTCATCAAGGAACTCCTCTCCTTACAGCACAAAGGTCATCCACACAGGGAACATCTGCCACATATAGAATCCGAAAGCAAAGAAAACCAACTCACCGACAGGGAAATCGAGGTGCTCTCATTGATTGTGCAAGGGAAAACGAACAAGGAAATCGGTGAACAACTCTTCATTGGGCTGACCACAGTCATTACCCATCGTAAGAATATCCAGGAGAAACTAGGGTTAAAAAGTGTTCCCTCACTTACCATTTATGCAGTGATGCACGGCTATGTAGATATCAACTACATCTAAGCACAAACTATACACTTCACCACATCTAGGTAACTACATCCCCATAAATAATGAAGCCTCTCATCAATAATAAGGACAAAAGGCTTCGTTATTTTTTCTAAATACCTAGAAATGGGGATAAGCTACCAAACAGCATCCTACTATATTCTTGCCAAATTTAGAGTTTTACCGTTGATATATCTACCAAATTATTGACAATGGCATAGATGGTAAGCCCCGCAGGAGAGTGAATTTGGAGCTTACGAGCTATGTTTCTGCGGTGCGTGATGACCGTATTAATGGAAATAAACAGATGGTCGGCAATCTCCTTGTTAGTCATGCCTTGTACCAATGCTACAATGACATCCTTTTCACGGTCGCTCAACTGTTCGTCATTCAAAGGAGCAGAATTAATCATGGTGGTAATCTTGGCACTCACATCGTTTTGTTTTAACTTTCGTTCCTGATTTCTGACTGCCGGAATAAAGATTTCCTCTTCCACCTCAGAGTGATGTGAAAGCCATTCCTCATTATTATATATGTCATAGAGAGTGGCACTGAGCTGATTGTTGTGCAACCCATCAGAAGGCAAGTACTTGATGATAATATTCTTGAGTTCCTTGAGCTTTTGATCCACCTGACCATGGTGCTTCGAGAACGTCTCAATGTCAAAATTCGGAAGTTGCTCGCCATCCATAAGTGACTGAACATAAGGGAATACCGCCTTTTCCTCATATTTCATGTGATTGGTGATACTATGGGCATATTCATCATAGAGCTTGAGTATGAGACGGGCGAGATTGTCTTTCTCGTCCAATGCATTTACCAATTCTTTACGAATAAAAGGAAGCTGGAAGTCAATATAATAAGCATGCGAAGCTTTCAGATAATGCAAAAGCGTTGGCAACGACAAGCGGTCGGCATTGTCATACTCCTTGTAACCATTGATTGTAAAGTTGACCACCGCCAAGAAAGTATAGGTATCCACCTTTTGCTCCTCACAAACTTCCTTGACCGTTTTGTCACCAAAGCCCAGATTGATACCGAAACTCCCCAGGCTCTGTAAGATGTTATAATTGTCACGAATGATGCTGATCATCTTGTCTTCAGCCTCATACATCTTCTGATTCTTCATCCTTTATACCTATTTTTGAAACATTCATAATGTTTATCTTAATCGGGGACAAAGTTACAAAAAAGGATTGGAATACGCAATACCTAGAAATGGGGATGCAGAAGTTTACCAACTTTTAAGTATTGCAAGATATTTTAAAAGTCCGTACCTTTGCACCCGAAATCGAGAAAGTGCGGTGATGCTTGCCATTCTTGAGTGGATGGAACCTCATTTCATTTGGTTCTTGAAGTTGAGACCGCAAGCAGATATCCGCACTCTTTCTCTTTTATCGCTCATAATTATTAACATATAACAGGGTAAATAGGAAAAAAATACAATATAAAGAAATGAATAGTTTAAGAATTGGATTATTGTCCGCTACATTGGTTACAGGAATGGCAAGCGCAAGTGCACAACAGTGTCACACTGACAGCATAGTAGAAAAGCCACGTTTTTCTATTGGCGGTTATGGAGAGGCTGTGATGAGCCGCAATTTCTATAGCCAGCATTTCAATCGTTACAGAGACCCACAGACATACAAAAATGATGATAGCCACGGTCGTTTCGACCTTCCCCATGTTACCTTGAACCTCGGTTATAACTTCGGTCATGGATGGACCATGGGTATGGAGATAGAGTTCGAGCATGGCGGTACTGAGAGTGCCGTTGAGATTGACGCAGACGAAAGCGGCGAGTACGAGGCAGAAACTGAGCGTGGTGGCGAGGTAGCCCTTGAGCAGTTCTGGCTCAACAAAGCTTTCTGGGGCGGCAAGTTCAACATCAAGGCTGGTGAAATCATCATTCCTGTAGGAGAAATCAATGCTTATCACATGCCAAACAATTTCTTCTCAGTATACCGTTCGGAGGGTGAGGCAAAGATGCTCCCCAACACATGGCACCAGGTGGGTGTTTCTCTCTGGGGACGTGTGAGCGACTGGCGTTACGAGGCTATTTTCACTTCAGGCTTGGACGCTGAGCGATTCGGACACAACTGTTTCGTACACTACGGTGCCAATAGCCCATACGAGTATAAGATAGGCAATGTATATGCAGGCGCAGCCCGCATCGACAACTATTCCATCCCTGGCTTACGTTTGAGCTTGAGCGGATATTATGGTTATACATTCAAGAACACAGAGCGCAAGGCCAGTGCCAAGTACAACAAGACACACGGTGCTTTGTCTATCGGAAGTTTCGGTTTCGAGCTGAACAGATGGAACTGGATTGTTCGCGGTAATGCTACATACGCTCATCTAGATGATGCAGAAGACATGACAACTTTTATGAATGCATTCCCTAAGCACACCCAGCAAGACGGTTCTCCATCCAAGCACTCCCCCATCGCAAGCAGTGCTTATTCTGTTGGCGTAGAAGCCGGTTACAATATCTTCTCGCAGATTGAGAGTTTGAGAGACAAGCAGAAGCTCTACATTTTCGGTCGCTATGAAGACTACAATACATACGCCAGTGGCAGCAAGAAAGTTGCCTATGACTATGACCGCGTGAAGCGTCTGGGTGCAGGTATCAACTACTCCCCTATCAAGCCTATCATCATCAAGGCAGAATATAGCCACCGTTTCCTGGAGAGTGCTTACAACAATGAGCCAAGCCTCAATATCGGTATCACCTTCAATGGCCTCTTCGACACCACTACTTGGATCAACAAGAAGTTTAAGAAGACACAGGAGATTGACCAGTACCAGATGGAGCGCATCAACCAGCTCACCAAGGAATTGAAAGACTTGAAGAGACAAGTAAACAGAAAATAATACAAACAAAATTCAAATAAAAACAATGAAAAAGATTTTTAAGTATTCAATGCTTTTTGCTGCAGCATTGACCCTTACATTAGGCTTCGCTAGCTGTAGCAGTAATGACGACCCACAGGCTACTGAGGTTCAGTTCAGCTCAAGCGTTCTCCAGAATGTAAACGCAGACTTTGTAGACAAGACTGTAGTTCCTACATACCGCAACTTGGCTGACTACAACAAGACACTTGTAGAAGCTCTTAACAACATGAAGGACGATGCTGGTGTAGAGAAGGCTTGCGAGGCTTGGAAGTCTTCACGCAAGTGGTGGGAGTTCTCAGAGGCATTCCTCTTCGGTCCTGCCGGTGATTTCGCCATCGACCCACACACAGACACATGGCCGTTTGACAGAACTCAGTTTGATAAGTATATGAACCTTTACAAGGATGTAAAACTTGGAGAAGAAGGTTATGAGGATGAGACTAAAACTATCGATGAAGCTATCGCTACAGGTCAGAACCTGACAGGTTTCCACGCTGTAGAATACTTGATTTTCCGTGAAGGCCAGCCACGCAAGTATGCAGACATGACCGCTAACGAAATCTACTTTGCCAAGAGTGCTGCTCAGGATCTCTACTTGAGTTCTTTGAAGTTGGTTTCAGCTTGGGGCGGTGAGGTTTCTGCAGACGAGCAGGCACTCCTCGATGAGGTTGAATTCGAGTCTAAGGACTACGGCGAGAACTTCAAGAACGCAGGTAAGGCAGGTTCCAGCTACTCAACAATCCTCTTGGCTTCTCGCGAGATTATCGCAGGTGCCAACGACATCATCGGTGAGGTTCGCGACTCTAAGATCGGTTCTCCAGCAACAGGTGCGGACATCAACTACATCGAATCTCCTCACGCTTGGAACTCTATCCAGGACTTCTATGACAACATCATGTCTTGCAAGCACACACTCTATGGTGGCAGCACAGTAGACGGAACAACTCCTACCTCTACTTCCCTCATCGGTGTATGCCTTGCCAAGGAGGAGACAAAGGCTGCTGCAACCAATGTGATGACACAGATGGAGAATGCCCTGTCTAAGATTAGCTCAATGAAGAAGCCATTCGTTAACAACTACCTAGACCAGAGTGCAAAGGATGCAATGGAAGCTCTTCAGGGTCTGGAGGATTCTCTCAATGACCTTGACGCAATCTTGGAGAAGGCAGAGCTCAAGTAATTTAGGCAAAACTTTACAACCATAAACAAAAATAGTTGGTAGCCGTACTTAAACAGGCTACCAACATTTTGTATTTAAAAAAAACAGACACATTATGAAACGAATTTGTTTATTCTCAACATTGTTGGCAGCAATGGCTTTAAGCAGCTGTTCCGAAAGCAACAACAACACGGTAGACACTGACCTGCCAGAAAGCTATGGCACACCTAATGAATGGTATTATGCAGGCGGTCAACTCGGAACAACCAATCTTACCACAGCATATGCCTACCGTCAGGCATCACCTGCTGTAGACAAGGCAGGAATGGGACAAGCATTCCAAATCGGTGAGACACTCTTTGAGAGAGACTACAACACCAACACCAGCGGTGCCTTTATGGGTCTCGGCCCAGTATATGTACGCCGCGGTTGCCTCTACTGCCACCCCAACTACGGTCATGGACAGTGGAAGAACCAGTACAAGGCAGACGACATGGGCAACGGATACTTGCTCGTCATCTACGACAAGCAGACCAATGCCTACATCACCTCTGTAGCCGGAATGCCACAGACGGGAGCCGTAGCACCTTTCAAGGCACCTATCGACGAGAATAAGATCGAAATCAAATGGCTGTCATACACAGACGAATGGGGCAACAAATTCCCCGACGGAGAAACATACAGCCTACAATATCCTGAGGTAACTATCCCAGCGGATGCTTACTATTCGGATGTACACGTCACACGCAACAAACAAGACGTTATCATCCCCAAATCAGATATAGCCAATGAAATCGGCATACGTCTGGAATCCACCATCGGTATTTACGGTACAGGTCTTACGGATGCCAT
Source organism: Bacteroidaceae bacterium (assembly GCA_963594995.1). Classification (GTDB taxonomy): domain Bacteria; phylum Bacteroidota; class Bacteroidia; order Bacteroidales; family Bacteroidaceae; genus Prevotella. The sequence continues at coordinate 33,014 of CAVBGK010000051.1, forward strand.
CCCAGAAGACTCCATCACGGCAGAATGGGTAAGCCAGAGCAAATACTTCAACTCTGTAGGAAAAACAGACGCTTTGAATCCAGCTTATTGGAACCAGGCAGAGAACAAATGGGCCAGCATGTACTCGGGTACCACAGGCACTAAGTATGTTCGCCGTTACACCTATGCCTTGACACGTGGTCCTATCCAGGACGGTCCTGGTGCCAATGCCATCTGGAACATCACCAATGTAACCCGTCCAGACCGCACCAAGCATTACCTGGACCTCAACGGTACCATCTATGCCACAACTTCCATGAACGATGCAGATGTACAGGCAGGTTTCCCTGAATACATCAACAATATCGACCCGGAGAAGAAGCACGCCAACTGGCATACAGACGATGTTAAGCAAAACATCTACAACTATCTTACAGACAAGAGTCTTGATGTGGAAATGACTCAAGCCCAGTACAAGAACTTCATGATTTGGCACCGTGGTCTCGCTGTTCCTGCAGCCCGTAACACCACCACCGACCAATTCAAGCAGGGTATGAAGTTGTTCAATGAGATAGGCTGTGCCTCATGCCACCGTCCATCTTGGCAAACAGGCGACGACAACATCCAGGATCCTAACGGATTGTTTGGCAACGATGACATGCCTCGCTATCCACACCAGAAGATATGGCCTTACACCGACTTCGTACAGCACCGCCTCTATATGGAGAACGATATCCGCACAGGCTGGTGCCGCACCACTCCACTCTGGGGTCGTGGCCTGTCATTGCTCTGCACCGGTAGAGAAGACCGCCTGCACGATTGCCGCGCCCGCAATACACTCGAAGCCATCATGTGGCACGGTAATGCAAAGAGTGATGCCCGCTGGGCTATCGAGAAGTTCCGCAACCTCTCCAAGGCCGAGCGCGACAACATCATATTCTTCGTAGAATCGATCTAAAGAGAATCGGAAACTAGAAAAAGTCTGTCTACCCAAAAAGACAAGACCAAAGTCTGTCCTCAAAAGGCCAGACTACAGCCACACAGTGCCGTATTTGTTCATTTTATGGCATTGTGTGGCTTTCGAGGTTAAATATAAAAACATATCAGAACAATGAACTTCAACTATTTAAAGATTGCCCTGTTAGCCCTTCCGCTACTAACCGCATCGTGCAGCGAGAAAGAAAACTTAGATCTCGACATCGAGGATGAGCAGTACAAGGATTATCCCGAAGATTTCTTCACAGGAGGCAAGCTGGGTACCGTATACAAGATCAGTGCCCTGTCGTACCAGCAGCCAGCACCTGCCATAGACAAGCAAGGACTGTCAGTGGCATTCGCACAAGGAGAGACCTTCTTCGACAACCCTTTTACAGAAAACCTGAAACCCCTTAGCGGACTCGGCCCCCTGTACATCCGAAAATCCTGCAAGCACTGCCACGTGGGTTACGGACATGGAAAGAGACAGACCAAGTATGACTCCAATACATTCGGCAACGCTTATATCCTCATGATTACCGATGAGAACGACATCGTGGTACAGTCGTTCGGATGGGTGGCCATGGGACAAGCCACAGCCCCCTTCAAGCCACAGTTTGACGAAAAGAAAGTAAAAATCGACTGGAAGGAATACACAGACTCGTGGGGCAACAAGTTTGACGACGGTGAAACCTACTCGCTCATATACCCAGAGGTGACGCTCGAAGACGGTTGCATCTACGGCAAACTAATCGACAAGGACGGCAAGGAAGTACCGATGTCGAAAGCCAAAGTTCGTCTGGAGTCTACCATCGGCTTCATCGGCAGCGGTCTCATCGACGCCATCCCAGACGAAGACATTCTGGCCCAATACCGCAGCGAAGGCAAGTTTGCCACGCTCAATCCACAATTCTGGGACAACGATGCCAAAGACTTCGTGAAGAAAGCCGATGGCACATTGGCTCTGAAGAATGGCGACATCGTCTATAAGTTCGACTATGCCCTCGACCGTGCCTCGGTGATGTCGGATGCCTCCTTCTGGGAAGTACAGAACGTAACCCGCAAAGACTTCCGCTCGCACTACATACCCAAGGAATACTGGCAGTTTGCAGCCGCCGACCCTGACGTAACCAGCAAGTTCTACGACTATTATCCAGAGTGGAATCTTACGGGCGACCCAGCTAAGGACATCATCACCTTTGGCAATGCAGACAACCTTCCGATAGAAATGGAAGAGTCAGACTACATCAACTACATGGTATGGCACCGTGGCGTAGGCATCCCTGCCGCACGAAACACCACGACAGACGACTTCAAGAAGGGCAAGGAACTGTTTAACAGCATCGGCTGCGCCAACTGCCATCGCCCGTCATGGACAACAGGCGAAGACAAGATCAGAGACCCATACAACCGTTTCACGGCCGACGATACCAGAATGGTACACTATCCCAACCAAAAGATATGGCCCTACTCAGACCTTGTACAGCACCGCCTCTTCATGAAGAACGACTTGCGAAGTGGTTGGTGCAAGACCGCCCCACTATGGGGACGCGGACTGATGAGCCTATGTGCCGGTCATACCGACAGACTCCACGACTGTCGTGCCCGCAACACCCTGGAGGCCATCATGTGGCACGGATGCAACTCTGAGGGCAACAAGAGCGACGCTTACTATGCCGTAGAAAAATTCCGCAAGTTGTCGAAGAGCGAGCGTGAACTCGTCATTAAGTTTGTGGACTCAATCTAACGAGAAATGAGCAAATTAAAATATACAGTAATCAGTATGGCCACCATCATCACATTGGTGATGATGGTGGCAACATTCGTAGACAATTCAAAAGGAAATGCATATGCCTGTGAGCGCATATACAATTCCGTATGGTTTGTCGCATTATGGGCTATTCTCGCTTGTTTCAGCTTAGCTTACATCATCAAGCGGAAACTACACAAGCGCATGGCTGTGATGATGATACACCTCTCGTTCATTGTCATCTTGGCAGGTGCATTCACCTCTTGGCTCACCTCAGAGAGCGGAAAGATACACATCAGAAAAGGGATTGCTGCCTCAACCTACGAAAATGAGGATGGGATAGAAAAGTCTCTGGGGTTCTCCTTAAAACTAAAAGATTTCAAGGTGATTTATTACCCTGGAACGGATGCACCTATGGACTATATTTCTACATTGACCACGGATGGTTCTGAGATAGAAATATCCATGAACAGCATCGGCGAGCACAAAGGTTACCGTTTCACTCAATCCAGCTACGATGACGACATGCAAGGATCCACACTCGGCCTGCTCTACGACCCGTGGGGAATAGGCATTACTTATATCGGCTATGCCCTATTGTTCATCTCACTGATAATCTCGATTTTCCGCAACAAGACACGTATGCTATCTTACTACAAGAAGGCTATATCCGCACAAGTAGCCAAGGTCATCGTACTCGTTGCCATGTTCTGTTCCGGTCTATTGTCTCTACCCGCAGAAGCCCAGGAACAATTAAAAATAGACTCCAAGATTTATAATGACTTTGGCAAAATCAGCGTACTTTACAATAGCCGCATCTGCCCTATCAATACCGTAGCCACAGACTTCGTAACCAAACTTTGCGGCAAACCAAATTGGAAAGGCATGTCGGCCAACGAGGTGTTTGCCGGATGGGTATTCGATGTTCCGTACTGGGAAACGGTAAAGATGATAGAAATCAAGGACAAGCAGGTACAAGAACTGATGGGGCTAAACGACAAATGGGCTTCTTTCCATGACTTTTACGATGAATACAACGAGTACAAGCTGGAAAAGCCATTAAAAGATGCCTACAAAAACGGCGACAAAGCCCTGCAGAAAAAACTTAGCAATGTGGATGAAAAATTCAACATCATCCGCATGCTCTACAACGGCGAGATGCTCAAAGTCTTCCCTTACCAAGAAGCCGCAGGCAAGTTCAGATGGATAGCTCCAGGAGAATCGCTGAAAAACGTAAAGCTACCCGAGAAAGAACTAAACTTCGTAATGAAATCGATGGATTACCTGGCAGAAAGCATCATCACAGGCGACAATGAGCGGGCAGAGGTGATTGCCAAGAAGATATTCAACTACCAGCATGTGCGCGGCAAGGAAGTGATACCTTCCACCTTTGGCGTGTATTGCGAACAGTTCTACAACACGCTGAACACACAGAGATGGGCTATCATGTTATACCCTACCCTTTCTCTCCTGTTAGTCATCACATCTACTATTACACTCTCAGGAAAGAAGGAAAAACGAATACGTATAGGCAAGCATATTCTCATCGGTGTGATGCTATTGCATACCACGATTCTGTTGGCACTGCGTTGGTTTGTATCAGGACACTTACCCCTGTCGAATGGATATGAGACGATGCAGTTCATGGCTTGGACCGTACTTATCCTTACCATCGTGATGTACAAGAAGTTCATGGCAATCCAAAACTTCGGACCGCTCTTGGCTTCGTTCGCCCTACTTGTAGCAATGATAACAGACAGCAATCCACAGATTACCCAATTGATGCCAGTACTGCAATCCCCACTGCTCTCTATACACGTAATGGTCATCATGTTCTCATATGCCCTATTCGGCCTAATAGCACTGACAGGAATACAAGGTATCATAGCCCACTATGGCAAGATGACAGAAAAGGAAGAGCAACTCTCCGCCCAGTCGCAGTTTCTGCTTTATCCAGCCGTTTCCCTATTGGCTATCGGCATCTTCATCGGTGCCATCTGGGCTAACGTGAGCTGGGGCAAATATTGGGGTTGGGACAGCAAAGAGGTTTGGGCACTCATCACAATGTTCATCTATGCTGCACCAATGCATAATGACATCAAGTGGATGAGAAAACCATTACACGTTCACATCTATATGATTATCGCTTTCCTTAGTGTTCTCATGACCTATTTCGGCGTGAACTACTTCCTTACAGGAATGCACTCATACGCTTAAGTCACTATTAAAATGTAATGCCAAACGACTTCAAGAAAATATTTGAACAATACTATCAGAAGCTATGTCTCCATGCCTACTCCTTTGTCTGTGACGAGGAAACGGCTAAGGACATAGTGAACGATGTATTTGTCTCGTTTCTTGAACATTACAACCGTATCATGAAGGATGATGACATGCCTAAAGACAAAGGGAGCATCCTCTACATGATGACCCGCAATCACTGCATCAACTACCTACGCAGACAAAAAGTGAAGGCAAAATACATACAGTCCATCGACCACATTGACTGCGAAAGTGCCCCCATCCTCTATGCCGACTACGAGGAAACCCTGCAACAAGCCAAGAAACTTCTCGAAGCCCTCCCTCCACAGGCCCAAAGGGTTGTAGAACTCTGCTTCATAGAGGGCAAGTCCTATAAAGAAACTGCGGAAATCATGGGCATCAGTCCCAACACTGTGAAAAACCACGTAGTGGCATCTCTCAAGAAAATGAGAGAAAAATCAAAAAAACTCAATCTTCCATTAGTCCATTTTCCTTTCTTGTTTGTTATATAAGCAAAACAACAAACAAGAAAGTATGTCTATACACACACAAGATTCATACGAAGAACGCTTGGAAAAGGCGTTGTTCATCGCTTCTCATCCTGAGTCTTTGCTCACGATAGAGACCCAATCATGGCTTGCCGACAAGAATAATCAGCAAGTTTATCAGCAAGTGCTTGCCCTCAGGGAAACAGCAATTGCAAAAGAGAAAGCAGGAAACTTTGATACAGTGGAAGCTTGGAAACAATTCTGCCAAGCCCATTCTGAAGTGGACAAAGCCAACGCATCCTTATCTTTTCAACCCAAAGCTCGTATATTCCATAACTGGAGGAAATGGACTGCCGCAGCAGCAATTTCCATACCTGTCATTCTTTTGGCAAGCATCGCCCCAATCTATCACTTCACCCACCAGCAAGAGACAGAGCAAGCGGAACTTGCCCAAGAGCAGGGCACCTCTCATACTACTTCTACCCCATCAATAGCCTATGAGGCTGTCGACTCCTTAGCTTCCGAGAAAATCGAAGACAGTGAGATCGACAAGAACAATGCCTACTTCCACTTTGAGAACGCTCCTCTGGAGGATATTATGGCAGAAGTGGGCACTTATTATCAGATGAGTGTTATCTTCGAGAACGAGAAAGCCTGTCACCTACGATTTACCTTCTGGGCTTCTAAAAAAGAATCTATCAACAAGACGATAGATATGCTCAACGATATGGGTAAGGCAAAGTTCACTATTAAAGACAATCAAGTCATTATTCAATAAAGTTTTATCAACATGAAAAAGAGAGTAATCACAGGTATGCGCCTCCTGACAATCGGTGCGTTGCTCGCACTGCCTTCTCTCAGTATGGCTCAAAAGCCTGTATCCGTCACCTTCCGTGGCGAGTCTTTGGCTGATGCCATCAAGGTGATAGGCAACATGAGCGAGAGCAAAATCAGCTATAGTCTTGACGATGCACGAGACTATACTGTTACCGCAACTTTATCACACGCCAATGTAGAACAAGCACTTCGCAAAGTATTGGCAGGCAAGCCTTTCAACATCAAGAAAAACGGTGAATTCTACATCATTTCAAAGACCACTGTTTCTAATTCCAAGAGGCAGGAAGAGCGAAGCATCTCTGGTCACATCACCGACGAGCACGGCGACCCTCTCTATGGAGTGAGCATCATGGTAGAAGGCACCTCAAACGGTACCATCACCAATATCCAGGGCATCTATTCCCTCAAGTTGAACACACAGGCCAAGGCTTTGATTGTGTCGTACGTGGGCATGAAGAGCCGTAAGATAAACTTGGGCAAGAGCAGCACATACGACATCGTGCTGCAGGAAGACCGCAACTTGCTCAGCGACGTCGTAGTGACAGGTTATCAGACGCTCTCTAAGGAACGTGCCACAGGAGCCTTCGGTCTCATGAAAGAGAAAGAAATCGAGAAGCGTCACGTAAGCAACATCTCCAATGTCTTAGACGGCATGGTGGCTGGCATGCAAGGTTCTTCCGATGGTCGTGGTGGCAAACAATATACCATCCGCGGTATCGGAACCATGTATGGCAACGGAAAGCCTCTTGTTGTCGTTGACGGATTTCCTGTCACCGATATCGCCAACGACACCAGTTCCGATCTCAACGCTTTCCAAAAAATCAATCCTAACGACGTGGAGAGCATCACTGTACTAAAAGATGCCGCTGCCGCCTCCATCTGGGGAGCACGCTCTGCCAATGGCGTTATTGTCATCACCACCAAGAAAGGCAAGAAGAACGAGAAGCTCAATGTAGATGTGAGTATGCAGACCGCCATCTCGCAGAAGTACAAGGTGAGCCAGATTACCAACCGTGCTTCCTCTGCCGAACAAATCGACTATGAGCGGAAATCATTTGAGCACAACTGGAACAACGGTGAGTTTGGTGGTTCTAGTTCCGAACTTCTATCTCCTATCACACAGTCACAGATGCTCCTCTACAAGGGATTGCGCTTCGGCACTATCTCCAAGAACGAAATGAACGAGGAACTGAACCGCCTCAGCCTGCTCGACAACAGCGACCAAATCAAGAAATACTTACTCAAGAGTCCTATCAACACACAGGTCAATGCCTCGGTATCTGTGGGCAATACCAAATCGAACACCTACGCCTCGGTGATGTTCCAGAATGGCGTGGGCGGTCTCTATGGTGAGAACACAAACACCTACTTCGTAAACTTCGGCAATGACTTCACGTTCAACAAGCATATCAGCATGAACATCGGTGCCAATTTCCAGCATGTCAATGATCATCAAGCAGCCTTCTCGGTTTCCGATATCGCCAACCTATCGCCTTACGAGATGTTGCTCGACGAGAATGGCAATTATCTGGACCAAGTACAGAAATACAATAGCTATGTACTCGACACTTATTACCCTCTCGAACAGTTCACCTACAGCGACTTGAGTTACAACCTACTCCGAGAGGCACGCAACACCAAAACCACCCAAAAGAGCATCCTATTCAGGGGGCATATCGGGCTGGACGCTATGATTTTCGACGGTTTGCACTTTCGAAGTAAGTTCCAGTATGAACGCAACAGCTATGACTACAACAAGTACAATGGTACAGAGACCTTTTTTGTACGTGACATGGTCGATTACTATACCCCTTACGACTCCTATAGTGGCGAAATAGGCACATCTGCCATTCCTGCCGGAGCCATCTTGATGACCCGTTCGGGTGTCACTACTTCTACCATCTTCCGCAACGAAATATCCTATGACCGCACCTTTGGTGAACAACATACCATTACTGCCATCATAGGCAACGAGGTGCAGAACATCAAAACTACTTCACAGTCGCCCCCATACATCTATGGCTACAATGAGAATACAGAAAGTTCCTCACCTCTTACCTCTATCAAGGGCATGACCATCGAGGGCTGGGAAGTAAGCATTCCTGGTACCAAATTCACACGCAGTTGGAACAACAACCGCTATGTGTCGTTTTTCGGCAATGCAGCCTATACATTCGACGAGAAATACTCCCTCAGCCTGAGTGCCCGCAGTGATGCCTCCAACATGATTACGAGTGAGGCTAAGTACCGTTGGTCTCCATTCTGGTCGGTTGGCGGATTGTGGAACATGAGTAAAGAGATTTTTTTGAAGGATAGGAAGTGGCTCAACCGCCTCGCCCTACGACTGACATTCGGCAAGAACGGTAACTCCTGTCCTCAGTCGTCCGCACGCACCACGCTCAACTTGAACCACGCACAAGTGGATTCTAGCACAGGAAAAGAATACGCCGAAATCATCGATTACGGCAACCCGACACTACGATGGGAGAAGACCGCTACAACCAACATCGGCATCGACTTTGCCCTGCTCGGCAACCGCATCTCAGGCTCATTCGAATTCTACAACAAGCAAGGTTCCGACATTCTCGGCAATGTGAATGTAGCTGGTGCCAACGGTACGACACAAGTGGTATTCAATAACGCCAAGATGCTTAATCGAGGTATAGAACTATCGCTCAATGGCAATACCGACATAGCCAACACAGGTATCAACATAGACATGAGACTGAACTATTCCTATAATCATAATAAGGTGAATCAGTTGCAGAACGAATTGACCACCGTGATGGACGTTCTCTATTCTTCTTATGTAGAGGGAAGTCCGCTCTACCCCATCTATGCCTTCGAGTACCTAGGCATGCAAGATGGCATTCCTTACATCTCGGATGGAGAGGGTAGCAAAGTGGCACTTGACGACTATAACCTCATGTATGGCACCAACACGAAAGCCCTCAAGTACATGGGCACGACGCAATCACCTCATACCCTCGGCGTAAACCTATCAGTAAGCTATCGCTCGCTCAGCCTGCTTGCCATCATGAACGGGCGATTCGGAGGCAAGTTCCGCCTACCAACCTTCGACTATGCTCCTGTCAACAGTTATAGCAAGACCCATGTGTCGGCACAATATGGCGAATTGATGAGAGGCGACAATAGCTTGCCTACGCTTCCTTCTACGCTTGAAGATTACTACGGCTATGCCACATGGAGCACCTACACTCCATACCTCGACAATCGTGTGGTGAGTGCCTCCTATCTCTACATGCAGGAGCTGACGCTCAACTACGACCTGCCCCATACTGCTCTCAAGGCGATAGGCATCAACAGAGCATCTGCCTTCATCAAGGGCGAGAACATCGGACTGCTATGGACTGCCAACAAACAGGGGTATCACCCTGAATTCCTACCTGGCAGCATCAAGCCAACATTTACTCTATCTTTCGGTCTCAAAGTAAACTTATAAACACAGAAGATTATGAAATACAGTATCAAACATATCGCTTCCATCGCCACGATGTTCTACGCAGCGCTGCTTCTGTCTTCCTGCAACAACTTCCTCTCAGAGTATCCCAACCGTGGCGAGAACGAACCTCTCGAAACGAAACAACAGGTGGAAGCCCTATTCCACAACAGTCAATACACGCAGCACATCGCACTCGGCAGCATTTTCTCGTCAGACGATTTCGAAATGACAACCGAACAATACAGCTATGCCCCCTACAACTTCGATGCCGACATTCTACCTCTCTACACATGGGGCACCACCGACCTCATCAATTCAGGGACTGATGAGGTATGGAACGATGAGTTCAACAAAGTATTTGCCGCCAACATGATTATCAGCGACATCAAGAACGTAGAGGATGCCACGGATGCAGAGATAGCCAACTACTTGGCACAAGCGCACTTCATGCGTGCCGTAGCCTATTGGGAACTGGTAAACCTCTACTGTATGCCATACGCCGAGGAGACCAAACAAAGCCTTGGGTTGCCACTGAAGCAAACTACAAGCTACGAGGAAGACCTTACCAGAGCCTCGTTGGAAGACACCTACCAATTTATAATGGGTAATCTGGACGAGGCCGAGAAAACATCCGTTTCAGATACCGACAAGAGATACTGGGTTTCCCGACCAGCCGTAGCCGCTATGAAAGCTCGCCTCTATCTCAGTATGGGCGACTATGCCCACGCACTGGAAGAAGCAGAAAAAGCATTACAGACTACTCAAGCTACTCTGCAAGACTATAACGAACTAGCACACTACACCTCATACGTAAGCAATATGGACGGTGAATCCGTAGAGGTAAATTACTCAGGCCTTACAGGTATGAGTGCCCTGGAATACACCGACTACCAAGAGATGCTCTACAGCAGTACCTACAAGATTTACACGATGATGAGGTTACTTCCGTCAGAGAACCTGAAGTCTCTGTACGACCAGGAGAACGACCTGCGATATAACCAGTTCTTTACCAAGAGCGGTTTGTTGGAATATGGTATAGAGGGCTTCGGAGATGACATGATTTATCGCAAGTTTTTCGATGTCAACACCTACTACGACATTCTGCCAGAAGGACCTACCATGGGCGAGATATTACTCATCAAGGCTGAGGCACAGTGCAGATTAGGCAACTGGGAAGAAGCACTACAAACTGCCAATCAGCTCCGAGAGAAACGATTCGCCACAGGAAGCAACTATCAGTTGACAGCCACCTCAAAGGAAGAAGCACTCGCCAAGATACTCGATGAACGCCACAGAGAGTTACCATTCACCATGCGCTGGTACGACATCCGGCGCTACGCCTTCAATGAGACGACCTCCGATGACGTAATCCTAAGCCGCAACTTCTTTAAGGTGGAGAACAAACAAGCCAACTTTGAACAGACAGAAGACTTCATCTTGCCTGTCAAGTCGAAGCGATACGCCCAACCTCTGCCCCAGACAGAAATCAGTCGCAGTCATGGACAACTGAAACAGAATGCGTACTAATCATACCCAAAACAAAAGTCATGAAGACAAAACACTATTGCACAATTCTCTCTCTCGGCTTAACCCTGCTTCCCACCGTTTTGTGGGGGGCGGTTAAGCCACAAAGCCATCAGTCTTCCCATCCCCAATGCGGCATCAAGCTTGAAGTAAAGGGCATCAAAGGTAACCAGCTCACCGTGGAACGTTTTTCCCTATCCCCATCCCCTTCCGAAAACGACCAAGGATTCGCCAAGTACAAGGTACAACAGGCAAAAGACGGTAGCTATGCCATATTCCTCCCTTCCGACACGCTCTATCACCTCATGGTATATCCCGATGAGGCAGTCAACCATGAGTCGGAGACGGAGAGTGTCAGCCAAGAGCACACCATCGAGTTGTTTGCCAATGCCATGACGTCCCTGACTATCAAGGCGAAATACAACAATGACTACATGGACTACCTCATCTACAACGGAGAAAAGGACATCCGTGACAACACCACGGCAGAAGAACTCAACGAGGCGTGTTCCCGCTTCAAGTCTATAGACCGCAGAGAACTATCCAAGGGCATTCTACAAGCTATCAAGGTCAAGGACTATAATACGGTCAACGCTCTCTATGACAAGCGCACGGCCCGCAAGAACTATTTCCGTCTCCATCATCCCGAAAGCGACTACGCCGCCTATTTACTAAGCGAAGTAGATGACTCCACCTTTCTTTCCGACCTTCCTTACCTGTCGGAGAAGGTACGAGGAGGCGTTCTGCGAGACTATCTCAGCCAGCGCAAGTCGCAACTTGATTATCAAGTCCAGATAGCAGTCCAAGCCCATGCCTTACAACAAGGCGAGCAGCAAGCTCACAACTTCACCATGCCGACCCTAGATGGCAAAGAGGTGGCTCTCAGCGACTACCGAGACAAGAAATACGTGGTGCTCGACTTTTGGGGCTCCTGGTGCGTATGGTGCATCAAGGGGATGCCTCGCATGAAAGCTTTTTATGAGACACACCAAGACAAGATGCAACTGATAGGTGTCAACTGCTCCGACAAGCCCATACTCTGCCAAGCCTCCATCAAGAAGCATCAGATGACATGGCCACAGGTGGTCAACCTAGAAGGTGATGACCTCGTGATGGCCTTCGGTGTAAGCACCTATCCCACCAAGGTCATCATCTCGCCCGAAGGATTCATCGACTCCATATACGAAGGAGAAAGCGATGACTTCTATCAACACTTGGAAAAACTCTTGAAATAGCATAATAATAAAAGCCGCTTCCTTTCTCGGAAGCGGCTTTATCTTAATACATCCCCCAACCTATCTCAGAAGGGAAACGACAATTTAAACTTCAAATGGTATTTTACTTCGCGTAAGCTACGCTACGTGTCTCGCGAATCACGGTAATCTTCACCTGTCCAGGATAAGTCATCTCATTCTGAATCTTGGTGGCGATTTCGTCGGAGAGCTTGATGCTCTGCTCATCGTTCATCTTGTCGGCACCCACGATGACACGAAGCTCACGACCAGCCTGAATAGCGTAGGTCTTGGTAACGCCTGGATAACTCATAGCGATGGCCTCAAGGTCATTGAGACGCTTGATGTAAGCCTCCACTATCTCACGACGGGCACCAGGACGGGCACCGGAGATAGCATCACAAACCTGCACGATAGGAGCCAACAAGGTGTTCATCTCCATCTCGTCGTGGTGAGCACCGATGGCATTGCAGATGTCTGGCTTTTCCTTAAACTTCTCTGCTATCTTGGCACCATACAATGCGTGTGGCAACTCGCTCTCCTCATCAGGCACCTTACCTATATCATGAAGCAGACCTGCTCGCTTAGCTTTCTTTGGGTTCAATCCCAACTCGGATGCCATTACAGCACAAAGATTTGCGGTCTCACGAGCATGCTGCAAAAGGTTCTGACCGTAAGAAGAACGATATTTCATCTTACCGACGATACGGATCAACTCCGGATGCAAGCCATGGATACCTAAGTCGATGGCTGTACGCTTGCCAGTCTCGATAATCTCGTTGTCCAACTGCTTCTTCACTTTGGCTACCACTTCCTCGATGCGAGCTGGATGGATTCGTCCATCGGCCACCAACTGGTGGAGAGCCAAGCGGCAAACCTCACGACGGATAGGGTCAAAAGCAGAGATTACGATTGCCTCGGGGGTATCATCTACGACAATTTCCACACCCGTTGCAGCCTCAAGTGCACGGATATTGCGCCCTTCACGACCAATAATGCGACCTTTAACCTCATCATTGTCGATATGGAAGACACTGACAGAATTCTCTATGGCAGTCTCCGTGGCAACACGCTGGATAGTCTGGATAACGATTTTCTTGGCCTGCTGGTTGGCATTGAGCTTGGCATCGTCCATAATCTCATTCACATAACTGGCAGCATCAAGTTTGGCTTGGTCCTTCAAGCTCTCTACCAAACGTTGTTTGGCTTCCTCAGCACTCAAGCCAGAGAGTTCCTCGAGTTTGGCTTGCTCTTGCTTTTGCATCTTCTCCAGTTCCTGCTGTTTTACACCAAGAAGTTTCTTCTCGTTCTCAACACGTTGTTGGTTCTGTTCTACCTCCTGTTTACGGCGTCCCAATTCCTCCTGACGTTGATTGAGCGAAATCTCTCTTTGCTTGAGCTTGTTCTCACTCTGCTGAATACGGGAATTGCGCTGTTGCACCTCTTTTTCCAACTCAGCTTTCTTATTGAGAAATTTTTCCTTCACCTCAAGAAGCTTCTTCTCTTTTACAACCTCGGCCTCCTTATTGGCAGCCTCTATCATTTCGTTATATTTTCCTTTAATCACATAACGGAAAATGAAGTACCCCACTGCTCCACCTACTACGAGAGCCACTAGGGCTGATATTATTGTTACTATCATTATTTATTATATTATATTAATTCTCATTAATTCTCACTTCAAAGCATCTTCAATCTCAGCAGTCAACTTGGTGAGGATATCATCATAAGGTTTTGTATCGTTACGCCCCAACTCTTTCTCATATCTCAAGGCTATGTCGATGAGAGCCATGTACAAGATTTCCTTGTCGCTCTTACGTCCTTTGAAGATTTTATTATACGAGTTAACAATATCGTCAATCAGCTTTCCTGACTTACGATAATACTCCTCATCCTCCCGAGGTATTCTCACCGAGAGGTCGGTATCGTAAACATGCAATCTTATTAACAACTTATCTTCTGCCTGTTCTGCCATGGTGCTTTACTTTTATTGGTCACTCAACAACGTGATACACTTGTTCACATCTCTTATAAGTTTGGAGACACGCTTTTGAGTTGCTTCCATATCAGCGTCAGAGATGGTCATCATCTTAGCCATCTTCAAACTGTTGTAATCATGCTCCGCCTGAGTCAACTTTGCCTCCAGTTCTTTGATTCTGGCATCACGTTCGTCCACCATTGAGTACAACTCTGCATTCTCCAGTTTGATTTCGTCAAACTTGAGTATCATCTGCCTTACTCGGGTAGCGAACGTATTAATCGTTTTCTCATTAGCACTCATTACACTTCTTTTTGGCTACAAAAATAAAGGAATTATCTGAAAAAAACAAATATTCCCGATATTTTTATTAAATTTAAACGAATAAGTAGATTACTTACCCATCTTTGCCTTAGCTTTCTCGATATCCTCGTCAGAAGGACGTGGTTCTTTCTTCGCCAACATCACCACTTGATAAGTGAAATCCGTCACCCATTTCTGACTGAACTTCAAGTGTCCATTCAACTGACGCAACTGGACCACGGTCTTCAGTACACTGGCATCCCCGAAGTCATTCTTGTTGAATATGTCATCCACCGTCTTTTGGGTCATTTTATAAAGAGTTTTCTTCATGAAAGAAGGCAAACGAAGCTTAAACTTCATCAAATTACCCATCAACATCATCAAGTCTTGGGTGAAAGTCTGAAACTGAACCAAATAAACATTCACATCCTGCATTTTTTTGCAGTTTTTACGGATACTTTGGTCGATTTCTTTGAAATAATCATCCTCTGTGCCATAAATATCCCTCATCATCTTCTTGACCTGTGACTTCTCACCATTGCCAAGCCGATTATTGACAGTTGGAACATGAAAGGTGTTCTTGAAGACACGCAAGTCGGGGAGCATAGCCAAGTTGGTTATTCCCAACTGAGAGGCCAAGGCTGCCTGAAAATAGACACGGACCAAAGTCATGAAGTCTTCCATTCCCCCAACCTTCTCTTCATTTTTATGTCCGAATAATTTAGAAAATATTCCCATTCAATATTCTTGTTTACATTGTTTATTACTAAATTGTTTTGCAAAAATACAACAAAATCGCAAAATATCAAAATCAAAAGCTTGTTTTTTGCTACTTTCATATATATTTCTTGCCAAAAGGAAAGTTTTAACCTTATTTATTTTAATAAATGGAAATATTTCACTAACTTTGCAACGATTTAAAATCACTATCATTGGAATTGTTTTAATCGTATCACTAACATATATGAAAGAGGCATACAGAGGAAGCGATTTGGTAAGGAGGTTAGTTATCATTACAGACTTCATCCTTCTCAATTTCGTCATATATTCAGCCGTCACCTGGAAATACATTCCAGCACCTTATATCTTTTACCATGCCACCAAGATCACATTCTTCGTGGCCAACGTGTCGTTATTCATTGGAGAGTGTTTTTTCTCCACCGTCATCCACGTCAGGAAAATTAAATTTCCCCAGATTTTGACACGTACATTCAAGTTGTTGCTTACGACTATGCTCTGCTTCAACTTGACCATGGCATATTTGTTCAAAAGTGGATACGACCTCCTCAAGTTTACGATATACTTGTCCTTGGCACTATATTTCTTCATTCTCCTGTCAAGAGTGCTGGAGCTGTATCTGTTAAAACGTTTCCGTTCTAGAGGAAGAAACACCCAGACAGTCATGTTCATTGGCAACGACCCTGCCATCATCGACATGTACACCACACTGATGGAAGATCCCTCGGCGGGTTACCGCATACATGGATATTATGCAGATGAGCTGCTTGAGAATGCTCCGAAAGAATTGAAACACTTAGGAAACATGGCGGACTTGGACAAAGTTATGGAAGCTACTAGCAACAACACCATCAACAGCATACCCAATAATATTGAAGAGGTTTTCTGCTGCCTACCATACGATTTGTCCAAAGAAACCGTGAAGATTATGCAATTCTGTGACAAAAACGTAATCCACTTCTACTATTTACCATGCCAGTTTGGCGAATACAGATTGCATCTAGACTCTCAGCAATACCTTGGGAAGTGTGTATTTACAAACCGCCAAGAACCGCTCACCAAATTAGGAAACCGAGCGGCAAAGCGCGTATTCGACCTTGCCATCAGCTCTATCGTATGTCTATGTATGCTGCCATTCATACCCCTCATCGCACTAGCCATCAAATTGCAAAGTCCTGGTCCCTTGTTCTTCAAGCAATCACGAACTGGGATGAACGGCAAGACATTCCTATGCTACAAATTTAGGTCCATGCATATGAACCAGGATGCCGATACTGCCCAAGCGACGAGAAACGACCCTCGCAAGTTTGCCTTTGGCAATTTCATGAGAAAAACCAACATTGATGAATTTCCACAATTCTACAATGTGCTGAAAGGTGACATGAGCATCGTAGGTCCACGCCCACACATGCTGCACCATACTGAGATTTATGGCAACATCATTGACAAATACATGGTACGACATTTCGCCAAGCCAGGCATAACGGGATGGGCCCAAGTGACAGGCTACCGTGGCGAGACCAAAGAGCTTTGGCAGATGGAAGAACGTGTCAAGAGAGACATCTGGTACATCGAAAACTGGTCGTTCTGGCTTGATATCCGCATCATATACCTGACGGCAAAGAGCATTGTCATACCAGACAAGAACGCATATTAAAATCATCAAGAATATAGATTTATAAATATTATAAAACAACATGAAAGGTATCGTATTAGCTGGAGGTTCGGGCACACGCCTCTACCCTATCACGAAAGGTATCAGCAAGCAACTGATTCCCATTTTCGATAAGCCAATGATTTACTACCCCGTATCCGTTTTGATGCTGGCCGGTATCAAGGAGATACTGATTATATCAACTCCTTTCGACTTACCCGGTTTTCGCCGCCTGCTAGGAGACGGGAGCGAACTTGGCGTCCATTTCGAATATGCAGAGCAGCCCTCACCCGACGGATTGGCACAAGCATTTATCATTGGAGAGAAATTTATTGGCGATGACAACGTTTGCCTTGTACTTGGCGACAACATATTCTATGGCGCAGGATTCACAGGTCTGTTAAAGGAAAGTGTCGCTGCCACCAATCAAGGCATGGCAAGTGTCTTCGGTTACTATGTCAATGACCCACAACGCTATGGTGTTGCAGAATTTGACAAGGACGGCAATTGTCTGAGCATAGAAGAAAAACCAGGACTTCCCAAGAGCAACTATGCCGTCGTAGGCTTGTACTTCTACCCCAACAGCGTAGTGGAGATTGCCAAGAACATTAAGCCAAGCGCACGTGGAGAACTGGAAATTACCTCGGTCAACCAAGAATACCTCAACAAAAAAGTATTAAAGGTACGTACCTTGCAAAGAGGCTTTGCATGGCTAGACACAGGAACACATGATAGCCTGTCGGAAGCAAGCACCTTTATCGAGGTCATTGAGAAAAGACAAGGGCTAAAAGTTGCCTGCCTTGAAGAAATCGCCTACAAGCAAGGATGGATAGACAAGAAGCAACTCAAAACATTGGCAAAACCGATGCTCAAAAATGGTTATGGACAATATCTGATGGAGCTGGCAGAAGAAAAAAGATAAGATCAACAGATTAGAGAGCAAGACAATACACCTTATTAAATATAAATATAAGTCTCACCCAAAGGGAAAATCATTAAAAATCATCAATAATGGAAGAAAACAAGAATTTCGAACTGGAGAGCATCCAAGAGAGTGAAGAGCAGTCGAGCATCAACTTCGCTGCAATTTACACAACCCTTGTCCTCAACTGGAAATGGTTCGTTCTGTCTCTCATCATTTGCATAGGTGCAGCGCATATCTATCTGCGCTATAAGACTCCTATCTACCAGGCTGCCGCCAAACTTCTTATCAAGGGCGATGACAATGGAAGCCGAAGGGGCAACTCCATCCAAAGCAGCGCAAACCTTGGAATCATCTCCAACTCTAATGGTATAGACAACGAGATGGAGATCCTAAAGTCAAGAACTCTTGCCCAACAAGCAGTTTACGACTTGAAGCTCTATGTCACCTATAAGCACGAAGGAAAAATCAAAGACCATGTTCTCTATGGCGACCAGGAAATCAACATAGACATGGATTTGGAACACCTGAAGAAGCTCAACGCTCCAATGAACTTCAAGATTACCCGTGAAGGTAGGAATTACCATGTCACAGGTTCGTACTTCGTACCTATCGATGACAACTCTTACAATCCTGGAGCCATCAACATCGACAAAGTATTTTCCTCACTGCCTGCAACCCTTGGCACGAGAGTGGGTGTCGTAAGATTCACCCAAAACGGCAATTATATGCTGAGAGACGGAGAATCTCTCAAAGCATATATGATTGCTCCAGAGATTGCTGCGGGCAAATA
Source organism: Bacteroidaceae bacterium (assembly GCA_963594995.1). Lineage (GTDB taxonomy): Bacteria > Bacteroidota > Bacteroidia > Bacteroidales > Bacteroidaceae > Prevotella. The sequence goes on from CAVBGK010000051.1 coordinate 51,912, forward strand.
TGTTGGAAGTCTGAATGTTAACCAGGCATCCAAAACCACGACCATAGCCAACCTCATCATTAATGACGAGATTCCCCAAAGAGCCATAGATTACTTAAAGCAGTTGGCTGTGGTCTATAATCGCCAAGCCAACGAGGACAAGAACGAAATAGCCGTTCGCACAGAGCAGTTCATCAACCAGCGTTTGGCGAAAATCAACACCGAATTAGGCAATACAGAAGGGCAACTTGAAAATTTCAAGAAGCGTAACAACATGGTTGAGCTGAAAATGAACGCAAGCCAAGCTGTGGCTAACGCCGACCAGTATGCACAGAAATTATCAGAAGCCAACACACAAGTGGCATTGCTCGATGAATTGACCAAGTACATGAATGAACCTAGCAACAAGCACCAGCCTATCCCATCCAATGTAGGCTTGAATGATGCTAGTGCCACATCATTGATCAATGAATATAACCGCATAGCACTGCAACGCAACCAACTGCTCCATAGTGCAAGCGAAAGTTCACCAACCGTAACGCCACTTACGGCACAACTGGATGACCTGAACTCTTCCATAAAGCGTGCCATGGTTCAAGCTCGTTCAGGCTTGAACATTCAGCGCAATAGCATTGCTGCACAAGCCGGGAAATATCAGGGGCAAATAGGCAACACTCCCGAACAAGAACGCATTTTGACTCAGATTGGTCGCCAACAAGAAGTAAAATCAGGCCTATACTTGATGCTGCTTCAGAAACGCGAGGAGAACTCTATCTCTCTGGCAGCAACAGCAGACAAAGGTAAGTTGATTGATAATCCTGTTTATGCAGGAAAGGTAAGTCCAAAAGACTCCATGATTTTACTGATTGCCTTGATTCTTGGTTTGGCCATCCCTGCGTGCATTCTCTTCTTGACCGAATTCTTCCGCTACAAGATAGAAGGACACAATGACGTAGCAAAATTAACTAAACTCCCTATCATTGCAGACGTTGCTGTGGCAAGTGCTCGTGCAAAGACCAAGGCAGACATTGTTGTACACGAGAACGAGAATAACCTTATGGAGGAAATTTTTCGCACCTTGCGTACCAACTTGCAATTCTTGCTCAAGCAGCATGACAAGGTCATCATGTTCACATCAACAACATCTGGAGAAGGAAAGACTTTTATCACCTCCAACGTCGCCATCAGTTTCGCCCTACTTGGCAAAAAGGTTATCCTTGTCGGACTAGATATTCGCAAACCACGTCTAGCAGAGTTGTTTGAAATTGATGATCACCACCATGGCATTACCAATTTGCTCACGAAAGACACTGTAGATTGGAATGATGTCAAGTCGCAGATTGTATCTTCTGGCATCAACGACAACCTTGACATATTGATGGCCGGTCCTGTTCCTCCGAACCCAGGAGAACTTGTTACAAGAGCAAGCCTTGAGGACACTATAGAGGCGCTGAAAGAGCACTACGACTACATTCTGCTCGATACAGCACCAGTCGGTCTGGTGACAGACACCTTGGCTTTGGGACGCATTTCAAACGCTACCGTATATGTTTGCCGCGCAGATTTCACCGCAAAATCCAGCTTTAGCCTTATCAACAGCCTGAGCATTGAGAAGAAATTGCCTAACATGAGTGTCGTACTCAACGGCGTTGATTTGTCCAAGAAAAAGTATGGTTACTACTATGGCTATGGTAAATATGGTAGATATGGCAAGTATGGCTATGGAAATGGGAAATATGGCTACAACAGCTATGGCTCATACGGTAGCTATGGCACATACGGCATCTACGGCAACTATAGCAAGAGCCACTACGGCAACAAGAACGATGACAGCGTAAAAAGATAATGTATGGCAACAATAGCAGTAGATTTCGATGGCACAATTGTAACGCATGAGTATCCACGCATTGGTTCTGAGATTCCGTTTGCCATAGAAACATTGAAAATGTTAATAAAAGACCGTCACCGCTTAATCCTTTGGAGTGTCCGTGAAGGACACCTTCTGGAGGAAGCGGTAAATTGGTGCAAAGAAAGAGGTGTTGAGTTCTGGGCAGTCAACAAAGACTATCCCGAGGAAAAAGAAGAATACAACAACCATTTCTCCCGCAAAATCAAGGCTGACTACTTTATTGATGACCGAAACATCGGCGGACTCCCCGACTGGGGGCAGATTTACCAGATGATAAGCCAAGGCAAAAGCTACAGAACACTAATCAAGGAAACTTTAGGAGCTATAGAACAAGAGACTCCAAAGAAAAAGCATTGGTGGAACTTGAGCTAGAACAACACGCACATCTATAAAAATTCATCCAAGACAAGAGAAAAACATAGAAACATAAAAAAGCGTGATTCCGAAGTAGGAATCACGCTTTTTTATGTTAAACTTATCTCCATATGATTAGAAGAAGAGATAACGATTATCCACTACCTTTGCGTTGAGGTAAAGTTCATTCATGAAGTTACCAGCATACTGCATGGACTTCTGACGACTCTTCTGCTCCTGAGACTTATCGTCGAACTTTACAGGACGATTGACCTTACCGGTAACTTGGAAGAGATAAACACCTGCATTACCCTTAACTGCACGAGAAGAAAAAGCGCCCTTCTTTGTTGCAGACACAGCACCTGAGAGAGCTGGTTCACTAGCACCAGTTGCAGAAACAAAAACAGGTGCGGCAAAAGTAATCTGGTTGACATCTGAAACCTTGGCACCCTTTGCCTTAGCGGATGCAATGTTCTTCACACCGTTCAGCTTAGCCAAGATAGCATCAGCCTTCTTGTCCTTCACAACTTCAGCTTTTACCATTTCTTTCACTTGTGCATCGTCCAAGCCACGGAAACCAATACGATTAATCTTATCAAGTACGACTACCAACAAATGGTCGTTATCACCGCACTCATACAAAGGTGAAACTGCACCCTCCTCTGCCTCGAAAATCCACTTCAGTGTCTCACGTGTAGAATGGATGTTTGCCACATAATGAATAGAAGTTGTCAAATCCTTCAACTCTTGCACCTTATATCCACTCTTTGCCGCATTCTTTACAACATCATCAGCTGTCTGGTTCGCACTTACAAAACTAGAAAACTTGTTGTATGCCTCACGATAAGTACCCTGAGAGAATTCAATAGGTTTCTTAATGACGGCAGCTGTATATTTGTCAATCTTCGCCTTGCGGTCGCAAACCTGGAGAATCACATAACCTTGTCCCAACTGAAGTTGAGAAACGGCATTGACACCTTGGGTATTCAAAGCATTGATAAACGCCTTGTTGTCCTTATCCATACTCTGCGCATACTCATATTGACGTGTCGTCATCCAAGCCTTCTCGCCAGTCTGACCATACTTCTTGGCAATAGCCTCAAATTCAGCACCGCCAGAGATGGCTCCTTGGATAGAGTCAGCCTTTGACTTTGCCTCAGCCACTGAAGCAGCAGCAACCTGAATAACACGATACTGAACAGAGTCTGGCAAAGACTGCTTGTTAACCAACTTAACAACATTCAAGGTATTATCCGAAGCATTAACCTTAACTGCAGTGGTTGAACCTATAGACATAGAGTCCAACTGTGCGGCAATATCTGAAGGAAAAGCATCTTTAGCTACAGGAATACCAAGATAAGCAACTTGGGAACTTGCCTTACGAACCACCTCTGTTGGGTCAGCAGCGGCAGCCAACTGAGTCTGATAACCAGCAAATTCCTTGTCAAGAGCAGAGCGATCAGCCTGTGAAGCTGTCACCTGAATGTCAACAAACTTGATGTCACGGCTCTCAATGGGCTGCTTGAAACGAGCCTTCATTTCATCATACTTAGCCTTCAGGTCGCTCTCCTCTATCTTTATCTTGTCGTCTTGGATGTCAGAATAAGGGAAGGCAGCTAACTGGATTTGGCTTTCTTCATTTTCCTCCTTGAAAGCCATCTTGGCCTCTACGGGATTGGAAAGGAAACAATGAGCCAAAAGAGACTGATACTTCTGTGCCAAAGTTTGCTGGCGGAGAGTTTTCTCGATAAAAGACCAATAATTGTAAATCTTAGAATATTGCTCTATCATCTGAGCATTGGCAGAAGGATTTGCCTTCTGTGCTTTGTAATCAGCCAAAAACTTCTGCAAAGAAGAAACATCAAAGCGACCTGTCTGCTGGTTTACAAATGGAGTTTGCTGAAGCATAGGGCTAGTGCCTGTATTCAGAATGTCCTGAAGCTCAACATCTGTCACTGTAAGTCCCAACTTCTCTGCCTCATGAGCGACAATCTTGTTTTGGATGTAAGTGTTCCAAACCATATCCTTGACCTGGTTCATCTGATCCTCAGGGAGATTGTCCTGTCCCTGCTGCATTTTAATTACTTCAGTGTATTCATCAACGAGCTTTTGGAAATCTTGCACATTGATTTTCTCACCTAAGACCTCACCGATTTGCTGACGTTCATTGTTCTTTGCAGAATCACAAGAACGGAATGCTTCCTCGGCAATGAATGCGAAAAGGCCGAAACTGATAATACATACCAGGACAACGCCTCTTTTTCGAATTGTTCCTAATGCTGCCATTACGTTTTAATTTTTATTTTATTTTTGTTTTATTTTTCTCTTACCCTGGCTTCTCTTCCACTTCCTAAAATAGTGAAATGCAGCCAATTGAGTGCAAAAATACAAAGAAAATCGGAAATAAGGGAATTTTTTGCAGTCTTTTTTATCCTAGTACGCCAAAAAGAGCAAAAAGACAAATAAAAAAGCACTTACAATCCATCTGTAAGTGCTTATTGATGCTATTTCATAGAAATATCTTACATGATATGTAATTGAACCAGCTCTATCTTACGGGAAGTTGACTTAATGATTTTAAATTCATATTTGTCAAACCTGATGACTTCATTCAATTTAGGGAAACTCTGGTATTCGTGCAAAATCAAGCCTCCAATGGTCATGTATTCATCGCTCTCCGGCAAGTCCAAGTCAAATTTTTCATTTACTTTATCTATTTCCAGACGAGCAGACAAGACATAGTCACCTTCTGGAGTTTTCTTCGCTACATACTTTGCAGAATCATGTTCATCCTCAATGTCTCCTAAAATTTCTTCCACAATATCTTCCAAACTAACCAAGCCACTGGTACCGCCGAACTCATCGACAACCACACCCAAAGTTTTCTTTTGTTGCAAGAAAATCTGCATCAGTTTCTGCGCCTGCATCGTTTCCGGAACAAAAGGAAGGGTGCGTACATGATCCTGCCATTTCTTTGGATTGCGAAACATTTCCGAACTATGGATGTATCCCTCCACATGATCTATGTCCCCCCGATAAACGATAATTTTGGAATTGCCGCTCTCCACAAACTTCAGACGCAACTCATCTAGTGTAGCATCCATATCAACTGCTTGAATTTCTGTACGGGGAACCATACAATCACGCACTTTCGTATCCGAGAAGTCCAAGGCATTCTGAAAGATCTTCACCTCATCATTGATGTCTGACTCCTTCTCGGCATTATCGATGCTAGACTGAACCAAATAGTCTAGGTCTATCTTCGAGAACCCTTCGTCATTACTCTCAGCCTCCATTTTGATTCCTATCATCCTCAAAAAAATCCTACTCAAAAAGGTGCTAAACTTGCTGATAGGCCACAATATAACATAGCAAAGATACGCTATCGGGCTGAACAACGACAACAAGCGGTTAGGATTAGACTTAAAAAGCGTCTTTGGCAAGAACTCACCCGTAAACAACACGATTAACGTAGATAAAATGGTATCCGCCGGTACTGTAAAAGCCGCATCCATTCCAGCAAAAATCGTATTGTCAAACAACCTTGCTATCAAGATTCCATAGACGACAAGGGCTATATTGTTACCCACCAACATGGTACTCACAAATCCATTGGGGTGTGCGTAAAATAGCGACAACAACCGCTGGGTAAGTCCATTTTTCTCCTTGTCCATCTCCGCCAGCATCCTGTTGGAAGAGACAAAAGCGATTTCCATTCCGCTAAAAAAAGCAGAGAAAACCATCGTGACCAGAATACCAATAATAAGACTAATTCCTACCTGTTCCATCTTCTGTTTTTAATTAGTGCATGAGCGGAATACTGTTGGTAGCACTTCTTGGTGTAGCCTGCGGACGGACATTCTGTTTAATGGAGTCAGGCTTTGAACTAAGCGTATCGCCTTGGGCACCTGCCACGTCACCTTTTTCAAAACTACCCTTCGAATTGCTTACAAAATACCGGGTCATCTTCTCATCACTCCAGAAATGCGAGCCTTGAAGGGTCCGCTCAGGAGTAACCAATTTACTGAACACATCACTGGAAAGCTCATGCTTGTTTTGGTCCCATGTGAGTTGTTCACTGGTAAAGCGAAGCCCATCCTTGGTCAAGATGCGCACTCGCCCATAGAGTTTCCAAACCTTCTGTTGATCATAATAATACGCCGTATCGCTTTGGATATAACTGTTGATGTGGAATTTTTCATCAAATTGCTCCAAGAGTATCCCCTTGTCGAAAATCCAGCGTGACGGATTTTTGGCAGAGTTCACCTCCCAACGCTCCGTAACAATACGGTATTTCATTACTCCAGAATCGCTGATGAGCGTATTCACTCCATACGAAGTCATCATCGCCACAGAGTCTTTGGCCAAGATGGCCGGGGCGGTATGCTCAACCTGCTCTTGGCAAGCCACCAAGAACACGCCCATCACCAATCCGAAAAATGAATATCTGATTCTATACATTATATATATAAAGAGGACCTATCTTTTAATATGAGGAACAAGTATTACTTCATTCTCCACTTTCTAAACCATTCCTCATTAAAGGTAAAGCCTATGTTGAGTCTGAACGTATTTTCCGTAATCAAATCTTTCGCCGAGCTTCTTACCCACTGTCCACTGATATTGAGGAAGGAGCGGTTGTTATAATTATTTTTGACAGGAATGCCAAAACCTGCGCTTACCGCAAGTTCCTTGGGACCATCCAATCCATTCACTTTGAAATAAGGAGTGGCGCAACTTACACCGGCACGATACCGAATACGCTTGAAGAAACTACGCTGTCTCTCACCATAACAATACTGCATACCGAGATTAAACTTAGAACGGTCTGAATATAGTCCATTACGCAAGGAGTAAGTTTTTCCATCAAAGTCAGGTGAATCCAAATCACCCCATTTCTGTAAAGTATAGTCAAATCCGACCTTCAACTGGTCATTGTGGTTCCACATCAAACCTGCGCCAAACATATCGGGAAGTTTGAGTGCCTTTCCTATGGAGTACGAGGTAGTGTCAGACACACTGGTTTGGCTATCCGTAGAATATTGAGTCATGTCTGCGGATGCTCTCAAACAATGACCAGGAGAATACGTTATACCCAAGGTCACCCAGTCCTTCCTGGCAATCTTTGCGGTATATTGAGCACCAAGGTCAAGTTTGTAGCTATTCACTTGGGCAGAATACAAGCGGGTCTCGGTCTTGGCACCAGTTACGCTCTTTGAATCATATACCGTCTTGCTATAGTCTCCCCACAAATAAGCTATATTTACACCGAAAGCAAAGCCCTTGAGTGGAGACCAACCAGCACCAAGATAAGCCTGATGAAAACCGCCCTCACCACTGAATGAAGTTGTATGCGTCTCATCCGAGAAGACATCGCCTATCTTTGAAGAGCTGGAGTAGCTATAGCCCACATTGGTAAACGGCAGTACACCAAAACTGACACCTACATGCTTGAAAGCACGAAAACCAGCCACAACATATTCAAAATTTGCATTCTTTGCATTCTTCTTCACGCCATTTTCCTCAAAGTTGGTTATCTGACCAGAAATACCAGCATCAAAAATAAATGACAGAGAGTCGATGGATGCATAAGAGGCAGGGTTGAGATAGTTGACCTGATTATGCTCATGAAAACCAAGACCTACTCCATTCATTCCACGATTGAAGCCAGAAGTTTGGTCAGACAACACACCTAGACCATACTGGCTATATGGAGAATTAGTACCACTTTGGGCATTCATCGAAAGAGCCGTACCCAACAAAAGGGTTGCTAAAATAAGCTTTCTCATTGATAATTATCATTCAAATTTATATTCAGAGTGCAAAAGTATTGAAAAAAAACGAGAAAAAAGAAGGATAATCCAAAATAATAAGGTATTTTTGCATCGTGAAACGTTTTAAGCATATTTTTAGAGCTTTTGGGGTTGTTTTGTTAATCATTTTAACGACTACAGCCAAGGCACAGGAGATTTCAGGGCAGCCAAGTCCAAGCTCTCCTGTTGGCAATCATCATGTATCCCCTGCAGAACCTGCCTGGCTGGACTCTGTAGATATTTCCTTATTGACCTGTGGCCCAGGAAAAGAAGTATGGTCATACTACGGACACACCGCCCTGCGCATCGAAGACCATGCCCATGGAAACGACCTTGCCATCAACTGGGGAATGTTTTCCTTCAAGCAAGATTATTTTGTCCTGCGTTTTGTGTTCGGTCTGACCGATTACCAAATCGGAATATTTCCCATGAGCGACTTTATCGCAGAATACACCGCAGAAGGAAGATGGGTACTCCAGCAACATCTCGTATTGACGAGAGCTGAGAAATGGAGAATCATGCAAGCCATCGACAAAAACTATCAAGATGAAAACCGCACCTATCGTTACAATTTCTTTTTCGACAATTGTACGACGAGGACTCGCAACATGATTGTTGATAACCTTGGCTCACATGTCACAGACTTCAAGAACATCAATATGCAATCCACATATAGAAGTGAAATCCACCGATGGAACGAAAGACACCGATGGGCGCGCTTTGGCAACGACTTGCTCTTGGGATACGCAGCAGACAAGCCTCTCAACAAAGAAGAATGGGAATTTCTGCCAGTCAACCTCTGCAAAGACTTCGCCACAGAAGCACGAAAAGATACGGCATTACAGAGTTCTGTCATAGAGACTAGGCTATCAGGGCGAAACAACATCAAACTTGTAGATAACAACACCTATCTCGTTAAGCCACAAGCAGAGATTTCCGGAACGGAAAGCATCACCCCTCGTATGGCATTAGCAACGATTGCCTTGGTGGTCTTAGCTCTATCAAGCGTTGAATTCTTCGGCAAGAAGAACTTCTGGTGGTTGGACACCGTCCTTTTGCTAGCCACAGGCCTGCCGGGGCTGATACTCTTGGCAATGGTGTTTTCACATCATCCAACCGTGCAGGTCAATTTCCAGATGCTTATCCTCAACCCACTCAACTTGCTTTTCGTATGGAACATCTCTAAAAAAGCTAGAAGAGGAGGTTACCATTGGTATTACAACATTTGGGGAGGCTTGCTTGCCCTGTCGCTTTTCCTGCAAATATGGCAGAACTATGCGGAGGGCATGGTTATTTTGGCACTCTCTTTGCTAATTAGGTACGCATCAAGGTCAGCCGTATATGACCTCAAAATATTTAACAACAAGAAAAAATGATGGTAAATAGATATATCACAGCACTATTGGTTGTCCTTGCGGCAACTGGCATGGAGGCGCAGACTTATCAGCAGGCACTGAAGTTTGCGCTGGCTGATATATCTTACGATGAGTTCATCCAACAACCAGAGTCTAAAGCCCTGGAAGAAGAAATTCTCCATGTCATCAAAGCTATCAAGGAAGCATCCGAGAACGAGCCTAACGCCTCACAGCACTATTCCTCGTCCGCAAACTTCTCAGTCCACGTTTGTGACATTCTGACAGAAAACCAGTCATATATTTGTTTTTATCCCGTCACCGAGCACAAATATAAAGCTCCATACGGCAGTATTGTTATTCGAGGTCCCGATTTTTAACATTTCATTGCTGATTTACAGATATTTTTTGTACTTTTGCAACGAAAAGGGATAAATGTGCCCAAAAGGATGAACGGCACAATGCTCTAGGGGGACTTAAAAGCACCCACAAACAATAACTCAAAAGAATAACAATAAATTAAATAAAACAAATGAACTTTAACAAAATTCTCCAGTCGCTTTTCGGCAACAAGTCAACACGCGACATGAAGTTGATTCAGCCTATCGTTGAAAAAATCAAGGCTGAGTACCCAAACATCAAGGCGTTGAGCAACGATGAGCTTCGAGCCAAGACAAAAGAAATCCAAAAGTATGTTCAAGATGCAGCCAACGAGGAAAAAGCCAAGATAGCAGAACTCAAGGCCAAGATTGAAGACACCCCTATCGACGAACGCGAAGGCATCTTCAACCAAATCGACAAACTGGAGAAAGAAGCCCTCGACAAGTACGAGGTTGCTCTCAACGAGGTTCTACCGACCGCTTTCAGCATCGTGAAAGATACCGCTCGCCGTTTCGCAGAGAACGAAGAAACAGTTGTAACCGCAACAAACTTCGACCGTGAATTGGCTTCCGACCCTAAGAACGACTTCCTCACCATTGACGGCGACAAAGCCATCTATCATAATCACTGGACTGCTGGCGGCAATGACCTCAAGTGGGAAATGGTACACTACGATGTTCAACTCTTCGGTGGTACCGTTCTGCACCAGGGTAAGATTGCCGAGATGGCGACTGGCGAAGGTAAGACCCTTGTGGGAACTTGCCCTGTATTCCTGAATGCCTTGACAGGCAATGGTGTACACGTCGTTACCGTCAACGATTACTTGGCCAAACGTGACTCCGAATGGATGGGACCTCTCTACATGTTCAATGGTCTCTCCGTAGATTGTATTGACAAGCACCGTCCCAACTCTGATGCTCGCCGCAAGGCTTACCAGGCCGACATCACCTTTGGTACCAACAATGAGTTTGGCTTCGACTACCTCCGAGACAACATGGCAAACAGTCCTGCCGACCTTGTACAGCGTCAGCACAATTATGCCATCGTCGATGAGGTCGATTCCGTGTTGATTGACGATGCTCGTACACCTCTTATCATATCAGGTCCTATTCCAAAGGGTGATGACCAGATGTTTGAACAGTACCAGCCTTTGGTGGAGCGACTCTACGAGGTGCAGCGCAAGCAAGCCACCGAACTGCTCGCCGAGGCAAAACAGAAGATTGGCGAGGGAAACAAGACCAAGAATCAAGAACTGCTCGACGCAGGTTTCTTGGCACTCTACCGTTCTTACAAGGCTCTTCCTAAGAACAAGCCTTTGATCAAGTACCTCTCCGAGGAGGGTATCAAGGCGGGAATGCTGAAGACCGAAGAATTCTATATGGCTAACAACAACCGTGAGATGCCTAAAGCTGTCGAGCCGTTGTATTTCGTGGTAGATGAAAAACTGAACTCTGCCGACTTGACAGACAAGGGTACTGACTGGCTCGCCAAGCAGGTTAATGACAAGGAGTTGTTTGTTTTGCCAGACATCACTAGCGAGATGAGCGAATTGGAGGCATGCACCGACTTGGATGACCAAGCCCGTCTTGACAAGAAGGATGAACTGCTTGCACACTATGGTGTTCAGAGTGAGCGTGTGCATACCTTGCAACAGCTCTTGAAGGCATACACCATGTTCAACAAGGATGATGAATATGTTGTCATGGATGGCGAGGTTAAGATTGTCGATGAGCAGACCGGCCGCATCATGGACGGTCGCCGCTGGAGCGATGGTTTGCATCAGGCTATTGAGGCTAAGGAGCATGTGAAAGTAGAGGCTGCCACTCAGACATTCGCCACCATCACTCTCCAGAACTATTTCCGCATGTACCACAAGCTCTCAGGTATGACCGGTACGGCCAGCACAGAGGCTGGTGAGTTCTGGGACATCTACAAGCTGGACGTTGTCGAGATTCCTACCAACCGTCCTATCGCACGTAAAGATATGGATGACCGCGTCTATAAGACCGCTCGCGAGAAATATCGTGCCGTCATTGACGAGATTGAGGAGATGCGAAACGCAGGGCGACCTGTATTGGTAGGTACCACTTCCGTTGAGATTTCCGAGTTGTTGAGCAAGATGCTGAAGATGCGCAACATCCCTCATAATGTATTGAACGCCAAGTTGCACCAGCAGGAGGCACAGATTGTTGCCGAGGCGGGTCGATCAACGAACGGAAAGGGTGCAGTTACCATCGCTACCAACATGGCAGGTCGTGGTACCGATATCAAGTTGACTCCCGAAGTGAAGGCCGCAGGCGGTTTGGCTATCATCGGTACCGAACGCCATGAGAGCCGTCGTGTTGACCGCCAGCTCCGTGGTCGTGCCGGTCGTCAGGGAGACCCTGGTTCTTCTGTGTTCTATGTATCACTGGAAGACAAGTTGATGCGTCTTTTCGCCAGCGAGCGTATCGCCAAGGTGATGGACCGTCTCGGTTTCGAGGACGGCGAGCGCATCGAGAGTCCGATGATTAGCAAGAGCATCGAGCGCGCCCAGCGCAAGGTCGAGGAAAACAACTTTGGTATCCGCAAGCACCTTCTGGAATATGATGATGTGATGAACCGCCAGCGTACCGTTATCTACGAGAAACGTCGCCACGCCTTGATGGGTGAGCGTATCGGCATGGACATCACCAATATCATCTGGGACCGATGCCTGAACATTGTGAACAACAATGACTTCGAGGGGGCAAAGGAAGAGTTCCTCAAGATTCTCGCCATGGAGATACCCTTCACCGTAGAAGAGTTCGAGACTGGCAAGCGTGAGGATTTGGCAGAGCGCGCCTTCCAAGAGGCAATGGCTTCTTTCAAGCGCAAGACTGACCGCATCCAGGCAACCGCCTACCCTATCATCAAGCAGGTCTATGAGAACCAAGGAGCTCAATTTGAGCGTATCATGGTACCAGTTACCGATGGAAAGCGTATGTACCAAATCCCTTGTAACCTCAAGGATGCCTACGAAAGTGAGGCCAAGAGCGTGGTCAAGGAGTTTGAAAAAAGCATCATCCTTCATATCATCGATGATGATTGGAAGGAGAACCTCAGACAGCTTGACGAACTTCGCCACTCTGTACAGAATGCCAGCTACGAGCAGAAAGATCCGTTGCTGATCTTCAAACTCGAGAGCGCCAAGGTATGGGATGCTATGATCAATGAGATGAATGACCGTATCGCCAGCATTTTGATGCGCGGTCAGATTCCTGTGATAGAGCAGTCCGTACAAGAGGCTGCTCCTGAGCAGCGCACCCAACAGAACTACGTGGAGTCAAAGGTTGACATTGACGAAGAGCGCGAACGTGCCGAACGTGCTGCCCAACAGGCTGCTGCCAACCAAGACACCCGTGAGGGCGCCGATCAAGCAAACCGCACACCTTATCGTGCCGAACGTATGCCACGCCCTAACGACCCATGCCCATGTGGAAGCGGCAAAAAGTTCAAGAACTGCCACGGCAGAAACTTGTAATCACAAGATAGCATGCCTGCCATATTAATTATAGGCAAGAGCATCATTACAAATAATGACCCCAATACCTAGAAATGGTGATTTCATCATCATTTCTAGGTATTTTTATGTTTAACAGCATCATTGCCACCATGTTGCAAATTATTATTAGTAATTTTGCAGTTGAAAAAACAAGTGGCTACCCCAACGCTAGCCATCAGAAAGATTTGAATAAGAAATAAAAATGAAATTATCAGAACTCAAAACAGGTGAAAGCGGCGTTATCGTCAAAGTTACCGGTCACGGTGGTTTCCGTAAAAGAGTCATCGAGATGGGATTCATCAAAGGCAAGAAAGTTGACGTGCTCCTCAATGCACCTCTCCAAGACCCCGTTAAATATAAAATCATGGGCTACGAGGTGTCACTTCGCCATAGCGAGGCTGAACACATCGAGGTAGTTTCTCTGAACGAGGCTGAGCGCAACGAAGAACTCAGCAAAGCAAGCCACAACGGAATCGACCAAGTGAAAGTTTCCCAAGTCATAGATAATCCGGAGATTGACGAGCAGGCCTTAGGAGACAAAATGCTCGTTGCAAAGAAAGAGGCAGAACGCTTGCACCATGTCATCAACGTGGCATTGGTGGGAAATCCCAACTGTGGCAAGACCTCCCTCTTCAACTTCGCTTCGGGTGCCCATGAAAGGGTGGGCAATTACAGCGGTGTCACTGTAGATGCCAAGGTAGGTGAGGCCGAATACAAAGGCTATCACTTCAACTTGGTTGACCTTCCAGGCACCTACTCCTTGTCGGCTTACTCCCCAGAAGAGCTGTATGTTCGCAAGCAACTTGTCGAGCACACTCCAGACATTGTCATCAATGTTCTCGACACCAGCAATTTGGAACGTAACCTCTACCTCACGACCCAGTTGATAGATATGCACATCCGCATGGTATGCGCCCTCAATATGTTTGACGAGACAGAGAAACGAGGTGACAAAATCGACTACGACAAGTTGGGAGAGCTATTCGGACTCTCCATGATACCGACCGTATTCACCACAGGCCGTGGTGTCGAAAAACTCTTTGACACCATCATCAACCTTTATGAAACCAAAGAAGATGCCAATCCGCATTATAGACACATCCACATCAACCATGGTCATGAGATAGAGCATGGCATCGAACATATCCAGAAGTATCTGAAGGCAGATGATTCCATCCGCCAACGTTACTCCACCCGATACCTCTCCATCAAACTCTTGGAAAACGACAAGGATGCCGAGACATACGTCAGCCAATTCAACACGGCGAAAGAGATCTTCGCAGCCCGTAACGAGGCGGCGAGACGAGTGAAGGAAGAAACTGAGGAAGACAGTGAGACCGCCATCATGGATGCCAAGTATGGTTTCATACACGGAGCCTTGGAAGAAGCTGGCTACGAAACCGGCAACGCCAAGGACACCTATCAGGTTACGCATCTCATAGACAGCATCATCACCAACAAGTATGTCGGTTTCCCCATCTTCATCCTCTTGTTGTTCGTCATGTTCTCAGCCACCTTTGTCTTGGGAGAGATACCCAAGGGATGGATTGAGGACGGCGTTGCTTGGCTAGGCGAATGGATTAGTTCCACTATGCCCGACGGCCCTGTCAAAGACATGCTTGTGGATGGTGTCATCGGTGGTGTGGGAGCCGTCATCGTCTTCCTGCCTCAGATACTCATTCTATACTTCTTCATCTCCTACATGGAGGACTCGGGCTACATGGCACGTGCCGCTTTCATCATGGATAAGCTCATGCACAAGATGGGCTTGCATGGAAAATCATTCATCCCACTCATCATGGGTTTCGGCTGCAATGTGCCTGCCGTCATGGCGACACGCACCATCGAGAGCCACCGGTCCCGTCTGATTACGATGCTCATTCTCCCCATGATGAGTTGTTCGGCACGTCTTCCTATATATATCATGGTGATAGGCACATTCTTTGCCCTGCAATACCGGTCGCTCGTCATGATTTCGCTCTACCTCATCGGTATCGCAATGGCAGTTATAGTGAGTCGTATTTTTGCCACCTTCGTCGTGAAGGGAGAGGACACACCGTTCGTAATGGAGCTCCCGCCCTATCGATTCCCGACTTGGAAGGCCATCGGTCGACATACTTGGGAGAAAGGCAAGCAGTACCTCAAGAAGATGGGAGGCATCATCCTCGTGGCAAGCATCATTGTCTGGGCACTCGGCTACTTCCCTCACCATGATGACTTGGATAACCAGGCACAACAGGAGCAGAGTTATATCGGCCGCATTGGGAAAACCATCGAACCTCTCTTTACCCCACAAGGTTTCGACTGGAAGCTCGACGTGGGTTTGGTTTCCGGTGTAGGTGCCAAGGAAATCGTGGCATCCACAATGGGGGTGCTCTACAGCAACAACGCCAGCTTCGGAGATGACCAAGACTATAATGACGAGGATGGCAAATATGAACTTTTGAAGAAACAGATGACATCCGACCTGAAGTACACCTATGGCTACAGCGACGCAGAGGCTTCCTCCAAGGCTATGCTCACCGCTTTCTGTTTCCTCCTCTTCGTGCTGCTCTATTTCCCTTGCATCGCCACCATCGCCGCCATCAAGGGCGAGACTGGCAGTTGGAAATGGGCAGGATTCGCAGCCGGCTACACTACTATCTTGGCATGGGTTGTATCAGCACTCGTCTTCCAAATCGGAAGTTTGTTTATCTAGGTATCTTTAAGAAATAACCTTACAGCCCGACTTTAAGCGAAAACTTAAGGTCGGGCTGTTTCTTTTATATTTTTGGTTCCTATTTTCTCCAGCGCAACTGCCAGAAAGCCACAGCCGATGCCGCAGCCACATTGAGCGAATCGACCTGGTGTGACATCGGAATGCGTGCCACATAATCGGCTGAGGATATGACCTCATGCGGCAAGCCGTCCCCCTCCGTTCCCATAAACAACGCCAGCTTTTGTTCGGCCACCAACCGTCCATCGTCTATCGGAACTGATTGGTCGGTCAGGGCCATGGCTACGGTCTTGAAACCAAGTGCAGAAAGCCGTCTTTGAGGTTCATCCACCCATGTCCACGGCACTAAGAACACCGAACCCATGGACACACGTACCGAACGGCGGTTGTAAGGGTCGCAAGAGTTTGGGGTAAGCAGCACGGCACCAATGCCTAGTGCTGCCGCCGAACGGAAGATGGCCCCGACGTTCGTAGAATCTACCACATTGTCAATCACCACGATGCGGTGAGCACCACGGCAAACATCCTCAACCTCACGGGGCAAAGGTCTACGCATCGCACAAAGCACCCCACGCGTCAGTGTATATCCAGTAAGCGAAGCCAACAGTTCCCTGTCTCCTGTATATACAGGTACTTCCGGCGAAATGCGCAAAATGACATCCTGCGCATCACCCTCTATATGGCGTTCCTCGCACAACAGGGCAACAGGCACATAGCCTGTATCGAGAGCCACTCTTATCACCTTGGGGCTCTCGGCAATGAACACTGCCTTTGACGGATCCTTGCAGGAGCGAAGTTCCGCTTCAGTAAGTCGGGCAAACATTTCCACACCGGGAAAGTCAAGCCGGTCTATTCGTATAATGGGCATAAACTATAGTGAAAATTCTTGACTAATATAAATTCGCTTACAAATATAATAAAAAGATACGAAACGAAAATACCTTTCTTTAAAAATCTGTCATTTGGATATAAAATTGATATGTATATATATGTTTCACCATGCAGTTATATCACCTGGCTATCATAGAGTTATGGTGAAGGAAAACTTTGTATGCCAAACTACCTAAACCGACAAATACCCTGCAAGTTCATTGAGACTGAGAAAGGTACAAAAACATAGGTTTAGAGTTTTTGCTGACTAGCCACGAGACCTTTTGACTACTGTCAAAAAGGTTTACGACCCTAGCCAAAAGGTCTTTTGACTAGGTTCAAAACGTTACAAAGCCACAGTTTTTGGTCTATCAGTATCTTCGTTTCCTTCACCTGAAGTTTTTGATAGATAGCGAATTAATATGCAAGGTGAAGGATATTTCATATCACATAAGTATTGAACGAATGGGGCTGAGCCTTGATGTTGAGATACTTCTTCCCTACTTTCACCGAGAGATTGGTCGCTTGATCGGTAAAGTTGCCTGCCGTGACGATGTACTGTCCTTTCTTGTTGCGGAACACAACCACAGGAGTCTTGCTGTAGTCCCTTCCAGCATATCCTATCATCTCCGTGCCTGCTTGCACAAAGTGGCTGAAATGCTTGTAGGCGTAATACTCTGCGGTATAGCGCATTTTTCGGGTTTTCCCATCCACCTGCACCAAGGCATTCTGTGTCCATCCCCATGGCGAGATGCCATTGTCCTTGAGGATGAAGTTCCAGTTGTAATATTCATCACAACCATTGCCGAGGTTGTCGGAAAGCAGGAAGAAAGTATGTTCGCCAGCCTTCCAGTCCATAGCCCCCGAGCCACACTCGCTCTCGCTCACCATGAACCTATGGTTGGGATAGCGTTTGCGCATCTCCGGCAGGTTGTTGCGGCACTCCCACTGCGTGCCGATTCCTTTCACGTTGGATTGCAGCGTCTTGTCATCCAGTATCTTCTCCACATAGTCGAGACGATTGGTATTGAAAGTTCCTATCCACAAATCCACCTCGGGATGCTTCTTCGCCAAAGTGGGAGCCAGATATTCGTTGTTGAAACGGAGCGTTCCCTCAGCCGTCCAGGCACATCCTGGATAGGGAGTATAGGAATAAGCCTCGTTCTGATACATCACCTTGGTGATGGGAAGTCCCTCTTCCTTGTAGAGTTCGATGAAACGGCAGAACATATCGGCATAACACTGTAAGTAACGTGGATCCTGAATGAAATAATCCTGTGTAGCAAGGCGACGCGGGAACACCCCATTGCGGTCACCCAACAGTTTCATCTCGTCGGTATCCACCTGCTTGCCGTCATCCATATAGAGCAAATAACTCTGGCGGTTGTCCATCTGGTTGTACTTGCTAGGGGAGACTGGATAGTCATGGTTGATTTTCATCCATACAGGTGGACTCCACGGACTCATGAAAAGCTGTAGGTTGGGCTGGTATTTTTGTGCCGCACGTGCCAGGGGGATGATGTTTCGCTTGTCATGCTCAATGTTGAAGTACTTCAATCCGAAATCGCCCACCACCTCATCGCAACTATACCAGGCACGGGAGTAGTCGTTGGCATTCATGGATATTCGTCCGTGCGTAAACTTCAAGTCACCTTCGGGAGCATAGAGATTATACATCAATTCGTCTTGTTCCTTGCGGGTGAGCATGTTGAAGGCATCCCAGTCCAGTTCATTAAACGTGGTGCCGAAGCCTACGAACTTTACGCCTTGTGTCTTGTCATCGACCTGTGCCACCACCTTGCCAGTGCACGTTGGGGCGAGGACAGACTTTCCTACCTTCCAAGCGGCAGACCCTATCGTGGTGTAAACAGAAACTTTCTGCGCCCAGCCGCAAGTACATGCCAACAAGGCGAAACTAGTAATAATTGTTGATTTTCTCATGTCAGTTAGTTGTTAGATATTTTACAGAAAAAACGTGCATCTCTATATTTTATTGTAAATGATGTTCATCTATCAAAAACATTATCTCAACCTTGGTTTCAGCTCATCTGGCGAATCCTTGGTAAACATATCTACCGCAGGGGCAGACTTGACGTAAAGGTCTTCTATGATTTGCACATCAAGGTACATGGTTGGATTGAAATCCTCGCTCTGCATATACTGCAGGATGGCTTTCCGCATCTGGGCTGCCACCAGACGATGCGACAAGTCGTTCTGCACGTCCATCGTGGTCATCAAGAGCTTGCCCTTGCCCACTCTAGCCTCCACCATCATGCCGAGCTTGCGGCTCACGTGCCAGGTGTCTATCGGCTGGATGGCCGGTTGGTAGTCCTTGGGGAACTCACGGAGGTTCATCACCTGCGCCTTGTTCAGAAGCTCCCACCAGTTGAGGTTGGCCCAGTCATCGGTGGGAAACCACTTGAAGAGCGGATGACTTTTGTCGATGGCGGCACCCGTAGTGTGTGGCGGACGCATCTTAAACCAACTGGTATTCCAGAACACAGGCAGGTAAGTTTGCTTCACATCCTCACCCATCTTTACTTTCCCAGCAGCCAGCAGGAGCACCTTGCCGCCTTTCTGTAAGATCTTCTGAGCCTTGGCATCGAGCGTATCGGCGATGTAGATGTCTTTCACCTTCGGCATCTCCACCTCTGACGGATATACCCAGAAGTCCCAACGGTTATGGGCTTCTGTAGCATTGGAAGCCTTCACGTTTATCTCTAGTGTATATTTAGCAGGACTGGGCAGTTGCGAGCAGGCCACTGGCACACTGCCAAGGTCGATATTCTTGCCGACAGGAAGCTCTTGCTCTACAGACATCAAGGAGGCAGAAGCATATACTTTGCCTTGGCTGTCCTTGACCGTATATGTAACACGGGCATTCTTCAGCGGCTCCTTGTAGGCGTTGTACAGTTCCACAGGTATCTCCATCTTGCTTTCGTTGGAGAACACAAACTGCGGGAACTTGGCCAGCGGAACGACGGGCGCACAGAACTCCTTCCAGTCCTTAGCATCGCAATAACCCTTTTCCTTCCAATGCACATTGAGCACACCCACGAGGGCCGTGCCCTGTCCGCTGTAGTCGTTGAGCGAGAGCATCTGGAAGCCAGCATAATCCTTGGTGCGCAGGTTGCGCTCCAAGTCGTACTTATAGGCTAGGGTCTGCAACTTGCCACTGGCATGCAGGAACTTCTCCGCCTGACCAGCCATGCCATTGTCACGGAGTAAATCGGAAAAGATCTCGAAATTGCGAGCCTTGTAAGCACCTGTGTATTGCGAAGTCTCCTCCAGGTCAGGGAAGGCGCACCACTGCCCCATCTCGTGAACCAATCTCGGATGATTCACATCAAAGGTGACAGGAGTCTTTCCTTTTTGCATCACCTTTACCATATCCTCATTGAAGTTATCTTCAGACTGAGGTTCATGATTGTCCCAATCGAGTCCACGAGCACCACCTTTCACATGATACTCGCTCTTAGGGTCCCAAGCCCATCCTCCACCTACGGAAGCGCCACAATATACTCGACGCTTATCTCCCGTAGCCTTCCATTTATCCACGAAGTCGCCAACCCACTTCACCCAGTTACCGGCTGGTTCGTTGCAGGCAGCAAGCATGCAGAACGACGGGTGGTTGCCGTATTTCGCTACCATCCGTTGGGTCTCCTCCATCAGATAGTGGTCGATGCTCATGCCGTTGCCGAGCTTCACGCCGTGGTTAGGCCATGAGGGGCCCTCAGGCTGCAGATAGAAGCCTACTTGGTCTGCCGCAGCAAAAGCAGCCTCTGGCGGACAATAGGAATGGAAGCGCATCATGTTGAGTCCGTACTCCTTGCACTTCTCAAAGATGCGAAGCCACGAAGCCTCATCGGTTGGCGGATAGCCCGTCTCGGGAAAACAACAGTTCTCCACCGTGCCACGCATCCATATCTTCTTGCCGTTCATATAGAACTGCCTGCCATTGATGCTGATTTCGTTCATGCCGAAAGAGGTAGTCAAGGAATCCTTGCCAACCATAGCAGTCAACTGATAGAGATTCGGACAGAACTCATCCCAGAGCTTCACGTCTTCCCCCATCGGAATGGTTACGACATACTTGCCCTCAGCATTCCTTTGCACCCTCTTAAATGCAAACTTGCGAGGTGCATTCGGTTGGGAAGCCAACTGAGCAAAAGGATTATCCGTCGCCGTCTTTTCCGAGATGGACAAGGCGATATCTGCTTTGTCGTTCTTTCCTCCCACAACATCCATCACCACGTTGATTTGCTTTCCTTTCACATCAGGGTACACCTGCAGGTTGCGGATGTATTGCTGTTGACGGGCTTGCAGTTCCATCCGTCCGATGATGCCGTTCCAGTTGCCTTGCGTCTGGTCGGTCACGCTATGCGAATCCTGTCCGACGCATACATTTTCTATTCCGTTGTACACACGGATGGCAATCTCGTTGTCCTTACCATATATTATATAAGGTGTAACGTCAAACTCATGGGGCACGCTCAAGGAAGAGTCCCTGCCCGCCAACTGCCCGTTCACATAGACAGCCGTCTCAATATGAGGCCGCTCCAGATAGAGTAGGATGCGCTGCTTCTTCCATTCCTTCGGTACAAATACGCTCTTGCGATACCATGCGTTGCCTGTATAATGCTTTTTAGGCGTGAGGAAGAAAGGGAACTTCATCGTGCCGTCCACTTGGTATGGGGGCATACATCCTCGCCCTTGCCGTTGGTGAACATAGAGCCAGGCAGGACTACTTCGTCGCCGTATGTGGGACTGTCGCCTTGCGAGAACTGCCATTTGCCCGAAAGGTCAATCTTTGTTCCGTCCGCCCACAAATGCAATGAGGCGAAAGCCATCAGGTACAAGACTAAATTCAGTTTCTTGTTTTTCATCATTTTTCTTCGTTTAAGTCTATAGATAACACTGACTCTCCTTCCTTAGAAGCGTCGGCTTCACGTGGGAAATACACAGGCATATTCTTCTGCAAGGGGAGTATGCGCAGTTCAAGCGTCTTGCAATCCTTCGGCAATCGCCACAAGCCCATCAGGAACGGGCGACCGTTGTAGAAGTTGTCGCCTATCAACTTGCCGGCGGCATATAGTCGGGCACAATCGCCGCGGTAGTTTATTGTCATTAGCTTTCTTCCCTCAAGCATGTCGCCCGAGAGACTGATTTCATACACAGCAGCCTTCTTGAAGTCGGCATCGGTAGACTCCTCTGCCACCTTCTGTACGCCTATGGTGACAGTACGCTCGCCATTCGCCTCCTTTATCTTGCGGAATGAAGGGGACTGCAATGTGGCTTTAGATGTTTTCCCGTTGTTCAAGGTTTTCCCATCGTTCATAGCCTCCTCATCGTTGAGGAACAGACGCTCCGCATCGCGCGACTCCAAGAGATAGATGTTCTTATAGACAGGCTTGGCGATTCCCTTCGCCTTCACATTTCTCAACACCTTGCCACTCACGGCGATTTCTGTGGGCACACCCTTGATTTGCTCCAAGTATATCTTGCCGTCACGATGGGCAATAAGCTGGGCAGTAGCATAGCGTATTCCGTCCACGTTTACAGGGAAGATGCACATCGTGCCGGCAGGGACAGTCATCGCACGTTGGGGGAACTTCACGCCGCATACGTCAAACTGCACCGCCTTCTTGGCTGTGAGGTTCTGCAAACGCTCATAGTTGTTGACAAAGACAAAGCCGCTGTCCCCTTTCGAACGGTAAGCCCAACGGAGGTGAGAATCGTCTCCCTTGGCAACGTCTTGCGGACAAGGAAAGGAAGCCTCCATCGGAGCCAGCACTTCCGCATAGTCGTGCATAAAGAGATGCAACTTTCTGAGCATGAAGTAATGTGGATTCTTCTGTCCGAACTCTCCCAGCGGAGCCTGAAAGTCGTAGGTCTTCACGGGCATGTCGTTATAGTTGGTAGCCGGGGAACGTTGGTTCTCGTTGAGATAAGTGGCACTACCGTCATCGTTGCCGCCGGGCCTGAATCCCGTGGGGTTGGTTCCGCCATGATACATATAGTAGCCGAGCAAGTTGCTGCCGCTGCCCAACTTCACGATGGCCAACGAATAGGCATCCTCGGGATATACGTACGGACGACGGTGATAGGCCGTAGCCATACCGCCTCCCAGTTCGCAGGTGAAATAAGGATACATGCTGTCTTCCTGGCTCGTCTTGGCCTCCTGCTTGCCCAGCTGCTCGGTAGCAATGGCCGTGCTGCTGCGAAAAGCCTTGAAATTGAAAGCCTTGTAGTAGTTGCCGGCAGTCTCCTTCAGCTCTCTCTCCCAAAATCCGTCTGCATAGTCGCCGTAGAGCGGAATCATCTCGCCGTATGGCACCGGCGTGCGAAGCTCAGGCCATCCCGTGCGAGTATAGAAGGGCAAATCGAAGCCAACCTCCTGCGCAATCCTTTTTAAAGCCATTAGGTAGCTACCCTTGCCACGGTACTCATTATCGAACTGTGCCGCAATGACGGGGCCGCCATCCTTCCATTGCAGACCTTGTGCTTGCGAAAATATCTGTCGATATAGCTCGGTGGTATATTTCAGAAAGGTTGGACTCTCCTCGCGCATCTTGCATCCCTTGGAAAACATCCAGTCGGGGATACCGCCGTTACGCACCTCGCCATGACAGAACGGGCCAAGCCTCAGCACCACAGGCATATCCTGCAGTTTACAGATTTCGAGGAAAGCCCGCAGGTTGCGCTGTCCGCTCCAGTTGAACACGCCTTCCTCTTCCTCCACATGGTTCCAGAACACATAGGCGGCAATGACAGTCACGCCACCCTCTTTCATTTTCCTCACTTCCTCCATCCATTCATTCTGAGGGATACGTGAATAATGCACCTCCCCCATGACAGGTATAACTCGCTTGCCGTCGAAAATAAGGCTATACTTATCCCAGCGAATAGACTTTTGAGGAATCTGCGCCAACATCCCCAATGGTAAAAAAGACATCCACGACAAAACGAGGATGATAGATTTCATTTGCATAAAAGATTTCATTTATTAGGTTTATATTTTCTTGGATTGCAAATTTACGGACAACCTTCAAGAAACAACAGATATTTTTGATTAAAAGCCTATAATTGTTGACATCCAAGCAAATCTATTACGTGCGGAATGAAAAACTTCGTTACCATGAGAAGGAATAAAGTACTAACCGTTCAAATCCCCGATGCGCTTGCTAACCTTGACAGAGATAAACGCAATCATCAATCCCAAGCAAGCAGCGATGCTGAGGGCGATGCGCAGGTTGGTGGCCTCGGAGAACCAACCGATGACTGGAGGCCCCACCAAAAAGCCGAAGAAACTGATGCTCGACACAATCGTGATGGCGATGCTCGCCTTGATGGTACCGAGTTTGCCAGCGATACTGTAACAGATGGGTACAGAGGAAGAAATTCCAAAGCCTACAAGTAGGAATCCAAAGGTGGCTGGAACGAGGTAAGGCAAGGCCGCAGCCAACCAAAGGCCGACAACAATCAAGCCCCCACAAATCTTCAATACCCTCGAAGGTCCATACTTCGTCACAAAGCCGTCAGCAAGGAAACGCCCCAAGGTCATGGCTCCCATACCAGCCACATAACCAGCACGGATGAAAGCCACATCAGGTTTTACTACCGAGGAGAAGTAAACACTACTCCAATCATAAACAGTTCCCTCGCAAAACATACCGGCGAAGCCCATCAGCCCGAGCAGGAAGAGGACTGGATCGATTGTGCGGAAGGAGAACTTAGGCACGTCTTCTTCCTCCGCCTTTGCCGTGGCATCGTTGACAAGATACTTGAAACCCAAGACCACTATCAAGAAACTTATAGCCAAGATAGTTCCAAAATGTACAGACACAGGAAGTAAGGTATTGGCAAAGACGGCTCCAACGATTCCACCAGAAAACCCTCCTAAACTCCAAAGTCCATGAAAGGAGGACATGATATTGCGCCCATACATTTTTTCTACCAAACATGCCTGTGTATTGGTAGCGATATTCATCAGGTTCGCCATCATGCCAAATGCTATAAGGCTAAGCATCAGATGAAAGACGGTCGTACTACAGCCTATGCTGAGCAACACGACAGCATAGAGTACTTCGGAGAGCACGAGCATCTTCTTGCTACCGAACCTACTCACCAAAATACCCGAGAAAGCCATCATCAAGAGCTGTCCTATCGGAATGGCAAAGAGCACTGTCCCCAACTGACCATTACTCAAATGCAACAGATGCTTTACATCTGGGATGCGGCTTGCCCAACTGGCGAACACCACTCCCGGCACAAAATAATAGGCAGCCACCGCCATCCGCTTACGAGCCAAATCGTTCATACTACTGTTATTAATATCCTATTGAAACCATCAAATCATTCTTAAAAGAAATAACACAATACAATTGCAAACATCAATACCACTGCACTGCGTTCGAGTAACCACTTCGCTTGTCATACTTCAAAGCATCCGTCAAAGTCGATGCATTACAACGGAAGGTAAAGTTATAGCTGGTGTATGGAGCCAGAACGACCGAGCAACTCATGTTAAAGCAATGAAGGTCACGCTGGAGGCTAGCCGTGGTCATACTCATCTTATGGTTGTCGAAATCATAACCAGAAGAGAAACTGATGTTCCATCCGTCACTGATTCTGACATTACCACTCATGTTGAGTGTCTGTGTAAACCTGTACGGATAACGCATCGACGCAGTATTAAACTTCTCCTTGCGAGTATCCTCACGCATGGTTATACCATAACCAAAGGTCAGCGACCAAGGCATCTTGAACGCCATATAGCCATCCGTGTCGGTTTTCGCCTTACCAGTCTTCTTGGCTCCATTCTTGCCTTTTTCCATGGCATCATCCACATTACTCTCTATGTCGGTATCCATACCTTCGTCATCCTCGTCTTTGTTACGATTGTTGTCTCTGGTATCCTCGTCCTTCTTGCCACTGAAAAGTTTGGCTAGCTTTTCTGGTGTAAGCGTGAACGAGAGGTTCTGCGACATACCCTGGAAACGACCAAAGCGGCCCTTCCCCCACTCCGTGTGGGTACCGACATACGGATTGCCTTGTTCGTCCAACTCATAAGCGTATGTGGCAAAGACCGCATTCATATTGAACGTGTAGTTCTTCCACCACTTCAAACGCAAGTTGATGTTCATATCACTCCAACGACGCACCTTGGCAGCCATATTATAGCTCATATTAATGTCGAAAGCATCAATCAAGCTGAGTTTCTTGAATCCTGTTGAATCCTTGTCGCTTTTCACCTTCATCTCCAGATTATTGCCAAGGGAAAAAGAGAGGCTTCCTGTCTTGCCCTTTCCAGGAACACCATAAAGAGAATTCTGGTAAGGAGAATAACTTACCAATGAAACATTCCCATCTGCATCCGTCTTCTGGTAAGTATCCCAGTAGCCATACCTGGAGGCCCCGAAGTCGGGCGCATAGCTAAAGCTTACGGTCGGCGTGATGACATGGCGAATCGCTTGTATCTTGTCACCGAACAACTTACGGTTAGGAATCCAGAAACCATAGAGTTTGGTGGACATACCTACACTCATGTTCCAATTATACACATTATGGAACCCGTATGTAGTATCGCTCACCTCCACCTGGTTCTGCACATCCCACGACTTCGTAATCTTGTTGGTGTACATACGGTCTGTGAAATTAAAGGATGGATTCAAATTGATATACTTCAAGAGCGTGAATGACGCACTTACCGGAACCTGATGCTGCCAGGCGTTGCGCCAGTCCTTGATCAAGCTACTGTGCATGAACTGGTCTTCCTTGGTGCTGATGGAGTTGCTGATATGCCCCGTATAACTCAGCGCTATCTTTTCGTACCACTTCTCATCACCCACCATTTTCTTTCTGCGGAAAGGATAGAAACGAGAGATTGAGATATTAAGATCCGGGAGAGTCACCGCCAAACTGGAGTCTCTCATGTTCTGTGAGAGATTGGCCGTGGCACTCAGCGAAAGACCTATGCTGGAAAAATTCGTACTCCAACTGACGGAAGAAGTACGGGTACTCTGAGTCATCGTCTGCGGATTGTAAAGCGAGTTCAGGTTGTTGCGCTCATAACTTGACGTAGCAAAGTTGACACTTGCAGAGAGCGAACTATATGGATTGGCCTTCGAATCCTGGCGATGGCTCCACTGAATCTTAAAGCTCTCCTGTTCGGCAAAGTCTGGCATTCCCTTGTCACCTGTCTTGGTATCTTGATAACTGAAAAAGAAACTGCCGGAATATTTATAACGCTTACGATAGTTGCTGGCCGCCGAAATTCCCCACGACCCCTTGGTGTAAATCTCACCCAAAAGTTTCAAATCCCACTTGTCATTGATGGCAAAATAGTAACCACCGTCACGGAGATAAAAGCCTCGGTCGCTTTCATCACCGTAGGTTGGCATGATAAAGCCACTAGAGTAACTCTTGGTGAACGGGAAGAATCCGTAAGGAATCGCCAAAGGCATGGGTACGTCGCAAACCACCAGATAAGCGGGACCAAAGACCACGTCCTTGCCAGGACGGACCTTCGCACGTGAAAGCGATATGTAAAAATCAGGATGGGGATCATCGCAGGTTGTATATCTTCCATGCTGCAAGTAAATGACACCCGAAGAGTCACGCTTAGACTTAACGCCTGTCAAGAATCCATCCTGCTGTTCAGTATATACATTATTAATAAGAGCCTTCTTGCTTTTGAAGTTGAAAGCGATAGTATCTGTATCATAGGTGTCAGACCCCATCTTGAACACAGGTTTACCCTTGACACCACCTTCAGACGCAGAGTCAGCAGTACCCATCGCCTTGACATTGCTCTTGTCGATGTCCATCCATATCTTGTCGCTCGTCAAGTCCATATTGGTATATTTCACATTCGAATTACCATAAAGGCGAGCAATCTTGTTGGGTGCATCATAGACAAGTGAGTCTTCAGCAGTATATTCGACGGGCGCATCTACACCACCCGATTTCTTACGATTGATGCTATCTAGCCTAATACTGTCATCTATCACCTTGTTATGTTGCCATATAGCCTTCTGTAAAGAATCCATACTTGCCGTGTCAGCCCCTGCCGCATCCAGCGAATCATCGATGACCTGGTCCAACGAATCGACATATACCGAGTCACCCGCCATCAGTACTGCATCCGCTTGCCTAGACTTCTTTTGCTTTTTGCCAAGGAGCAAGTTTGGGTTTGCCATCATACAGATGAAGGCAAACAACAGAAGTACTATAATTGATTGTTTTCTCATTCAGATAGAAATTCGTTAGCTCTGAATCTGATTCAGAATTAGAATTCGATTTACAACTCTCTCATCAGAGGTCTATTCAAACATCCGTTCCCATTCCAGGAAACGCCTAACCCCTTCCTCGCCAAACTTTGCCAGACTATTCTCCGCCTGTCCGATGGTTTTCTCTCTGTCGAGGTGGGTCTTGCTGAAAAATTTATCAGCATAGCAAACCACTTTCTCCTCCATGGTTTCAGGAAGAAAGTCGTGATGAGGCAAAGGCAAGCCTTGCCTGATAATTTCCTCACAAGTGATTCCCGCTCCCGTATGTCTCTCGCATACCCTTGCATGACGTTCAAGCCCTTCCTTTCGCATGATTTCCGCCCCTAGACGGCCATGAAGTATATAGGGCTCGCTACCAAAGCACTGTATGCCGGGAGCATCGGTACGATAAATCCCAATGTCATGCAGCATGGCTGCTTCCTCCACAAACTGGGCATCCAATCCCAACTCCGGATGAGATGAAACAATCTGCAGCGCTTTTTGCGCCACAGATTGACTATGTGTTATGAGGATATGCCGAAGCTCGTTATCCTCAGGATAATACTTTTCAATCAATAATTTATAATTCATAATTTATAATTATTCTTAGGACTCGCTCCAAACAGGTGCAGCCTAATTATACATTATACATTATTAATTATACATTAATCATTGTTCTCACGCTCAATGTAAGCGATGACATCACCCTTTCGGATTTTGCTTCCTTGCTTAGCATTGATTTCCACGAGCTTGCCTCCAAGAGCAGCAGGCACTGTCTCAAACTCTCCCCATGGTGCGAGGATGTAGCAGAAAGCATCTCCTTCCTTATACTCCTTGCCGATGAATGGCTCCACCGCTGGCTGACATTCACCCTCACCCTGGAACTCCCAGAAGACCTGGCCAGCCACTGGTGCTACGATAGCATCAGCCTTGGCGTGCTTGAACTCGGCAAGTTGCGCAGGTGTCAAGGTCGTGCCAAGCTTGGCATCCTTTGTCTTCTGAAGGTCAGCGAGGAAGTTCTTCTTAGCCTGCCCGCTCTTATAATTGCGATACTGCTCTGGATGCATAGCCAACTCGAAGAGCTCCTCATCGTCCTGGCCATAGTCCCAACCATTCTCGTCCATCTCCTTCTTGAAGTCATCAAGAGCATCGGTCAACAAGGTACGAGCATCCACATCGGTAAACTCACGACCTTGCTTCTTTGCCAACTCAACCAACTCAGGGTCGATAGTACCAGGAATCTTACCACTCTTACCAAGAATCATACCCCACATGGAGTCATCCATCATCACAAAGCGTCCCTTGCCCTGCTCCATGGTGAGCAGGTTCATCAGCGAGATGTTCTTCACGTACTGGCTGAACGGAGTTACCAATGGAGGATAGCCGACACGAGGCCAAACATATTCCACCTCGTCGAAAAGCTTGATCAAGAGATCGTCCATGGACAACTCTCCCTCGCCTTTCTTCTTGCGGATATTGTTGATGGTCTGGCGCATACCGCCGAGGTCTGCCATCATACTACCCATCATACCGCCAGGAAGACCACAACCGAGCAACAACGAAGACATAATCTTGTTACCCGGGTTGATGAAGTAACCCAGCCATTCATCGATGAACTCCTGAGTCATGGCACGAGCCTTCATATATGCACTCATATTAATCTCAGGAACATCGAAGCCCTCGTTCTTCAACATACTGATGACAGAGATGATATCTGGGTGCACCTTACCCCAAGACAATGGCTCAATGGCTGTGTCGATGATGTCGGCACCGTTCTGGCAAACCTCCAGGATGGAAGCCATGGAGAGCCCCGGACCAGAGTGTCCATGATACTGAATGACAATCTCTGGATACTTGTCCTTGATCATCTTGGTGAGTTTGCCAAGGAAAGCAGGCTGACCGATACCAGCCATATCCTTCAAGCAAATTTCCTCTGCGCCAGCATCAATAAGCTGGTCGGCAATGTTCATATAGTATTCAAGCGTATGAACTGGAGAATTGGTAATACAGAGAGCACACTGAGGAGTCATTCCTCCCTCCTTAGCCCACTTGATGGAAGGAATGATGTTGCGAACATCGTTCAAGCCGTCAAAGATACGGGTAATATTGGTCCCCTGCTTGGCCTTCACCTTGTACATAAGGGCACGTACATCATCAGGCACAGGGTACATACGAAGAGCGTTCAGACCTCTGTCGAGCATGTGGGTCTTGATGCCCACCACGTTGAAAGGCTTGCAGAAAGCACGCACTGCCTCGTTAGGATTCTCACCTGCGAGAAGGTTTACCTGCTCGAAAGCGCCACCATTGGTTTCAACACGGCTGAAACAGCCCATTTCGATGATAACTGGCGCAATCTTAGCCAACTGATCCTTGCGTGGCTGGAACTTACCAGAGCTCTGCCACATGTCTCGATAGACGAGACTGAACTGAATTTTCTTCTTCATTATTATTTGTCTATATTTCTGCTAATTAAAAAAACATAATTTACCATGATGCAAAATTAGGGATTTTTTCTCGAACTCTCTAATATTCCACCATTTATTAATAATGTTTAAGTTTAATTCTCCCCTTCTGTATTTTCCAATGCCTCAACAAACTCTTTATGGTATGTACTGAAGAGATGCAAGATTTCCTTGCGCGCCTCCTCGTCCTCGTCCCACAAATTGAGTTCGCCTTTCTGGTGTGCCAAGACCATCTTGGCACAACGGCGTATCTTCCGCTTGTTGTTACGAGCCTGCAACTGGTCGCCCTGAATAGGTTTTTGATTGACATAAGAGAAAGCCACCAACTGCAACATGAACATCTCAAACATAGCGTCATCATGTCGCCAGTCCTCATCTTTCAACCAAAACCACTGGAATGCATACTTTTGTTCCAGGGAAATAAGATGTCCCCCCAAATCATCAGTATTAGCACCAGATTTCTGAAACTGCTCATAGGCGTAGTTACCCAAGGCATTGGGCTCCACGACAAACTCTTCTCCGCTTTCCGCCACCAAAGAACTGCCACTCAGGGTGATGCGCCAACGATAGTTTTTGTTCTTGACCAAAGCCTCGTGAGCATTCATCATCAACTCAGAGAGTTTGCCCTCGCTTGGCAATTCATCCACAACAGCAAGGCGTTCTCGCTGGTCACGCACCACCAACTTACCTTCATGCTGCCGAAGTACACACATATAGATGAGTTTGTCATTGTCCAGATGCAAGGAGAAACGATCGTTGCTGTCATCGCCTACAAAACCATAAGTGTAATCATCCACTTTGTCGTGAGGAACTTCCACGTCACCATGCAACTTCTTGCCGTCCTTGTCATAAAGCGAGAATCCGAGATAAGGAATCTGCAAACGCATCGTGAAAGAATTTCCCCCTTTCTTAGGCACGAATGTCATCAGCAAGCCCTCGTCACCGAAGTCCTCCTTCCTGCACACATACTTAGTTCCGCTTCGCTCGGCCTTGTCCACCTTGACTTGACCCTCATACCAATCGATGTCAAAGGTAATGGTAGAGTCATCTTCCTCAACCATCTGAAGGAGGTCCTCCATGTCCATACCGAGATAGTTTACCTTGACTGACTCTATCTCCTCTTCATCATCACCAAGAATTGACACCCAGTTTTCTCCGGGTACGGGGTCATCTTCCCATTCTGCATCCTCGGCTGCATCTGTGGGTTTGAACACCAAGTACAGAATACGAGCCTCTTTCCGGCTTCCGTCCTCACGGCAAAGGAACACTTTCGACTCCTTGGGAATGAAGAACGGAGCTGAAAGATAAGGATTTTTGCATAACGCTGTATATTCGATTTCTGCCCATGCTGGCAGCATGTGTGTTGCCTTGTTTGTCATCCTTTGTTTTAAATGTTGTATCTTGTTTTATCTGTCTTTATACATGTTTTCGTAATATCTCTGATAGTCACCCGAAGTCACGTTGTCCATCCATTCCTGGTTGTCAAGATACCATTTTACGGTCTTCTCGATACCTTCCTCAAACTGGAGACTAGGCTCCCATCCGAGTTCTTTCTGGAGCTTACGGGAGTCTATTGCATAACGCATATCATGCCCCTTGCGGTCGGTCACGTAAGTGATGAGGTCAAGGTCCTCGCCTTCCTTGCGCCCCAGCAAACGGTCAACGGTCTTGATGACTACCTTGATGATGTCGATGTTCTTCCACTCGTTGAAACCACCAATGTTGTAAGTCTCCGCCACCTTGCCCTCATGGAATATCATATCGATGGCACGGGCGTGGTCTTCGACATACAACCAGTCACGTACATTCTCGCCCTTTCCATACACTGGCAATGGCTTGCGATGACGGATATTGTTGATGAACAAAGGTATCAGCTTCTCCGGAAACTGATATGGCCCATAGTTGTTGGAGCAGTTGGTCACGATGGTCGGCATACCATACGTATCATGGAAAGCACGGACGAAGTGGTCGGAGCTTGCCTTTGACGCCGAGTATGGGGAATGAGGATTGTACTTGGTGGTCTCCAAGAAGAACTCCTCTCCGTAAGCCTCGTGGTTCTTGTCACTAGACGCCTTGGTAGTGAAAGGAGCAGGCACGCCCTGGGGGTGAGTCATCTGCAACGCCCCATATACCTCATCCGTAGAGATATGGTAGAAACGCTTGCCCTCATAGACCTCGGGAAGGCTCTCCCAATAGGTCTTGGCAGCCTGGAGCAGAGACAACGTACCCATCACATTGGTCTGCGCAAAGGTGAAGGGATCCCTGATGCTTCTATCCACATGGCTCTCAGCGGCAAGGTGGATGATGCCATCGATTTGCTCATCTTGCATCAACTTCAAGAAAGCATCGAAGTCACAGATGTCCATCTTCACAAACTTGTAGTTGGGTTTGTCCTCTATGTCCTTGAGGTTGGCCAAGTTGCCTGCGTATGTCAACTTGTCCAAGTTGATGATGTTGTACTCAGGATATTTGTTCACGAAAAGGCGAACTACATGCGAGCCGATGAAACCAGCTCCCCCCGTGATAACTATATTTCTCTTCATATTTTACTTTTCTAAAAGATTTGCAATACATTTCTCCAGAGAATCGACCCAATAAGGCACACTCACTCCGAAGGTCTCCTTGATGGTGCGTTTGTCGAGCACCGAGTAAGCAGGCCTAGCCACAGGAGAAGGATACTCTGAACTATAGCAAGGCTGTATATCACAACCAGTATGTCCCGAAATCCGAGCTATCATCTGGGTAAAATCATACCAAGAGCAAACACCCTCGTTGGAGAAATGATACACACCTATGTATTCGTTCCCCTCATTCGAAGCCTTCACCTTGTCAAGTATCACCTCGATGGCTTTGGCAAGGTCAAGTGCGTATGTCGGTGTACCGCATTGGTCGAAGACAACCTTCAACTGAGGTTTCGTGGCGGTTAGGTTGAGCATGGTCTTGCAGAAATTCTTGCCAAACTCAGAATAGAGCCAAGCCGTGCGTATGATGACATACTTGCAACCAGTGGCGATGATTTTTTGCTCACCATGAAGCTTGGTTGTACCATAGACCCCGGTAGGTGTGCCTTTCTGTTCCGGTCCACAAGGCGTATTGTATGGTTCCCTGCCAAAGACATAATCCGTAGATATCTGCACCAGCAAACCATTGACTTCCACCATCGCCTTGGCAAGATTTTCCGGAGCGTCTGCATTTAACTTTTCTGCGAGAGCTGCCAATTTTTCATCCGTCTCACAAGCATCCACGTTAGTCCACGCAGCACAATTGACAATGGCTCTTACGTCATAGTCTTTCACCATCTTGCGAATAGCCTCCATATCCGTAATGTCCAGATAAGTAGTCTCAAGTCCATCCACTTGGTTGACGTCAGTAAATATGTAATGGTCAGTGGAATCCTTGCTAACGATGCGCATCTCATTGCCGAGCTGTCCGTTGGCACCTGTTACTAATATATTCATTTTTTGATTGTTAAATATTAAATATCAAATGTTGGGTTGGCAAATGTCCTAACATTTATGCATACAAGCTGACGTTGATGTCAAAAGGCGTATCAAAGTCTTTCAGCAAGTCGTGCTTGGTATCCTTCTCCGAGAGAATGGCACGCTCCATTGGAATCTTCCAATCGATACCCAGGCTATCGTCCAGGATGGAGATTCCGCCGTCAGACTCTGGATGATAGAACTCGTCACACTTGTATTGGAACACAGCCGTCTCGCTTAGGACGGAGAAGCCATGGGCAAAGCCACGAGGAACGAAAAACTGTCGGTGATTGTCCTCTGTCAGCTCCACTGCGATATGCTTGCCGTAAGTAGGAGAGCCCTTGCGAATATCCACAGCCACATCGAGCACGGCACCTTTCACACAACGTACCAACTTACTCTGAGTGTAAGGAGGACGCTGGAAATGCAGCCCCCGCATCACGCCGTAAGACGACATACTCTCGTTGTCTTGACAGAACCTGATGCCATGTCCCAATATCGGCGTCACTTTCTCATCAAACTCTCTCTGTGAGAAACTCTCTAAGAAATAGCCCCTTGCGTCCTTGAAAACTCGAGGTTCTATGATAAGCACACCTTCTATGTCAGTTTTGATCACTTCCATTTCTATACCTTATTATAATATATACAGGATTACAGCTAGTCTTTCAGACTGTCCTGATACCACTCATAAAGTTTCTCTACACCATCCTCGATTTCCACCTTGTGCGTCCATCCAAGAGAGTGCAGTTTAGCTACATCTATCAACTTACGAGGCGTTCCATCTGGCTTATCGGCATCAAACTCCACCATACCGTCAAAACCAATGGTCTTCACGATGAGTTCAGAAAGTTCACGAATCGTCAACTCCTTTCCTGTTCCCACGTTGATATGGCAGTTGCGTATCTCGCCAAGTGCGGGAATGGCACCGCCACGCCCCTCAGAGTTATTTCTATCGACAGCACCATTCACTTTGGCTCCATAGAAGACAGAAGAGTATTTCTCTATCCCTATGATGTCCTTGAAATCGACATTCAGAAGCACATGTACACTGGCATCAGCCATATCCTCGCTCCACAAGAATTCACGGAGCGGCTTGCCCGTTCCCCAAAGCACCACTTTATTGTCGTAGATACCATAGAATTCCAAAGCTTTCAAGATACGTTCGTGGCCATTGCTACCATCCACGTTTCCGTCACCGATGATGGCACGAAGCTTGTCGGTAGGGTTGATAGGACGCTTGTCCATGTCCACCTCGATGCTTTTCCAGTCACCCTCGTGTATAAGCTTTGCCAAGTAGATTTTGCGCATCATGGCAGGCATCACGTGGCTGTTCTCTAAATGGAAGTTGTCGTTAGGCCCATATAGATTGGTTGGCATCACAGCGATATAGTTGGTGCCATACTGCAAATTATAGCTCTCACACATTTTCAAGCCGGCAATCTTTGCAATGGCATATTCTTCATTGGTATATTCCAGAGGTGAAGTCAAGAGCACTTCCTCCTTCATAGGCTGAGGTGCATCCTTAGGATAGATACAAGTAGAGCCAAGGAAAAGAAGTTTCTTCACTCCATGGCTATATGCGTTGCTGATGACATTGCATTGCATCTTCATGTTCTGCATGATGAAGTCTGCGCGATAGAGAGAGTTGGCCATGATACCACCTACAAAGGCGGCAGCAAGGACAACTGCATCAGGACGTTCCTCATCGAAGAATTTCTGAACGGCATATTGGTCTGTCAAGTCGAGTTCCTTATGCGAACGACCCACCAAGTTGTTGTACCCACGTTTCTTCAAATTGTTCCAGATGGCGGAACCTACCAAGCCATGATGCCCAGCAATGTAAATCTTACTATCCTTACTTAACATTTTTCTTTCTCAAATATTTAAGTTACTTGTTTTTGTCTGTGCAAAAGTACGATTTTTCTTGCAAAGAATAAAAACTTTTGGAGATTTATTTTGTATTTATGCCATTTTGCAGTATCTTTGCACCACAAAAATGAATGGAACCAATGAAAATAAAGAGTTTTATCATCATCGGAACAACAGCTTTGACTATGGCCTCATGCCATCGTGGTCCCAAGCCACCCAAGCAGAAGACCGTACTTCCCATCAGTTTGTCAACGCCTGTCAAGGGTGACAAGGCTGTCTATGGATTGGCATGCATGGGATGTACAGACACGACTGTTGTCATTCTTCCGAACGACGGAGGAGACCCTGTCAAATACAACATACTGGATGCCCACCGCAACCATCAAGTTTTCGGCAACATCGAGATTGGAGATTGGATTTGTGTGCTTCCCTGCACAGGCAAAAATGACTCCAACGGGGCAGACTTGGTCATCGATCTTGACAAACTGAAAGCCACCTGGACTTACCTGGTGATGCCACATCTCAGAGATGTGTCTCATCTCTCCAAACGCCAACAAGCTCGCATCCTTGCCAATATGCCAGACAGCATTGTTGAAACCTATATGGTTCCCCGTGAATACGGTTTTACTTTAAGACGTATGTCTGAAGCTCGCTCTGTCGGATACGTCATGCAAAACAGTAGCGTGGAGGATGATAGTCCTGTGGAATACCCACCAGTGCCCCAATACACTGAGTGGCACGCTTACAACGGCAAATTGCTCCTGGTGAAAGGAAAGCGCGAAATCAATGGCGTGGTGTTCAACAAGAAAACTACAGTCGATACTCTTTCGTTGGTGTATTTCGACAATGACTCGCTAGTCCTGCGTGATAGCCGCGGGAACATCCAAAGCTATCAGCGCAAAGCCAACGAACAAGCTGCCAATGCGGCAGCTCGCGCAGCTGCCAACAAAGCCGCCAACAAGATGAAGCAGGAGCTGAAGTAATCCAGAAGAGCAAGCACCCAATTGCAAACAGGCTGTCAAGTTTTCCCCAGACAGCCTGTTTGCATTTATATCTCCCATTTATTGTATCCCTTTCTCTTTCTTTCCAAAGTTAGGGTCTATCTTCAAAAATGCCGTAACTAGGAAAGTGATGGCACAGCAAGCCATTACTACAATGAAGAAATGACGATACCCCATCAAGTCTTTCATGTAGCCGGAAATCATGCCTGGAAGCATCAGTCCCAGATAGGAAATGCCCGTACAGATGGAATAATGTGAAGTCTTGAATTTGCCCTGGCTATAGAAAAGCATATAGAGAGTGAGGACGGTGAAACCGAGACCATAGCCAAACTGCTCGATGAACAGACAGGAAGAAACCATAACGATATTGCTGTTGAGCGAGTAGCTCAGATAGATATATACAGCATCTGGCAAAGTGATGGCGCAAACCATTGGCCACAGCCACTTCTTCATGCCGTCGCGGCTCACCAGTATGCCGCCAATGATTCCACCAAGCAGCAAACCTATCAGACCTATCGTTCCATTGGCCAAGCCGTATTCCTGAGGCGACATGCCCAGACCGCCTTGGGAATTAGGACGAAGTATGAATGTCTTGGTCATCGTGTTCAGCAAAGCCTCTGGGAATCGGTAGAAAAGGAGAAAGAGCATTACGCAGACGGTCTCTTTTGCCCCAAACTTGACGAAGAAGGTGCGGAACATATTCGTCAGTTCATGTGCCACTTCTCCTACTGTCCGTTCTGTCTGCACGTCATCTTTCGGATGGGGCATAAAACGGCTGTGATAGAGCCACAAACCGATGAACAATCCTGCCAATCCATAGAAAATCAAAGCCCACGAGAAACGTATCTGGTTACGGAACATCACTTGCAACACACCGGCCAGCATCACCAGAAACCCATTCACAAAGATAATGGCGAGGCGATAAAAGGTGTTGCGAAGCCCTACGAACTTCGTCTGATTATGCTCGTCCAGCTCAATCATGTAAAAACCATCAGCAGAAATGTCGTGCGTAGCACTGCAAAAGGCAATGAGGAAGAAAAGACACATCGTAGCCTGAAACCAAAAGGCTGTAGGAATGGAGAATGCTATGCCAGCCAAGGCAGCGCCAATGAGAGCTTGCATCGTAAGAACCCACCAACGCTTAGTTTTCAACAAGTCTATGAAAGGACTCCAAAGGGGTTTGACAACCCAAGGCAGGGCAAGCCACCCCGTGAAGAGTCCTACCTCGGCATCTGTCAGTCCCATCTGCATATACATCACTACGGAAAGACCTGTCACGATGATGTTGGGCAGACCTTCGGCAAAGTATAGAGTAGGAATCCAAGCCCATGGATTCCGTTTTCCTAATTTCACATTTTTCATTTTATCTCTCATTTATTTATAAAGTTGTTTGATGTCTGCACCTTGGTAGTAATGTAGCAGGATTTCATCGTATAAATATCCTTCCTCGCCCATGACGGCAGCGCCTATTTGGCAGAGTCCTACACCATGTCCCCATCCTGCGCCGATGATTTCGAATCGTTGCGGAATTCCATTGTCATCCTTGTCGCATGAATCTACCACGAAGGCAGAGCTGTAAAGATGAGAGTCACTCAGCGCACGGCGGATTTCAAGTTCTTTGCCTATTGTGAAGTTCTTCTCCGTACCTATGATTTGGAGCTTGCTTATACGGCCGCTCTTACCTCGCTCAATGGCCTTGAGCTCGAGGATGAAGCCAAGGCTCAACTTTAATTTTTCTTCCAGTAATTGCCGTATCTTCTCTTGCGTGATGCTTACCTTCCAACGGTAGAAGTCGGCAGTTTCCTGGTCGTAGTCGTTCAATACCTGTGACAACACCTTCTTGTCTTGCGTGTTGCAGAAAGCAGGAGGAGCTGTCCGAATCCAACGTTCGGCAACATCCTCGTTTGAGAGCGAGGAGTGAACATCGAAGAATGAAGGTTTCTCTTGTCCGGCTACCATTTCCTTTGGATTTTCTACATTTCGCTTTTCTTTCTTCACTCCCAAAACCAGGTCTCTAACACTGGACAGATAACTCTTGGGGGTATTTTCCCAACAATATTGGAATTCCTCGGTCACCCCACCACAACATTTGGAGAAGCGGGCATCGCATATCTCGTCACCACTGAGCAGAACCTGCCCCTTGGTCTGGCGGATAGCTTCTGCCACGTGAGGCGAAGTTTCCTTGGTGATTCCTTGGTAGCGTTGGCAGTGGTCATCAGCGCAAACATCAAAAATAGAATGGTCTTCGCGGTCATACCATCGTATCAGCATATCGTCTTTCTTGATGAAAGAGAAAAAGTTATTTCCCGATTCCGCCACATCATGGCGTTTTTTCATCTGCGCCAAGAGCCAAGACCGGGAGATGACAGCATGAGCTTTCAGCAATTCCAAACTGGAAGTTGCACTCATCTCACTAGAAATGACGCTCTCCAAGTATTTCTCAACAGGAAGTTCATTGATGGCACAAATCTTGTCTGACTCCACAACGAAACGGAGTAAGCCTAAGAATGTCTGTGTCTCTTTGCGCTCCCAGTGGAAATTAACACCGATGGTGACATCGCTGAGCGAGAACGAGGAGTCCGCACTCTGCGGATGGAACGTAAGTGAGCTGTATTGGTTGCCGTTCCAAAGCACTCCACCTTCGGAAAACTCCACCACTTGTTCGCCCTGCACGGTTTCTCCTTTGGCAAGGTAGGGTTTGTTGAGAGAAAAATGAATCTTCTGTCCACTCACAATCCCGACAGCTACATTGGGTTGTTTTCCATTATTGTACAAGGAAGAAGTATTTACGTTCTTCGTCTGCTCTTCATTGGCTTTCAACTTTTCTACGATATTGCCCATTTTTTCCTGCGAGACACCACATTCCTGCAAGATTGCAGCGGCACTTTCCTCAGTCAACTTGTGGAAATCTTCTTCACGTGGCGCAATGACCAATCCCGACATATCCAAGGCTCCCGGCGAAACCATGACCTTAGAGTCTCCCTCGATGACGTTTTCATCACGATGTTGCCCTACCGCACAATAACAGCCGGGGCGATGCTTCTCCCGTGGAATGACCACACTGATATATTCATCTCCCTTGCGCCAA
Organism: Bacteroidaceae bacterium; assembly: GCA_963594995.1. Lineage (GTDB taxonomy): Bacteria > Bacteroidota > Bacteroidia > Bacteroidales > Bacteroidaceae > Prevotella. The sequence continues at coordinate 91,978 of CAVBGK010000051.1, forward strand.
GCTACGATGTTCATCATGGGTTCAGTCTCTCCTTGGCGGATAGGCATCGACTTATACAACCGACGGAAAAGAGTCTCGTCACCTTCTGCAGTCTTTGAGATGATGACGAAGGCTGGCACGACAAAATCCCTTACCACTGCGAGTTTCTCTTCCTCATTCAAGACGACCACTTCGGCGAGGTTACGAGAGAGGCGTTGCCAGTTGGTTTGCAATGGCAGGTAGCCGCTGGAGCCAGCCTGAAAATGGAGATGGTCGGGAGCAGACGCACCACATTTCGGACCGTTATAGAATATCATCAGCTCACTGTTCCTCTCCAAGAAACGGTGCATCTCACCATAGTTCTTGTAGATAGCCTGGGGTTGATGCTTGCGGGATGGAATGGTAAAATGGACGGGCAAGATTGGGAATGGGTTGACCAACAGCAGGAACTTGTCGTCCACCAATTTAGACATCTGTACTTTCGGTCGGTTTTTATCGCAAAGGAAACAAGGGCGTTCGCCCAGTGTCTTCTTGTCAATCTTGGCTCCCGTACTCACGATGCGTGCCGGATTCCATTGCAGCTTAATCTGGTCGGACAATTGGATGGTTTCCACGTGCTTGAGGTCACGGAAACGATGGCGTGCCTCTTCCCAAGTCTCCAGCTGACGGTTGAAGAAACGGGAAATACTGCTATCCTCCATGATGTCGGTCTTGCCTCGCAGCATCTGTTGACGAGCCTTCAGTTCCATCGTGCGCAAACGGTCTTTGTAGAGGTTGTTGGCATTGATACGGTCGATGCCAAGGGCAGCGTCACTGTTGCCTCCCCAACGACGGCAGAGGTACAATTCTTCATAAATGCGACCGATGCGATAGCGGCGGGAGAAAGCCAACCCAAGGGCATAGTCTTCTCCATAGGAGGTGTTGGGAAATTGTATTTGGCGAACCAAAGGGGTAAAGAATGCACGTGGTGCTCCCAGGCCGTTGATACGCAGGGCGTTATTGCATCCGTTGTCTTCCGTCCACTCCTTGTGGTCTATCAGCCCAGGAGGCAAAGTATTGAGTTCGAAGTCACACATTCGGTAGGAGCCGACAATCATTGCTGCCTTCTGCTTGTGAAAGGCATCCACGATTTTCTGAAGCGTCTTTGGCGAAGAGTAAAGGTCGTCACTGTCAAGCTGTATGGAGAATTTGCCGCAATGCGTGCTGTTGACGGCAACATTCCAGCATCCACCAATGCCCAGGTCGTTTCTTTCCGGGACAATTTGGATGAGACGACCAGCCATCTTGTCATTACGAGCCTCCAACTCATGGGCAATTGTATCCAAAATCTCTCCTGTTGCATCAGTGGAATGGTTGTTGACCACGATGACGTTGAACTTGAAACTCGTCTTTTGGCCCAGGGCACTTTTCACAGCATCGGCAATAGTCTTCTCACGGTTATAGACGGGAATGACCACAGAAGCCTCATATTCAAACTCCTGCTCGTCGAAATCGGGCTTGCGGTAGAAGTTAGTGTCAATCAAAGCCCCCACTTTCTCAAGGTGTCGGGTGCAGGCACGTTCCATTTCTATTTGGACCTCCCGGTTGCGAGGATTGACGTAGTCGAATTGCTTCTCCCCACTCTTTCGACAGTCTAGTTCATCTTCTGTGTAAAGATACTCGTTGAGGTGGAATATCTCGCCGGTACGGCTGAGATAAAGACGAAGATCGTAGAGACCGGCATATCGATATTCCGTACGGTCTTGCTGGGAGATATAATCGTGGAGACAACCTGCCTTGACAAGCCAGAGGCTTCCAAAGTCAAAGTCATCCCTCAACGATCCTGCTTGGTAATCGATGACAGGATGCTTTTCGAGTTTGCCTTTCACCATGGAATAATGGTCGGAATACACCATCACGGCATCCGTATCGTCTGCCGTGAAGAGGAATCGTTCCAACGCATAAAGCCCCCACTTGACAGGTGTGGCCTTGGTGCAAATCATCACATAGTCGGCATCGGTGTTCTCGGCGATACTGGTGACAGTGTTCGAGCTCTCCAATCGGTCGATGACCACAAAGGAATAACCCTCTGGCACATGGTTGCGTGCGGCAAAGTCGGCATTCACCAAGAGATGGATATGCTGGACAGTCTTGTTGTCGTGAAGTTCGGCGAGAGTCGAAAGGACTATATCGAGGTCTTCACAAGGCAAGAAAAGGTCTATTTTTTCTCTCATTTTAGCTTGTTATATTCTATTTTTTGTCCTTATTTCTTATTAATGAATAAAAATATGTGGCAAAGATAATACTTTTTCATCAAAAAAGCGTATCTTTGCAGTATGAATAATGAAAAAAAATATCTTCTAGGTCTTACTCTAGGTGAGTTGAAGCAAGTGGCAAGAGACTTGGGGATGCCTGCTTTCACCGGTGGGCAGATGGCGAAGTGGCTTTATGGGCAGCATGTAAAGAGCATCGACGAAATGACCAACATATCGAAGGCCAACCGAACCAAGATTTCCGAAGAATACGAAATAGGATGCGCCGGACATATCGACGCACAACATTCTGTGGACGGCACTATCAAGTATCTTTTCCCAACGCACAACGATCAGTTCGTAGAAACGGTTTATATCCCCGACAAAGACCGGGCCACACTCTGCGTCAGCTCACAAGTGGGATGCAAGATGAACTGCCTCTTTTGCCAAACCGGCAAACAAGGCTTCGAGGGGAGTCTATCAGCTGGCGACATCTTGAACCAGATATATTCCTTGCCCGAGGTGGACAAACTCACCAATATCGTTTTTATGGGGCAAGGTGAACCAATGGACAATCTTGACAATGTACTTCGAGCCACAGAGATATTGACGGCAGATTATGGCTGGGCGTGGAGTCCGAAACGAATAACTGTCAGCTCCGTGGGTATCAAGAACAAGCTACAGAGGTTTCTTGAGGAAAGTGAATGCCACATGGCTATCAGCCTGCATGCCCCCATCCCTTCGGTACGCGCAGAGCTGATGCCTGCAGAGAAGGGTATGGGTATTGAACAGATTGTGGAGTTGTTGCGCAACTACGACTTCTCGCACCAGCGTCGGCTTTCCTTTGAATATATTGTCTTCAAGGGGGTAAACGACAGTATGCGACACGCCAAGGCCATCATCCAACTATTGAAAGGTCTTGATTGCCGCATCAACCTCATCCGATTCCATCAGATACCAGACATTCCACTTCATGGAGTGACTGACGAAAAGATGGAACAGTTTCGTGACTACCTCACCCAGCATGGCATATTTACCACCATTCGTGCCAGTAGAGGGCAAGATATCTACGCAGCATGTGGCCTGCTGAGTACTTCGAAGAAAATCGGAGAAATCAGAGGGAACGAACTAGAAGAAAGGTAAGGATATGAAATCATTCAAGTCCCTGCTGTTTTTGGTATTACTTCTCTGTGGATGCAATATGGGCAGCCGCTTGCCAAAAAGCATCGGGCAGCCCTATGAAGTGATGCTGGAAGGTGATACGGACAGTGTCGTCACCCGTATGTTGACGGTAGATGTGCCAGACTTACCCCAGCCAGAGCCCATGTTCAATATCATCCAAGTAAAGAAGGGAAAGGCCAAGGAAAACTACCAACTGATGCGAACAAGAATCATCTTAGATGTGAATTCTCGTCATGCTGGATATGCCGTAAAAAAGAGTTCGGACGAAAAGGCTACCCCACAGCTTACCTTGCGAATACAGGCACGTTCGGCGGAAGAGCTGGAAAAACATCTCGATGGAGATAAGCTCAGATGCCTCATCGACCAGGCAGAACTACAGACGCTAGCTTCCCGCATCCATGTGAATGACACGATGCAGGCCAAGGTAAGGCATCTTTTCGGTATTGAGGCAAAAGTGCCGTTGGACATGGACGCAAGCAAGAAAGGAAAGAGATTCCTTTGGATCTCCAACAACGCCAACAGAGGGATGCAAAACCTGGTGCTGATGAAAGTAAACCGTTTACAGCAAGTGGATAGTGTACTTAGAAGAAATATGCCCGGTGAGACGGACAGCATGTATATGGTTCTCCCAAAACTTGCGGAACGAGGATTGTGGGAAATGAAGGGCGATGCCATGGGCGGTCCATACGTAATGAAGACCCTTGCCCGGAAAAACGAGAAAATCGTAATTATCGGTTTCGTTTATGCACCGGAAATGAAAAAGAGAAATTTAATAAAGCAGCTGGAAGCTGTTCTAACTACAATAAAATAAGAAAAATGGACAATCAGAAAGTAAGGGTGGCAATAACCCACGGAGATACCAACGGTATCGGATATGAACTCATCTTTAAGTCGTTTACAGAGCCTGAGATGCTCGAACTCTGTACACCTATTATATATGGGTCGCCCAAGGTGGCAGCTTATTATCGCAAGGCGATGAACTTGCCAGGGCAGTTCTCTATCATCCAGAAGGCAGAGGACGCATTGGACGGAAGAATCAATCTCTTGGCAGCAGTCGAAGATGATGTCAAGGTGGATATGGGTATGCCTACGGAGGAGTCAGGACAGGCTGCGGTCAAAGCTCTCGACCGTGCCATGACAGATTTCCGCAATGGGCTTTACGACGTGTTGGTCACAGCCCCGGTAAGCAACACGAACGCACAGATTGAGAATTATCCATTCCAAGGTCACAAGAGTTACATCGAGACAAGCCTAGGCGAAGGGAAGAAGGCCATGTCAATCCTCATCGGTGGTGACTTGCGCATTGCGTCCGTCACAGAGAAGACACCTTTGAAGAATGTGCCGGAAGCTATCACCACGGCGGCTATCGTTGAAAAAGTGACCTTGATGCAGCAAACGCTCAAGCGTGATTTCTTGATAACCAATCCTCGCATTGCCGTTTTGGCCCTGAATCCCAAGAGCAACGAGGGCAACAGCTGTGGCAGCGAGGAGAGCGAGATTATCATTCCTGCCATCAACGCACTTGTAGAGAAAGGTGTACAGGCTTTTGGACCATATGCGTCCGACGAGTTTTTCGGAAAAGGTTATTTTACCGAGTTTGATGGCGTGATGGCAATGTATCACGACCAAGCAACCACGCCTTTCCACTCACTTTACACAGAGGATGGGGTCATATACACGGCAGGAATGCCAATCGTACGTATGGCAGCAGATGTAAATCCATGTTTCAGCATTGTGGGAACGGGCCAGGCTGACGAGACCTCTTTCCGTCATGCCATCTATGATGCGATTGACGTGTTCCGTCACCGTCAATCCTTTGATGAGGCTCTGGAGAATCCTCTTCCCAAACTTTATCATGAGAAACGTGACGAGAGCGAGAAAGTACGTTTTTCAATCCCTAAAAAGCATTCCAATGCTCCTTTCAAGCCAAATGAAGAGACGAAAAGTTAAAAAAGAGAGTATTTCCTGCCAACTTTGCAGCTAATTGAAAAAAAATGCGTAATTTTGTCAGCTAAATGGACATATCGGAACTTCAGAAGATAAAACAAAGATACAATGTTGTCGGAAATAGCGACGGGTTGAATCGGGCGCTCGATGTTGCCTTGCAGGTGGCACCGACCGATCTTTCTGTGCTCATAATCGGTGAGTCCGGTGTCGGAAAGGAGATTATTCCGCGTATCATTCACGACCATTCCCCTCGACGCCGGGAAAAATATTTCGCCATCAACTGCGGTAGCATTCCCGAGGGTACGATTGACAGCGAACTCTTCGGACATGAGAAAGGTTCTTTTACGGGTGCCATCGGGGAAAGCGAAGGATATTTTGGAATAGCCAACAAAGGCACCATTTTCTTGGACGAGGTCGGCGAGCTCCCTGTCCAGACACAGGCACGTTTACTTCGCGTCTTGGAGACTGGTGAGTATATTCGTGTGGGAGGCCAGGAAATTCGCAAGACAGATGTGAGAATCGTAGCTGCCACAAACGTCAATATGCGCAAGGCGGTCAGTGAAGGACGTTTCAGAGAGGACTTGTACTACCGCCTTAACACAATACCAATCCAAATGCCGCCGCTCCGTGAACGTGGCAACGACATCTTGCTGTTGTTCCGTCTCTTCGCCATGCAGATGGCAGAAAAATACCGTCTGCCCAAGATTTCGCTGAGTGATGACGCAAAGGTCATTATGCTGAAGTACAAGTGGCCAGGCAACGTGAGGCAGCTCAAAAACATTACGGAGCAGATGTCTGTACTCAGTGAGCAACGAGAAATCACTGCACAAATGCTACTCCAATATATCCCACAAGATGAGGAAACGACTCAGCTTGCTACGATTCCGAATGCTTCGGGGGGCAGCCATAGCTATGAGAGCGAACGGGAGCTGCTTTACAAGATACTCTATGAGTTAAGGGGGAACGTGAGCGACCTGCGGAGAGACGTCACCTCCCTGCGAAAGCAGTTGGATGAGGCACGCCAACTGAACGGGGCCAACGGTTTTACCGCTCCACAAGCCTTCTCGGCCCTGGAGCCTGTCGGCTACCCAGCCTCGGTAGGAAATACTGCCACTGTGAGAAATTCCCAAGTACTCCACCCCCATGAGGCAGAAGATGCCGTCGCCGAAGAAATCAATGAACCAGAGACACTCAACCTGAGTGACATCGGCAGGCAGATGATAGAGAAGGCTTTGGAACGCAATAATGGCAATCGCAAGAAAGCCGCACAAGAACTCGGCATTTCCGATCGGACGCTCTATCGGCGCATCAAGCAATATGGACTCGGCAACAATAATGAGTAAGACGAGGATAAATGATAAAAACGAAGATAAGATATGAAGCGTTTTCGCAAACATATATATATAATAGGTGTCATCTTGGCGATGGGCATACTTGCAGCATGCTCCGTAAGCTATAAGTTCAATGGCGCAAGCATTGACTATACCAAGACCAAGACTATCCAAATCGCGGAGTTTCCTATACGAAGCACTTATGTATGGGGACCGATGGGGCCGATGTTCAACAATGCCTTGAAGGATGAGTTTGCCAACCATACCCGTCTGCAACAGGTAAAACGAAATGGCGACTTGAAGATAGAGGGTGAGATTACACAATACAGCCAACGCAACAAGAGCGTGTCAAGCGAGGGGTATTCCGCACAGACAGAGTTGTCTATCACGGTCAACGTAAGATTCACCAACAATGTGAACCACAACGAAGACTTTGAACGCCAGTTCACTTCCTCCAAGAGCTATGAGACAACACAAAGTTTGTCATCCGTGCAAGAGGAACTCGTCAACCAAATGGTAAAAGACTTGGTTGAGCAAATCTTCAATGCAACCGTTGCCAACTGGTAAAAGAAGAAAACAACGGCTTTGCTTATTGTAAAAAAGAATAAATATAAAACATAAAATAAGTTTCGTGGAATTAAGCAGACTGATACAACATCCAGAGGAGATGAATAAGGAGACTCTTTATGACCTCCGAGAGCTGTTAGCACTTTATCCGTACTACCAGACAGCTCGCCTATTGATGCTGCAAAATCTATACTTACTCCATGACGCCAGCTTTGACGAGGAACTTCGCCGAGCTGCCATCTTCATTACAGACCGCAAGGTTATCTTCCAAATGGTCGAGGCGGCACATTATCAATTGAAAAAAGCGGCCAAGCACAATGAAGAGAAAAAAACAGACGCATCCGACCGGACATCCGACTTAATAGACAACTTCCTGGAGTCTATACCTGCGGAGAACAACGAAGAGGAGAAAAAACATCAGAAGAGAAAGCCTACCCCGGCAGATGCTGCCATCGACTATGTGGCATATCTTCTGGAAACAGGAGGGGAAGAAGACAAGGAGTCACCATCCCGTACCATTGCTCTCATTGATGACTTTATGGAGGACGGCGGCTTCAAATTGCCCAAGATTGACTCCACGGATGATTATCAACCAGAGTTCAAGCCCCAATTGGAAGAAGAGAGCAATAAAGAAGAGCAGACGGAAAACAGTGGAGTATTTACGGAAACCCTGGCAAGAATATATATCAAGCAAGGCAAATACCAGCGCGCACTTGACATTATACGCCGATTGCATGAGAAGCATCCAGGAAAAAGTATGTATTATGCCGACCAGATGCGATTCTTGGAGAAACTGATTAAAAACAACAATAATAAATAAAACTAGTTTTAAAAATGTACACATTATTAGTAGTATTAATCGTCTTGGTGGCACTTTTGATGATTTTCATCGTGCTCATCCAGGAGTCAAAGGGAGGTGGACTTGCTTCCAACTTCTCTTCATCAAACGCAATCATGGGGGTTCGCAAGACAACCGATGTGGTTGAGAAATTGACATGGGGTCTTGCCGCTGCCATGGTCATTATCAGTGTAGCATGTGCTTACGTTGCTCCAACGGCTGCCGGCGAGAGCAGTGTAATGGAGAACTCCGCCACAACAGAGCAGACTGCACTTCCTGCCATGCCAGGTGCAAGCAACAGTGCTGCAGGAACACAGAAGGCTGCTCCCGCTACCCAAAATGCAGCTGGTGCTGACGCACAGAAAGCAACTCCTACCGCCCCTGCAACCCCTGCAAAGTAATTTTTTGCGAAAAAGTACGGAAATTATTTGGTCAAACCAAATATTTTCCGTACCTTTGCACACGCTTAACAAAATTGCAGATTAAGTATCTAACATGGTGGACGTAGTTCAGTTGGTTAGAGCGTCAGATTGTGGTTCTGAATGTCGTG
>CAVBGK010000052.1:0-26549 GCA_963594995.1 Bacteroidaceae bacterium
CAATGTACTGATTAGCAATCAAAATGCTCTATACTGTGTTAAAGTTGGGTTAAGAAATATTCCTTAGGAATAGTTCCTTTAAGTGTTTGTATATCTACATCTTCTTTCTTGTATTCAATTTCGAATAGGTACTGAATTCTTTGTGAGTGATAAAATGCAAGGTATTTGGCTTTTTTGAAACTTCTGCCGCCTTGGCAAGCATAGAAACCATATTCGAGGGCTATAGGCTCACCCCATCTTCCACCTACGATGATGACACGATTGTCACTGTTGTCATATAGTTTAAGAGAACTTAGAAGAAGATAAAATTGGTCGATGAGATAGTCTAATACAGGGCTGACTCCTTCTTCGTGTACTCTATTGATAATATGGTATATTTGCGTCCAATTTGCCCATAAGACATCCTCTGGAAGAATGTCATTTGGTCTTGTTTGATGTTGGGTTATGTAGATGAGTATAACATTCTTATTTGTATTAAGTAGCTCTAAGTGATTTTCTAGCTGCTTTTCGTTGATGGTAGTTCCCAATTTACTTTCAATATAAATATCAAAAGCATAGCGGCAAGACAACTTTCCGTCAGGCACAGAATGCCCAACTTTACTTTTTGCTTGCGTCTCGATTCTGAGAGATTTCTCTGGAAGACTTATTCCACCGATGTCTTGTAGCAATGCATTTAGAAGAATCTCATGCTCATCTTCTTTTAAAATTTTAAGAAGAGCAGAGGTTACTTGATTCTCTTTTTGCTCATAGTTACCAAATACAGATTGTTCACTGATATTTCCCATAAGACGTTTGTTTTTAATATCTCATTTACTTTCGGTTGCAAATTTATATAAAAGAAATGAAAGTCGATTGGTTCAAAACGGTTCAATTTCAGTTATAGATAAAAAATGTATTTTGGGGGGTGAAAGATGCTGAAGGGTGTTTCGAAACCTTTTTACCTTTTATTATATATAGGAAGGGTAACAGGAACAGTCCCCATCTGATACCGGCATCAGATGGGGACTGTTTCTGTAAGGACAATTTATGGCTTTCTTGTTTCTACTTCCTTAGCCAAATGCTAAAGAAGCGGTCATAGACGATGTAATAACCATTGTATTTATAGACAAACTCTCTATTGAGCAAAGTCTTGAGAGCTAGGCTCACGCTGCTGGTGGCAGGAAGAGAGTATTTGCGGATAAACTCTTGCGAGAGCACTGACGAGACGGATTTTTCCTTGGCAATGGCAGAGAGAAGGGATGCCTGATTGTCGGAAAGTGATTCGTAATAGCTGATGAAAGCCACCTCTTGCTCATTCACCAGTTCGATGATAACTTGGTTGATTTCCTCTTGGGTTATCGCCCTGCCGTTTTGGTAGAGGCGGTTCAAGATGTCTTGGACGTACCAAGTTTGTCCATCCACCTTATTATATAGGTATGCGAAGGTGGCATCATCCAGTTCCAGACCTATCTTTGCGAGCCATTTGTTGGCAAAGATGTGGTATTCTTGTTGGTCGATGAGCGGCAAGTTGACAATCTGTGAACTCTGATAGAATGGTCGTTTTGCAGACAGGAACATATCGGTCATGATGTGCTGTTTACTGCCAGCAAAGATGAAATAGACATTCGGTAAGAACTGGATGTAAGAGCGCAACAAAGCTTCAGCACCACTCTCAGGGTATTCCGCAATCTGCTGAAACTCGTCGATGGCGATGTAGATTCGCTTGCCCGATTGCTTCAGATATTCAAAGATGTGTTTCAAGGAATCCTCTCTTTGACTTTGTGAGACGGTTATCGAGAAGGTAGGGATGCCCGTCAGCTCGTCAAACGACATGGTAGGTTTATAGTTGGCAAAGAACGCCATTACCTTTCTCATAGCTGATTGTGAGAAAGTATCGACTTTCCCGATGACAGTCTTGCCAAGGAGTTGGATAAATTGGCTGAGGTTTCTTGTGGCATTGATGTCGAGGTAGAAGCATTCCGTATCTGGCTCGTTCTGCTGTAGATGTTCGAAGACATGGTGAATGAGTCCTGTCTTTCCGATGCGTCGAGGGGAAATCAGGACGATGTTGCGTTCATTTTGCAATGCTCTGGTGATAAGCTCAGTCTCTTTTTTGCGGTCGCAGAAATATTCTGCACCTTTATATCCATAGATAACAAAAGGGTTATTCAGTTGTTCCATAACGTGTTATACCTATTCCATGTTTTATGTTACATATTTTGTGGAATGCAAAGATATGGAAAAATATTTAGAAAAGATATGGTTTAACAGATTATAACTCAGCCATAACTATACTTTTTGACCTACTTGTGGCTGTTTGGTTTGTTGGAATAGAATTGGTTCAAAACGGTTCAATTTCTTTTGAATATGAAAAATGAAGGAAATTTGTGGTGAAATTTTGGGAAAATGCAGTATCTTTGCCCCAAACAGCAAAAGGCATATATTATTATGGTGGAGAATTATAATCAAGAGGACCTCGAACGCCTCAAGAAAAAGGTGGAGATATTGGTGGGCAGAAGCGTCAGCTCACCTAAGGACTTTGACTTCCTTTCTCGACAGATACAAGGATATACCCGAGAACGCATATCTGTAAGTACCCTGAAACGCATGTGGGGATATGTGGCTAGTGCTAGCAAACCGAGCAAGTATAATCTCGACTTGCTCTCACGTATGGTGGGATATTCGGGATGGTCTGCCTTTCTAGGAGGACAAGATGTTGTGGAGTCCAGTAATTTCTTTGTCAAGAGTAAGTTGGTCTCTGATGCGTTGAGTGTTGGCGATAAGGTGAGATTGACTTGGCAACCAGGGCGTATCGTTACGATTCGATACCAGGGAAATGATGTGTTCCTGGTGGAAGAGAGCGTGAAGAGCAAACTTGCTGTGGGTGATACCTTTACTTGTCATCAGTTTGTGGCAGAAGAACCTGTATATCTTTCTAATCTCAACCATCCAGATGTTCCGCCTTGCAACTATGTCGCTGGACAGATAGGAGGTATCAGATGGATTCTGGTGGAAGAGTAGCTTTAAAGGTCAAAAAGTAAAAGGGTAAAAATGTAAAAAAATAAGAATGTAAAGTGAAAGATGATGAAAAAAGGCATGAAGTTCCGATGTGAGCTTCATGCCTTGTCTCAAGGCTTCTTCCACGATGTAGCTGCCGATGAATCCCGGCGCACCCGTTACTAGGATCTTCATTGATTATTCATAAAATTGCAATTTCGGGTGCAAAGTTACACAGAATCAGAGATACAACAAAATAAAAAGCAAGTTTTTGCACTTTTCTTAGGACTTCTTTTGTTAATAGCGGTAAATGACTGTTAAAGTGCGTTAACTTTTTTCATAAATCCCTTCTGTTTCCGTTTATACAAGTGTTCTTAGCAACAAGCGATTGAATATAAACAAAATAAAACCTATTGTAAATGAAACAACTACTCCTGGCAATACTTGTCATGTTATCAAGTCTTTCTGGATTTGCCCAGAAAACGACCCACTCAGAATCAACTCCCAAGAAAGAGCGCACCCTCACCCTTTGGGGACATATCAGGGATTCTTTTACCAAGGTGGGAGTCAAGGATGTGAAAATCACCTTGATGAACGCTGATAGCACCATCGTAGATACTTGCACCGCATGGCGCAACGGCTACCAGTCGAACGACTTTTGCTACAGATTCGAGATTCCTGCCAAGCCTGCATCTTATATCGTGCGTGCCACTCATCCCGAATACTACGACACCTACGTCAACTATACCGTCAAGTATGCAGGGCGCAACCGTTACTTCGATGCTCCTTGGCATTACATGAAACGCCGTTCTTCCATCAATGACTTCGAGGGTGGTGTCTTGGGTGAGGTGATCGTGAAGGCTACTCGAGTCAAGATAGCTTACCGTGGCGATACCATTGTGTATGATGCCAGTGCCTTCAAGTTGCCTGACGGTAGTATGCTTGATGCCTTGGTGCGCCAGTTGCCAGGGGCAGAGTTGAAGGATGATGGCTCCATCTTGATTAATGGAAGAAAGGTGGATTACCTTACCTTGAACGGCAAGGATTTCTTCAAGGGTCAGAATAAGATTATGCTCGACAACTTGCCTTATTATACAGTCAAGGATATCAAGGTGTATAATCGTACCACGGACTTCAGTAAATACATGGGCAAGGACATGGAGCAAAAGGAGTATGTGATGGATGTCAACCTCAAGAAGGAGTACTCTACGGGGTATTTGGCAAATTTAGAGGCAGGCCTTGCCCCCTCCAACCGTCACTTGGAACGTGTGTTTGTCAGCAGGTTCAGTGACCATACCAAGGTGACAGCCTATGCCAATGTCAACAATATCAATGAGACTCGCAATCCTGAGAGCAATGGCGAATGGCGTGCTACCGATGCGCCAGAAGGCAAGACGACCAACCGCTCCGTAGGTTTGAATATCCAGAGTGACGGTACGGACACTTGGTACAAAAATGCGTTCGAAGCCAATGCTTTCTGGAACGACTATACCAACAACAATAGCGTTCAGGGAACCCGATTCATGGGAGAAGGCAACTCTTATTCTTTGACTGATAGTCATGACAAGACTCGCAGCCGCCAGATACAATTCTCCAATGATTTTAGCTTGCAACTGCCTGTATGGATCAACTCGTACACCGTGTTCCGCTTGAATGATACAGATTTCGATGAAACCTCACGCTCGGCATCACTTACTGGCAGCACAGATCGTTATGGTGAGGCTACAGCGGCTTTAGACTCTATATTTTCTGTCTCTCAGCCATTGGATATCCGTGAGTCGCTTCTCAATCGCATCTGCGACAACAATCTTTATCATGGCAAGCAACTCTATGCTTACCAAAAGTTCTTCTATAACCAGAAGTTACCTTGGGGTGACAACTTGGAATGGGAATTGAATGGGTTGTATAATCATAGGGATAATAAATCGTACAGCGATTACCGTTTGGATTACAACAACCAAGAACAGCAGAAGGACTATCGAAACATATATGATTACTCTCGATACAAAGGTTATCGCTGGGAGGCTCGTGCCGAGTACTATATCAATGCTCTCAACAACTGGACGTGGCGTATCTATACCCTTTTCAACCAAGAAAACAATAATACGCCACGGGAGTATTATCGCTTGGACAAGTTGAAGGAATGGCAAAACGATATGCATCCACTGGGTGAGATTCCTTCTACTGCCGACTCTTTGCTGATGGCTCTTTCATGGGATGACAGCGAATATACCAATCGTATGACTCGCAACTCGCAGTCGGGATTGCATTTCTATTACAATAAGCAGACGGACAGCACCTATGCATGGATACGTTTCCACTTGCCGATTTTCGTGCGTAATGAGAAGATAACTTATCAGCATGCCATGGTGGATACTTGTGCCACACGCTCGAGGGTACTTCTGGATGGAAACATCAATACCACGTTTGCATGGAAAAAGTGGAAAAGAGTTATCAACGCTCACTTCTGGCATAATACGATTTTGCCGGATTTATATAATTCGGTAGGATTCAACTACTCGAATCCGTTGTCAATCGTTCTTGCCAATGCTGACTTGAAAACAGGTCATAAATGGCGAACGCGGCTGGGTTACGAACATAAGCTCAAAGACAACCGGACTTCTTTCAATATTGGATCAGAATACTGGTACCAATCAAACCCTGTCGTAACCGGCTATCGCTATAACCGTCAGACGGGAGCTTATATCTATCAGGCTCAAAATGCAGATGGGGCGTGGAATGCAAACCTGGAGGCATCAATGTCAGGTGCGTTGGACAAGAATCAGCGTTGGACCTTTACTTTCTACAACCAGATCATTTGGGAGGGAAGTCAGGTGATGGAGTTAGCTAGCAACGAGGAGGTATCGCAGCTGTATGACTTGCGTTCGCTCAACTATAATGCAAGTTTCAACTTGTACTATCGAAATGGTGACTTTACTACAGGTATCAATGGCGACTACCAATATCGCAACACGCATTATCAGCAAGGTATCCGCAACAACTACCATAGTCAGATAGGTAACTTGTCGTATGCAGCCAACTACACCATACCAGTGCTGAAACTCTTCATCGGTACGACCTTTGCCTGGAATCATCTGGAGAATTCACTCTCGAATGTGCCTACGCAGAACTATTACGTATGGAATGGCTTCATCAGTCGCTCTTTCTTGAAGAACAAGCAACTGACGGCAAAACTGACAGCCTACGATTTGCTGAATTCGGTATCCATCTACTCGTATAATCATTATGACAATATGTTCAGTACCGAGATTAAGGAACGAATCGGACGCTACGTGATGCTGACGTTGTCGTATAAAATCAATATCAATCCAAAAAGGTCTTAAAATCAAAAACTTATGAGAACTTCCATTAGACTTATTTTGTTGGTATGGCTCATGAGTGCAGCCACCGCAGTTTTTGCCCAGAAAGGGCAATCTTCTGTTGAACAAGCATTCGAGAAGGCTTTAAATACAATAATGAAAGAAGGCTATCTCACGGATAGCGAAGCCGACACTTACAAAGATGGATCGTATGCTAAGAACTATGTGTTCGCCATTCCTGAGAAAAAGAAAAAAATCATTGATGCCGTTGCCAAGGCTTTGTATGCCAATAGTTCAATGGCTTACGTCGTGATGACAAATAGTGCTGGCTCGAAGGGTGATTAAGAGTATAAGGTCTCATACGGAAATAACAATGAACGTAATTGGACCTATGGCAACAATAATGACCGAAATACCAATCTTGCGCTTTTCAAAGATGAACACAATGACAGAATGCGCTATGCCTATGCCGTTGGTTTGGTACCCAATAAAAGAAGGGCGTATTGTCGGTTACTTACACATGATATATGGCTTAGACCTACAAGCCAAGCAAGAAAAGCGTGACTCTTTTGAGTGGAACAAACTTCAAGAAAAGGACTTCCAACTCTATGAGGAGGTAACCCGGAAGAAACAGAAGAAAGGTGAGACTATAAACGAAATCAGCCTCGTTCCTATCTGTAGGAGCGAGGCTGTTTTTCCATTCTCTTAATTGAAGTTATTTTTGTACATAAATTTCTGGAATCATCATGCCTCGTGCTGTCTTACGCCCATGCGGGCCTCCACGACATTCACTACGTAGTCGCCAAGTTTCTCGCACTCTTGTACGATGTCCATGTACATCGTGCCGATAGCGTATGTGTAGAGGTGGTTGTTGACATCGTTGATGTTCTGGCTCTTCAACTGGTTGCGATAATTGTTGATTTCGTTCTCGATGTTGAAGGAGCGGTTGGCATCGGTCTCGCTCTTGTGCCCCACGAGAGCCACGTTCATCTGCGTGAGGGCATTGTCGGTAAGCTCCATCATCTGGTGCATGTGCTCATACTGGGCTGGGATGAAGTCCTCCTTGCCCTTACAACGACGGTTGATGGTGCGCGCAATGTTGTAACAGCTGTCGCCGATGCTCTCAATCTCGGATATCTCGCGGAGCATGGCGCGGATCTTGGCCTTCGTCTCGTCACTGAGGTGGGCGTCGCTCACTTGGTCAAGGTACTTCGCTATCTCTATCTCCATGTTGTCGGAGATGCCCTCGTACTTCTCGATGCGGGTGAAGAGTTTCACGAACTTGTCTGGGTTGGTCTCGCCCAGAAGTTCCTTCACCATGCCAAACATACGCTGGATGCGCTCTGCGAAGGAGTGGATTTCCTTCTGTGCCTCCAAGACTGAGATTTCCGGGGTCTTCATGATGCCCGTCTGGATGAAACGCAGGCGGAAGTCATCCTCGTCGGCGTTCTTCTTGGGGCGGATAATCTTGCAAACCAACTTCTCCATCTGGGGAATGAACCATACGAGGATGAAGGTGTTGCTCAGGTTGAAGGTGGTGTGGAAGGCAGCGAGCACGAATGAAAGCTTGGCGGCGTTGGAAACGAAGTGTGGGTCGCTTTTGGGCATCTCCACATCGAAGCCTACCCAACCGCATACGAGGTTGATGAACGGCTTGAACACGCAGAGTATCCAGAGCACGCCGAACACATTGAACACCATGTGTGCCATCGCAGCCCTTCGGGCTTGGGTGTTGGCGGTGAGGGCTGCCACGTTCGAGGTGACGGTGGTGCCGATGTTCTCACCCATCACAAGGGCAATGCCTTGATAGATGGGGAGAACCCCCGTGGAACAGAGTATCATCGTGATGGCCATGACGGCGGCGGAACTCTGTACGCACATGGTGAGTACGCTGCCGATGACCAGGAAGGTGATGGTGGTGAGGAAACTTTGTGGGTCAAAGCTTGCGAAGAAGTCCAGTACGGGCTGGTTGTGGGCCAAGTCCATGTCGATGCCCGTTTGCCGTAAGGTGCCCAAGCCGAGGAACATAAAGGATATGCCGAAGATGAAGTCGCCTACGATTTTGCGCTTCTTGCTATAGATGAGGATGATGGCGATGAAGAAAGCCGGCCACACGAAATCGGTGATGTTGAACGAGAAGCCCGCACTCATAATCCAGGCGGTGAGCGTGGTGCCGATGTTGGCTCCCATGATGACGGAGATGGCTTGTGCCAGGGTCAGCAGGCCGGCGTTCACAAATGAAACCGTCATGACGGTGGTGGCGGTGGAAGACTGGACCGCAGCCGTGATGAGCGTACCCGAGAGGATGCCCGTCACACGGTTGGTGGTCATGGTTCCTAACACATGGCGCAGCTGTGGGCCTGCCATCTTCTGTAAGCTGTCGCTCATCGTTTTCATGCCGAACATGAGTAGGGCGAGTGCTCCGATAAGCCTGAAAAATATCCAAATCGACATATTTTATTTTAATTTATGTTGTCAAAAACACCATGGTTGCGAATTTCTTCGTACCTTTACCCGACAGAAAGTAGGTTCCCTCTTGGTTCGTGCCCTCAGGGGACATACAGCCCAGTATTGTAACATAAACGTAACGCAAATGAAACAGATGATACAAATTCGTTGCAAAAATAATAAAAAATCTCAAAAAGTAGCCATTGGAAGCACACTTTTTGATATTTTTTCTGAATTTGGGCTCCAGATGAGCCATGGTCCGGTCTCTTGCAAGGTCAACAACAAGGTGGAAGGACTGCATTACCGTGTATATAACAACAAGGACGTGGAGTTTCTCGACATGACCTCGCCTTCGGGGTCGCGGGCCTATACGCGCACCCTTTTCTTCGTGCTTTGCAAGGCGGTGAAGGATGTTTTTCCTGCTAGTCCCGATGTCATCATCGACATTCCTGTGTCGAACGGTTTCTATGTGGATGTACGCCTGGAGCGCCCTTTGGTAGAAGAGGATGTGAACATGATACGCCATCGCATGGAGAAGATCATTGCCGACAGGATGCCCATCCGTCGTTACATGGTGCCTACCGAGGAGGCGATTGCTCTCTTCGAGGAGAAGGGGGATGTGGAGAAGGTGAAGCTTCTGAAGACTTCCGGGTCCATCTACACTACCTATTATAAGATAGGTGATTATGTCGATTTCTATTACGGCACGTTGCTCACCAACACCTCCGAGCTGTATCTCTTCGGACTGGAGAAGTATTATGACGGTATGTTGCTTCGCATTCCGTCCCTCAAGAACCCAGACGTACTGGGCGAGGTGACCAAGCAAGACAAGATGTTTGAAATATTCAAGGAGCACCATCGCTGGCAGAATATCCTGGGCATCCGTACGGTGGGTGACTTCAACATGGCTGTGGAAAAGGGATTTACCACCGATATCATCAACGTCAGCGAGGCGTTGCAGGAGAAGAAGATAGTCAAGATAGCCGAGGAGATTGCACACCGCCAGGGGGTGAAGCTCGTGCTGTTGGCAGGGCCTTCTTCCTCGGGCAAGACCACTACCTGCAAGCGACTGTCCATCCAGTTGGCTGTCAATGGATTAAAGCCTCTTCAGATATCTCTTGATGATTACTTTGTGGATCGGGAGAAAACACCGAAGGACGAGAATGGGGAATACGACTATGAGAGCATCTACGCCCTTGACTTGCAACTTATCAACGACCAGTTCAACGCCCTCTTCCGTGGCGAGGAGGTGGAACTGCCGAAGTATGATTTCCAGACGGGCAAGAGCAAGAAGAGCGGCAAGAAACTGAAGATGGCCCCTAACAATGTGCTTGTGGTGGAGGGTATCCATGCCCTGAATCCCGAGTTGACGTCGCATATTCCCGATGAACAAATTTTCCGTGTGTATGCCTCTGCCTTGACCACCATCTTGCTCGACAACCACAACTATATCCCTACCACCGACAATCGTCTGCTCCGTCGTATCATCCGCGACTATAAGTACCGTGGGGTGAGTGCGCAAGACACCATCCACCGTTGGCCGTCGGTGCGGGCTGGTGAGAACAAGTGGATCTTCCCGTTCCAGGAGAATGCCGACGCCATGTTCAATTCGGCGATGCTCTTCGAGCTGGCGGTCATCAAGACGCAGGCGGAGCCTCTGTTGCAGCAGGTGCCGGAGAATTGCGAGGAGTATGCCGAGGCTTACCGTCTCTTGAAGTTCTTGAAGTATTTCAAGGGCATCCCTTATAATAATCTGCCTCCTACATCGCTATTGCGAGAGTTCTTGGGAGGAAGTTCGTTCCATTATTAAAGGATTGTGTGCCTGACAGTTAATTTTGGATTAGGTTACTGTGTATAAATGAATAAGGGAGTAAGTTTCTTTTTCTTACTCCCTGTGAATATTCCGTACCGCGCCGTGGTATATGTGTTCCGTGTTTATGAACATACATTCCGAAGTTCGGGATGTGTGTACCACGCCGTGGGATGAAGTTTTCAAACCGACTCTTTGTCTTCTACAGCTTGTTGCCGTAACAAAGGTCGCCTGCGTCGCCAAAACCTGGAACGATATACTTGTGCTCGTTCAGTCCTTCGTCGATGCTTGCACACCAGATGGTGGTCTTGTCATCGGGGAAGGTGTTCTTGATATGCTCGATGCCTTCGGGGGCTGCCAGTACGCAAGCCACGTGGATGTGCTTGGGATTCCCCTTGGTGAGGATAGCCTTCAACCCCATCTCCATGCTGATGCCAGTGGCGAGCATCGGGTCGGCGATGATGAGTGTCTTGCCGTCAATCTCGGGAGTGGCAAGGTACTCGATGTGTACGCCTATCTCGGTGTGGCTCTCGTTGGTGTATTCACGGTAAGCGCTCACGAAGGCGTTGCCGGAGTGGTCGAGAATGTTGAGGAAACCTTCATGGAAAGGAAGTCCGGCACGGAAAATGGTGCCAATGACAATCTGGTCGGTGGGGAGGTTGACCTTTGCTACCCCAAGTGGTGTAGTCACGTCTTTGGCCACATAGTTGAGAGTCTTTGAAATCTCAAAAGCCTCATACTCGCCGATTCTCTTGATGTTGTTGCGGAAGAGGAGTCGGTTCTTTTGATAGTTGCAGTCACGCATCTCCGCCAGGTAGCGGTTGATGATGCAGTTGTGTTCGCTCAGGTTGTGAATTTCCATTGTCGTAGTTTTTATACTGATTTTTTGCAGAGATAATGCAAACGATCGCTGTGAAAGCTTGCTTTCAGATTGTCGAGTGCAGCTTATCTTATGCAAAGATACATCAAATCCAATAAACGACAAAATATTTTCTGCATTTTTTGCAGAGTTCACTTTTGTACCCGTACACAACCAAGGGAATATAGAATACCCCGGCAATCCCCTGTTCTCGGACTTGGTATGGAGAAGGTACGGGATTGGCCGTCTATGACATCTTGGAAACGGTGGCTTTCGGTGGTAGAACGCTCGGATTATTTGCAAACTCAATGTGGCAAATCATAGATGAAGAAAAAGGATTTTAAATTCTTTAACCTAAAAAGGTTTTAAAAAGAATTATTTATGAACAAGAAAGTTTGCCGTAAAACATATTTTTCGTAACTTTGCGGCGGTTTTGGGAGAATTGACATTCGACCAGGGCTAAGTTATAGAAAGAATTAATTTACAACTTAAATACATTTAATAAAATGGCAAAGTTAGATTTAACAAAGTATGGTATTACAGGTGCTACTGTAATCGCTCACAATCCTTCTTACGAGCAGTTGTTCGAGGAGGAGACAAAGGCTGGTCTTGAAGGTTATGAGGTAGGTCAGGTGACCGAGCTCGGCGCTGTCAACGTGATGACAGGTATCTTCACAGGTCGTTCTCCTAAAGATAAGTACATCGTTGATGACGCTCAGTCTCACGACAACGTATGGTGGACTTCAGAGGAGTACAAGAACGACAACCACCCAATGAGCGAGGATGTTTGGGCAAAGGTTAAGGATATCGCAAAGAACGAGCTTTCTAACAAGAACCTCTATGTTGTAGACGCATTCTGCGGTGCAAACAAGGCTACACGTCTGGCTGTTCGTTTCATCGTTGAGGTAGCATGGCAGGCACACTTCGTGACCAACATGTTCATCCAGCCTACAGAAGAGGAGCTCGCTAACTTCGAGCCAAACTTCGTTATCTACAACGCTTCTAAGGCTAAGGTTGAGAACTACAAGGAGCTCGGTCTGAACTCTGAGACTTGTGTTGCCTTCAACACGACAACTCGTGAGCAGGTTATCATCAATACATGGTACGGTGGTGAGATGAAGAAGGGTATGTTCTCTATGCAGAACTACTACTTGCCATTGAAGGGCATCGCTTCTATGCACTGCTCTGCCAACTGCGACATGAACGGTGAGAACACAGCTATCTTCTTCGGCCTCTCCGGTACAGGTAAGACCACATTGTCAACAGATCCTAAGCGTAAGTTGATCGGTGACGATGAGCACGGATGGGATGACGAGGGTGTGTTCAACCTCGAGGGCGGTTGCTACGCCAAGGTTATCAACCTCGACAAGGAGTCTGAGCCAGACATCTACAATGCCATCAAGCGCAATGCTCTCTTGGAGAACGTAACAGTGGCTGCCGACGGCAAGATTGACTTCGCTGACAAGAGCGTAACTGAGAACACTCGTGTATCTTACCCAATCAACCATATCGCCAACATCCAGCCAGGTTCTGCTGCTCCAGCTGCCAAGCAGGTAATCTTCCTCTCAGCTGACGCATTCGGTGTATTGCCTCCAGTATCTATCTTGACTCCAGAGCAGACCAAGTACTACTTCCTCTCTGGCTTCACAGCTAAGTTGGCTGGTACAGAGCGCGGCATCACAGAGCCTACTCCAACATTCTCTGCTTGCTTCGGCCAGGCATTCTTGGAGTTGCACCCAACTAAGTACGCTGAGGAGTTGGTAAAGAAGATGGAGGCCAACAACGCCAAGGCTTACCTCGTTAACACAGGTTGGAACGGTACAGGCAAGCGTATCTCCATCAAGGATACACGTGGTATCATCGACGCTATCTTGAGCGGTGACATCGACAAGGCTCCTACCAAGCAGATTCCAATGTTCGACTTCAAGGTTCCAACAGAGTTGCCAGGCGTAGCTACTGACATCTTGGATCCTCGCGACACTTACGCTGAGGCTGCTCAGTGGGAGGAGAAGGCTAAGGATTTGGCTGCTCGCTTCATCAAGAACTTCAAGAAGTACGAGACCAACGAGGCTGGTAAGGCTCTCGTTGCTGCTGGTCCACAGCTCTAATCATTCGATTGATCGAATCAAAGAAAACAATATCGGAGTCCTGTTTCTCGCAAGGGAAGCAGGACTCCTTGCGTCAAAGTGTATAAACAGCAGATTTCAAGCAGGAATTTTGCTGTTTGCCTAATTGTTCAGCCGGTCTTTCAAGTCGTTGACTCTTTCGCGGCTTACTTCAAAGTCTTTGTCCTTGAAGTGCCTGAGGTATAGTTTGAGTTTCCCATTCCAAGTCATCTCGATATTGATGATGTCATCAATGTTGATAATGCATTGTCGGTTAATGCGGAAGAACATGGTAGGGTCTAGTTCTACTTCCAGTTCATTCATGCTCTCATTGATGGTTGCTGTTGAACCGTCTTCTAGATAGGCTATTAAGTTTTTCCCTTCTATCATGAAATGGTTGACGGAATAGGTACTGACGATTTGGAATTTGTCACCTCTGGGGACGAGGAAACGTTCTCTGTATTTCTTCTTGTTCTTGTCTTGCAAAAGATTGAGAAGGTTGGTCATCTCTTGTTGTGGAGCTATCATTTTCAACGCTTTTCCGATAGCTTCTTCTAACTCTTCTTGCTCGATAGGCTTTTGTACGTACGCAATGCCATTGCTCTTAAATGCTTTCAGGGCATATTCATCGTACGCTGTGACGAAAATGACAGGAACATTGGGCTTTATTTCGTCAAAGGCATCAAAGCACGTGCCGCCATTGATGCGAATGTCGGCAAGAATGAGCTGGTAGGATTGTGGGTTCTTTAGCTCTTCCTTTAGTTCTTCTACGCTATCGACTGGACCGAAGATCTCGTAGTCTTTGTTTATCTGCGACAAGAGTTTCTTGAGTCGATTAAAGTTTCTCTTCTCGTCTTCAATGACTAGTATGTTCATGTTGCTTTTATATTTTATATAATTGGTATTTTTACAGTATATTTACTCTCAGATAGTAGAGTGATAGGTATTCTGTCGCAGGTGAGTTTATATCTGTCGTTGAGGTTCTTCATGCCAATTCCCATGGACAGGATGTGCTCCTTTTGCTGCTCAGGGTAGGGGTTGAGAGTGTTAGTTACGCACACAAAGTTGTCCTCTCTCTTGATTTGAATAAGGAGTGGGTTCTTTGAGCTGTGTTGGTTGTGCTTGATGGCATTTTCTACAAGGAGTTGAAGGCTTAGAGGAAGTATCTTTTCTTTTGGATTTCTGACGATTCCTTCTTCTATATCTACTAAAAATTCTTGTGGATAACGGATTTCTAGCAGTTGGCAGTAGTTGTTGATAAATGCCATTCCTGCCTTAAGAGAAATCATATCTTTGTCGAGATTTGAGACGATGTATTTGTAAATTCGTGACAGTTCTAGGGTGAAATATTCTGCTTTTTGAGGATTTTCATCTATCAACCCCACAAGTGTATTGAGACTGTTGAACATGAAGTGAGGGTCAAGCTGAAGTTTCAGCATACTCATCTGCGCTTTTGTTGCTTTTTCTGATTCTTTCTGCAAACTTTCCTTCAGTTCTAGATTTAGTTCTGTGTTTTCTTGGATTATCTGTCCATAGTTCCTTATTATATATACGATAGAGATGAGAGAGGATGAAATAGTTCTGATATACATGCTTTTCCAAAAGATTTCTGTACTCTTAGTCCAAAGGTATGTTTGGGTAAAGTCGTAAAACAAAATGATAAGTAGGGTGTATATAAAAATAAGAATCGAGTAAAAGACAAGACTCTTGTTGTTTGCGTTTGCATGAAATTTTTTCTTTTTGAGGTAGTCGCTTAACCCAAAAACAGTCATGGCCATGCCGGTATGGTACAGCCAATTGTCGATAATTCCCCAAGCACTAAGGAAATAGGTGGTTATGGTTGACCAATCAAAAATAATGAGGGCAAGTAAATAGAATAAGGCAAGCGAAAAGTAAGCCATGCCATAGTCGAAATAATTTATTTTATCGAATCTGATTTTCATTTTTTTAGGCAAAAGTACAAAAAAAAGTTTAAATTTCAAATTGTGATATACTCGAATTGTTGATTTTGGGAATTAAAACGTGTTTTTGGGCAATTTACTCGTCTTTTTTAAAAGTTATTGTGAGGTAAAAACGGTTCGGATTGGATATATAACAGCTCAATTCTCATTTTCTACCATTCGGGGATAAACGCTTGTAAGGAATCAAAAATAGTATTACTTTTGCATCCGAAAATTATTAATTATTAAAATTTAAAGTATATGAAAAAAATAATCTTGTTTTTGGCTTTTATAGCCATGTATGCAGTTTTGAGCTCTTGCTCTTCTTGCAATGATGAGGAAATTGTTGGAAGTATAGCTAGTGTGGAAACGAACGATTCTAGAACACTTGACGCTTTAAAGTCTTATAATGAGACTTTGTGGAACTCCTGCCAGCAAACAAGAGGTTGGGGAAAACGTTTGTTGGTTGCTTCAGCAGACATAAGGGGAGCTGTGAAAGGTATTGATGCGGGTAAAACTCTTGCTAGCGTAGTCGGGGTTGCCTCGGGAGGTACTGGGACTGCAATTATGGTGTCGGTCTATAGTCCTCAACTTTGGGATAATTTCAAATGATACATGTCTATGAAAGGTTATTTATTCAAATTGGGGCTAGTCCAGGTTTGGTTTGTCCTAGCGGATTATGTCTTCTTTTATAAAGAACAGGCATTGTTGACAATTTACTTTTTCTTGACAGTTGATTTGGTATACTTGATAGTATATTTCATCAGAACAAGAAGAGGGGAGGACGTAAAGGCATCTATCGATGCAGCATTTGACATACTTCCGTACAAATGGCTAGGTGTTGGTGCCTTTGTCGAAGCAATCTGCTGGATACATTGGGAGGAATATTCTGCGGTATGCCTCTTCTTGTTGGCAACCATGCTGTTGGGGTATATCTTTGATACAATGGATAGATATAAAGTGTGGAAGAAAGAACATAAGAAAAAATGAAACTCTTGTAGTTAATACTCTATATGAATATCTAGTGCACAAAAACATCGGAAGTCTCGTTTCTTGCAGAAGGAAGGAGGCTTCCGTGTCTTTTCTATCCATTTGTTGCTCAAAAAGCGAGTTCCTTGGGGTAATAATCACTAAACAAACTTAAAAAATGCCATTCAAATCAATATTTTGCATAATAAACGGCTCAAAAGGAGCTTTATTTGAAGATTTCTCTGTAAATTTGCAGCTAAAAATAATATAGAGAAGAATGAAAAGGAAGTTTTTTGCTTTCATCCTGCTGATGACGGCAGGTTTGTCGTTGTCTTCATGTCTGGGCAGCGATGACGATACAAACATCGAATATACCCATGATACGGCTATCACGGCTTTCTCTTTGGGTACACTGACGAGATATTATCAAGGTGTCAGCTCTTCCACAGGAAACGATACGACATTCTCGGCAGAGGTGGCAGGATCGCAGTATAAATTTTATATAGACCAAACTTTGCGGCAAATCTATAATCTTGATTCCCTTCCTGTGGGAACCAAGACTTCGGCAGTGTTGGCCTCTATCACAGCCAAGCAGAGCAGTCCTTTGGTTTGGCTCTACAAGAACCAAGAGGGTGAGGACTCTCTTGCTTATTATTCCAGCTCAGACTCAATCGACTTTTCCACACCTCGTCCTATTCGAGTCTATAATAATGATTTCACGGCTTATGCCACATACACCATCACCGTCAATGTGCATACGGAGGAACGTGACTCTTTCTCATGGCATTCTTTGGCAACACAGAATGGTGACTTGGTTGCGCTGGACTGTATGAAGGCGGTATCTGCCGGCGAGAACGTGTATGTGTTTGGCAAGGTCGGCAATGGCTTGAAGATTTATAAGACAGCCAATACTGATGGTAGAAATTGGGAACCAATTCCAAATGTGGACTTGGGTGCCGATGCTTACAAGAACGTTGTTGTAAAGGATGATGTGTTGTATGTCCTCAGCAATGGCACTCTCTATAAGTCAACAGATGGTAAAGATTGGAACGCAGTCACGACGGATGCCTCTCTCCAGCGGTTGGTTGGGGCAAGTAGCCAAAATCTCTATGCTTATACGGCAGTGGGTATTTCGGTGTCTAAGGATAATGGAGTGACTTGGAGTTCTGAGGCATTGGATGCGGATGCGTCTTTCTTGCCAACGGAAAACTTGAGCATGGCGATTGCCCCAGTTCGTTCTACCAAGAACGCAGAGAACCTCTTGCTCTTGGGAAACCGTGGAGTTTCCGAGGAAGACTCCATCGCCACGCTTTGGATTCGCACGGTGGATGGCAATGAGGGCGCCGACGAAGGCAAGTGGAATTATGTGGAATATGATGCAAACCAGAAGGGTAAGTTGCCATATCTCTCTACGATTCAGGTGGCAGCCAATGACAGTGGCTATGTGGCAATGGGTGCAGGCAAATATTCTGACGGCGACAACTGGAAGTGGTACACTAGCAAGACAGGACTAGTTTGGACGGTGGATACTACAGTCGTGATGCCGACAACGTTCCAAATCAACAAGCAGACAGCCTTTGTGCGTGACAACAATCATTACTATTGGGTGATTAACAATGGCAATGTCTGGAAGGGAAGATACAACCGAGACGGTTGGAGAAAGGAATAAACCATTTCTTTTCCTGGCAGTCTATATATAATAAGGTATAAAATGCGCAGAGCAGTTCTGACGATAATCGGCTTGTTGAGCCTCCTCGTCTCCGTGAAAGCCCAAGACGACCCACAGTATCGCATGGAAATCGGTGCTGGGGTAGGGATGGTGAGCTATGAAGGTGACTTCAATGGCAACGTGTTGAAGGATATGCAGCCGATGGCATCAGTTCTCTGGAGATACAATTTCGACCCCTACAGGGATTTGCGGTTAAATGCCAGTTACGGCAAGTTGAGAGGGTCTTCCAAAGATGTCAAGACCTACTATCCCGACTTTGAGAACGAGATCTATGCGTTCAGTAACAATGTGATAGATGTAAGCCTGGTATTTGAGTACAACTTCTGGCCTTACGGAACAGGTCGGGACTACCGGGGAGCCAAGCGGCTTACACCTTATATTTATGGCGGACTTGGCGCAACATCCGTCTCGGGCGGAAGCAAGACTGTGTTTACTGCCAATGTGCCTATCGGCATCGGAGTGAAGTACAAACTCAAGGAACGGCTGAATGTCGGCTTGGACTGGGGATTTCATTTCTCCTTGAGCGACGAGTTGGACGGTGTGAAAGACCCTTACCGGGTGCAGAGCAGCGGCGCATTCAAGAACACAGACTGCTATTCGATGCTGCAACTTACGCTCACCTATAGTTTCAAGGCTAAATGTAGAACTTGTAATAAAGATATATAATGGCAACAAACTTAGATATGAACAGAATCCCGGAGCATATTGCCATCATCATGGACGGCAATGGCAGATGGGCTACCGAAAGAGGCAAGGACCGCAGCTTCGGACACCAGGCAGGGGTAGATACGGTAAGGCGCATTACTTCCGAATGCACTCGCTTGGGGGTGAAGTATCTTACGCTCTACACGTTCTCCACGGAAAACTGGAATCGGCCAGCCGACGAGGTGGCGGCCTTGATGGGCTTGGTGCTCACATCGCTTGAGGATGAAATCTTCATGAAGAACAATGTGCGTTTCCGTGTAATCGGGGATGTCGGTAGGTTGCCGAAATCTGTGCAAGACAAGTTGCAGGAGACGATGGATCATACTGCTCAAAACGATGCGATGACCATGGTGGTGGCATTGAGCTACTCTTCTCGCTGGGAGATTGTGGAGGCAATGAAACGTACGGTCAAGGATGCCATGGCGGGCGGCAAGCTCAGTTATGCGGATATAGAAAACCGGCTTACGGAGGAGAACTTTACGAAGCACCTCGACACTCTTTTCATGCCAGACCCGGAACTTCTGATACGCACGGGCGGAGAGTTGCGCATCAGCAACTATCTGCTATGGCAAATAGCCTATTCGGAATTGTATTTCTGCGATACCTATTGGCCTGATTTCAATGAGGAAGACCTTCACCAGGCAATAGCCAGTTACCAGAGTCGCCAGCGACGGTTCGGAAAGACCGAGGCACAGGTGGAGAGTGAGGGTTAAAGAGTTATTTTAAGATAGAGATTGAACAAGAAAAATATAAAGGTATAAATGAATAATATAAGAAAGATTTCCATCCTGCTGTTTGGAGCGGCGGCAAGTTTGCAGATGCAGGCGCAGGACAAGATTCTGAATCCAGACATCTCGTATGCCGGGAATCCACGCAGCCTGTTCGTTGGCGGTATCAACGTGTCGGGTGTGGAAGGATACGAGGATTATGTGCTTACAGGAATCTCAGGCTTGTCGGTCGGCGACCGTATCGATGTGCCTGGGGATGCCGTCACCAATGCGGTCAAGCGTTACTGGAAGCATGGACTGTTTTCCAAGGTGGCGATTGCTGCCGATTCTATCGTAGGTGAGAAAATCTTCTTGCATATATACTTGGCGGTGCGTCCTCGTATCTCCAACATCAACTATGTGGGCTTGAAAAAGAGCGAGCGTGAGGATATGGAGCAGAAACTCGGTATGGTGAAGGGTACGCAGGTGACCCCCAATATGCTGGACCGTGCCAAGATTCTTGCCAAGAAATACTTTGATGACAAGGGCTTCAAGAATGCTGACATCCAAATTAACCAGCGCGATGACGTGGCCAACAAAGGACAAGTCATCCTGGATGTCATCGTAGATAAGAAGGAGAAAATCAAGGTGCATCAAATTACTATCGATGGCAACGAGAAACTTACCGACCGTAAGATTAAGGGTGGTTTCTTTACCAAGGGTGCTTTCGCCAAGACACATGAGGCCGGCAAATTCGCCTCTTTCTTCAAGTCCAAGAAGTTTACCCCAGAGAGATGGAAGGAGGACAAGGGCAAGTTGATCGACAAGTACTATGAGTACGGTTATCGTGATGCCCAGATCTTGGAGGACAGTGTCAGCAATTTTGATGACAAGCATGTCAACGTCTATGTGAAGGTGGATGAAGGCAAGCAGTATCATGTGCGCAACATCAACTGGGTGGGAAACACCGTCTATCAGACTGATTATCTGAATGCCTTGCTGGGTATGAAGAAAGGCGATGTCTATAACCAGAAGCTCTTGCACAAGCGTCTTTCCGAGGATGATGATGCCGTGGGCAATCTCTATTATAACAATGGTTATGTGTTCTCCAACATCAATCCTGCCGAAATCAACATTGACGGCGACTCGATAGACTTGGAGATGCGTGTCGTCGAAGGTCCGCAGGCTTATTTGAGCCATGTCCGCATCAACGGTAATACCCGTCTTTACGAGAATGTGGTTCGCCGTGAGTTGCGTACCAAGCCAGGCGACCTTTTCTCCAAGGATGCCCTGATGCGTTCTGCCCGTGAGTTGGCTTCCATGGGACACTTCGATGCGGAGAAGGTCAATCCGGATGTGAAACCGAACTATGAGGACGGAACAGTGGATATCAACTGGAATCTGGAGCAGAAGAGCAATGACCAGATTGAGTTCTCTCTCGGTTGGGGACAGACGGGTGTCATCGGGCGTGTCGGATTGAAGTTGAACAACTTCTCCATGCGCAACCTCTTCAATAAGAACAAGGAGCACCGCGGCATCATGCCTATCGGTGACGGCGAGGTGCTCAGCATCGGTGCCCAGACCAATGGTACCTACTACCAGTCATACAACGTAAGCTACTCCACCAACTGGTTTGGCGGCAAACGCCCAGTGCAGTTCAGTGTGGGTGCATACTACAGCAAGAGTACCGACGTGTCGAGCAATTATTACAACAGTGCTTGGCAGAGCAGTTATATGAGCTATCTGTATGGTTACGGATCAAGCTACTATAACAACTACGAGAACTACTACGACCCGGACAAGTATATCCAGATGGTCGGCGTAAGCCTTGGTTGGGGTAAGCGACTCCGTTGGCCAGATGACTACTTCACCTTGTCAGTCCAGTTGGCGTACCAACGCTACATGATGAAGAACTGGAGCTATATGCTGATGACGAACGGTAATGCCAACAACCTGAACTTGACCATTGCGTTGAACCGTACGTCAACCGACAACCAGCTCTTCCCACGTACGGGTTCTGAGGTCGAGGCTTCAGTCAACTTGACGCCGCCTTGGAGTGCGTTCAACCACAAGGACTACGAGCATTTGGCTACCAACAGCAGTTCTCCTACGTATGCACAGGAACAGCAGGAGAAGTATCGCTGGATAGAGTACCACAAGTGGAAGTTCAAGGCGAGAACTTATACTGCGTTGACCGGTGGACAGAAGTGCTTCGTATTGATGACCCGTGTGGAACTTGGTTTGCTCGGTGCCTACAACAAGTACAACAAGAGTCCGTTTGAGACCTACTATGTCGGTGGTGACGGTATGAGCGGATATTCGTCATATTATGGTGAGGAAACCATCGGACTCCGTGGTTATGAGAATGGTTCCGTATCTTACGGAAGGACAACAGGTTACTATGCCTATGCCTACGACCGCTTCTCCCTGGAGCTCCGTTATCCATTCCTCTTGGGCAATACCACCATCTATGGCTTGACCTTCGTCGAGGCTGGTAACGCATGGTATGAAACGAAGAACTTCAATCCATTCAGCATGAAGCGCAGTGCTGGTGTCGGTGTGCGTATCTATCTGCCAATGGTAGGTTTGATGGGTATCGACTGGGCTTACGGTTTCGACAAGGTTTGGAATGGAAGCAGCTACAAGAAGGGTGGAAGTCAGTTCCACTTCGTCTTGGGCCAGGAGTTCTAGGAAAGGTAAATATGGTAAAAAAGTAAAAAAGTGGAAGTGAAAATGGCGAAGAAGATGATGTTAGTGCTGGTGATGGCTGTAGCAGCCATCGCAGCACACGCACAGAAATATGCCTTGGTGGATATGGAGTACATCTTGAAGAATGTGCCGGCCTACGAGCGTGCCAACGAGCAGTTGAACCAAGTGAGCAAGAAGTGGCAGGCGGAGGTCGAGGCTCTCAATCTGGAGGCAAGTACGATGTACAAGAATTACCAGAACGAGGTCGTGTTCCTCTCACAGGAACAAAAGAAGACCAAGCAGGATGCCATCATGCAGAAGGAGAAGGAAGCCAGTGACTTGAAAAAGAAATATTTCGGTCCGGAAGGCGAACTTTACAAGAAGCGTGAGGCGTTGATGACCCCTATCCAGGAGGAAATCTACAATGCCGTGAAAGAAATCTCCGACTTGCGCGGATATTCATTGGTTTTGGACCGGGCAAGCAATGCCGGCATCATTTTTGGCTCCCCAAAGATAGATATTAGCAACGAAGTGCTCCAAAAATTAGGTTATTCCAATAATTAATCGTACATTTGCAGCCGAGAGTTGTAAAAAAGAGGTGGAAAAGACCCGAAATCAACTAAAGATTAATAATTAAAAAGAAAAATAGAACAATGAAAAAGCTTATTTTAATGTTGATGCTTTGCGCACCAATGACAATGATGGCACAGAAGTTTGGCAAGGTAAATACCCAGACCATCATGCAGGCTTTGCCTGACGTTGCCAAGGCAAATGGCGAGCTGGAGGCTCTTCAGAAGCAGAAGGAGAACGACTTGAAGTCTATGCAGGATGAGTTCAACCGCAAGGCCGACGAGTACCAGAAAGGTCAGAGCACCATGAACGCAACCGCCAAGCAGCAGAAGGAGACCGAGTTGCAGACCCTTCAGCAGAAGATACAGCAGGCTTATCAGGATGGGCAGCAGGAATTGCAGAAGAAGAGCAGCGAACTGATGCAGCCTATCGTGGCTAAGGTTCGTGAGGCTATCGACGCTGTTGGCAAGGCTGGCAACTACACTTACATTTTCGAGGAAGGCGCCGCTGTATATGCAGGCTCTAACGTAGTGGATGTGACAAAGGAAGTACAGGCTAAGATCAAGTAATTCCGTATTCGCAGAATTATATAGAGGGCAGGCACAAGTGCTTGCCCTTGTTTCTCTTTAATATAATTAAGGTACACGACCTAATAATAAATGCTCCATCAAGATGAAAAAGATATTCCTTTTCTTGGCTTTGACATGTATGCCGTTGGTTTCATTTGCCCAGCGTTTCGGCTATTTTAGTTTTAAAGAAGTCTTTCATACCATGCCTGGTTATGCGATAGCCAAGCATAATATGGACGACCTCCGCTTAAAGTATGATGCCGAGACCAAACGGTCGGAGGACGAGTTCAACAGCAAGTATGAGGAATTTCTTGACGGACAGCGTAACTTCGCCCCCTCCATCTTGGAGAAACGCCAGACGGAACTCCGGGACTTGATGACCAAGAACATGGCGTTCAAGGCAGAGTCGGAACGACTGCTCAAGCAGGCGGAAGAAGAGGCGTATGCTCCACTCAAGAAACAAATCAAGGACGCTGTCCAGAAAATAGGAAAGGAGAAAGGGTTTGCCTTCGTCATGAATGCCGACCAGGATGCTCTTCCCTACGTAGATGCTGCGCAGGGAGAGGATATAACGGAGTTAATCAAGGAGAACTTGAAATGATGCTGCCTTCTAATCCCGGTCCCATCGGTATCTTCGACTCGGGTTATGGAGGACTCACCATCCTGCATGGTCTTCGTCAGTTGTTGCCACAGTACGACTATATGTACTTGGGTGACAATGCTCGTGCACCCTATGGCTCTCGATCCTTCGAGGTAGTATATAAGTTTACGCGTCAGGCCGTGTTGAAGCTTTTCTCCATGGGTTGCCATCTTGTTATCTTGGGATGCAATACCGCTTCAGCGAAGGCTTTGCGGTCTATCCAGCAACGTGACATTCCCGAGCTTGACCCTTCACGCCGTGTGTTGGGCATCATCCGCCCTACGGCTGAGGTGATCGGCAATATTACCAAGAGCGGACACGTTGGTTTGTTGGCCACAGAGGGAACCATCAAGAGCCAGAGCTATGATTTGGAGATAGGGAAGCTATGGCCTGGCATCAAGGTGAGCGGCGTAGCTTGTCCTTTATGGGCGGCAATCGTAGAGGCTAACGAGGCAGACAGTCCGGGTGCTGATTATTTCGTCAAGAAGCGCATCGACCAGTTGATGCGAAAAGACGTAGACATAGATACCATCATCTTGGGTTGCACGCATTACCCTTTGTTGATGAACAGCATTGTAAAAAATCTTCCTGACGGAGTGAGGGTGGTGCCGCAAGGTATATATGTCGCCGAAAGTTTGAAGGAGTATCTGAAGCGACACCAGTCTGTGGAGAATATGATAACGAAACAAGGTGGGTGTCTCTATCTGACTACCGAAAGCGAGGAGAAGTTCAAAGAGTCTGCTCAGATATTCCTCCATGAGAAGGTAGATGTCAGACATGTCGATTTGGAATAAGTAACAATCAATCATTTAGAATTAATCATTATGCAAGAAACAAGACAAAACCGTATATCCAGGCTCCTCCAGAAGGAGTTGAGCCTTATTTTCCAGTCACAGACTCGTATGATGCATGGTGTCATGGTCAGTGTGACGAAGGTCAAGGTCAGTCCCGACCTCAGCATTTGTACGGCTTATCTCAGCGTTTTCCCTTCGGAGAAGGGTGAGGAGCTGCTGAAGAACATCACTGCCAATGAGAAGACCATTCGCTATGACTTAGGCAAGAAGGTGAGAAACCAGTTGCGTATCATCCCGGAATTGCGTTTCTTCCTGGATGACAGCCTGGATTACCTGGAGCGCATCGACGAGCTCTTGAAAAAGTAAAAAGGCTTTTTAACGGTAAAAAGAGGACAATATGAATTTTCCTTTCTTTATAGCTCGCAGGTATCTCTTCTCCAAGAAGAGCACGCATGCCATCAATGTAATCAGTGCCATCTCTGCCATCGGTGTCGCCGTGGCAACGATGGCATTGGTCATTGTGCTGAGCGTGTTTAATGGTTTCCATGACTTGGTGGCAACCTTGTTTACGAGTTTTGATCCACAGATAGAGGTCGTCCCGGCAAAGGGGAAGACGGCTCCTTGTGATGACCCGATTCTGACCAAGATCCGCCAGATGCCACAGGTGGATGTAGCTACGGAGAGTGTGGAAGACCAGGCGTTGGCGGTATATCAAGACAAACAGGCCATGGTTATGGTCAAGGGTGTGGATGACAATTTCTCGGAATTGTCGCATATCAATGATATCCTTTACGGAGATGGTGATTTTACACTCCATGTCGCCAACTTGGAATATGGAACATTGGGTGTCCGTTTGGCTCAAACGTTGGGCGTCGGCGCACAGTGGGATGGGTATTTGAAAATCTACGCTCCCATGAAGGAAGGACAGTTGGACATGACGAATCCAGGGACGGGTTTTGTGGTTGACTCCTTGATTTGCCCGGGGGTGTTGTTCTCAGTGAGGCAAGCACGCTATGACAAAAGTTACATCCTGACATCCGTTGCCTTTGCCCGTAATCTTTTTGGACAGCAAGGAATGCTCTCTTCGTTGGAGCTTCGATTGAAACAAGGCAGTGACTTGGATGCCGTCAAGAGGGAGATGCAGCAGATTGCAGGCGATAAATATAAGGTGCTGGACAGATTTGAGCAGCAAGAGGACACATTCAAGATTATGTCTATCGAGAAGCTGATGGCTTACGTCTTCCTGACCTTTATCTTGATTGTGGCTTGCTTCAACATCATCGGTTCGCTCTCCATGCTCATCATCGACAAGAAGGATGATGTGGTGACATTGAGGAACCTCGGGGCCAGCGACAAGCAGATAGCTCGTGTCTTCCTCTTTGAGGGAAGGATGATTTCTGCCATTGGTGCCATCATCGGTGTCGGTGTCGGTCTGCTTCTTTGTCTTTTGCAGCAGGAGTTCGGGTTTGTCAAATTGGGAAGCTCGGAAGGGTCTTTCATCGTAGATGCTTATCCTGTGAGCGTGCATTATATTGATGTGGTCATCATCTTCGTCACGGTCTTGGTGGTGGGTTGGCTGTCCGTTTGGTATCCTGTGAGATATTTAAGTAAGCGTTTGCTGGAGTAAACTGTCAACCTGGAAGGATATAGAAAACCAATAACAATTATTGCTGTCCGATAAAACTTGAAAACTCAAAGTTGTCCCTCGCGCACGTATGCG
>CAVBGK010000053.1:0-60298 GCA_963594995.1 Bacteroidaceae bacterium
TACAGCAACTTACGGATGTAAAAACATAAGGGATGATTTTTATCGGACAGCAATAAATAACAATATAGAAACCAATAACAATTTGCCTTATGACTTTAAGAAAATTATTTTTAATGTTATTTCTCCAGCTCGTAAGTCTCTCTTGCTTGCGAGCTGGAGAAAAAGCGTATCTACATTTAGATAACTCTGCTTACTTCTTGGGAGATACGCTGAGATTGTCAGCATACGTCATGGATGCCGATACCAAGAGGTTGACAGACAAGAGCAAGGTGCTGTATGTGGAAATTCTTTCGTCTGAAGGAAATGTTGTCGACAAACGTACATATCCTTTGCTTCATGGGAAATGTGCAGGTGATATTTGGCTAAGCCCTTTGTTTTTGTCGGGCTTGTTTGAGATACGTGCATATACTCGATATATGCAAAATGATGGTGATGCTAATTACTATTCTCGGGTGATACCTGTTTATGAGCCGGTAGAGAAAGGACAGTATCATAAATTGGCGATGAGACGGCGATATACTCGCAACAACTATAAACCTTATAGTGGAATTGCAGAAAAGAAAAAGTTCTTGGATAGAAACAAGAATTACCAACAAACTGTTTCAAATCATGAGAATATGGTACCTTTGTATGTATCTTCTATATGTGAAGAATCTTCTTTGGTACCTTTTGGGATTGTAACTATCAAATTAAAGGGAAAACCAAATACGAATATCTCGTTGTCTGTC
The DNA here is from genome assembly GCA_963594995.1 of Bacteroidaceae bacterium. Classification (GTDB taxonomy): domain Bacteria; phylum Bacteroidota; class Bacteroidia; order Bacteroidales; family Bacteroidaceae; genus Prevotella. The sequence continues at coordinate 729 of CAVBGK010000053.1, forward strand.
GTAGATAATGATAATTATATGTCTTCCTTCCAGGAAAACATAAGTAGTTTTGTTAATGGAAATAGTATAGTTGGTGAGGTTCAACAGAACGGACTATCATATTGTCCGGAAAAAGGAATCTCTGTTTATGGCAGTGCCTATGAGGAAAAATTTAAAATGGGAAAAGGAAAACAGCATATCCCAATCTCTTATGATAGTCTTTCCTGTTGTTTGTTTAAGTCTGATTCAAAAGAAACTCAGAAGTTTCAGACGGATTCCTCGGGTAAGTTTGATTTGTGTTTGGGAACTGTGTATGGGGATGCGGCGGTTTTGCTCAAATGTAACAACAATTCTGCCAAGCCGCAATTCCTGTCCGTTGCTTATCCGAGTCTGCCGAGGACGCGAAAATATTCAGATCAAGAGCTTGGTTGGCAAAAAAAAGTCTGTATGAACGATTCTGCCATTCTTGTGAGTCAATTTGGTGATTTTGAGGGAAGAAAGAACGATTTTAAAACCTCCATCATGCATATTGATATACTACAAGAATACGATCGGTTTATGGAGGCTAACATTTGGTATCCTTCCCATCCTTCCTTTAAATTTAAAGGAGGAGGGGGATTGTTTTTCTTGGCTGATATCCTTGATCTTCATTTTGATAAACTGTGGTATTGTATTAGAACAATCACCTTGCCTGACAAGTATCCTGGAGACAATACTATTCCCAAGTCAGATGCCCTATATGACTTTGATTTTGACCTTTTCAAATATACAGATTTGATTATTCGTTCAGATGATGCAATCTGTAATGAGTATAGCTTTTCCAAGCATTTAGCTGCCGATGGAATCGACTTGCCTGCTGTTTTTGCCCAGGCTAGATTTGTTGGTAGAAATAACTGTGACGGAGCTTGGAGTAAAGATTCTAATAAGCCTTCCCAGATATGTTGTGCTGTTCCGGATATGAAAAGAGAGTGGGATAAATATTTATCATATAATAGTATCCAAGGCTATCGCTATTTCAAAATCTCCGGTTATTCTACAGCTCTTCCTTACCGTCAGCCAAATTATTCAAAATCACATCCAGAGCATGACTTCCGCCGCACGCTCTATTGGAATCCTGACTTACAGTTGGACGAGAATGGGGAAGCAACGATACAATTCTATAATAATGGAACTTGTAAGAAGTTGCATATCTCAGGCGAGGGAGTTTCTGACGATGGACAGGCAATCGTCGTGAAATAAGCGTGAAATGAAATAAGAAATGGCAGCTGATTTTTGGAAATCGCTGCCATTTCTTATTTTTTCCTTATAAGTGTCAAGCCGTCTCTTAATGGTAGGATAACAACTTCGACACGAGGGTCTTGGACGATGAAGTCATTAAACTTGCGAATGCCTTGTGTCTGTTGGTCCCGGTCGTAAGCAGGGTCGATGACATGCCCATCCCAAAGGGTGTTGTCGGCAAGAATGTAACCGCCTGGATTCAGAATGTTGAGCACCGTCTCGTAGGTCTCCAGATAGGTGCGCTTGTCACCATCTATGAAAGCCATGTCAAACATGATGCCCAGTTTTTGAGCCTCCGTATTGGCATCGCCAATGCGGAATTCTATCTTGTCTGCTACGCTTGAGCCCTCTATCCAAGGACGGGTGAAGTCTTCCATCTCATCGTTGATTTCGAAGGTATAGATCTTACCGCCCTCTTGTAGTCCCTCAGCCATACAAATGGCACTGTAACCGCTGAAAGTTCCTACTTCCAGTATGCGCTTGGGGCGAATCATCTCGACCAACATCTTGAGAAGCCTTCCTTGGACATGACCGCTCGCCATCCGCCCATGAATCGTATGGATGTTGGTGGCACGGTAAAGACGGTAGAGATAATCACCCTCTGGACTGATGTGGTTGCGGATGTATTTGTCGATGCTTTCAGTCTCGGTCATGTTATTTGTTTGCTAGGATGCCGGCGATGGCAAGGTCATAAGATGCCAACCCGAAGCCGCAGATGACTCCTAGGCAGGCGCAAGAGATATAAGAGTGGTGACGGAACTCCTCGCGCTTGTGTACGTTGGAGATGTGAACTTCTACACAAGGGCACTTCAAACTGCGGATGCAGTCTTGCAGTGCAACGCTGGTATGAGTGTAGGCTCCGGCGTTGAGAACGATGCCGTCGTAAGAGAAGCCCACTTCCTGCAACTTGTTGATAAGCTCACCTTCGATATTGCTTTGGTAATATTCGATTTCCGCATCAGGATACTTTGCCCTCAGTTGTGGAAGGTAACTCTCGAAAGAATTACTGCCATAGATGCCTGGCTCGCGGACACCAAGAAGATTCAAGTTTGGTCCATTGATGATTTGTATTTTCATAATCCTTGACATTTTGTTTGTATATGGATATTTTTTTGTAATTTTGCAGGGAAAAATGCAGACGCAGTGTCCCTGCTTCTAGATGCAAAGGTAATAATAAAAATGGAAACAAGCAAAAAAACAAGCGCGAATATTGTCAAGGAATATGTGAGATTCCTCAAATTGGAACGTAGTTACTCTCCCCATACGTTGGAAGCCTACCAGCATGACTTGCGTTATCTTCTGCAGTTTTTGAAGAAAAAGGACTTGAGCTTGTTGGAAGTCAAGCTGGAAGATTTGGAGGAGTTTTCCGCTGATTTGCATGACAAGGGAGTGACAGCCCGTTCGCAAGCTCGCATCTTGAGTGGTGTCCGTTCTTTCTATCGTTTCTTGGTGATAGACGACTATCTGAGAGATGACCCGACGGAATTGTTGCCTATGCCGCAGGTAGGTGAACATTTACCAGAATATCTGTCTGTAGAGGAAGTGGATATGTTGGAGCAAGCCATCGACTTGCAGAAATGGGAAGGGCAACGCAACAAGGCAATCATCGAAGTGCTGTTTTCTTGCGGTCTTCGGGTAACGGAACTCATCTCTTTGAAAATGAGCGACATCTTTGAGGAGGAAAAGTTTGTCCGGGTATTTGGCAAAGGGAGTAAGGAGCGTCTTGTTCCCATATCCGAGGCAGCCATCCAGCAAATTCATTATTGGTATATGGACCGGAACCTGATGAAAATCAAGCCTGGTGAGGAAGATTATGTGTTTCTGAACCGGCGTGGCGCTCACCTTACCCGTACCATGATACTCATCATGATCAAAGATGCTGCGAAGGCTGCGGGTATCAAGAAGACGATATCCCCCCATACCCTTCGGCACAGTTTTGCGACAGCCTTGCTCAAGGGAGGTGCGGACTTGCGCATCATCCAAGCTTTGTTGGGGCATGAGAACTTGGGAACGACAGAAGTCTATACCCATCTGGAGACTTCTGACTTGAGAAAGGAAATCTTGGAACACCATCCCAGAAACATCAAGTATCGGGAGGAACAGGCAGCAAGGCTTGAAAGCGGACATACGCCTGTTGGCAAATAACTCTCGTTTGTTTGAGTTTTTTCAAAGGAAAATGGCTTTATCTGAAAAAATATGCGTAACTTTGCAGCCGCATAAATAAACGATATATCAATCATTCAAGAAAAAAGAAAAATATGGCATATTTGTTTTCGTCAGAATCCGTTTCTGAAGGACATCCTGATAAGGTGGCAGACCAGATATCAGATGCGTTATTGGACCAGTTCCTGGCTTATGATGAGCGCGCCCATTGTGCGATTGAAACCTTCTGTACTACGGGTCAGGTCGTTATCATGGGCGAGGTTCGCTCTAAGGAATATGTAGATTTGCAGACCATCGCTCGCAAAACCATCAAGAAGATAGGTTATACCAAGTCGGAATACCAGTTTGACGGTGACTCTTGCGGTGTCTTGACTGCCATCCATGAGCAGAGTGATGACATCAACCGTGGTGTGAGCCGTGAGGAGGATGAAAACCAAGGAGCGGGCGACCAGGGTATGATGTTCGGCTATGCTACCAGCGAGACCGACAATTATATGCCGGTGTCTCTAGACTTGGCCCAGTTGATCATGCAGGAACTTGCCGCTATCCGAAAGGAAGGTAAGGTGATGACTTATCTCCGTCCAGACTCGAAGAGCCAGGTTACCATTGAATATTCGGATGATAACATTCCTCAGCGCATAGACGCCATCGTTGTTTCTACCCAGCATGATGACTTCATCAAGGATGCGCAGGGCAATGACGATGACGAGGCGATGCTCGCCAAGATTCGTGAGGATGTCATCCAGATCTTGATACCTCGTGTCAAGGCGCAACTGGGTGATAAAGTACTGGCCCTCTTCAATGATGACATCAAGTACTTTGTCAACCCTACTGGTAAATTTGTTATCGGCGGACCTCATGGAGATACGGGATTGACAGGTCGCAAGATAATCGTGGATACGTATGGTGGAAAGGGTGCCCATGGCGGCGGTGCATTCTCTGGAAAAGACCCTAGCAAGGTCGACCGCTCTGCGGCATACGCAGCCCGTCATATAGCCAAGAACATGGTGGCGGCAGGTGTGGCAGAAGAAATGTTGGTCCAGGTAAGTTACGCCATCGGAGTGGCTGATCCAGTAAGTGTTTATGTCAACACATACGGTCGCAGCAATGTCAAGATGGCGGATGGAGAAATTGCCAAGAAGATTGCACAGATGTTTGACCTTCGTCCAAAAGCCATTGAGCGTGAGTTGAAACTTCGTCAGCCGATGTATTTGGAGACTGCGGCTTATGGTCACATGGGACGTAAGAATGAGGTAGTGGAGAAAACCTTTACCAGTCGTTATCACGAGACTAAGACCGTGCCGGTAGAACTGTTTACATGGGAAAAATTGGACAAGGTAGAGGATATCAAGAAAGCGTTTGGTCTTGAATAAGACCCAACAATCAAGAAAGGGATGACGCAACAAGCAGATTCGATAACAATGGAAGCTCCTGAGGGCGAAATGACTCAGGAGCCTCTTAAGCATAGTGGCGAGTTGACGCCTCGGCAGGTTCTCAAGTGGTTGCCCAAGGATGCCACGCCTGCCCAGCAGGACTCTATGGTCAGAGCGCATATCAAGCCCGCTCCCATCCATTGGAGCAATATGCCTGATACACTTCACTTGCCAGGGCACAAGCCTGGGAGAAATATCCGCGACGTTAGCCTGCCACAGTATTACCGGGAGTCTTTCTTTGCGAAAGATTCACTTTTTCATCCAGAATTGAAAGGAGGTAGGCAAGGTGTCGCAGGCGACCCTATTCCTTATACTGTCGCAGGCGATGATTTTATTACCATTTTGCTGCTTTTTTGTTTTTTGATAGCGAGTGTCGCCTTCTCCAAGTCACATTTGTTCATTATACGGCAGGCGAAGACCTTTTTTCGTACACCTCGCTTTGGAACAACCGAGATAACAGAGACCTCTGGGGAGTTTCGGTTTCAATTGTTCTTGGTGTTGCAGACTTGTTTGCTGATAGCCATTGGTTATTTCATGTATTCTAGGGTCTCTATCAGCGATACATTTACTATAGACCAATATTGGGTCATCAGTATTTATGCTGGTTGTGCAGTAGCTTATTTCTTGGTGAAGAGCATTCTGTACTCCTTGTTGGGATGGGTGTTCTTTGATAGGAAAAAAAATGAACAATGGATGAAGTCTTACCTCTTCTTGGTGTCATGTGAGGGGGTGCTGCTGTTCCCTGCGATAATGCTGATGACATACTTTGACTTTTCTCTCCATGCAGCAACTATTTACACGCTAATTGTAGTAGGAATCGTCAAAATCCTATCTTTTTATAAGAGTTTTATTATCTTTTTCAGAAGAAAAGGCGCATTTTTGCAAATAATTTTGTACTTTTGTGCCCTCGAAGTAGTACCTCTCTTCGCCTTATGGGGAGGATTGGTCTTGATTAGTCATTATTTGAAAATAAACTTTTAGGACAAAAATGATAAAGAAGATTTTAGTTTCTCAGCCAAAACCTGCGAGTGATAAATCGCCATATTATGATATCGAGAAGGAATATGGAGTGGAATGTGTATTTCGCCCTTTCTTCAAGGTTGAGGGACTTACCGCTAAGGAGTTTCGTCAGCAAAAGATCAATTTGCTCGACTATACTGCCGTGGTTTTTACATCTCGTCATGCTGTGGACAACTATTTCAAGTTGGCAAAGGAGATGCGTATCACCATCCCGGAGGATATGAAATACTTCTGTGTGATTGAGACTATCGCACTTTATATCCAAAAGTATGTGCAGTATCGCAAGCGCAAGGTATTCTTTGGCGATACAGGTAAAATTGATGGCCTCTTGGCGCAGATGGTGCGCCACAAGACGGAAAAGTATCTTGTTCCATTAAGTTGTGTTCACAATGACGACATCAAGCAAGTTCTTGACGAGAAAGGGCTGAAACATACTGAGTGCGTGATGTACCGTACGGTCAGCAATGACTTCACTGAGGAAGAAATCAAGGGGTTTGATTACGATATGATGGTGTTCTTTAGTCCGACTGGCGTGAAGGCATTGAAGAAGAACTTCCCTCAGTTTGACCAAGGTAATATTGCAGTGGGGGCTTTTGGGCCGGCAACGGCTAAGACTGTAGAGGATGAGGGACTCCGTTTGGATTTGGAGGCCCCGTCCAAGAAGTTCCCTTCCATGACGGGCGCATTGAAGGATTTCCTGGAACAGCATAATAAATAAGGTATAGCAGTCTAGAATGTCTGATCAGAAGACTTTTGCATTGCCTAAGAAAGAGCGGTTGTGTAGCAAGACGCTTATCGACCAGCTTTTCCTGGGTCATTCTAACAATAAGAAAGAATGGCCTGTTAGGGTGGTGTATCAAGTCGTTAAGCGGAAAGACGAGCGTGATTCTCAGTTGGAGGTTCTGGTCAGTGTGTCGAAACGCTATTTCAAGCGTGCAGTCAAGCGAAACCTGGTCAAGCGCCAGCTTCGGGAAGGCATCAGGCATCATAAGGCGATACTGACAGAAGCCTTGGCAGAGCATCCTGACACCAAAGTCATCCTTGCATTTATTTGGCTGTCTGGTCATGTGCTTCCCACTGAGGAGGTTCTGGCTGCAGTGGCAAAGGCTTTGGCGAAGGTCGTTGGTAATTTGGAGATAGAGGGATGAAGAAGTTGCTGACCTGGTTGTTGGTGCTTCCCATCGTGTTCTACCAGAAATGCATCACTCCATACACCCCTCCTTCTTGTCGTTTTACGCCGACTTGTTCTGAGTATGCTCGGCAAGCGATATTGAAACATGGTCCTTTCAAGGGCTTGGCTTTGGCAATATGGCGAATACTAAGATGCAATCCATGGGGTGGTTCGGGTTATGACCCCGTGCCGTAAGTTTCCGAAGTTGATTCGGGCCCCTTATACATATTTATATAATATAACAATCTCATTCGATGGCAAAAAACTTTGTTGAAGAATTGAAATGGCGTGGTATGCTGGCCCAGATGATGCCAGGTACAGAGGAATACCTCAACACCCACATGGTGTCTGCTTATCTTGGTACTGACCCTACCGCAGACTCTCTCCATATCGGTCACCTTTGTGGTATCATGATGTTGCGTCACTTGCAACGTTGTGGGCATAAGCCTTATCTGCTCGTGGGTGGTGCTACGGGTATGATTGGCGACCCTTCTGGGAAGAGCCAGGAGCGTAACCTTCTCGATTCTGAGACTCTTTATCATAACCAGGAGGCTATCAAGAAGCAGGTTTCCAAGTTCCTTGACTTCGATGGCAATGAGCCAAACAAGGCTGAGCTTGTCAACAACTACGACTGGATGAAGGACTTCACCTTCCTCGACTTCGCTCGTGAGGTGGGAAAACATATCACAGTCAACTATATGATGGCTAAGGACAGCGTGCAGAAGCGTTTGAATGGTGAGGCTCGTGACGGCTTGTCTTTCACGGAGTTTACCTATCAGTTGCTTCAGGGTTACGACTTCCTCTACCAGTATCAGAAGTATGGTGTTCGCCTGCAGCTTGGTGGTAACGACCAGTGGGGTAACATGACCACAGGTACAGAGTTGATTCACCGTACTCTCGGCAACGACGCAGAATGTTTCTGCTTGACTTGTCCTCTTATTACTAAGGCTGATGGCAAGAAGTTTGGTAAAACAGAGAGCGGGAACATCTGGCTCGACCGCAACCGTACCACTCCATACGCCTTCTATCAGTTCTGGCTCAACGTGAGTGATGAGGATGCGGAGAAGTACATTAAGATCTTCACCGACCTAGACAAGGCAACCATCGATGCGCTCGTAGAGGATCACAAACAAGATCCTGGTCGCCGTGTTCTCCAGAAACGTTTGGCTGAGGAGGTGACAGTGATGGTTCACTCTAAGGAAGACTTGGATATGGCTATCGCTGCCAGCAACATTCTCTTCGGTAAGGCAACCAAGGAGAATCTCGCCCAGCTCGATGAGGCAACCTTGAACGATGTATTCGCCAATGTACCTCACTACACACTCGACAAGAATTTGCTCGGAGGCACAGCTGTAGAACTCTTCAATCAGGAGGATATGGAGATATTCCCTAGCAAGAGTGAGATGCGCAAACTCGTCAAGGGTGGTGGCGTATCACTCAATAAGGAGAAGCTTGCTGCTTTCGACCAGGTGGTAACAGCCGATGACCTTATAGACGGCAAGTATCTTTTGGTGCAGAAAGGCAAGAAGAATTACTTCTTGATTACGGTGAAATAATGCTTGGTTGGATGTTTGGGTCTTGGAAATCGAAGAAAAATAGACTTAAAATGCAAAAAGTATTAAAATAATTTGGTAGTGGAGAAAAAATCCACTACCTTTGCAGTCGGTTTGATTGTCCTATGGTGTAATGGTAGCACTACAGTTTTTGGTTCTGTCAGTGGTGGTTCGAATCCGCCTGGGACAACAATCGCAAAATAACCCTTCAGGTCTTAACGGATTTGGAGGGTTATTTGTTTTATGGCACTTTACTTGATGCCAACTCATGACAAGGTGAAAAGAAATTGGGGTTTATGGAAGAGATAGATTTGATATTTCAGACTTACTATCGGCCATTATGTCTTTATGCTACCCATTATCTGCATGATGTGGATGAGGCTGAGGACATAGTGCAGGATTGCTTTGTCCGTTTGCTGGAAAAAAGTCTGCAGACAACTGCGATGGATTCTGATACATCTTCCTTTTTGTTTCCTCAGAACATAAAATCTTTTTTATATGCCTCTGTTCGCAATGGTTGTATCGACCGTTTGCGTCGGAAAAATCCTATAGACCAAAATTTGTCTCCCTCAGACTTGTTGGGTATTATTTCAGATGAGCAAGCTATGGACAGTTCTTTTCGGGAGGCTGAGTTATGGACGGCTATCGAGCAATTGCCTGAGCGTTGTCGTGAGATTTTCTTGATGAGCAAGCGTGATGGCATGACCTATCGTGAGATAGCAGAAGAGTTGCAGCTTTCCGAAAAGACCGTGGAGCATCAGATTTCAAAGGCTTTGAAAGTGCTTCGTGGTAAGAAGAACGATTACTATTACCAGATTTTTATCTACCTTTGGTAATACTTTTCAAAAAATATCATTTTGGAATGGGGGGATTTTGGTGTCTTTGCGTTATAGCGATAAAGACTTGAACGTATTAAGGACAAAATTAAACGAAACGGTATTATTAAACGGTGATTTATGAAAGTTAATTTAGCGATAATTGCGCTTTCAATTCTGGCTTTACCAACCTATGGAAAGGTGGATAAGCTAGACGGACTGCGAATGCTGGCGGAAGCACAGGCTTCTCCCACCACTATCCGTCAGCAAATGGAATGGTTGCACCAGGTGAAGAGGGTTAACTTTGTGTATGACTCTTCCTTGAACTTAGATGGAGCTTGTCAGGGTGTGGATATTCGACGTATGTCGGTGAAGAAGGCATTGAAGGCATTGTTTGAAAAAACAGATATCATATATACAATACATGTGAACTATGTGATATTGAAGCGAAAGCAATCAAAAACGCAACAACAAATATCTACATATCACACAAATATTACTCACAAAGTTCAGCAAGTTCAGCGTCGCCACACTCTCAGCGGATACGTCCGTGACGAGAGTGGCGAGTCGCTGATTAATGCCACAGTTTACGATTTAACCCATGGCATCGGTACGACTACCAATGAATATGGTTTCTATTCGCTTACTTTGCCTGAGGGAGTGCATCAGTTGCGTTTTTCTTACGTGGGCTATGCTGACAAAGTGGAAAAAATGAATTTGTCGAAAGATATACAAAATAATACATCACTCCAGGCGGATAGTAAATTGCCGGAAGTGTTCGTGGATGGCGATCTCAACTCGCCGCTTCTCACTACCCAGACAGGTAAGCGTTCTTTCTCCAATAAGGACATTAAGACCGAGTTTTCTTTGATGTCCTCTCCTGATGTAGTGAAGACATTGCAGCGTGTGAGCGGTGTTGCCGAAGGGCAGGAGTTGGCAAGTGGACTCTATGTGCATGGTGGCAATGGCGATGAGAATCTTTTCTTGATAGATGGTACGCCGCTTTATGACACCAATCATGCCCTCGGGCTCTTTTCCAGTTTCAATGCCGACGTGGTTAAGAATGTGGATTTCTATAAGAGTGGATTCCCGGCGAGATATGGTGGCAGGTTATCTTCCGTGGTCGATGTGCGTACTGCCGATGGCAATATGGAGCACTTCCATGGGACTTACCGCATCGGGCTACTCGATGCTAGCTTGCAATTCGAGGGACCTGTCATCAAGGGCAAGACCTCTTATAACATAGGTATGCGTCGCTCGTGGGTGGATTTGTTGTCTCGTCCTTTGACCAAGGCTTTCTCCGAGAAAGATGAGAAACTTTCGATAGGTTATTATTTCATGGATTTGAACGCAAAGGTGACGCATCGCTTTAGTAATCGCTCGAAAATAGACCTAAGCATCTATCATGGCAAGGATAGTTGGGATGTGAAGTATGACGAGAATGGAAGTAAGTCGGATGGGTATCAGCCCAATCAAAGCTATGACAGGGAATTAACGAAGTCGCAGTTGGACTGGGGGAATTTTAATGTAGCATTCAATTGGAACTACCAGTTCTCTCCGAAGCTCTTCTCAAACTTTACAGCGGTGTATTCGCACAATCGTTCCAAACTCTATGCGCTGGATGATGACCGCTATATCAATCCCTCTGGAGAGTATGCTACGTCTGTCACCCACTTGGAGCATGGCTATACCTCCACGATTTATGATGCGGGCTACCGTCTGGCATTTGATTATCGCCCGAGCCCTCGTCATCATATCCGTTTTGGTCATGACTATACGATGCACATCTTCCGTCCTCAGACTGTTATGCAGTTGGATTATACAGGATATGAGGGAACTTCATCTGCCCAGGCTGATACCATCCGGGTGAACAGCAACAATCGTCATGCGGCGCATGAGTGGACGGCATACGCAGAGGATGAAATCTATGTCAATCGCAAATGGAGTCTGGATGTTGGCTTCAATACGAGTCTTTTTCATATCAGTGATAAGAATTTCTTGAATATCGACCCTCGTTTTGCCTTGAAATATCAGTTGAACAATGAGGTCTCGCTGAAGGCGTCCTTCACGCAAATGACCCAGTATGTGCATAAGGTCTCTAACAGCTACTTGTCTTTGCCTACGGATTATTGGGTGCCAACGACTCGGAATCTGAAGCCGATGCGCTCTTATCAGTTTGCGGCAGGTATCTATGCCCAGCCCAATCGACATTGGGTTCTTTCGCTCGAAGGATATTACAAGCTATCCCGACATTTGCTGCAATATAGCAGTTGGGTAGGCATCGAGCCACCAGCAGAGAACTGGGATTCGCAAGTGATGGATGGCAAGGGACTCTTCTATGGCTTGGAGGCAGATGTCACTTATCGCACCAACCACTTGACGTTGAGTGGCTCCTATACGCTCTCTTGGAACAAGCGAAAGTATGAAGACTTCTATCAGGACTGGTATTACGACAAGTTTGACAACCGCCATAAGTTGAATCTATCCTTGCGATATGCGTTCAACAAGAAGGTGAGCTGCTTTGCCGTCTGGAACTATCATACGGGCAACCATGCCACGGTGCCAACTCAGTTGGCGGCATTGCCAGGCTTGCCTGATGGAGATGGTAAATATCTAGGGAGTTGGTGGAGTAGTGCATCTTATGTTTATGCAATACCAAATAACCTGACGCTTCCAGCCTATCATCGCTTGGACTTGGGATTTGATTTCCATCATGTCACCAAGCATGGTCATGAGCGCATCTGGAACTTGAGCATCTACAATGCTTACTGCCACTTGAACTCCATGTATGTTAAGGTAGATTTTGACGAGAAAACGCAACAATTTAGGGCTAAGAACAAGGGGTTCATCCCGATTCTCCCTTCCTTCAGTTATACTATAAAATTTTAAAGAGGAAATGAGCGATATGAAAATACTGATAAAATGGGGGCTTTGCCTCATACTGACATGTTTGACTTTTGCATCATGCAAGGACGATTTCGACGTGGATAAGTTGCAAGATACATCTCGGTTGGTCGTTTATTGCTTTCCGACGGAAGGTGATACGACCTTGGTAGCAGTGTCAAGAAGTTTGCCAATAGCTTCGTTTAAGGGAGAAATGGATGTGCAGTCACAACAGGCAGTGGATGCCCATATTATATATAAGGTAAATGGAGTGGAGTTGCCCGTGAAACGGATAGAGAATTTAGAAGAAGCTCGCCTTTTCTCAACTAACAATGCCAAATGGCATCTTGTCCGGCTTGTAGGTCAATATTATGTGGTAGGCAAGCAGAAAGAGGGTGATAATATTCAGGTGCAGGTTTCTGCCGATGGTTTTTCTTCAGTCTCTGCATCCACGCACATCCCCAATCGAGTGAATGTTCAGATGGGAGAAGTTCGCTTTGATGAGAAAAATTCAGATGCCGACTCGTATTCGAGGGTGGATAAGATAGAGGCGAATTTCCAAGATGATGCCTCTACTCAGGATTACTATTCGGTGATGGTGAAACTACGACAGAAGGAAGGTACTGCCATGGGTACTCGAATATGGAATGATGGTTTCCGTGAGTATAGGGATACCGTTTATGCAAATCATGCAAACGAGTATTTTACTTCGTCTGAGAATGACTTCGTTTTTAATTACGATAGCTTGTCCTGGGTTACCCGAGATATAGAAGTGTCAACGATGGGCGAACCGTTGCTGAATAGGAAAACCAAGTTGAACGATGATTTCGGGTTTGATGATTTTACGTTTTATGGGAACTCATATATATTCAACGACCGCACTATTAATGGCCAATCCTATACCTTGCATTTGGAAGCGATGAGTGCCGATATGCATGCTGATGAATATGATGACCATGGCACCTGGGATTGGGTGTTTGGTTATGACTATATAGTGGAACTGTATAAAGTGACTCCAGAGTATTATCGTTTTTTGAAGAGTATCAATGATGCACAGAGCAATGATTGGGCTGATGCTGGCTTGATGCAGGTTGCTCCCACTTATTCGAATGTAAAAGGTGGATTCGGCATCGTGGCAGGTTACAATGTAAGTACTTCCACTAAGCATTTCAATCCGACTCGTCGTGAGGGGGATGATATTTTGACTAACTGAGAAAAAGGGTTATGAAAAGAAGATTATTGCTCATATTGGGAGTTTTGTGCTTCGCAGTCTTAGGCAAGGCACAAGACTCTGGTGTCTCTGCTCAAGAAGTAAACGTTTACCAGCCTCTCAATGATATGGTAGATTCAGTGAAAGACTCACTCTCGTTTGAACAACGTGTGGAGATAATTAATCGTATGAAACGGAAGCAAGATGGTAAGCTTTTGCGTTTTGAAGCAGGAATTACAGGCGGCTTATGTGATAGTAATGAAGAAAGCTATATGGTGGAAATTTCTGCGGCTTACTATCCACTTACTTACGTAGGAGTCTCTTTGGGCATCGAATGGAATGACAACCATGGCAACAGACCTTTGATAGAAAAATATGAGGATTATGAATATGACCCAGATAGAGTCATCAAGATAAACTTAAATCCTAGCTTGGCTTTCCGTACTCCTACAGTTTGGCTCAACAAACGGCATAGCTCGGGATTGATGCTGCATTGCGACCCAGGATTTTGCTTGTCTGTACTTCCCGTCAATGATTGGGTGATTTTTGATGAAGTCAAAGATAGTCATGGGGTAGGTCATCCTGCTTCTTTTGGGGATATGGAAAACGCTGTTACTCGTTCCGTACGGAATCATGGTGGAAAATGGTGCTTTTGGCGAATGAAATCGTCACTTACTTTCCGCTCGGGCGATGTCTTCTTGTCCTTAGGATGGATAACAAGTAATTATAATATGGAATATTGTCGCAACAATATTCGCTATACCAATGGTAAGAGATATAATGGCATAGATAGGTTTAAGCATACCAATACGGTATTTGTATCTATCATGGGGCAGTTCTGATGAAAAGTATGACAAAAGAAATTTAAATTCATAATCAAGGAGGAAACAAAATGAATACAAGCAAGAATGAGCAAGATTTTGTGTTCCGATATTTCCAATCGGGAAAATTGAATACACAGGAAGCTTTGAGAAAAGTCAAGGCAAGGGCTAGTGTGGGTACCACCGAAAGGCATATGAACTTTGGAAGAATCAAGGAGGGTAAGGCTAGTTTCCGATGGTTGGCTGTAGCTGCATCGGTGGCAGTGCTGTTGGTGGTAGGAGCCTATACTTTGTTGCAACCGAAGATGGTGGAACTGAAAAGTGCTGACCAAATTGCTGTCTATCAACTACCCGACGGAACGAAAGTAACGCTTTCACCTTTTTCTTCTCTCTCTTATCAAGAGAACAACTGCAGAAAGGTGGAAATGAAGGGGCGTGTCTATTATCAGGTAAAGCATGATGAGGTTCATCCTTTCGATGTGACAGGAGAACATGGACATGTAAGGGTGCTTGGTACGCAGTTTATGGTGGATGAGCGTACCGAAAATCCTGTTGTGATGGTGACTAGTGGAAAGGTGTTGTTTGCGGCTCGTGATTCGAAAGAAGGTGTTTTCTTGACAAGGGGAAAGCAAGCTAGGCTTTTGGCTGGTTCCGACAAACCTGAGCTAATGTCAGAGTTTGATGCCAATGACGTGGCATGGGCTACCCATCGCTTGCATTTTGAGAATACTCCTTTGGAAGAAGTCTTGGATGAGTTAGGTCAATTATCAGGAAAAAAATATGTAGCTTCTGATGAGTCAAAGCGTTTGACTGGTGACTTTGAAACGGATTCTATTCCAGAGGTTATTCATGTCATAGAAGAGACTTTAGGGGTAACGATTCTGCAAAAGTAGTCCATGAAATGAGAAAATAAGTAAAAAGAGTGCATCTTTCATATGATAAAAAGACGATAATTAAAAAGTTTTTGTATCTTTGCAGTTGAAAGGCATTAATAAGCTTGCCTACAAGCAAGACAAATCAAACAATTAACAACGTAAGATAAATGGACTTTAACAAACTATTCTCATTGGAGGGTAAGGTTGCCCTCGTGACAGGTGCCGCTTATGGTATCGGTTTTGCTATCGCCGAGGCTTATGCCAAGGCAGGTGCCAAGATTGCTTTCAACTGCCGTAGCCAGCATCACATGGACCAGGCTTTGGCAGACTACAAAGCTAAAGGTATCGATGCCAAGGGCTATATCTGTGATGTAACCGATGAAGAGCAGGTGAAGAATATGGTTGCCGACATCGAGAAGGAACTTGGTGTAATTGACATCTTGGTAAACAATGCCGGTATCATCAAGCGTATTCCTATGACGGAAATGTCGGTGGATGAGTTCAAGCAAGTGATAGACATTGATCTCACCGCACCTTTCATCGTTTCAAAGGCTGTTATCCCAGGCATGATTAAGAAGGGGCATGGCAAGATTATCAATGTCTGTTCCATGATGAGTGAGTTGGGTCGCGAGACAGTTTCTGCATACGCAGCAGCCAAGGGTGGTTTGAAGATGTTGACCCGTAACATCTGCTCCGAGTATGGCGAGTACAACATCCAGTGCAATGGCTTGGGACCAGGCTATATTGCTACACCGCAGACGGCTCCATTGCGTGAACGTCAGGCAGATGGAAGCCGTCATCCATTCGACAGCTTCATTTGCGCCAAGACGCCTGCTGGTCGTTGGTTGGACCCAGAGGAGCTGGAAGGTCCTGCCGTGTTCTTGGCATCAGATGCTTCCAATGCAGTGAATGGCCACATCCTCTACGTGGATGGAGGTATCTTGGCATACATTGGTAAGCAACCGAAATAATTATCCCTTGTCACAATGCAAGAGTTAGGGAAAAATATAGGGCAATCTAATTGGATTGCCCCTTATTTTTTTGCTTAAAAATATTTTTTACAAATTAAGCGTTGATTGCATCAGCAAGCTCTGCGCCAGCCTTGAACTTGGCAACCTTCTTTGCAGCGATTTGAATCTTCTCCTTGGTAGCTGGATTGATGCCCTCGCGAGCAGGACGCTCGTTAACGCTGAAGGTGCCGAAACCTACCAACTGAATCTTGTCACCAGCAATGAGAGCTTCTTTGAGTGCGTTAGTCGTCGCATCGAGAGCCTTCTTTGCGTCAGCCTTGCTAATGTCTGCACCAGCTGCAATCTTGTCGATCAATTCTGTCTTGTTCATAATTTACCTTTATTAAATGATTAATATTATTGTTCCTTTGACAAATTTGCTTACAAATATAGGGGATTCCTTTTAAAAATGCAACAAAAAATGAAGAAAATTGCTGAAATTATTGAATTTTAAGTGTAATAAGAGGATTTTATGGCATTTTCACGGATATTTTTCGTAATTTTGTCCCCAAATTTCATAATAACAAAAGATTTAGACAATGCGCAACATACCAATAGTTACAAAGAACTTGTTGATAGTAAATGTGGTGGCATTCTTGCTGACGTATGTGTTAGGAAAGGATGCATCGGGTAATTATATGCTCAACGAACTTCTGGGACTGCATTTTTTCATGGCGTCGGATTTCCAGGTTTATCAGTTGGTTACCTATATGTTCATGCATGGTGGCTTCGAACATATTATTTTCAATATGTTTGCCCTTTGGATGTTTGGTTGTGTTGTTGAGAGGGTTTGGGGTGCTAAGAAATTCCTTTTTTATTACATTGCTTGTGGTGTTGGAGCTGGCTTGTTTCAGGAATTGGCGCAGTTTGTACAATTCTATCTGATGGCTTCCGAGCAGTTGCCTTTGTTCAGTATTGGGGATGTTTGGATTGTTGCGCATAACAGTTCCGAGGTGCTGAATGCCTGGACTACAGTAGGAGCTTCTGGCGCCATCTATGGTATCTTGCTTGCTTTTGGTATGATATTCCCAGAAGAACGCATTTTTATCTTCCCATTGCCTGTTCCCATCAAGGCAAAGTACTTTGTGATTGGTTATGCGGCCATCGAATTGTTCTCTGCCATGATGACCACAGGAGATGGAGTAGCCCATGTGGCCCATCTCGGAGGTATGGTCTTTGGTTTCTTTATGATACGCTATTGGCGCAAGCAGGTGGATGGTTATCGTGGGAACAGTGCCAAGGATGCCTTTGAGAAGATGAGGGATATGTTGGGTGGCAAGCGCAACCGGCAGAAGTTTACTTCTTCGCACAATGGGGCGTGGCAGTCTCGCAGCAATTCTTATCAAAGTCATCAGCAGGATTGGGATTATAATGCGGGGAAACGCGCCGCCCAGGAAGAAATCGACCGTATCTTGGACAAGATACGTAAGAGCGGATATGACAGTTTGACCAAGGAAGAGAAGCAGACTCTCTTTGACCAAAGTAAAAAATAAGGAATAAGTAGGCTATTTGGGATAAGAGAAACTGTATGTTTAAGGAACTGAGACAATTTACGGTAAGGATGATAGTAGGAGCTAACATTGCCACCCTTGTCATCCTCTTCCTTGTTGGCTATTCTGACTACTTGCGACCAGAGCTTTTCCCTTCATTGTCGAATGTTGGGCTTTTGTTTCCTGTCTTTCTTTTTTGCAATATCGCATTCTTGGTGTTTTGGTTGTTGTTGAAACCACGTTATGCCTTGATTCCTTTCTTGGGCTTCTTGGTGTGTTACGCTCCGATAAGGACGTATGCTCCTTTGAATTTTTCGTCTGAAGCTCCTCATGGAACAATTAAGATACTTTCCTTCAATACCTGGGCGTTCGCACAAGGGGAGAATGACGAAGACGGAATTAATCCGATTGTCAAATATATCAAGCAACAAAATGCTGATATTGTTTGTTTGCAGGAAGTTTGTAGCAGCCAAGATGTTGCCAATCAGATAGACAGTATTCTCTTTCCTGTCTATGCTTATCGTGACACAACATTTCATCCGAGTGGCGGAAATGCAGTAGGCATCTTGAGTAAGTATCCCATCCTTTCCAAGGAGCGGATTCCCTATCCTTCTGCAGGGAATCTTAGTGCGGCTTATCTGTTGGAAATAGGGAAGGAAAAGGTTTTGCTCATCAATAACCACTTGGAGACAACTGGCCTCACCTTGGAGGAGCGTGCTCATTTCAAGGAACTGATTAAGGGGAAACTGGAGACTGATACTGCAGAACAGACTTCCAAGACGTTAGTGGCAAAATTGGGGGAGGCAACCAGGAAACGTGCCGTGCAGGCAGAAACAGTTGCCAAGTATGTAGATGATCATAAAGGGACGAGCACGATACTCTGCGGTGACTTCAATGACGGTCCGATTTCGTATGCCCATCGCATGATTGCCAAAGGACTGACCGACTGCTATGTGGCTAGTGGCAACGGACCGGGCATCAGTTATCACCATGCCGGATTTTTCGTTCGGATTGACAACATCATGTGCTCTGATGACTGGAAGCCGTATGAGTGCAAAATAGACGATAAAATCAAGGCTTCCGACCATTATCCTATCATTTGTTACCTAAAAAAGCGACCGAAATAGCAAAAAAGGGGCAATTTATTCTTATAAAAGAAAAAAAATGCTTATTTTTGCACGTCATTATGTTGATAATAAAGATTTTATACAAAGAAAAATAAATAATTAATAACAATAATAGAAATGCAAAACAAAGGAATTGTAATTTGTGTTGCCGTCTTATTGACGCTTGCAAGCATCTTCTATCTGTCGTTCTCGGTAGCTACCAGCTACTACGACAGTGAGGCTGCAAAGATCAAAGACCCTATTGCCCAGCAGGACTACAAGGATTCTGTGAAGTACTTGGGTGTTTATTCTTACCAGAACTGCTTGGAAACTCAGATTGGTCTTGGACTGGACCTGAAGGGCGGTATGAATGTAATTCTTGAGATTTCTGTACCTGATGTGATTGAAAACCTCGCCGACCACAAGACCGACGCCGGTTTTACCAACGCCATGAAGGAAGCTAGGGCTCAAGAGGAAGCTAACGGTGGTGACTTCGTGTCACTTTTCATTAACGCTTATCACAAGAGCGCACCAGGTCACAAACTCGCTGAAATCTTCGCAACACAACAGTTGCAAGGCAAGGTTTCTACACAGAGCAGCGACTCTGAGGTGGAAAAGGCTATCCGTGAGACTGTGCAAGACGCTATCGACAACTCTTTTAATGTTGTCCGTACCCGTATCGACAAGTTCGGTGTCGTTCAGCCTAACATCCAGAAGTTAGAAGGCCAGCAGGGCCGTATCATGGTGGAAATGCCTGGTGTCAGCCAACCAGAACGTATGCGTAAGATGCTTCAAGGTAGTGCCAACCTTGAGTTTTGGGAGACTTACAATTCGGAGGAGGTAGCTCCTTATCTCCAGCAACTCGATACCCGTCTTGCCAATGGGGAAGACGGTACAGAGATCAAGGATTCCGCTGCGGTCGATACTGCCAAGGCTGAGGTGGCAAAGGCAGAGCCTGCCAAGGCCACTCCTAAGTTGAATCTTAAGAAGAATGACGACGGTAAGGGAAAGGTTAGCGCTGAGACTCAGAACGCAGCTGCAATCAAGGCTCATCCTTTGTTGGCTCGTCTGCA
This sequence comes from Bacteroidaceae bacterium, assembly GCA_963594995.1. GTDB lineage: Bacteria > Bacteroidota > Bacteroidia > Bacteroidales > Bacteroidaceae > Prevotella. The sequence goes on from CAVBGK010000053.1 coordinate 20,609, forward strand.
ATTGACGGGTGCTCAGAGCTTGAGTACGGTGGGCTACGCAAGTGTACGTGATACCGCTGCCATCAACAAGTTGATTTACTCTGCCGTGGCCAAGCAAGTGTTGCCTTCTGACTTGAGATTACTTTGGAGTGCTAAGCCTGCAGATCATCTGAATGTCAAGAATATCTATGAGCTTCATGCCTTGAAGGTCACCACAACTACTGGTCGTGCGCCATTGGAGGGTGATGTTATCACCGATGCCAAGGACGAGTTCGAGCCTAATTCTGGTGCTCCTTGTGTAAGCATGAAGATGAATACAGAAGGTGCACGTAGGTGGGCACAGTTGACCAAGCTCAATGTGGGCAAGGCGATTGCTATTGTCTTGGATGGAGTCGTATATTCCGCCCCTCGTGTCAATGGCGAGATTTCTGGTGGTAGTTCACAGATTACAGGTAACTTCACGATAGAAGATACTAAGGACTTGGCCAATACTTTGAAGTCGGGTCGTATGCCTGCTCCTGCCCGTATTGTTCAGGAAGAGGTGGTTGGTCCTACACTCGGTGCACAGTCTATCCAGATGGGTATCATCTCTTTCGTGGTAGCTTTCGTACTCTTGATGGTTTATATGGTTGTCATGTACAATGTGACAGCAGGTATGATGGCGAATGCAGCTTTGATTGTCAACGTGTTCTTTACGTTGGGTATTCTGACGTCATTCCAGGCGGCACTGACATTGCCGGGTCTTGCCGGTATCGTCCTCTCGCTCGGTACTGCCGTTGATGCCAACGTGCTTATCTTTGAGCGTATCAAGGAGGAGCTTCGCTCCGGCAAGGGGATGAAACAGGCTGTGGCCGCAGGTTACGGCAATGCTTTCTCTGCCATCTTCGACTCCAACTTGACATCTTTGATTACAGGTGTTATCCTGTTGGTGACAGGTACTGGCCCTATCCGTGGTTTCGCTACTACTTGGATTATCGGTATCATCGTGTCATTCTTCACTGCCGTATTCTTGACTCGTTTGGTGTTCGACCATCAGTTGAAGAAGGACAAGTGGATGAATGTGAAGTTCGTTACTAGCTTCTCACGCAACTTGATGCAGGGTAAGAAGTACAGGTTCATGGCCATGTACAAGAAGACATTTACTGTGACCATCGTTGCCACGATAGTCTTCATCGGTTGCTTCTTTGTTCGTGGCTTGAGCAAGAGCATCGACTTTACGGGTGGTCGCAACTATGTTGTGACATTCGAGAATCCGGTGGAGCCTGAGCAGATTCGTGCCATTCTCGGTGACGCTTTTGTCAATGCTGATGGGAGCAAGGCCACCACAACGGCGATTGCCATCGGTACAGACGGCAAGACCATCCGTGTATCTACCAACTACATGATAGAGAGTAATAACCCGAAGGTTGACGATGAGGCAGAGACCATTCTTTATACCTCTTTGAAGAAGGCTGGCTTGGTATCACAGAAGGACGTGAATGCTTTCAAGAACCCAGATATTCGTCAAGGTGGTTCTATCATCAGCAGTACCAAGGTGGGGCCTTCTGTGGCTAAGGATATCACGATGGGTGCTATCTATAGTGTCATCTTCGCTTTGGTAGCTATCTTCCTCTATATATTGCTCCGTTTCCGCAATGTGGCATTCTCATTGGGTTCTACCATCGCCTTGGCATTCGATGCCTTGACGGTGATTGGCTTCTACTCTCTGTTGTGGGGTATCGTGCCATTCTCTCTGGAGATCGACCAGACCTTCATCGGTGCTATCTTGACAGTGGTGGGTTACTCCATCAACGATAAGGTGGTGGTGTTCGACCGTATCCGTGAGAACCTGCGTCTGCATCCTAAGGGAGACATCCAGCAGATTTTCAATGCCTCTATCAATGAGACGTTGACACGTACCATCAATACATCTTCCACCACATTGCTCGTGTTGCTCTGTATCTTCATCCTCGGTGGTGACAGTATCCGCAGTTTCTCGTTTGCAATGATTCTCGGTGTCGTATTCGGTACATTGTCTTCTATCTTTATCGCTTCTCCTATCGCTTACCTCGTTCTTGGTCGCAAGATTAAGGAAGGTCAGAGTGTTGAAGCTGAGGTTGTGGAAGTTAAGTAATGATTTTCTGTGATTTCTTTCTTTATCTTGGCTTGCGTCGGATAAAGAAAGATTTCGGTATGAAACGATAAATACGACAAAAGGTCGCTTCCCGTAAGAAGCGACCTTTTGTTTTTATCAGTTTGTTCAAGCAAACCGACATCATCTGAAAGTGGTTCCACCGAGAATCGAACTCGGATCAAAGGTTTAGGAAACCCCCATTCTATCCGTTGAACTATAGAACCCTTTTGAGATGCTAGAGAGCGGGAAAGATGGCAAACCCCGCTTTTCTGTTTGCAAAGATAGTGTAAAAAAATGACTTGACAAAGAGAAAACGAAGAAAATCGTTGTTTTGGCTGTCTTTAAATGCTCTAAAAATCTAAATGATATGTTTTTGCCCCTTATTTTATCCAGTATTTTCACTTTTGTGGAGTTGAATTGTGAGAATCTCTTTGATACGGTACATGATTCGCTCAAGAATGACGTGGAGTTCCTGCCAGAGAGCAGTTATCATTGGACTCGTACCCGGTATTGGCGCAAAATCAATCATCTTTCCCAGGAGATTCTTGCCATGGGTGAACTAGAGACAGCTAATGGCTGGCACTTGCCAGATCTCGTGGCACTCTGCGAGGTGGAAAACGACTCTGTGATGATAGCCATGACCAAGCGTTCCCTTTTGCGGAAGGCAGGATATGAATATGTAATGACTGACTCGCCTGATGAACGAGGTGTTGATGTGACACTGATGTATCAACCAGCCTCTTTTCGCTTGTTACAGAAAGAATCCATGCATATCGAGCGTTTGCCAGACACCCGACCGACTCGCGATGTTCTCTATGTCAAAGGGATGTTGGTCAATGACGATACACTTCATGTCTTTGTGGTGCATGCTCCCAGTCGGAGAGGAGGCGAGCAGGCATCCCGACCATATCGTTTGCAAGTGGCAGGTCAATTGGCACATTCCGTCGATTCCATCTATGCGCTCAATGCTCATGCCAAGATATTGGTGTCTGGCGACTTCAATGATTATGATGATTCGCCAGCGTTGAAAAAAATGGAAGGACATCACCTTATTAATATAAGTAAGGACGCAAAGGGTAAGAATGGCACCAAGGGCTCCTATCGTTACCATGGGGAATGGCGGAGCCTTGACCAGATACTCTGTAGTCCGTCGTTGGCTCAAATGAACACAGGTTGTGAAATAGGTGACTTGCCATTCTTGTTGCAGGATGACGAGAAATATGGGGGTAAGAAACCTTATCGTACTTATTTGGGACCGAGGTACCTAGGTGGGTATAGTGATCACTTGCCATTGGTGGCAACTTTCAAAATGTAACCAGTTGGCTATTTTGTATGCTAAAATGTAAATTCTTGCATAAAAACAGTATTTTTCTTTTAGAATTATTTGTGTAATTTAATAAATAATCGTAATTTTGCACCCGATAACATTATTTATTTATTATAAAACGAGAAAGAGAGACGTTTATGGAAAAAAGACTCACGTTGTTCTTGGCTTGTCTATTGATGAGCTTAGGAATGGCGTTTGCCCAGAACGAGGTTTCTGGTATCGTGATATCCCAGGATGACGGTGAACCTATTATCGGAGCCTCTGTAACCATTTCGGGGGGGGTAAAAGGAGTAGGTACTGTTACGGATATTGACGGTAAATTTACCCTTAGTGTTCCTAATGGAGCTAAACTCTTGTTTAGTTATGTAGGAATGCAATCTCAGACCTTGCCTGCAGCCTCTGGCATGAAGGTTGTTTTGAAGTCGGAGATGCAATTGCAGGAAGTTGTTGTGACAGGTCTCCAGAAGACTGACCGTCGATTGTTTACGGGAGCGACAACAAAAATTGGTGGCGATGATGCCAAGTTGAATGGTGTGGCAGACATCAGTCGTTCGCTTGAAGGTCGCGCTGCCGGTGTGTCGGTGCAGAATGTGAGTGGTACCTTTGGTACAGCTCCTAAGATTCGCGTGCGTGGTGCCACCTCTATTTATGGTAGCAGTAAACCTCTTTGGGTGGTGGATGGTGTCATCATGGAAGACGTATCGGATGTGAGTGCCGATGACCTTTCCTCTGGCGATGCCGAGACCCTCATCAGTTCCGCCATTGCAGGACTCAATTCAGATGACATCGAGAGTTTCCAGATTTTGAAGGATGGTAGCGCTACTTCCATTTATGGTGCCCGTGCCATGGCTGGCGTGATTGTCGTTACTACTAAAAAAGGTAAGGCGGGGCAGTCACACCTTAATTATACGGGTGAGTTTACCACTCGCTTGATTCCTTCTTACAGCAATTTCGACATTCTCAATTCTCAAGACCAAATGGGTATCTACCGTGAGATGCAGAAGAAGGGATGGCTCAACTATTCCGATGTACTCAACGGTAAGGACTATGGTGTGTATGGCAAGATGTATTCCTTGATGAATACCTATAACCCTAGCACAGGACTGTTTGATTTGTATAACTCTACCGAAGACCAGAATGCATACCTAAGTCAGGCAGAATACCGTAACACCAACTGGTTCAAGGAGTTGTTCTCCTCCAATGTGATGATGAATCACTCGCTTAGCTTCAGTGGTGGTACGGAGAAGACAAGCTATTATGGTTCGATAAGTGCCATGCTCGACCCGGGATGGTATATCGACAGCAAGGTCAATCGCTATACCGCTAACATGAACTTTACTCACCATATTCTTGACAATCTTACCGTCAATGCCATTACGAGTGCTTCTTACCGTAAGCAGCAGGCTCCGGGAACTATCGGGCAGGATGTGGATGTGGTGTCGGGTGAGGTGAAGCGTGACTTTGACATCAACCCCTATTCATACGCATTGAATACTTCACGTGCTTTGGATCCCAATGCCTATTATCAGGCTAACTACGCTGCCTTCAATATCAAGCATGAGTTGGCTACCAATTACATCGACCTTAATGTCATAGATGCTAAGTTCCAGTTGGAGCTTAAGTACAAGCCCATCAAGAGCTTGGAACTGTCTGTGCTGGGTGCCATGAAGTACAGTGCCACCACACAGGAGCATAAGATAGAAGACTCCTCTAACCAGGCGCTTGCCTATCGTGCGATGGACAACCAGTTGATTCGTGATGCCAACAGCTTGCTCTATACGAATCCGGACAATGCCTATGCCTTGCCAGTCAGCGTATTGCCAGAGGGTGGTATCTACCAGCGCACGGACAACCGTATGATAGATTATGATTTCCGTTTTACAGCCCAGTACAATCGTATCTTCAACAAGGTTCACATTCTGAATCTCTTTGGTGGTATGGAGACAACAGGCATCAGTCGTACACGTACCTGGTTCAATGGTTGGGGTATGCAGTACGACTCTGGTGAGATTCCATACTTCGAGTACCTCTATTTCAAGAAGTTGCAGGAGGAGAATTCCAACTACTACACTCTTTCCAATACCGATTCGCGCAGTGCTGCCTTCTATGCCAATGCCACCTATTCTTATAATGGGCGTTATGTCATCAACGGTACCTACCGTTATGAGGGCAGCAATATGTTGGGTATGAACAGTAATGCTCGCTGGATGCCTACTTGGAACGTGTCGGCTTCATGGAATGTACACGAGGAAAACTTCTTCGAGAAGCTCAAGCCTCTGTCTCACTTGACGTTCCGTGCTTCCTACAGTTTGACGGGTACACCTCCAAGTACCGCTTACTCCAGCTCAACAGCCATCATGCGTTCCTATAATCCTTACCGTCCGTTTGCTTCGGACAAGGAACCTGGCATTCAGGTGGAGGCATTGGCAGATGCTAACTTGACCTATGAAAAGAAGAACGAGTTCAATTTCGGTGTTGATGCGGGTTTGTTCAACGACCGTTTGAACCTCACGTTTGATGTCTATACGCGTCGTAATTTTGATGAGATTGTGCCTGTGGCCACCGAGGGTTGGCTAGGGCAGATTATCCGTTACACCAACGATGGTAAGATGAAGTCTTGGGGACAGGAACTGAGCATCTCCTCCACTAACATCAAGAACAAGGATTTCTCTTGGAATACCAGCTTGGTATATTCACACAACTGTACAGAGATTACCGACCTTTACAACCAGGGGCGCGTTATTGATATGATTAGCGGCTCAGGTTTTGCCATGAAGGGCTATCCCGTACGTGCCCTGTTCTCCATTCCTTTCGTAGGACTGAACGAGGACGGTATGCCACAGTTTATCAATGAGAAGGGCGAGGTGACAGTCTATGACATCAACTTCCAAGAGCGCAACAATACCTCTTACTTGAAGTATGAAGGCTCTACCGACCCTATCCACAATGGTTCATTGACCAACTCCTTCCGTTACAAGGGCTTCCAACTCAACATCTTCATGACGTATGCCTTCGGTAACGTGGTACGACTTGACCCTGTGTTCCGTGCCAATTACACCGATATGTCTTCCATGACCAAGGTGTTCAACAATCGTTGGGTAAAGCCAGGTGACGAGAACATCACTACCGTGCCTGTCATCGCCAGCTACCGCCAGTACTCGGAGAACAGTCAGATACGTTATGCCTACAACGCATACAACTACTGTACGGAGCGTATCGCCAAGGGCGACTTCATCCGTATGAAGGAAATCTCTCTGGGCTACGACTTCCCTTCTGAATGGTTCAAGGGTACAGCCATCGGCAATATCTCGCTGAAGCTGCAGGCCACCAACCTCTTCTTGATTTATGCAGACAAGAAGTTGAATGGTCAGGACCCTGAGTTCATGAATGCCGGCGGTGTGGCATCGCCTATGCCCAAGCAGTTCACATTGACTTTAAAAGTAGGTCTTTAATAGGTTAAGATAACAATGAAATTCAAACATATATATATAATAGGTGTAACTATGTTGGGCTTGTCCTCCTGCCTGACATCGTGCAACGACTATCTGGACAAGCTCCCCGACCAGCGTATGGAGCTGAAATCACCCTCTGAGGTGAGCCGTTTGTTGGTGAGTGCCTATCCCGAGATACATCCAGCTTATCTTCTGGAAATGTACTCAGACAATGCCGACGAGATTGTGGGCACAGGTTGGTCTGAGGCCAGCAAGTTCCAGGGACAGGCTTACCGATGGGAAGACATCACTGAGACTTCCGACAATGAGAGTCCGCAGCGTGTATGGCAGGCGGGTTTTGCTGCCGTCAATACAGCCAATGAGGCTTTGCTGTATATTAATAAGGTGAGTAATCCCGAGGATTACACGGCGCAGAAGGGCGAGGCTCTGCTTTGTCGTGCCTATGCCATGTTCTCTCTATCTACCGTGTTCTGCCGTGCTTACGACAGTTCCACCGCAGAACAGGAACTTGGATTGTATTATCCGGAGGAGGCCAACGAGGAGGTGAAAGCTCACCATGAGCGTGGCACCTTGGCAGAGCTTTATGCCAAGATTGATGCAGACTTGAAGGAGGGTATCTCCTTGGTAGGCAATACCTACGACCATCCCAAGTTCCACTTCACACAGACCTCTGCCGCAGCCTTTGCCGCTCGTTTCTATCTCTATTACCAGAAGTACGACGAGGCCATCAAATATGCCAACTCTGCCTTAGGTTCCACTCCGACTCTTCGCGACTGGGCTTCGTGGGCTAAATTGAGTGCCAATGGTGTAATCCAGCCCAATGCATATATCAGCAGCAACGAGAAGGCCAACCTCCTCCTTCAGGTAGTGTACTCGGCATGGGGAGCTATCGGCGGACCTACCGCCTTGGGCAACCGCTATGCGCATGGACAGCTCATCTCTCGCCGCGAGACCATGCAGTCGTCTGGTCCTTGGGGTGTTAGTGATGATGTGTTCAACTATACGGTATGGTACAACAATTCTATCGCCAAGTACATCTTCCGCAAGGTACCTTACGTGTTCGAGTACACCGACATCCAGGCGGGTGTGGGTTACGCCCATTCCGAGTATTCTGTATTCAATAGCGACCTGCTCCTTCTGGAGCGTGCCGAAGCCTATGCCCTTCGTGGTGACTATGCCAAGGCGGTGGCGGACATCAATACCGAGTTGAAAGCCTTCAGCAACAACGGTGTGCAGATAACCCTTGATAAAATCAAGGAGTTCTACGGCAACAATCGACTTGCTTACTCCACACCTCAGCAGGCCACTGCCCGCAAGCAGATGCATACGTCGTTCAACCTCGACATGACCACGCAAGAGCCTCTGCTCCAGTGCATCTTGCATCTCAAGCGCATCCTTACCCTGCATGAGGGCATCCGTATGCAGGACATCAAGCGTTATGGCATCACCATTTACCGTCGCACGTTGGTCAATGATACCGAGGTGGAGAGTGTCACCGACACGATGACTGCCGATGACCCACGCCAGGCGGTGCAGTTGCCTGCCGATGTCATCACAGCCGGTGTGCAGGCTAATCCAAGAAACAAGTAATCCTTAAAAGGCAGTTACAGTTATGAAGAAATATTTATTGATGATGATAGCAGCTGTGGTCAGCTTCGCTTTCGCTTCCTGTTCGGAGGACGAACTGAGCGACAAGTCCATCTTCTCGGGCGAGACCGTGAAGAGAGATTCGCTCGACCAGTGGTTGTACGAGAATTACACGCTTCCATACAGCGTCAGCTTCAAATACAAGATGGAAGACATTGAGACCAACTACCAATACAATCTGATACCTGCCGACTCCGCCAAGTCGGCGAAGATAGCCAAGATTGTCAAGTTCCTCTGGATGGATGCATACGCAGAGACGGTAGGCACTGATTTTGTCAAGAGCAACTGTCCACGTATCATCCTGCTGGTAGGTTCTCGTGCCTACAACAGCGACGGTACGTTTGTGATGGGTACGGCTGAGGGCGGTTACAAGGTGACTCTCTACATGGTCAACGAACTGACCGACGAGGTGCTCGGTGACTACGCTACGCTCAACGACTATTATTTCCATACCATGCACCATGAGTTCACCCATATCCTGAACCAGAAGACCCCATACGACACCTCGTTCGACCAGATTACAGAGTCGGGCTATAAGAGTGGTGACTGGTATAACGTGACCGACCATAATGCTCATATCGCAGGTTTCGTCACCCCATACGCCATGTCGGAGGGTAGGGAAGACTTTGCGGAGATGATGGCATGCTATGTCACGATGACGGCGAAGGACTGGGAAGCTATTCTCGAAGATGCCGGCGACACGAAGTTGAGCGAGAGCCTCACTGCCCGCCAGGCCATTGAGCAGAAGTTGCAGATAGTGCGCAACTATATGCAGAGTTCCTGGGGTTTGGATATTGATGACCTGCGCTACGCCGTGTTGCACAGGGCATCAGACCTGAAGAAGTTGGATTTGAACCATTTAAATTAGAATGACGATGAAAAAGACGATCATGGCATTGATGGCAGTGGGCTTGTCGCTCACGTTCCAGTCATGCTTGCACGATGATACAGACTTGTTCGATGGCAAGTCTCCTGCCGAACGTTTGGAGGAGGCTATTACCGAGAGCAAGCAACTTTTGGAGTCTGCCGACAACGGTTGGATGCTCCATTATTATTATGGTCAGAACTACAGTGGAGGTGGCTTTACCTATCTCTGTAAGTTCAGCGACGGTAAGGCAGAGGTTTCCGGTGACTTGTTCTCGCCCGCTTACGATGTGGTGTCGCCAACGACGGTGGCACGCTCCAGCTACAATGTGACCGAAGACCAGGGACCTGTGCTCTCCTTCGACACCAACAACCAGGTTGTCCATTTCCTTGCGCAGGCATATCAGGATGATATCGACGGTGACCAGGGCGACTATGAGTTCGTCATCATGCGTACTACCCAGGACAGCATCTACCTCAAGGGTAAGAAGTGGGGCAACAAGGTAGTGATGACACGCAATGCCAGCGACTTCAACTGGCAGAGCTATCTGGAGAATATCCACAAGGTAGTCAACTCTATGTCTTATTTCTACAACATTACCCGTAATGGTGAGAAGATAGGTATCGCTACCCTTGATGCCCAGTCACGTCACGCCGTAGTGAAGGTGGGCAATGACAGCATCAACCGCGCCTTCTACATGACCGAGGACGGCATCCGCTTCCAGGCGGGGGTGAAGGTAGGAGATGTGGCTCTCAATTCTCTTCAGTGGAACAATACCGACAAGTCGATGACCTCTGCCGATGCACCTTCGGTGAAGTTTGAGGGCTATGTGCCCGACCATTACATGACTTACAGCGACTGGCAGACTTCCTTTGCAGGCTATGGCTATCTTCCTACCAGCAGCGGTGACTCCAAGATACAGATGAAATTCGACCTTATGAGCGACCTCTCGTCCTATCGTGTCACCTCCTCCATGGAGTATTCCTGCAAACTCTCGCTCAGTGCTAAGTTGTCTTACGACATGTATGCTTATTACGACAAGACAACCGGTCATGTTTCATTTCCTATCCAGCGTGTGATAGACCCTACCGAGCAGTACCCTTATCTGATGGTGGTGCCTTGCGCTACCAAGAATGACGGCCAGGGCGAGTACTATGAGTTCAATACTTCGGGTTGTCTGGACATGATGGTTACGGATGACAAGCAGAATGGTGTCTTTACTTGGAATGGCGTAGGGTCCAAGTCCGTGCCAGTCAATAGTTTGATATTCCTGGCCTGTGATTCCAGTGGTAATTTAGTTACCGAAGACGAGAGTGCGGTGCCCGTGCTCATCATCAAGAACTTTGAGAATTTCGAACATCTTCAATAACGATAAGTAAGATAAAGATATGTTTCAAAAAACGATATTATCCCTGACTCTGGCTGTGGCTTGTCTGTCGTTGTCGTCTTGTGGTGACGACAACCAGGAGTCACCCATTGCCATGAGTTCCATCAACGTACTCTCTGCCAAGACCAGTCTTGGTGCATTGGCAGAAGATGGCAACGTGGTGATCGACTGTACCCCAGTAGCAGCTTACACCAACAGCACTGACTGGCTCACAGTCTCTACCAACGGAAATACGGTCAACTTTTCCGCTACGCAGAACTCCTCCATCGAGTCGCGCAATGCCAAGCTTGTCATCAAGAAGTCTGCCAACGACTCCATTCTGGTCAACGTTTCCCAGCAGGGACTCGTCTTTGTCATCAAGGGCGAGGACCTGAAACTCTCAAGCGACGATGCCTATACCACCGTTTACGACATGAACACCACCATTGAGCCACAAGTGCTCTCCTGTCCCGATTGGGTGAAGGCCACCGTGAACGGTTCTTCCTTTACTCTCGATGTATCCAAGAACGAGAGCGGTAACCTGCGTTCGGGCTATGTAAAGTTGGGTTATGCCGATTTTGCCGACTCCATCCTCGTTACGCAGTATGAGTATACCAAGGACGTGGAGGGCAGTTATACCTTCTCTTATTATGACGATGACGAGGAGGAAGACGTGGAGTTGGCAGCCACGCTCAAGGGAAACAACCTCATGATGAACGTGGCAGGATATACGATGTCTGTTCCTGTCACCTTTGATTCCGACAACTATGCGCTCAATATCCAGAGCGGGCAGTTCCTTGGCAATGTGGGCAGCAACTATGCCTATATGCTCTTCCTTGACAAGACGGGAAAGACTGGTGAGCAGAGTTATGTAGCCTCCTACAACTTGACTGGCCTTGTTTCTGCTTCCCTCAAGGATGCACAGACTAAGGAGGGGGCGTCTTTTAAGGGATACGCTTACAAGCTCATGGGCGAGGAGACACCTTTCGATGCCTTCATGATAGCGCAGTACCGTATCAAGGGAACCCCTTCTTCAGCCAACAAGACAGATAAGACGCTCGCTTTCATGTATTCGCCGAGACTTTATAAGAAAACAAGTAAATAATCATTTAATTCCAAACGATTATGAAGAAGATATTGTTGACACTGATGATGGCCGTAGGTCTCTGCACGCAGGCAGAGGCACAGGTTCCCTCAGTAACATTGAAAAGTATAGACGGCAAGACGGTCAAGACCGACACATTGTCTAATGGTGGAAAGCCTTTCATCATCGACTTCTTTGCCACCTGGTGCAAACCCTGCAACCGCGAACTCTCCGCCATCGCTGATGTTTATGATGACTGGCAGAAGGAGACTGGCGTGAAGGTCATCGCAGTGTCCATTGACCAGGCACAGAACATCAACAAGGTAAAACCGCTCGTCGATAACCATGGTTGGCCTTACGAGGTGTTGCTCGATCCCAACGGTGAGTTCAAGCGTGCCCTCGGTGTACAGATGATTCCTTATACCTTGATTATAGATGGCAAGGGGAAGATAGTTTATAAGCACAACGGCTATACCGATGGCGCAGAGGAAGAACTGATCGAGAAGGTCAAGGAATTGTTGAAAGCTGAATGATCGTCTTTATGAATATACGACTTTATACTACGCTCGCAAGTGTATGGATGACTCTTGCTGCCGCTGCCCAGAATGACAGCGGCAGTGAGGGCATTGTCGTTTCTGGCAGTGTACAGAGTGACATCCTCATTCCCCAGACAGACAAGGAAATCAATTCGGAAAAGGGCAGTGATTGGGCACGCACCAACACGTATGCCGATGTCAACCTGATGAGCAAGCATGTGGATGCCGGGCTTCGCTTTGAGTACAACGAGCATCCGCTTCCGGGTTTTGAGAATGATTTCAAGGGATGGGGTGTTCCTTATTTCTATGCCAAGTTGCATTACGACAAATGGAATCTCACCTTGGGTAGTGTCTATGAGCAGTTTGGATCTGGCTTCATCCTTCGCACTTACGAGGAGCGCAGCCTTGGCATCGACAACTCTCTGCTCGGTGGTCGACTGGTGGTGAAACCACTCAAGGGTGTTACCTTCAAGGCTTTGTCTGGTCGCCAGCGCAGATATTGGAAGTGGAACAAGGGCTTGGTGAGCGGTGCCGACCTTGAACTGAACATCGACCAGTGGGTTTGCGGTATGGCGGACCACAATACTTATCTCACACTCGGCGGCTCTTGGGTCAACAAGTACGAGAAGAAGGAAGACATCATGGCAGACCCTACCCATAGGCTCAACTTGCCCAAGTATGTCAATGCCTTTGATGTGAGGGCAAATCTTCAGGTGGGTGACTTTGGTGTCTTGGGTGAATATGCCTGGAAGACGGACGACCCCTCTTTTGACAATAATTACATTTATCGGCAAGGTCATGTGGCGATGCTTTCCGCAACGTACAGCAAGAGTGGCATGAGCTTGCTTCTTCAGGCGAAACGCAGCGATTACATGTCGTTCAGAAGCAACCGATCGATGAATGGCACCTCTTCGTTCATCAACCATCTGCCTGCCTTCACGATGGACCAGACATACGCCTTGGCGGCTCTCTATCCCTACGCTACGCATCCTGATGGTGAGTGGGCTTATCAGGCGGAACTGGGCTATAAGTTCAAGCGTAACACTTTGTTGGGTGGCAAGTATGGTACGGACTTGAAGGTCAATTTCTCGCATGTCCATGCCTTGAGCCGTCCTGAAGACAAGGCTGCTTCTGGTTCTTCGGGCTATGGCTCGGCCTTTTGGAAATGGGGAGACCAGACTTATTATCAGGATTTGAATGTTCAGTTGGGCAAGAAGTTCAACCGTTCCTTTACGCTCAACTTGATGTACATGAACCAGTTCTACAACAAGACGGTCGTTGAGGGTGAGGGTGGCATGATACACTCCGACATCTATATCGCAGAGGGCAAATATCGTTTCAACAACAAATACACGCTCCGCGGTGAACTTCAGTACCTCAATACGGCGGAAGACCAAGGTGACTGGATGTACGGACTCTTGGAGTTGTCTGTCCTTCCCCACTGGATGTTCACCCTCTCGGATATGTACAATAACGGCGATACCCATATCCACTATTATCAGGGATACGTTACCTTCAATACGGGTGCCCACCGCTTGCAGGTGGGTTATGGGCGTACACGTGCCGGTTACAACTGCTCGGGAGGCGTGTGCCGCTGGGTGCCTGCCAGCAAGGGAGTTACCATATCCTATAACTACAACTTCTAAAGGCGATGAATATGAAAAAGATAACTTATAGTTTGGCAACTTTGGCCATGACGGTGGCTCTGGCTTCGTGCGACAACATTGCCGAGGGCGACCGCTTGACCTATGTGGCTCCCGTGGAGGTGAGCAAGAATGTGCTCATCGAGGACTTCACCGGGCAACTTTGCCGAAACTGCCCGGAAGCTACGGAGGCCATCCACGAATTGCAGGAAACCTACGGCAAGACAAAGGTGATAGCCGTGGGCTTGTACAGCGGACCTTTCGGAAAAAAAGCTGACGGTACGCTTCTTCCTCTTACCACGGAGACGGGCAATTACTACTATGACCAGTGGAAGGTGGAGCAGCAACCTTGCCTTAATATCGACCGTAACGGTCTCACCAGTGACAATCAGATTCTCAAGACTCGTGTGACGACAGCCTTGCAAGGGACTACTACGGTGACCATCAACCCGTCGGTGAGTTACGATGCTACGACCAGGCAGGCCAATGTTGCAGTCAATGTCAGTAGTTCTGAATCGGTTGCCGGGGCTAAGGTTCAGGTGTGGCTAATGGAGGATTCCATCACCAGTCCACAAGTGATGCCGACAGGCAAAACCAACAAAACATACATGCACAACCATGTGTTCCGTACTGCGGTGACCGACCGAGATGGCAAGTCCATCAGCCTGGAGGCCAACAAGCCTGTTGCCGAGTCATTCTCGGTAGCTGTAGATGACAGTTGGATGCCCAAGAACCTCAGTGTGGTTGTGTTTGTATCCAATGACGAGGGTGTCAAGCAGACGGAGCTTGTCCCTTTGCAAACAACTATAGTTTCCCCCAAATCCAATCAAGAATAACAAAAAATAAACTTTAAGGTAAATTATTATGAATAGAGCTCTACTTACATTCTCTGCTATGTTGCTTGCTTCTGCCTCGATGGCACAGGTAAGTAAGGTAGCTCCTTCACTTCATGTTCCAACCTATAAGGAAACTGTGGCACGGATGACAGCCAAGCCTTTGGCTTCTGTTTCTGCCGTGAAGTCAAAATCAGTTGTTTCCCGTGCGGCCTCTAATGGCTTGGCTGACAACCAGCATTACATGGGGCCTTATTATACCGATGAGTACCAGTCTGATGCCAATTATGGTGTAGGTTTGGGAGCCGGTACCTTCAAGGCAGGTGTCATAGTGGATTATCCACAGGCAGTGAAGTTCAATGGCGGCAAGATCGTGGCTATCCGCTATGCCGTGTGCGACGCTATCACCTCTCCTCGTGTGTATGTCAATACCATTTCCAACAAGGATGGCAATGCAACCATTGGCGACGAAGTGGTTTCGCAGGCTGGTGGCACCCCTCAGGTGGGTTGGAATACCGTAACATTGGATAATCCTTATACGATTCATGTGGATGGGTCAGACATTGCTGCCTATATGATAGGCTTTGAGTTTACTGAGGCTGCCGACATATATCCCGTTTCCACGGTTTCCCTGAACACCAATCCTTCTCTTTATATATATGGTAAGGCTGCAAGTGCCACTACAGAGCAATGGTACAACTTGGGTACTGCGTATGGTGCGCTGAGTGTGCAGTGTATCGTGGAGAAGGACGGTGGTTTCCATACCGTGGACGCCATGCTCTCCGACTTGCGTGCTCCCCGTTATATCCAGAGTGGTGGAAAGACTGCCTTAGGCTTCAGTTGCGCCAGTTTCTCCGATGACATCGCTTCTGCTCAGTTTGGAGTAAAACTGAATGGTACGGAGGTGGCTGAGCTGAACTATGACAATACGATTACAACGGATGGCGCAGACCTGACTGTAACCATTGATACTCCCGATACGTTGACGATAGGAAAGGTGGGTACCCTCTCTCTTTATGTCAAGAAACTGAACGGCGAGGCTCCTACCGATGTCAACACCATGCAGGACGATGTGGTTTCCACCTCTTTCGTTCCTTACACCACTAGCTTCAACCGTCAGAAGCAACTCATAGAGTTCTTCACCTCTCAGTCTGGTGCCTACTGTACTTATGGCGACAATGTGCTGGCAGAGCTGGGCAAGTTGCGTGATGACCTCGTGAAGGTGGGTGTGCACGCCAGTCTGAAGTCTGGTACGGATGAGTGGGCTTTGGATGAGAGCAATGCTTTGATCAACTTCAGTGCATCTTCAGTTCCTTCGGCATCCTTCAATCGTTATTATTGCAACAGTCTCTATAACTCAGACGAGCGCATTGCCATTGCCACCGACTATAATGACAACTTTGCAGCCAGTGCAGCCAAATTGATTAGCGACAATGTCATCGACGGCTCCAATTACGACTATCCTGCATTTGCTACGGTAGATTTAGCTACAACCTATGATGAAGATACCCGCAAGTTGAACATCAAGGTGTATGGCCAGAATGTGAGCGACTTCAAGAAGGTGATGGGCGACGATGCTGTGCTTACCGTCTATCTGACGCAAGACAGTCAGAAGGGAGACCAGCTGATAGGTAGCTCTACCCAGTACAACTACACCAACAATGACGTGCTCCGTATGTTTGTCAGTGGCGAGTTGGGCGATGCCATCTCTTGGGACGGTACTTCCTACGAGAAGAACTACGAGGTGACTATCCCTGAGAGCATATCCATCACTAAGAAGAAGGTGATGCACGTGGTGGCGTTCATCAGCCGTCCTATCAAGTATAGTGGCAACACATTTACCACTTCCATCACCGATGCCTGGGTTACCAATGCCAACACTTGCCAGATTGGCGAGAGTACCACTTCCGGAATCAAGCAGGGCTTGGTGGATGCAGAGGATGTACACGAGGTGGCTCGTTACTTCCTCGATGGCATACAACTTTCCGCTCCTGTCAAGGGTATTAATATTGTGAAATACTCCAACGGCAAGACTGCCAAGGTGATGGTGAAGTAAGCTGTAGAAAGCATATAAAGAAAAGTCATAATGAATCGGTTATGAAACGGTTTCTGATAGCTTTATCTTTGGTATTGGGCGTTTCTTCTTCCTTTGCGGCGCCAGCTAAGCCGGGTACGTATGTGGGGAAGAAGAAGGGCTTGATCATATTGGTGGAGTTCCCCAAGCGGACTGCCACCAATACCCCTGCCGTGTCTTTCTCTATGGAGAATGCACGTGAGTTCTATGACCGCGTGGCAAATGAGAAGAACTTCTCCGACCCTGCCACAGGCTTCACCGAGAGCGTATATGATTACTTCTATGCGCAGAGCGAAGGACTGTTTGAGTTCAATTTCGATGTGGTGGGTCCCTATAAGTTGGGCAACGCCTACAACTATTATGGGGCTGACGAGGATGGCGTACAGGATGCTAAGTTGGGCAAGTTCGTATATGATGCCTGTCGCAAGGCGGATGGTGATGTGAATTTTGCAGACTACGACTGGGATGGCGACGGAAAGGTTGACCAGCTCTATATACTCTATGCCGGACAGGGACAGAACGTCAACGGAGACGACACCGGACTCATCTGGCCACAGGAGGGTAGTCTCAATGCTCTTGGCTCCGACCAGGCTCCGTTTCAGATGGACGGTGTGACCATCGAGACCTTTGCTTGCAGCAACGAGTTGGGCAAGGACAATGTCCTCGACGGCATCGGTACCATCTGCCATGAGTTCTCCCACTGCTTCGGTCTTCCCGATATGTACGACAAGGGAACCTCCTTTGGGGCTACCTCGCTCAACTACGGCACCTACGTCTGGGACTTGATGAACATGGGCAACTATCTCAACAGTGGTTTCACCCCTGCTGGCTACACCGCCTTCGAGCGTATGTACTGCGGTTGGAAACAGCCCATCGAACTGAAGGAAGACACCGAGGTGACAGGCATGAAACCTCTTTCTGAGGGCGGCGATACCTATATTATATATAATGACGGCGACCGCAATGAGTATTTCCTTTTGGAAAATCGGCAAAAGACAGGCTGCGATGCTGCACTCTATGCCGCCGGACTCCTGATTACCCATGTCGATTACAGCGAGGAGGCTTGGACAGCCAACAATGTCAACACCACCAAGGAGCGTTGTGCCATTGTTGCTGCCGACAACTCAAAGCAGCGAACGGAGGCAGATGTGGAGGGTGACCTCTATCCTTATGGTGGCAACAACAGTTTTGGCAATGCCACCACTCCAGCAGCCAAGCTCATCAATGTCAATAGTGACGGATCTTACCTTCTGAACAAGGAGATAACCGACATCACACAGAATGCTGACGGCACTATCTCGTTCAAGTTCAAGAACAACAACGGTTCGACGGGCATCCATGCCTTCGAAGCAGGCAGTAACCTGTCGAATGCCATCTATGGCATCAACGGGCAGTACCTCGGCTCCGACTTGAGCAAGTTGCCTAAGGGACTTTATATCATCAACGGAAAGAAAATCATCAAATAACAAAAGGAGGTAAATAACAATGAAGAAATTTTACTCAATCGCTTTCGCACTGCTTCTCAGTGCAACCAGTTTGTTAGCCCAGAAGAATACGGATGTTAGATTTGTCACTATAGCGGGTGAAGATGAAATTACCAAGACTGGTGATGTGGAAGACGGTGCAGTCATCAATGTATCGACAATTACCGACGATGGATTTGGCGATCCATACATATCCACAGGCTTGGGTGTGGAGAACACGACCACCAGCGGCAAGCGTGTGCAGATAGACTATGAGATACTGAAGTTGGACAATGGTAGCGTACAGTGCTGTTTCAGCACATGTAGCCTCAATAAAGTTTTGGGTACATTTTATACACCATTACTTAGTAAAGGCGGTAACCGTGTCAACTTGCCTGTAGTCAAGAAAAATTCGCTAATGGACTTGGCTGGCGAGTGGTTTTATGGTGGTGATGGTACTGCCACGGTGAAGTTCACCATTAGGGTTGGTACAAAGAACGAAACCAAAACCGATGCTGAGGGTGACGTTTACGATGTAGTGGAAGGTCCGAGCGTTACCGTCAACTTCCTCAAGGGAACTGCGGCAGGCATCAACTCTACCGTTGCAGCCTCTGCGGCAAAGGCCGTTTACTATGACTTGGCAGGTCGCAAGGTAGCTTCACCGGCTCATGGCGTGTATGTACAGAAACAGACACTTTCCGATGGTACTGTCAAGACCAGCAAGGTGATGGTCAAGTAGCAAGCATATCAATATCAACAAACATAACATTTAATTATTTATGAGAAGATTAGTTAGATTGTTTTCTCTGCTTGTGGTTGTGATGGCATTTTCCATCCAAGCCTTGGCACAGACGACGGCAAAGCCTACCTTCATCTACCAGAAGTTCAAGGACTATGCCATCGCCACCGTCCTTTCCGACAACGGAAAGTGGGCGATTGTGAAGGGTGCCACCAACGAGCAGTTGGCAAATGGCTATATCCGTCTCCTCGATATGTCAACGGGCAAGTACATGATTGTACGTACCGATGACGAGGACGACGAGGATGCCATGGGCGAGTATCAGGTTTGCGATGTCACCGACGATGGCAATATCCTGGTAGGTGCCTTCAACGGCGGTTTCACCTCCGATGGTTACTACACGGGTAAGCCTGGCTACTGGACCAAATCCACAATGACATGGACAGAGTTGCCTATGCCGGAAGGTTACACCTCTGCAGTAGTCGGTTGTGTGACACCTGACGGCAAGTATGCCGTAGGTACTGCCGAGAGTGATGTGAGCGATGCCTGGAACTCTGTTTCCGAGGGCGTGCTGTGGGACCTTACCACAGGTAAGATCGTAGAGACTCCCGGCAAGCCCAAGATGGAGATGGACAAGACCGAGAAGGGCGAGGCTTATCCGCAGCAGGAGGCTTTCACCCAGATTTCTGCCGATGGCCGTTACATCGCCATCTATGGCAATCAGAGCTATGCTCCGATCAGTTATGTATATGACCGCCAAAACCAGACCTACTTCAAGTTCGGTAAGAAAGGTACGGGCGAGAATGCTCCTTCCGACTTCCTCCAGATGGAGGGCGGCGTAGTTATCAGTGGCAACGGCAAGTACGTGGCTGGTACCATCCGTACCCAGAACGATGAGTTGTTCCCACTGATTCTGAATATGGATACCAAGACTTACACCTACTTCAACTCTACCGAGGAGAACGACTTGATGGTGGATGGTGTTGACAACGAGGGTAACATCTATGCTGCCAGTCCTTCCACAAATCCGGTACGCGAGTGGCAGGTAATGACTGGCAATGTGTGGTATCCTTTCTCACAGATTATGCAACAACGTTATGGTCTGGATTATACGGAATATACAGGCTTTGACAACACCGGAACCCTGTGGAGCGCCTCCAACGACGGAAAGGTGCTCTGCTCTATGGTTTCCCCACAGGGTGAGAGTTACATCGTGACCATGCCGGAGGCCATCTCCGAGGCTTGCGACGGCATCGATCTGCTCAAGGATTTCTCCGCTTCTCCTGCCTCAGGCTCAGAGTTCGCATGGATGGAGTCCATTAGTCTCACCTTCAATAACGACATCACGGTGCTCGGTGACAAGAAAAGTGCCATCCTGAAGGACAAGGATGGTAACACCGTCAGAAACTCTATGGCCTTCTATCTCAACGGTAGCAGTAAGCGAGAACTGGTTGTGACTTTCCGTGCCACCCAGATGACACCAGGCGAGAAATACACCGTGGAGATTCCTGCCGGCAAGATTGCGTTGGCAAAGAACGAGAGCAAGACCAACGGTTCCATCACTCTTGAGTATAAGGGAAGGAAAGATGAACCTGTCAACATCGTGAAGACGTTCCCCGAGGACAATGCCGAGATTGCGCGTATCGACAACAGCAGCATGCCCATCTACCTCACTCCCGATACCAAGGTGTTCGTCTCCAAGAACGCTTCCGCCTCTTTGATTCAGGTAGATGGCGACACGGAGAAGACCATCTGCAGCCTCAGTGTGGTGGCTAGCAGCGACAATAGCATGGTGGCCCTGGTGCCTTCAGCTACCCAGTATCTCTACAGTGGTGGTGAGTACAAGGTTGTGCTTGCTGCCGGTTCGCTGACCGATATGTCTGGCTCTGACAATACTGGCAACAAGGAGTATGTGCTCCACTTCAAGGGTACTTACGAGCGTCAGGTCTCTACTGATGACGCTACACTCTTCTTCGAGGGCTTCTCTGATCTTTCCTCCCCTCTCAAGAACTTCATTCGCTTTGAGGGCGACCACAATACGCCTAATGCGGAGATGAAGAGCTGGGAGTTTGATGCAGACGACCAGCCTTGGAACTTCTCTATCCGTGAGTCTTCTACCAGCAGCAAGTATTATGCTTGCTCTACCTCTATGTATGAACCTGCGGGGCAGAGTGACGACTGGATGATCATTCCACAGCTTACCATCCCTGATGCCTACACTACACTGACCTTCAAGGCTCAGAGCTATCGCGACGACAAGAAGGACACACTGCGCATCGTGGTTTGGCCACACGACGAGAACCTCAGTTACTTCGGAGAACCTCGCATCGAGGCGATGAAGGCCGAGGGTGACGTGACGGAGTTTGAACTGAACATCGGTGAGACCGAGGATGGTCTTGAAGGAGAGTTCACTGACTATAAGGTTGACCTTGGCAAGTATGCCGGCAAGAAGGTGTATATTGGCTTCTGGAACCACAACACCGACCAGAGTGCCATCTTCGTTGACAGCGTGCTTGTGCGCCGCAACCTGAAGTACCTCATGTCGCTCAACAATGCCTCTTCGGTAGTCAATAAGGACGAGATTGACATCAAGGGTTCCTTGACGATGAACTCCGACGATGACGTTTACCACAGCATGACGCTCACTCTGAAGGATGCCGACGGCAATGTGGTGGACACTTATTGCAAGAGCGACCTCAACCTGAAGAAGGGCGACAAGGAGTCGTTCGCTTTCAGCAAGCCATTGCCGCTTACGGTGGGAAACACCAACAACTTTACCATCGACGTGAAGCTCGATGACTACACGGATGTTTTGAAGAGCAGCATCAAGAACTTGAGTTTCGAGCCTGTGAAGCGCGTGGTGCTGGAGGAAATGACTGGTTTCACTTGCCAGTACTGCCCGGAGGGCCTTGTAGCGATAGAACATTTGAAGCAACTCTATGGCGACCAGTTTATCCCTGTGTCTATTCATACCTACACAGGTGACCCTTACGGAAGCGGTCTGTCTGGCTATACTTCTTTCCTTGGTCTGAATGCGGCACCTTCTGCCATCATCCAGCGTGACGGGGTTATCTCTGCACCTTTGGCACAGGATGATGAAGGTGACTACACATTCAACTATGGCGGCAAGCTCTGGAGCGACAAGGTGGCTGCGGAGTTGAACAAGCCTACAGAGCTTGGCGTGTCTGTTCCGAAGATTACCTACGATGAGACGACCAACAAGTTGAATGTTACCTTGCAGTTGAAGTCTGCGCTCAACATGAAGAACCAGTACATCAACGTGTTCGGCGTGGCCATGGAAGACAAGATTGTCTATACCCAGGAGAACGCCCTACGTGTGCAGACCGACCCTATCTTCGGCGAGTGGGGCAAGGGCGGCAAGTATGCTTACGCATCTGTTCCCAACGTTTCTGAGGATGACGTTGTACGCAGTTACTGGGGCAGCAGCTTCTCGGGAACTAATGCAGGATTCCCACAGGTGTTCGAGGCTGGTAAGGAATACAGTGTAACCCTCGACCTTTCTTATCCTGACCAGGTGAGTGAGACCAAGAACGGCAAGATAGCCTTCATGGTCTTTGACGGCAATACCAACAATCTCATCAACTCTGTGCTCGTGAAGATGAGTGACATTGTTTCTACGGGCATCCAGGATGTTACGACAGACAACGCTGCCTTGAGTATTGCTGCAGAGGACGGCAAGGTTGTCGTGAAGGGCAATGGTGCGACATCCGTACAGGTTTACACCGTGGCTGGAATGTTGTTGGGTACAGCTACCGCCAACGGTATTGTGACAGTTCCTGCCAAGGGCTATCATGGTGCGGTCATCGTCAAGGCTGCTTGTGGCAACACCACGGCAACCAAGAAGATGGTGGTAGAATAATATAATGTAAGGTATGCGGACTAAGTGCCGCATACCTTTTAATTGGATTTTATTTTTAGTTTTCACATTATGTTTAATTTTTAATTAGTTTGAGTATGAAAGAGAGATTACTTAAATTGACGTCGAACCCACTGTCCAAACTGTGGCTTCTGGTTGTTTTCGTGATGACTTGCGTCTCAGCCTCCGCAGAGGTGGAGTGGAAGACGTTCGAGACGGAGACGACCTACAAGTTCGACACAAAAGTCAAGACGTACTACAAGTACACTCCGGCAGAAGACGGTATCTTCTACATTTACTATTCGGCTGCAAAACCGTCAATCTGCACAGCCGCAGACGACAATGGACCTCTTGTAGGTTATGAGGATGCAGACGGTTCCTGGATTTCTTATACTGTTGACAAGTTCAGCTGGTATAGAAAAGATTACAATGGCACTTATTACAGCAGTCAGGTTGAAGCTTCTGTTAAGGCTAACACTACCTATTATATCAGTATTCCTGACAGCTGGAGTGGCGGTACGTTCATTGGTCATCTTGAAGGTAGTGTAAAGGAGATGAAGCTCGTGGCGCAGAACTTCGAGAGCGGCAAGACATTCAATGTCACGGATGACCGCTACGGTCAGTTGGAGTTGACATTCAACTTGGCTGCTACTGCCGATCAGTGGGCTTACCTGAAGGTGGGCAACTATCCTACTGATGCAAACAAGGAGGATGGCAAGATCGAGACCCGCATGGGTTCCAACACAGGTTCTTTGGTATTCAACCTGAAGGACTCTATCAACTCTTGGATGGACAAGGGCTATTTCAAGGAGGGTGATGACGTTACTCTTACCATCACCGGCATCCACGCCAAGACCGATGAGACCATCAAGTATGGTACAGACGGTACCCTCGTGCTTACATTCAAGGCCCCGGGCAAGGCTCACAACCTTGTTTCCTACAAGCTGCCGGAGCCATTCTACTCTTACTGGGCAAAGGGCGACACCACGGGTATCGCACGCCTCGTGTTCGACTATCCAGTGATGCAGGGTGCGGAGCAGACCTGCAAGGTAGGTCTCGTTATCGGAAGCGGTGAGGCTGCCGATGCTTATCAGGAGACCATCGATGCCGACAAGATTTATGCTAACGGCGACACTCTCTTCATCGACTTCACAGACAAGGTTCGTACTTACGCAGCCATGGGCTTGAAGCGTGAGTGGGGTTCTATGTCCATCAAAATCTATAACGTCCTTTTGGCAGACGGATCAAGCCCTTATGCTGCAGGTAACGGAAAGAGCGGTTCTTATACCTACTCGGTTCAGTTCGAGGAGAAAAACTACAGCAGCATGAAGCCTGAGTTCACACCAGAGAGCGGTGAGACGTTGACTGATGACTTGAAGATTTACTTCGCCCAAAAAGATGCTTTCTCTTTCAGCGGTGTGAAGTTCACATACCAGGATATGGAGGACAGAAAGCAGCAGGAGATCGTGACAGAGGGCATCACCTCCGAGCCAAGCGGCAAGAACGGTATCGAATATACTGTTCCAGTTTCTGCAGCCATGAAGGCAGGCAAGAACATCCGTCTTTCTTTCGTAGGTCTTGTCTCTACCGACGGTCTTACACATGATGATCTTTGCGATGGCGTGAAGTTCAATCCTGGCGACGAGCTGGTGGCTGACTTGACACCTGCCAAGGTTTCAGTAAAGAACGGTGATGTGGTATCAGGGTTCGACAAGCTGGAACTTACCTTCGATGATGAGGTTGTTATCAATAAGCCCGCTGGTCGTGAGCAGGTATTGTTCACCGACGCTACTTCTGGCAAGAACCTTGAGGTTACCATTGCCGTAGATGAGAATGATGCCAAGAAGGTAATCGTTACTCCAACCACAGAGCTGAAGAATACACACACCTTCGACATCACTGTCAACGAGGCTGTTATCGTCAACAAGCAGTATGCTGAGACAAACGGCAAGTATGGCCGTTACATGACAGAACAGTCTTACGACTTCAGCATCAACGCCAATAAGGGCAAGCTCGACTTCGTAGTTACTCCGGTAGAGGGCTCCATCCTCAACGAGATCGGCACCATCACTTGCAAGAGCGACCAGAGCAAGCCTTCTTCTACCAATTGGTTGTCTTACTCTGGCAACACAGAGGAATGGGTATATGTGAAGTTGCTCAACGAGAATGGCGACTCCATTGCACGTGCCAACATCAAAGCCTGCGAAGACAATGATGGCTTTACCCTTACCTTCGATCCTGCCATCACGGAGCCTGGCAAGTACACTGTCGTAATGACCGACAGCGTTTACTGCCTGGGTGAGGGCTATGAGGTTACTCCTAATGAGTATAATGTTAGCTTCGAATACACAGTGATTACAGCTCCAGAGGCAACTCTCGAGTTGACTGCCACTCCAGCCGATGAGGCTACCGTTGAGTCTTTGAAGACCATCACACTTGCAGCCGATGAGACCATCTACGGTGTGACAACACCTGTAATGGCTTACACCCTTTCAGGACGCAAGAGTTACACAGGTAAGTTGACACTTGATCCTACAAATGCCAACCAGGCCATCATCACCTTTGACGAGGAAATCACAGCCGAGGGCGACTACACCATTGACATTCCAGAGGGTGTGCTCGGTGACAAGACATGGTATGACAACGACTACCAGACTGGTACTTGCAACCCATCCATGACTCTCTTCTACACCGTAGGTAAGAAAGGTAGCGAGACAAACAACATCGTGGCAGACCCTGCTGATGGCAGCCATGTGGATGCACTTTCTACCATTGCTATCACATTCACCGACCAGAGCGAAGTTTCATTGGGCAGTGGTATGATAACTGTCAAGAAGGACGGGGTACAAGTTGCGCGCATTGATGCGGAACTGGATTGGGACGTTTGGAATAAGATAACCGTCACATACCCAGCTACGGAGTCTGGCGTTTATACATTCGAGTTCCCTGATGGTTATGTCCTTGACGGAAACTACACTGACCTTCCTGGCTTTACTTTGACCTATTATGTAGGTACGGCTGACGGCATCAACGGCATCTCTGCCGACAAGGACACCATCGTCAAGGCTTATACTTTGGACGGTAAGGCCATGAAGTCTGTGAAGGGCTTGAAGGGCGTTTATGTCGTAAATGGCAAGAAGGTCGTATTGAAGTAAACGAGACTCTCTCTCAATTCTAGAAGCTTGATACAAGTTGTAAAGCTTCATATAGATCGCTCCCTTGGTATGTGAATGCCAAGGGAGTTTTTGGTTTGATGGAGCTTACCCAGAACCGAAAGTTTGAATTTTGCATATTTTTTTGGCAAAATGATAGCAAATAGCCAATTATTTCGTACCTTTGCACTCGCAAACTTTAAACAAGCAATAAAAGAATGGCTAATTTGAGATTTGAGGTCGTGGCTGAGGCCTTCAAGAAGCGACCTGTGGAGGTGGAGACACCCAAGGTGCGCCCTTCCGAGTATTTCGCTAAGTATGTTTTTAACCGCCAGAAGATGTACAAGTATCTTCCGTCCGACGTGTATGAGAAACTCGTCGATGTGATAGACAACGGTACGCGACTGGACCGTTCCATCGCCGATGCCGTGGCTGCGGGCATGAAACTCTGGGCTGAGGAAAATGGGGTGACCCACTACACCCATTGGTTCCAACCCCTGACCGAGGGCACTGCCGAGAAGCATGATGCCTTCGTGGAGCACGACGGCAAGGGCGGCATGATAGAGGAGTTCTCGGGCAAGTTGCTCGTTCAGCAGGAACCCGACGCCAGCTCGTTCCCCAACGGAGGTATCCGCAACACTTTCGAGGCTCGCGGCTATTCTGCCTGGGACCCTACGTCGCCGGTATTCATCATCGACGATACCCTTTGCATCCCTACCATCTTTATCTCTTACACCGGTGAGGCTCTCGACTACAAGGCCCCCCTGCTCCGTTCGCTCCATACCTTGAGCGAGGCGGCTACCGAGGTGTGCCGTTACTTCTATCCGCAGGTGAAGAAGGTTCAGACTAACCTGGGGTGGGAACAGGAGTACTTCCTGGTGGATGAGAGCCTCTATTCGGCACGTCCCGACCTGATGCTCACCGGCCGTACCCTCATGGGGCACGACTCGGCGAAGAACCAGCAGATGGACGACCATTACTTCGGTACCATCCCGGAGCGTGTGCAGGCCTTCATGAAGGACTTGGAGATACAGGCTCTCGAACTCGGCATCCCTTGCAAGACTCGTCACAACGAGGTGGCACCCAACCAATTTGAGTTGGCTCCTATCTACGAGGAGTGCAACCTCGCCGTTGACCACAATATGCTCCTTATGAGCCTGATGAAGCGTGTGGCCCACAAGCACGGTTTCCGTGTACTCCTGCATGAGAAACCTTTTGCCGGAGTGAACGGTTCGGGCAAGCACAACAACTGGAGCTTGACCACCGACACGGGCATCCTGCTCCACGCCGCCGGCAAGACCCCGGAGGACAACCTCCGCTTCGTGGTCTTCATTGTGGAGACACTGATGGGTGTCTATAAGCACAACGGACTGTTGAAGGCGAGCATCATGAGTGCCACCAATGCGCATCGTCTCGGTGCCAACGAGGCACCCCCTGCCATTATCTCTTCTTTCCTCGGCAAGCAACTCTCCGACCTGCTTGACCATATCGAGAAAGCCGACAAGGACCAGCTCTTCGACGTGGCTGGCAAGAAGGGTATGGAGATAGACATCCCCGAGATACCTACGTTGATGATTGACAATACCGACCGCAACCGCACTTCTCCGTTTGCCTTTACGGGCAACCGCTTCGAGTTCCGTGCCGTGGGCAGTGAGGCCAACTGCGCATCTTCGCTCATCGTGCTGAATGCCGCCGTGGCTGAGGCTTTGGAGGACTTCAAGGGGCGTGTGGATGCGCTGATTGCCAAGGGCGAGGACAAGACTTCCGCCATCATTGACATTGTACGCGAGGACATCAAGGCTTGTAAGCCCATTCGTTTCGACGGCAATGGTTACAGTGACGAGTGGAAGGAGGAGGCACAGAAGCGCGGCTTGGACTGCGAGGCTTCTTGTCCTGTGGTCTTCGACCGCTACCTCGACCCCGAGAGCATAGAGATGTTCGCCAAGACCAATGTGATGTCCGAGAGCGAGCTGAAGGCTCGCAATGAGGTGAAGTGGGAGACCTATACCAAGAAGATTCAGATAGAGGCCCGTGTGATGGGAGACCTGTCGATGAACCATATCATCCCTGTGGCTACCCACTACCAGAGCCGTTTGGCGAAGAACGTGGAAGGCATGATCAATATCTTCGGTGGCGAGGAGGGCAAGCTGTTGACAGCCCGCAACGTGAAGATCATCAAGGAGATTGCCGAGCGCACCGAGACGATTGAGCGTGGTGTGGAGGCTCTGGTCAATGCCCGTAAGGTGGCGAACAAGATAGAGAATGAGCGTGAGAAGGCGGTGGCTTACCATGACACCGTGGCTCCCAAGATGGAAGAGATACGCTATCAGATAGACAAGCTCGAACTGCTCGTGGCTGATGAACTTTGGACTTTGCCGAAGTATCGTGAACTCTTGTTCATTCGATAAAAAGTTTCATCACGTGGCACTCGCAGTTCCATCGAGTGGAACTCACAGTTCCATCACGTGGAACTAATAAACGCCTAGTTAAAGAGATGGTTATCCCCCAAGTATAGAGAAGTTCGCTATGCTTGGGGGGATAAAAAAAGGAGCATACCGTAAAGTATGCTCCTTCTACTTACTATTATATGTAATACTTACTAATAGTATGTAGTATCGCTACCCATTTGCTAGGTTCCGCTGCCGTCAGAGGCAGCAATGAAATCCTCTACCAAGCACAGGGTTATCTCCGTTTTTGGTGTTGTATATGTCTTTTTCATATTCTTTTCCTCAAACTATTTACTTTTTGACTATAACGTTCTGCGAGTTTAGTGGTAACTGTGTATCCAACGCATACACTGCTGACTCCTCAAGCCTTCGCCTTGCTCCTGTCCTTCAATATTCCAGCCATGTTGTCCTGCGCCCAGGCTATCATGCTTTCCACTAAGGGGATGAAAGACCGGGCACGGTCGGTGAGGGAGTATTCCACCCTCGGCGGAACCTCGGCGAAGACTTGCCGGGTGACGAAGCCGTCCGACTCAAGCGATCGGAGGGTAGAGGTCAGCACCTTCTGAGAGATGTCGGGGATGGCTCTGTTGAGGGCGTTGAAGCGGATGCTTTCGTTCTGGTGCATCACATAGATGACCAGCAACGACCATTTGCCGCAAATGTGTGCCAAGACGTTGCGGATGGGACAGTCTTGGAAAATCGTGTCTGTAATCTGATTGTTCATCATTGTCTTGTATGAATGTATTTCGAGAAGCTCGTAACCAGCTATTTCTCATTATAGGTTTACAAAAGTAACCAACTTTCCCGAAACGCCACAACTTTCGAGGTTAAACTAACTTAAAGCACTGCTTTTTTAATCTTTGATTATCAGCAATAGTTACCTCAAGGTAAGTAACCCACGCCAAGGTTCCCTCTTGCGGGAATGAATAAAACACAGTACTTTTGCACCATCATTACGATGATAACATGGAACTAAAAGAACAAGACTAAAAGTTTGACAGCAATGAAAGAGACAAAGACAATTTTCAAGGCAGAGAATGTGATAGCCGTGGATTTCGGCAAGTTGGGCAATTTGGGTGAGTATGTTCTGGAGCTCTCTCCGGAGGTGAAGATTCCCGGAAAGGTATTCGGTGGAGCATTGGTCGGTGCTACGGGAGGCGAGTTCTCCTTCCAGTCGTTCGCCCCAGGTACGGAGACAGGTTTCCTCCACACTCACAAGAATCACGAGGAGCTGTACTTCTTCCTCAGTGGCAAAGGCGAGTTCCAAGTGGACGGCCAGGTGTTCCCCATCGGTGAGGGAAGCGTCGTGAGAGTGGCTCCCGATGGCAAGCGTAGCGTCCGCAACAATGGCACCGACCCTTTGGTGATGCTCTGTGTGCAGTATCGTGGTGCCACCTTTACGATGGACGATGCCGCCGATGGCGTTATCCTGAACGAGAAGGTGGGGTGGTAAAATGCCATCGGTTTTGATGTTACTGCGGAGGAGCGACATGGTTAAAAGTGAAAGAAAACGAGCCGTGAGTTTGCTAATAATTTATAATTTAGTTAATAATCTGTAAAAGATTGCGTGTAAGGTTGCTAACTTACACAGAATCAAATAAAAATGCGTAATTTTGCAGTCCGATTATTTCGGGGATACACTTAGAGTCCCCAGGATAGGTGTGTTAATAGCAACATCCTGTGGCCGGGGTTTGCGGTTAGTGAATCATCTATCCAAAGTGATAAAGAAAAGATTAAAAACGTTTTTTAGTAGTAATTTAAAATTTAAAATGGACACATTAAGTTTCAAGACTATCTCCGTAAACAAGGAGACAGCTAAGAAAGAGTGGGTTGTAATCGACGCAACAGACCAGGTGGTTGGTCGCCTTTGCTCAAAGGTAGCTAAGTTGCTCCGCGGTAAGTACAAGCCTACTTTCACTCCACACGTAGATTGTGGTGACAACGTAATCATTATCAACGCCGCTAAGGTGGTGTTCTCCGGCAAGAAGGAGACGGATAAGGTTTACACACGTTACACTGGTTATCCTGGTGGTCAGCGTTTCAACACTCCAGCAGAGTTGCGCAAGCGCCCAGACGGAATGGACAAGATCCTTCGTCACGCTATCAAGGGTATGTTGCCAAAGGGTCGTCTCGGCCGCTCTTTGATGGACAACCTCTTCATTTATGATGGCACAGAGCACAAGCATGAGGCTCAGAAGCCAAAGGCAATCGATATTAACCAGTATAAATAATTAAGGTAGAATGGAAGTAATTAATGCAATTGGTCGCCGCAAGAGCGCTGTAGCTCGTGTTTACCTTTCAGAGGGTACAGGTAAGATCACAATCAACAAGAAAGATATTGAGACATATTTCCCATCGGCAATCCTTCGCTATGTCGTGAAGCAGCCATTGCAGTTGCTCGAGGCTGAGGGTAAGTATGACATTAAGGCAAACCTCGACGGTGGCGGCTTCACAGGTCAGAGCCAGGCTCTTCGCCTCGCTATCGCCCGCGCACTCGTTAAGGTTGACGCAGAGGACAAGAAGGCTTTGAAGGACGCTGGCTTCATGACACGTGACTCACGTGCTGTAGAGCGTAAGAAGCCAGGTCAGCCAAAGGCTCGCCGCCGCTTCCAGTTCAGCAAGCGTTAATCTTTGGAAGTGAAGAACGAAGAGTGGTGAGTGGAGAATTCATCGGCTTGGAGTTCTTTATAATAAGGTTAAAAGGGTGCTGGGTAAAAGAAATCGTAAGGGTGTGGAATTCTTCACTCTTCGTTTTTCACTCTTCACTCAACTGAACAGTTTAGTATCTAAATCGGTGAGATTCCGTAATCGGGGACTACTCATCGACTGATTCTAAAACATTAGAATTCAAAAGAAAGTAAACAACAATTAAACAAAGAAAGAAAAATGTCAAGAACAAATTTTGACCAGTTACTTCAGGCAGGTTGCCACTTCGGACACCTCCGTCGCAAGTGGAATCCAGCAATGGCTCCTTACATCTTCATGGAGCGTAACGGTATTCATATCATCGACCTCAACAAAACTGTAGCAAAGATCGATGACGCTGCAGAGGTACTCAAGGGAATCGCCAAGTCAGGCAAGAAGATTTTGTTTGTCGCTACTAAAAAACAAGCTAAGGACGTAGTTGCCGAGAAGGCAGCTTCTGTAAATATGCCATACGTAAACGAGCGTTGGGCTGGTGGTATGCTCACCAACTTCCCAACTATCCGTAAGGCCGTGAAGAAAATGACAAACATCGACAAGCTTCTTGAGGACGGTACATTCTCTAACCTCTCTAAGCGTGAGTTGCTCCAAATCAGCCGCCAGCGTGCCAAGTTGGAGAAGAACCTCGGTTCTATCGCAGACTTGACTCGTCTTCCTAGCGCACTCTTCGTAATCGACGTTATGAAGGAGCACATCGCAGTGAAGGAGGCCAACCGTCTGGGTATCCCAGTGTTCGGTATCGTAGATACCAACTCCGATCCTAAGAACATCGACTACGTGATTCCAGCCAATGACGATGCCAAGGACTCAGTGGAGGTAATCCTCTCTGCAGTTTGCGGTGCCATCGCCGAGGGTCTTGAGGAGCGTAAGGCAGAGAAGGCTGATGACAAGGCTGCCGCAGAGCAGAAGGACCAGCCTAAGAAGAAGGCTGCCCGCAAGGACGAGGCTGCTGCCGAGTAATCAGGACAAAGAATAAACACTGGAGCCATTGATTCTATTTTATGATTCGATGGCTTTAGTGGCTTTAAGCAAAGAATCATTTATTAACTTTAAAATAAAGAAAAAAGATTATGGCTGTTACAATAGCTGACATCCAGAAGCTCCGTAAGATGACTGGTGCTGGTCTTGCTGACTGCAAGAAGGCATTGGCAGAGGCTGATGGTGATATCGAGAAGGCAATCGAGCTCGTTCGCGAGCGTGGTCTTGCAATCGCTGCAAAGCGTTCTGACCGTGAGACTTCCAACGGTTGTGTACTCGTTAAGAGTGTTGATGGCTTCGCTGCAATGGTTGCCGTTAAGTGTGAAACAGACTTCGTTGCTGCTGGTAAGGAGTTCATCGGTATGACCGAGGAAATCCTCGACGCTGCCATCGCTGCCAAGGCTCAGAACCTTGACGAGGTGAAGAAGTTGGTTCTCGCTTCTGGCAATGACGCAGAGACTGCTGTAAAGCTTCGCTCTGGTGTCACTGGTGAGAAGATGGAGCTTGACGGCTACAACTTCCTCGAGGGTGCCAACATCTCTGTTTACGACCACATGGGCAAGCACACCTTGTGTACCATGGTTCAGCTCAACGAGAACAACGAGGAGGCTGGCCACAAGGTAGCTATGCAGGTAGCTGCTATGCGCCCTGTAGCTCTCGACGAGTCTTCTGTTTCTGAGGAGACCAAGAAGAAGGAGCTTGAGGTTGCTGTTGCCAAGACCAAGGAAGAGCTTGTGGAGAAGGCTGTGAACGCTGCCTTGAAGAAGGCTGGCATCAACCCTGCCCACGTTGACTCTGAGGATCACATCGAGAGCAACACCAAGAAGGGTTGGTTGACTCCTGAGCAGGCTGAGGAGGCTCGCAACATCAAGAAGACTGTTGGCGAGGAGAAGGCTGCTTCTTTGAACGAGAACATGGTTCAGAACATCGCAAACGGTCGTTTGGCCAAGTTCTTCAAGGAGAACTGCTTGGTTGACCAGGAGTTCCAGTTCGGTGATGGTGACAAGCAGACTGTGTCTCAGTTCCTCGCTTCACAGAGCAAGGACCTCAAGATCACTGCTTACAAGCGCTTCACACTTGCTGCTGAGTAATCCGGAATGGATTTGCTCGCAGATGATTTGACTTATAGTTAAATTAGAATATCCGGGAGTTATGGAGTCAAAGCATACGCTTTGCTCCTGACTCCCTTTTCTTTTTCCATGAGTACTAACGTAGGTTATTCTTTATTAAAATATTGATGTTATGAAGATTTTCGCCATCGGCATGAACTATGCTGAACACAATAAATCACTGCATGGTACGTTATCTAAACCAGAGCGTCCTGTCATCTTCACCAAGGCAGACTCTGCCTTGCTCAGCAATGGCAAGCCTTTCTTTATCCCCGACCATCTCGGAAGAATCGAGTATGAGACGGAGTTGGTGGTGCGTATCTGCAAGTTGGGCAAGACTATTCCCCAGCGTTTCGCCCACCGCTACTACGATGCCGTGACCGTGGGTATCGACTTCACGGCACGCGAGATGCAGAAGAAGCTGAGGGAAGCAGGACAACCCTGGGAACTTGCCAAGGGGTTCGACGGGTCTGCTGTCATCGGAGAGTGGGTGGATATACAGAAGTTTCGTGACATCCAGGCAATCCATTTCCACCTCGACATCAACGGTAAGAACGTGCAGGAAGGCTGCTCCAGCGATATGCTTTACAAGGTGGATGAAATCATCTCCTACATCAGCCAGTATTTCACGCTGAAGACGGGAGACCTGCTCTATACGGGCTGCCCGACGGGCTGTGGGCCTGTAGCGATAGACAACCATCTGGAAGGCTACCTGGAAGACCGCAAGGTGTTGGACTTCATGTGCAAGTAGCGTTTCCTCAACAGAGTAAGTAAGATATAACGAACAGAATGAATACAAAGGTTTGGAAATATTTCGTAGCCCTGTGGCTCCTGATGCTTGCCATGCCGATGCAAGCACAGAAATTCTATAACTTGACCGCCGACGAGGTCAAGGTCGATTCTGTGTTGCCCCGTTTTGTATATTCCAAGCCTTTGCCAGACAATTACCAGGACTCGATTTATACGGCAACCGTGAAATATGGCGAGTATGTGGATATGACGGTTGCCGACATCGCCAACTACAACCGTATATCAGGTGCAGCCTTGCCGTCGCAGGTGGCAATCGAACAGAACATTTCCCTTTGCCGCAAGAAAGGTACGTTTGTGGTTTCTTTCTGCCCTTTGGTGTTCCGAAACAACAAGTACCAGATCTTGGTGAGCTTTATGCTGGATGTCAAGGCCAAGCCTGTCAGCCGTTCGCAGGCCAAGGCTCTGAAGGCAACCCGTGCCTCGGAAGGCAGTGACGGATATGCAGATCACTCGGTATTGGCTACAGGTAAATGGGCGAAGATCAGAGTGAGCGAGACTGGGGTATGCCAACTTTCGGAAAGTGTTGTACGGCAAGCTGGTTTCACAAATATCAATAAGGTGAAAATATATGGTTATGGCGGAAACCTGCAGAACGAAGCCCTTTATGCCTCAGACATCAAGGCAACTGATGACTTGAAGGAGGTTCCCCAGTGCATCGTGGGGGGAAAGCATCTTTTCTATGCCAAGGGACCTGTGAGCTGGAGCAGCAGTACGATTTCTCGCCGTACCCGCAATCCTTATTCCGACTATGGCTACTATTTCATTACCCAGACGGACGAGGAACCGGCGACAGTAGATTCCGCCGCATTTGTCTCTTCCTTCTATCCTTCGAACGATGACTACCATTCACTCTATGAGGTGGATGGGTACAGCTGGTACCATGGAGGGCGAAATCTTTTTGACCCGACTGCTGTTGCGGTGGGGGCAAGCAAGACGGTGGTCATCGCCAATCCTACGGAGAATACGTCTGGCCGTCTGGCTGTCAACGTGTCTGCCGGCAATACGACAACCGTGGAAGTGTCGCTGAACGGAGCCGTGCTCGGACAACAGACGGTCGAAGTGAAAAGTACTTATGACAAGGGTGGAGAGAACGAAAAGGTCTATACCGTATCGGGCCTTCATGCCATGGGCAGGGATACGGTAGTAATCAAGACCTTGTCGGGTGGTCCATCGCGTCTGGATTATGCGTCGATGACGTGGAGTACTCCCAAGCCCAGTCCCACTCTGTCCGGTAGCCATCCTGTGGCGCAGTATGTCTATAACATCACCAACCAAGACCATCATGCAGACGGATTCGCAGACCTCGTGATTCTCATCCCCACCTCCCAAAAATTGCTCCAACAGGCGCAGCGCCTCAAGGCTTTCCATGAAAGCCACGACGGGCTGCGAGTAAACATCGTGCCTGCCGACGAACTGTATAACGAATTTTCCAGCGGAACGCCAGACGCAGGGGCTTATCGCCGTTATCTCCGGATGCTTTCCGACGAGGCGACGAGCGAGGCAGATATGCCCAAGTATCTCTTGCTCTTTGGCGACTGTGTGTGGGACAACCGTATGTTGACCTCCGACTGCAAGTCTTTCAGCCCTGACGATTACTTGTTGTGCTATGAGAGCGAGAACTCTTTCAGCGAACTGTATTGCTATGTCAGTGACAGTTGGCTGGGCATCTTGTCTGAGGGAGCAGGAAAAGACCCCAGGAATGACCAGCAGGACGTGGCGGTAGGCAGATTCCCGGTGACGACGGTCGATGATGCCAAGACGCTGGTGGATAAGACCATCAGCTATATGAACAACGCCAATGCCGGAGCTTGGCAGAATACGCTTATGTTTATGGCTGATGACGGAAACGACAACCTCCACATGAGAGACGAGAACGAGGTGGCGGAATACATCTCGGGACTATACCCTCATTACCTGGTCAAGAAAGTGATGTGGGATGTCTATCAGCGTGAAACCTCCTCTACTGGAAATACATATCCTGATGCCACCAAGGCCATCAAGCAGCAACAGGCACAAGGTGCCTTGATTATGGATTATGCCGGACATGGTTCCGAATCACAGTTGTCGCACGAAAAAGTGTTGGCCATCAGTGATTTCCAGAACTTTACCAATGCCAACCTACCGCTATGGATTACGGCGGCATGCGATATCATGCCTTTCGATGGTACTACGTCCAATATCGGCGAGACGGCCTTGTTAAACTCAAACGGCGGTGCCGTAGCTTTTTATGGTACGACCCGAACGGTGTATGCCGACCGCAACAAGTATATGAACCGTTCGTTCTTGCGCCGGGTGCTGAGTACCCGGGATGGCAAGCCTATGACGATAGGAGAGGCGCATCGCTTGGCACAGAACGACTTGCTTCTGGGTTATGCCTTGCCTAATGGTACGACGGAACAAGACAATACCACCAACCGACTACAGTATTCCTTGTTGGGCGACCCTGCCTTGTCGCTCAATCTCCCAACTTTGGAGATTGTGGTGGATTCCATCAACGGCATGGCGGCCAGTGATACTCAGGAAACGCCTGTGCTGAAGGCTGGTATGGTGGCAAGAATGACAGGTCACATAGTGGGTGCAGCCGATTTCGATGGTGTGGTGACAGCTACGGTACGGGATTCAAGGGAACTGGTTACGTGCCGGAACAATGAGGGCAGTGACAATGCGTTTACCTATTACGACCGACTCAAGACCCTGTACAATGGTTCGGACAGCGTGAGAGGCGGCAAGTTCTCTTTCCGCTTTGCCGTACCCAAGGACATCAACTATTCTGGCACGTCGGGCTTGGTGACGTTGTATGCGGTCAATGGTGACAAGACGCTGCGTGCCCAAGGTGCTAGCGACGCTTTCAAGGTGGGTGGCAGTGCTTTGGAGAAGAACGACTCCATTGGTCCTTCCATTTATTGCTATCTCAATACTTCGTCGTTCGTGGATGGCGGCAGAGTCAATCCGACTCCTTACTTCGTGGCGGAGATTAGCGATAAGGACGGAATCAATGTGACTGGTAGCGGCATCGGACATGACCTGCAGTTGGTCATTGATGGCGATGCCTCGAAGACCTACAACTTGAATGACAACTTCACTTACGATTTCGGAACTTATACGAGTGGTTCCACCTATTATAGCATCCCCGAGTTGGAGGCTGGCCCTCACAAGTTGCAGTTCCGTGCCTGGGACATCCTGAACAACTGTTCCACGGCAGCGTTGACCTTCCAGGTCGTGAAGAGGCTGAAGCCATCCTTCGATATGGGTGTGACGGAGAATCCTGCCAAGGGATCCACCACCTTCGTCATCAACCATGACAGGGCGGCAAGCCAGATGGATGTCGTCATCGAGGTGTATGACACCTCCGGGCGAATGCTTTGGAATCATGCGGAGTCGGGAGTGCCAGGGGCTGGGACCTATACCGTGAAATGGGACCTTTCCACAGGAAGAGGTACATTGCGCACAGGACTCTACCTCTATCGGGTGAAAGTTTCTTCCGATGGAAGTGCATACGAGGCAAAGACCAAGAAATTAATCGTAATCAACAACTAGATATACAGTAATCAATAATAGCCAGAAATGAAAATCAAGAACAAGCTTGTGAAGATATGGGGAGTATGCCTGTTGGCGTTCATGGCAACAGTAGCAAATGCCCAGGAGAAGAAAGACCTCTTCAATCCTGTGAGCTATGCGGTCATTTCGCAGACCATTGCGCCGGATGCCCGGGGTGGTGGTTTGGGTGACGTCGGCGCAGCCACCGACCCGGATGTCAACTCCCAGTACTGGAACCCAGCCAAGTACCCTTTCAACATATCAAGGGCGGGTGTGTCGCTCAACTTCACGCCTTGGCTGCGGTCTTTGGTCAACGACATGAACCTCTCTTATCTGTCGGGATATTACCGCATCGGCGACTACAGTGCCGTTTCGGGCTCCTTTCGCTACTTCAACCTGGGTGAGGTGTATATGAGTGAAGATGCCAATGAGACGATGACCATCAACCCCTATGAGATGTCGCTCGACGTGGCTTATTCCTTGATGTTGAGCGAGAAGTTCTCCCTGGCGGCAGCCATCCGATGGATTTATTCCGATATGCGCTTCGACAATACGGAGGACAACTCGCCGGCTTCGGCTTTTGCGGCAGACATTGCGGCTTACTACCAGAACTACATCAATCTCGGACAGCGTGAGTGCCAGTTGGGTATCGGTCTGAACATTTCCAACATCGGTAGTAAGATTACCTTCAGTGGACAGGAATACAGTCAGTTCCTGCCAGCCAACTTGCGTTTGGGAGCCTCGCTTATGATACCGTTGGACGAATATAACAAGTTGACGATAGCGGCGGATGCCAACAAATACTTGGTGCCGACGATACCTCAGCAGGAAGAGGAGGAGGACAATGCCGACTATGAGGACCGTGTGCACAAGGAGTATAGTGACGTGTCTTCCATCAGTGGCATCTTCAAGAGCTTCAGTGATGCGCCAGGTGGTTTCAAGGAAGAGTTGGAGGAAATCAACTATGGTGTCGGGGCGGAGTATGTCTATAACGACCAGTTCTCGCTTCGTGCCGGTTATCACCACGAGAGTGCCAACAAGGGCAACCGCAAATATTTTACGGTAGGCGGCGGTTTCAGGATGAATGTCTTTTCTTTGGATGCGGCATACGTGGTGGCTACAGCCAAAAGTAATCCGCTTGACCAAACCTTGCGCTTCACCTTGACTTTCGACATGGATGGGCTCAAGGACTTGTTTAAAAGGTAAAAGAGTAAATAATTTAAAAGATATGAATATTAGAGTAGGGTTTGGATATGATGTCCATAAGTTGGTGGATAACCGTGACTTGTGGCTAGGTGGAATCAAGATAGATTACGAGTTGGGCTTGTTGGGCCACAGCGATGCCGATGTGTTGATTCATGCCATCTGTGATGCTTTGCTGGGTGCCGCCAATATGCGTGACATCGGCTATCACTTCCCTGACACTGCATCTGAGACTCTCAATGTTGATTCCACGATTCTCTTGAAGAAGACTATCGACTTGATTGCTGCCAAGGGATATGTGTTGGGCAATATCGATGCCACCATTTGTGCGGAGCGTCCGAAACTCAATCCCCATGTACCTGCCATGAAGGCTTGCTTGGCAAAGGTGATGGGTACTGACGAAGATAATATTTCCATCAAGGCGACAACTACCGAGAAGTTGGGTTTTACGGGCAGAATGGAAGGAATATCCGCCTATGCAACCGTCTTGGTAGAAAAGAAATCGGAGGAAAAATAATGCGCAGTTGTGATAACAACTTGAATGCTTAATGAGCGTTAATTGATTCTTAAAATCTGTTGTGTTCGAACACATTTGGTTGATATATATCAAAAAAACGCAAAAAACTTGCATTTTCCTTCCAAAATGTTTGGAAGATAACGAAAATCGTCGTACCTTTGCACTCGTCAAAAGGTTAATAGATTGTTTAGGTTAGTAGTAATAGATTTAGGTTTTTAGTTATTAGGTTTAAGGTA
>CAVBGK010000054.1:0-50090 GCA_963594995.1 Bacteroidaceae bacterium
AAATTAGTTAATAAATAATAAATATTTTCCAATTATTTGGAAAGCAACATAGAAGGGATGACCTTCGTCTTGACCTAATTCCCGAGCATCTGACACTGACGGTGAACGCAGGTATCTATCGTTTTTTCAACAAGGGTGACGATTATAGTCATTTCTACACCTCTTATAATTATGAGGTTGCTTTGCAGAGCTATTGGGGCAGATGGTCGGTGATGTTGAACGCTGGCAATGGTTGGCACTTCATGGAGGGTGAGAACATTGGACATCAGGGAAATGTTTTGGAAGCCTCCGTAAGTTACAGTTTGGGTAACTTCGACTTCACGCTCTATGCCCTAAATCCGTTCATCGCCTATCCGAAGATTGAAACTTCCGAACTCGTCAATGCCTTGGTGCAGAAACAGATGGTCAGTCGTTCCGCTGTTTATGGGAATATGGTTCAGCTAGGCATAGCCTGGCGCATCAATCATGGGCATAAATATCATGAGGTTCAGCGCAGCATGAAAAACAAGGAGTGTGAGACGGGAATCCTAAGGTAATGAGAGCCTCGTTTTTGAAGTAGGATGACAGAGAAAGTTGGTCCTTAGAATGTTTTGATTTGTTTTGGCTTGGGCTATGATGAGATGTCTCGGTTTGTTGAGAAAAATGGGCAGTTCGTTGAATAATGTTGTGGATATCGAAAGGAATGCTTACTTTTGTAGCAGAAATTTAAAATGTAAGACAATTACAAACAGAAAAAACTGCTTATGAAACGGATGAGTCTAGTGAAGCGAATGTCCTGGAGGGCAATGCAGTTCGCTTTTGTGTCATTGGCCATGCTTGCGGTGACAGGATGTTCTTCT
Source organism: Bacteroidaceae bacterium (assembly GCA_963594995.1). Lineage (GTDB taxonomy): Bacteria > Bacteroidota > Bacteroidia > Bacteroidales > Bacteroidaceae > Prevotella. The sequence continues at coordinate 840 of CAVBGK010000054.1, forward strand.
GATTCCGACATCGAGGAGTGGAACAACGGTTTTTCCCCAGACAGTGGCAATTCGGGTAACGGAAGTTCCGTCACCTATTCTACTTCTATCTCCGAGCTCACCTCTTTTGATGTGGCTCTTGACAAGACACCCCTCGAAGAATCTGAGAATATTCCCAGTGACGGCGAAGAGGCGGAAGACTACATCGAGAACAATACTTTTTCGAGTAACGTCCATATTGCCTTCAATGGTTCTTCGGCAACCACCTTGGGAAGTGTGGAGGGCGTGACGGTTACAATCAAAGGGGCGGATGTCATCGTCAACTCGTCTGCCAAGAAAGTTTGCTATACTGTTAGCGGTTCCACTTCCGATGGATTTCTAAAGATATATAGTGACAAGAAATTTGAATTGGAACTCAACGGCGTGAGCATCACCAATCCTGATGGGGCGGCGATTAATGTTCAGAGCAAGAAACGCGGATATATCGTTCTTGCTGATGGAACGGAGAATACGCTTGCTGATGGCACAAAGTACAGCGATGCCACAGATGATGAGGACATGAAGGCCTGTTTTTTCAGCGAAGGTAAGATGCTATTTTCGGGTACAGGCTCACTCAATGTCTATGGCAACAGCAAGGCGGGTATCCGTAGCGATGATTACATGATGTTCCGTCCAGGCTGCAATGTCTATGTGAAAGCAACGGCTGGTAATGCCATCAAGGCGAATGATGCTCTATATATAAAAGGTGGTGTTGTCAATGTGGAAACTTCCGCAGGCGCCAGTAAGGGGTTGAGCAGTGATGGACTGGTCCAGATTGATGGTGGGCGCATTACCGCCATTACCACAGGTACAGGTGCACTCGATGATGACGGTGCGGATGTCAGTGGATGTGCTGGTGTTAAAGCCGACAGCATTTTCGTGATGAATGCTGGTTCTCTCTGTTGCAAGAGCACTGGGGCAGGCGGAAAGGGTGTGAGTTGCGATAAGGATATGACCATCTGTGGTGGTACTCTCAAGGTGATTACTACGGGTAAACAATACGCCTATGGTAACTTCGATACGTCTGCCAAAGGATTGAAGAGCAAGGGTGTAATGAATATTTCTGGCGGAACAATCATGGTGCGTTGCACAGGTGGAGAAGGTTCGGAGGGAATCGAGAGCAAGAGTACGATGAATATTTCTGGCGGCACTATCATGGCTTACTGTTATGATGATGCCATCAACTCTTCTGCGGCGATGACCATCAGCGGAGGCAACATATTCGCAATGGGAACCAACAATGATGGCATTGACTCCAACTCTACGCTCACCGTGAGTGGTGGCGTGGTCATCGCCTGTGGAACTACGAATCCCGAGGATGGTTTCGACTGCGATGAGAATACTTTCGCTATAACGGGCGGTACGCTGATAGGCATTGGTGGCGGTAGTTCTACCCCTACGGAAAGTTCCTGCACACAACCTGTTGCCGTTATCGGTGGAAACAGTATCTCTAGTGGACAATATATTACGGTGGCAGATGCCAGCGGCAACAATATCATCGCTTTCAATGTGCCACGTGACTATACTCAACAGGGCTATACCTTGCTCGTTTCTTCACCCAAGATGACCAAAGGAAACTCTTTTACTTTCAATACCGGAGCAACCGTGAGCGGTGGCAACAGTTTCTGTGGCTACACGACCGATGCCACGGTGAGCGGTGGCTCCTCTTTGGCAACCCTTACGCTTTCCTCCATGCTCACTACATATAATTACAGTGGTAGTATGGGAGGAGGACAGCCAGGACAAGGAGGATGGGGCGGTCAGCCAGGTGGTGGAATGGGCGGTTCAGGAGGTCGCCCATAAGGCTATGGTTAAACACTCTTTTCATACAGAAAACTTTTAATTTTATACCAAAGAGAGTATTATTTCATAAACGTAAAATGTTAGTTGGAATATGACAATGCATGCGTTAATCTCAAAGTTCCAGCCCATCTCCCTAGCGGAGATGGGCGGAATCAGATTGATGAACCGTATGGACACGAAGTTTGTTACCACGGTGGACAAGCTTGCCGACCTGCTTCGGATGGCAGGTGATGAGTACTTGGTGCAGGAGATAGATGGCAAGCGCAACATGAGCTACGCCACAATCTATTATGATTCGAGCGACTATGTTTTCTATAATGCCCATCATGACGGGCATGCTGGGCGACAGAAAGTGAGGGTGCGGTCGTATGTAGATAGCCAATTGAACTTTCTGGAGGTGAAGACGAAGGACAATCATGGCAAGACCCACAAGAGTCGCATATCGGCCAGTGGGCTGGAAGGTGACGGCACGATGGAATTTTTGCGGCAGAACGTACGCATTGATCCTAGACTTTTGGAACAAAAGATTGCCAATCGTTTCCACCGTATTACGTTGGTGAATCGTGCCAAGACAGAACGGCTCACGATTGACACAGATTTGGAATTCGAGAATTTGTCCACGGGCAAAACATGCTCGCTTGGTCATCTCGCCATTATTGAACTGAAACGTGACGGACTAAAGCCATCGCCTATTCTGGGGATGCTGAGGAAACTGCGTATCCATCAAAGCGGATTCAGTAAGTATTGTATAGGTGAGGCTCTGACAAACCCTAGCCTGCGCATCAACCGAATGAAGCCTCGATTGCAGAAAATTATGAAGTTTTCGTGAGTAGTAGGTTCTTGTTGCTTTGATTTAAGTTATGGATAAAAAAAGAAAATAGAGAGTTAAAAACAAATTAAAGTCTTAAAACAATCGCTTGTATGGCAAACAATATGTATATTTTTTGGGATGACATGGCAGGCATCCTGCCGATGGTCGGACGGTTCGTTATCAACACCGCAGCAGTGTGGTTCATCACTCATTGGCTTTATTTCCCCAAGAGCCGTCGCCGTGAGTACTATTTTACGTTCATGCTCATGGGGGTCAGCATTTTTTTCCTGATTAATCTCTTGGGAGGGGCGAAGGTCAGGATAGAATTCGCCCTCGGGCTTTTCGCCATCTTTGGCATCATCCGTTATCGCACTGAGAGTATGCCTGTGCGTGAGATGACCTACCTTTTTATGATTATCTCCATGTCGGTTATCAACGGGTTGTCTTCCAACCTGGGATGGATGCAGCTCATGGTGGTTAACCTGCTTTTCTTTGGAATGACCTTTCTTTTCGAGCATATCAAGGTGAAAGGCAGCATGGCGGTGAAGATGGTGCAATACGACCGCATAGAACTCATCAGACCCGACCGCAGGGAAGAACTGCTTGCCGATTTGAGGGAACGCACTGGGCTTGACATCGTGAGGTTGGAAATCGGTGGAATCGATTTCCTGCGCGACATGAGTGTCATCAAGATATATTATCAGTCTGATGAAGTGAGCACGATTGATAGCCAGGTAAAAGTGACTAGGGACGAATATGCTAACTGATATGACTTGTAGGTAATGAAGAAAAGTTTTTTTGGGGTAGCAATACTTTGGGCAGGGTTGGTGCAAAGTGCGAATGCGCAGTCTGATTTTGGGGCTTGGCTGGACGCTGGTGTGGCGAAAAAGCTCGACAAGCATTGGATGGTAGAGGGCGAGATTGGTGCAAGAACTCGCAACGACTCGAAAGAAATGGACAGGTATAGCCTGGGACTGGGAGCGGACTATAAGTTGAACAAGTATTTGAAATTCTCGGCTGGTTACAACTTGCTCTACGATCATCGTATTGAAAAGCAGACTTACCACAAGAATGGGACGGTCAACAAAATAACTCCTTCTTATTGGTGGCCTCGTCACCGTTTCCTCTTTGGTGTGACAGGTAGTTATGGTATTGGCAACCTGGGGTTGTCGTTGAGAGAGATGTACCAGTACACCTATCGTGCCACGGCCAGGAACAAAAAGTACGATACCGACACGGAGGAGTGGGAAGACGTGAAGAGCAAGAGCCAGCACCTCTTGCGCTCACGCTTCCAAATTAACTACCGCCTCAAGCAAACGTCACTTACACCATTCGGCAGTGTGGAAATGTTCCACGGAAGGGGCGGCTTGCAGAAGACTCGCTATACCTTGGGTACGAACGTCTCTCTGGCGAAGCATCATGACCTAAAGGTATATTATCGTTATCAAGACTTGAGGGAGAACGATGATGAAGACCTTGACACTCATGTCCTGGGAATTGGGTACTCCTTTAAGTTTTAGCTTCTAATAGGTATCAATAGTTGATCATAAAACACGGAAGAAGATGAAAAAGAGATTGATGTTTCTTGTTTCGGTATTGATGACCGTAACGGTCGCATGCGCCGAAACCTATCCTTACCTCACTTTCCAGAAGGCGGATGGTACTGTGATGTCTGTGGGGACAGAAGGATTGACGATGACTTTTACGGGCGGAAAGCTCGTAGCCATCAACGGTACGGAAAGTTTGGAACTGACAGTTGCCAACTTGGAGACCATGTATTTCTCGTCGAGAGAAGTTTCAGAAATAAGAGAGGCAACTCTATCTGATGCCGACGGTGAGGTTGAGGCGTTCTCTCTGCAGGGTGTGAGCTATGGCAAGTTTGGGAACTTACAGAACTTCAGAAATCAGGTTTCTGCCGGAGCGTATGTAATCAAAAGAAAAGGTAAAACGCAAAAAATCATGGTGAGATGAAAAGATTTTTTACTTCTATGCTGATGGCAGGGCTTGTTGCCGCTGGGGGTGAAGCTCAGACCTTGAATGTGGTCACCGACAATGTTACCTATGCCTTCAATGCTTCACAGACTGGCAGCATGACTTATCAGAAAGGAGAGACGCTTACCATACAAGGTAAGACTTTCCAAGTGAGTGATATTACCCGGATGTACGTGGATGATAGCGAGGTGGAGAACAATACTGTGGCGGTAACTTACAATGATACTGCTGTCACGATGACCATCGCTGGAAATGTAGCTCGGTATGTGACCCCCACCATTACCAACGCTCATGTGAACATCGTACAGAGTACGGATGTGGGCGACACCACCTGTGGTGAGATTACCTATGCGCTTACGGGTGTTTCTACCGACGGAGAGTTTACAATGACGGGCTCTTATAAGGCTTCGTTGGAACTAAACGGACTGACCTTGACCAACCCATCGGGAGCACCGCTCAACATTCAGAACGGAAAGCGCATCGACCTTAGTGTCAAGAAGGGAACGGAGAACACGCTCGCCGATGCGGCTGAAGGAGATTGGAAGGGTTGTGTAGTGTGTAAGGGACACCTGGAACTGAAGGGTAAGGGTGTTCTTAATATATATGGCAACGCTGCCCACGGCATCTACGCCAAGGAGTATGTGGAGATGAAGAATTGCACGGTGAACGTGCTTTCTGCCGTGAAGGACGGCATCAACTGCAATCAGTATTTTCTCATGGAGAGTGGCACGTTGGGCATTTCGGGTGTTTCTGATGACGGCGTGCAGGTGTCGTACAAGGATGACGCCAATCGCGAGGAAGAAGACACTGGGGCCTTGACTGTCAAGGGAGGAACCATTAACATTACCGTATCTGGCAATTGTACCAAGGGGTTGAAGGCGGAGGGCGACCTGACGGTATCAGATGGAACGGTGACCATTAGTTCTGCTGGTGGAGGGGCTTGGGATTCCGATGATGCCAAGACCAAGGCTTCTAGTTGTATGTCTGCCGATGGTCACATTCTTATCGAAGGTGGTACCTTCTCGCTCACAAGCACAGGGAGTGGCGGCAAGGGCATCAATGGAGATGGTTCTTTGACAGTCAGTGGTGGCGACCTCATCATCTGCACGACAGGTGGAATGTATGCCTATGTGAACAACAAGGAATACACTAATTATACAGGAAATACAGATAATGTGACTAGCGACCAGAAGTCATCGCCCAAGGGCATCAAGCTAGATGGTGACGTGACTATCAATGGTGGCACCATCAAAGTCTCTACCAAGGGCAACGGTGCAGAAGGCATCGAGAGTAAGTCGATACTCACCATCAATGATGGAACAATTGCTGTGAACGCTTACGATGACGCTATCAACTCGGGCAGCCACATGTATATCAATGGGGGTACCGTAACAGTGGTGGCCTCTGACAACGACGGTCTCGATTCCAATGGCAATATGTATTTCAATGGTGGCTATGTGATGGCTTTTGGTACGAAAGCACCCGAATGTGGCATTGATGCCAACGAGGAAGACGGCTACTCCGTATATTTTAAGGGTGGAACGCTGTTGGCTGTGGGCGGAGGTAACTCAGTACCAACTTCATCGGAATCAACACAATCTTACGTCAGCGGAACGATGGCAGTGGTCGCCAACTCTGAGATTACTCTCAAGAGTGGCAGTAACGTTTTGGCGACCTTTACAGTGCCTGATACCTACGCTTCTTCCTCTAGCGGTGGTGGATTCGGTTCAAGGACTGGTGGAGGTCCGGGCGGCAATGGTGGTCCTGGTAGCAATTCTGGCAGCAGTTCTTCTGTGCTTGTTTCCTGCGCAGAACTCACTTCGGGCAGCAGCTATACTTTGACGAGTGGTTCGGCTTCAACTTCGGTAAAGGCTGTGCTGAGAGGAAACTCTGGTGGCGGTCGCCCATGATGGTATGGCAATAGGTACAACTTGGTGTGATGATAGTAGCACCAAGTTGTATTTTAGCATAGGTTTGCCAAATGCCAAGGTAATAAATCAACAACTTTAGCGTTATCTTTCATATTGAAACATGACATTTATCTCGGAAATGACAAAAGGACAGAAGAAAACAGAACTGATGCTTTACCTTGTGCTGTGGGCGATATTGTTTGCTGCACCTGTTGTCAGTATGTATGTAGGCAATATTTTCACATCATCGTCATCTCATGTTTCTTTTGAGCAAGTCTCATCGGAGGGTTGCGCTGATTGGCAGGTGGTGTTTCATGCGTGGGGCTTGTTGGTGATGTTCTTTGTTACCTTTGCCGTCCACAATTTCTTCATTGCTCCGTTGCTTGTTTTCCACAACCGCAAGGGGACTTACTGTGCCAGTGTATCGGCTCTTTTGGTTTGTTTTGGGGCTTATCAGATTGTGGGAAGACCGCATCATCCTGAGCCAGAAGCACTAGGTGCTCATAAGCCAGGCATAGAAAAGCCTAAGGGTAAAGAAGAAATGAGGCCAGAAATAGACAGTCACGCAGAGTTTCGTCCGAAGCCTCCCTACGAACCAATGATAAAGGGAGATGGCGATCGTCTAGACAGACCCGGCAAGCAATCGCAGGAGCCACCTAGAGTTTTCGGTGGTCAAGATTCCGTGGCCTTCATCATCATGGCATTGCTTCTGGGCCTGAACATCGGTACGAAATATTTCTTTAAGTCGCTTGGTGACCGCAAAAAGATGAAGGAACTGGAACGTGAGAACCTCTACCGTCAGTTGGAATACTTGAAGTATCAGATTAACCCTCATTTTTTTATGAACACGCTCAACAATATCCACGCCCTCGTTGATATAGATCCAGAGCAAGCGAAATATACAATAGAGGTTCTCTCGAAATTGATGCGTTACGTACTCTACGAGGGAAACAAGACGATGGCACCCCTGCAAAAGGAACTTGACTTTATCACCCATTATGTCGATTTGATGCGCATCCGTTATACCGACAAAGTGCGTATTACCGTTTCGCTGCCGTCGGTTTCTTCTGACGAGGAAAAACTGAGGGCAAGTTTAAATCTGATGGATATTCAGGTGCCATCGTTGCTCTTCACCACATTCGTGGAAAATGCTTTCAAGCATGGAGTGAGCTATCGGAAGGATTCGTTTGTCGAGGTGACTATACAAGTGGATGAGATTGCGCAAGAAATAGAATTTCTTTGCTGCAACAGCAAGAAACCGGCTTCGGAGGACAAAAGGGGCGGTGTGGGAACGCAAAATGCCATCAAGCGGTTGCAGTTGATTTACGGAAAGGAAGGATATGAACTGAAAATAGATGAATCTGAGGAGGAGTACCGATTGTTGCTGAGGCTTCCCATACATTCGGAGGCAGACAAGATGCAGATTCGGCAGACTCCAGACTCACAATGGTAAAGTTATGATAAAATGTTTGGCGATAGATGATGAGCCGCTTGCCCTCAAGCAGTTGGCGGCTTATCTGAAAAAAGTTCCTTTCTTCCATTTGGTGGAAAGTTGTCAGAGTGCGCTCGATGCGATGAGCATCCTTGGCTCGGTGGAGATAGATGTCATCTTCCTTGACATTAATATGCCCGACCTCAATGGTCTCGACTTTGTACGTTCGCTCAACCATCCTCCGATGGTAGTGTTCACGACCGCCTATCAAGAGTATGCCGTCGAGGGTTTCAAGGTGGATGCCATCGACTACCTTCTTAAGCCATTTGGTATGGGCGATGTCATACGTGCTGCTGACAAGGTGAAACGACAATATGAGTTGCTGCATACGGAGTGCCTTTCGCCTTTGGACGAGGATGATGCTATGTTCTTGAAAACAGAGTACAAGGTGGTGCGTATTCTTACCCATGATATTCTCTATGTGGAGGGAATGGCTGAATATCTGCGTATCCATCTGGCAACCTCCGACCGCAATTCCTCGTTGCAGACAAAGTCGCTTACTGTGCTTTTTGGCATGAAGAAGATGGAGGAACGGTTGACCGATAGGGATTTCATGCGTATCCATAAGTCGTATATCGTCAACTTGCATCGTATATCTGAGATTCAGAGAAGCCGCGTGGTTCTTGAGGATGGAAAGGAAATCCCGATAGGCGACAGCTATCGGGATAAACTCAATGAGTATGTTAGCAAGAAATTTCTTTAAGCAACCCTTGGCAGGCATCCTCCAGCAAAGTGATGACTAGTTCGAAGTCGCTGTAGTCACCGTAGTAGGGGTCTGGCACGGTGGTGTATTCTCTGTGGGAAGTGAGGAAGTCTGCCATGCGCACCACTTTGTCCTTGTCGGTTTGCGAGGAGGCCATGGAAGTGATGGTGCGATAGTTCTCGTTGTCCATCACTACGATGGTGTCAAACTGTTTGAAGTCTGACTTTTGAAATTGCCGGGCATGGCTGTCGAAACGATAGCCATGCTCGGCTCCGCATTTGCGCATGCGACTATCTGGCAATTGGCCGACGTGCCAGCTTCCAATGCCAGCTGAGTCGATTTCAAACTTGTCGCCTAGCCCTTCTTTCTCCACCAGATTTCTCATGATACCTTCTGCGGCAGGAGAACGGCAGATGTTGCCAAGGCAGATGAACAACACCTTGTGTTTGCTTTTCTTTATCATTTTGCTGTTTTTTTGTTCTTGTCAATAGAATTTTTATAGTGTATTTAGTGCTTATGCCATGACCAGCTTGAAATCTTGTATCAATTTGTCAAGGGCAGGATTATTCTTTCGCAAGTCATCAAAAATCTCTTTTTTGGAGCGTATCTTGGTAATCTCGCTTTGTGCTGCTATACGATAGGTGATGCCGATGGTGCTGTTGTGCAAGCCTTGTACGATGGTACTGCGGATGCGGTTCTTGATTTTTTTGACATCTTCATAGAGAATCGGATTGTCTATGACAACTTCTACGATTGGATATTCAGTGATTTTTGGTGTCAGCATTTTCAGACGTTGTGACAAGCCGTAGAATTGGGTGATGGATTGCATCCGTATGCACATGCTCATCCATTGTCCTTGAAGTTGCTCTTCGGTAAAGGGCTGCTGTTCTCCATCTGTGGTCGGTTTGCTGTCGGCGACATCCGTGAGTGCATTGTAGTTTCTGTTGGCATTCTCCTTGCTCTTTTCCAGATTCTTGAAAGTCATGCCGATATTCCCAAGCTTAATGCTTCCTTTCATCTTGCTGGTTGTGGATGTTGTGGCAGGTTTCGTCTCTTGGTCAGAGGCAAGGGTAACCTTGGCGGCAGGAACGGGGCTAACTGTATTCTTGTCGTCTGTATGCTCGGCACCTGCACCCTGAGAGGCAGGCTTAAGCTGAGCAATAAGTTTCTGAAACAGGGATTTTAATCTATGGGGCGTACGCCCCGCACTAGGCACGTCCTTGTCTTCGGGTTGGGTTATCTGTCCTACCTGGATGAGGGTCAACTCGACAAGAAGCCGTTTGTTGGAACTCTGCCGGTATTGCACGTCGCAGTCGTTCATAATCTTCAGCGCCTTATATAAAAAAGGTGTAGGGGCAGTCTGTGCTTGTGCTTGGTATTTGGTCTTCTGTTCGTCGCTGGTTTCCAAAAGCTGAAGCGTCTGTGGGTCTTTTGCCATCATCACATTGCGTATATGCTGCGCAAGACCCAGAACAAGGTTTCCACCATCGAAACCTTTGTTGAGGATGGTGTTCAGAAGGACCATCATCTCACTGACCTTGTTGGTGATGGCAAGATCGACAAAATTGAAGTAATTGTCGCTGTCGAGCACATTGAGGTCTTCGATGACTTTCTTGTAGGTGATGTCACCCTGGCAGAAACTGGCGGCTTGGTCGAAGATGGACAGGGCGTCGCGCATTCCGCCATCGGCCTTTTCGGCGATAACAGCCAATGCTTGTTCCTCGAACTTTATGCCTTCCTTCTCTGCCACCATGGCAAGGTGCTTGATGGTGTTGGGCACGGTCATACGCTCGAAGTCGTATATTTGGCAGCGGCTCAGGATGGTCGGGAGTATCTTGTGCTTTTCCGTAGTGGCGAGGATGAAGATAACATGCGAAGGCGGTTCTTCTAGAGTCTTGAGAAAGGCATTGAAGGCCTGTGAACTGAGCATGTGAACCTCATCAATGATAAATACCTTGTACTTGCCAACCTGGGGTGGAATGCGGGTTTGCTCCATCAGAGCCTTAATTTGGTCTACGCCGTTGTTGCTGGCGGCATCCAACTCAAAGATGTTGTAGGAACGTTGCTCGTTGAAAGCCTTGCAACTCTCGCACTCATTGCAGGCCTCCCCGTCTTCATGCGGAAGCTCGCAGTTGATGGCTTTGGCGAAAATACGTGCGCAGGTCGTTTTGCCCACGCCGCGTGGACCACAGAAAAGGTATGCGTGAGCAAGCTTTCCGCTCTTCACGGCATTTTTGAGAGTGGTGGTCAAAGTACCTTGCCCAACGACTGAATCGAAGGACATCGGACGGTACTTTCTTGCAGAAACAATATATTCTTCCATTATTTTTTCTTAAATGATGATGCAAAGATAACAAAAAAATATTATCTTTGCAAACAAATAACGAAATTAATGAGTAAACAATTAGGCATAGTTTGGGATTATCTCTCTCATTATAAATATCTTATAGCAATTGTGGTGGGGGTGTTGGTTGTTGGCGCAATAGATGACAATAGCATCTATCAGCATGTGAAATACCAAATCCAGATTAGTAACCTGCGTTCTGAGATAGAAAAATATACGACCCAGTACCAGGAGGACTACAAGCAGTTGAGAGAGATGCGCAAGGGTACCAAGGCATATGAGAGGATAGCTCGGGAACGCTATTTCATGAAAGCTGATGATGAGGATATCTTCGTGCTGAGCACTGATTTGCCTGAAAATAATCAAGAAGAACAAGAAAATGAGACAACTGAGTAAAATTCAAAGTGCAGTTTTTGTGTTGGGTGGTGTGCTCATGGTCATTGGCGCAGGTTGTTTTGCGTTTGGCTTTATCTATCCGAAGGTGTTGCTTTATACGTGTTGGGTGTTCCTTGTTGGTACTGTCTGTTTCAGTGTCGTTCAGGCCATGCAGCTTTATGAGGGAAAATCACAGGTTGTTCATCGGCTGAAGAGGATTCAGGGGCTGGCAGACATCTGCTTTGTCCTTTCGGGTATATCAATGGTTGATACCGTGTATGCCTTTGCACGTCATTGGTTTTCCAATTACGAGACTTATATCACCTATTTTTATAATAAATGGGTGCTGTTCTTGTTGGTTGCTGCGATATTGGAATTATATACGACACATCGCATATCCCATGAATTGAAGAAGGAGTAATGCCAAAAAATACTAAATAGTGCCAAAAATCAATTAAATAGCATAAATTTATTTTTGTACTTCAATTTAAGATCGTACTTTTGTTACCCGAAATAAAGACAATTTATGAATAAGATATTTTACGCTTTCATCCCATTGTTGGCAATGACGTCATGTGCCAACAGCTATAATATCCAGGGAACTTCCAATGTGAGTACCTTGGATGGCAGAATGCTATACCTGAAAATATTGAAAAACAATGAATTTAAGAACATCGATTCCTGCGATGTCGTTCATGGGCAATTTCATTTTGAGGGTAACCTGGATTCTGTGAGGCTGGGAAATATCTTCATGGACGAGGAGGCGGTGTTGCCTTTGGTCCTGGAAAGCGGTAGCATAAATGTCAAGCTCGATGATACACAGCAGGTTGTCAGTGGTACTCCCCTCAATGATAAGCTTTTTAAGTTTTTCAAGAAGTATCAGCAGCTGCAGAACCAACAGGTGGAGTTGGTACACAAGCATGACCAGGCCATCATGAATGGAAGCGATATGAATGTGGTGACGCAGAAATTGAATGAGGAAGCGGTACATTTGGCTGACCAGGAAGACAAGCTCGTCACTTCTTTTGTGACGGAAAACTTTGACAATGTATTGGGACCGGGGGTGTTCTTCATGGTGACGATGAGAAATCAGTATCCTATGCTTTCTCCTTGGATTGAGGACATTATGAGTAAGGCAACTGAGCATTTCAAGAACGACCCATACGTGAAGGATTATTATCAGAAGGCTCAGGAAAACGAGCAAATCATGAATGGTACGCGTGATGCTGGACAAGTGCCCCCTCCTGTGGGAGAAGCCCCACAAATGGATTCCAATGCCGCTCCTGCTCCCACTGCCAATGACTTGGCGAAACCTTCCATGCCGGAAAAGGGACAAGAACTACCTGGCATGGGAAACTAATGTCTATTAAAGGTAATTACTAAAAATGAAAATATTGATTCAGAATGGAACTGTTGTCAACGAGGGACGCTCTTTTGTGGGAGGCCTCGTTGTCGATGGTGAACAAATTTCCGAAATATTTGAAGGAAAGGCTCCCCGTGGTATCTACGATCAAGTTATCGAGGCCTCGGGGTGTTTTGTTTTGCCGGGTGTCATCGATGACCATGTTCATTTTCGTGAGCCTGGATTGACACGAAAGGCAGACATGGAGAGTGAGAGTCGAGCGGCGGCCTACGGCGGTGTCACCTCATACTTTGAGATGCCTAATACGGTGCCTCAGACAACAACGTTGGAGGCGTTGGAGGAAAAGTTTGATTTGGCCAAGGAGAAAAGTCATGTCAACTATAGCTTTTTCTTCGGTGCCACAAACGATAACGTGTCCTTGTTTGCTCTATTGGACCGACATCGTATTCCTGGTATCAAACTTTTCATGGGCTCCAGCACAGGCAATATGTTGGTGGATAATGAGTCTTTGCGGCAGGTGTTTCGTACGGCAAAGCAACTTGATTTGCCCGTGATGACTCATTGTGAGGATACGGACATCATCAACCGCAATATGGCTGTGTACAAGCAAAAGTATGGTGATGATTTTGACGTGGTTTTCCATCCTGAAATCCGCAGCGTGGAGGCTTGCTATGAGAGTAGCAAGCTGGCTGTGCGGTTGGCGAAAGAGTTTGGCACTCGTTTGCACATTGCACATATCACAACGGCCAAGGAACTGGAGCTTTTAGGAAAGGATGAAAATATCACCGGTGAGGTTGTCGTCGCTCACCTTTTCTTCTCGGACGAAGATTACACGGATAAGAAGGCATTGATCAAGTGTAACCCTGCCATCAAGTCAAAGAAAGACAGGGATGCATTGCGGAAGGCTTTGGCTGATGGGCGGATTGCCGTTGTCGGTACCGACCATGCGCCTCATGAATGGAAAGACAAGCAGGGTGGTTGCGCCAAGGCTGCATCAGGTATGCCGATGGTGCAATTTTCGTTGGTGACGATGTTGGAATTGGTTGATTATGGTGTTTTGTCAATCGAGAAGATGGTGGAGCTAATGTCTCACAATCCAGCATCGCTTTTCCAAATCCGTGACAGGGGATTCCTGCGGAAAGGGTACAAGGCGGATCTCGTCATTGTTCGCCCGCAGACTCCATGGGTTGTTGGCAAAGACAATGTCCAAAGCAAGTGTGGATGGAGTCCGATGGAAGGTCATGAGTTCCAGTGGCGTGTGGAGCAAACCATTTGCAATGGACACCTTATATATGATAAAGGTGTGTTTGATGCATCTTACAGAGGTGAAGAACTTGCTTTTAGATAATATAAACGGCATAAGATGCCAAAATGAGATAAAGTCGAATGGTGAGAAAAGTCTTGACATACGATATTTCCGAATTGGCGCCATATATCAACTGGCTCTATTTCTATCATGCTTGGGGCTTGAATGGAAAACCTCAGGCCGAAAAGGATTGTATGCAGCGTGAAGCTCTTTCTATGTTGGATTCATGGGAGGGTAAATTTCATGCTCATGCAGTATTTTGCCTGTTGGATGCCAATGCTGACGGAGATGATATCCTGGTTTATCCCCGAAAGGACGAATGTGTGAGGATTCCTATGCTCAGACAGCAGAAACTATCTTTGGGAGAGGGCACCAACTTGTGCTTGGCGGATTTCATCCGTCCGGTGCTGTCGCATTCTTCCAGTTCTGCGGTGGGAAAGAAAGACAGGATGGGTGTGTTCTGTACTACGGTGGATGGAATGGTCACGGATATGTATCGGAAAGATGATTATCAGGCCATGCTGGTCCAGACCCTATGCGATCGGCTGGCGGAAGCTACGGCTGAGCGGATGCATGAACAGGTGCGACGAATTTATTGGGGATATGCCCCGGATGAACGGCTGACTATGGAACAAACGCATCGGGAGGAATATCAGGGAATAAGACCTGCGGTGGGTTATCCTGCCATTCCCGACACAAGTGTCAATTTTATCCTTGATAGTTTGTTGGATATGAAGGAGGTGAATGTCCGTTTGACGGAAACAGGTATGATGACCCCACATGCCAGTGTGTCGGGCTTTATGTTCGCTCATCCAAAGGCTCGCTATTTCGAGATAGGCAAGGTGGGGGAGGACCAGTTGAGGGACTATGCGCACAGACGGGGTGTTCCCGTAGAGGTGATGCGCCGTTTCTTGCAATCCAGTCTGATGAGAGAGTGAGATAAGAAAAATGATTAATAGAATAATGATACCGATTATCCTGGGCACGGTTTTGCCTTATTTGTGGATTGACAGGCACGAATGTCGGCAAATTCCCACATGGAAACGTTTCTTGTTGTGGGCGCCTGCCGTGTTGGTGGTCGGATATAGTGGCTACTTGGCTTTGATGCCTGGTTTTGTGCCGGAGAACCCATTGTGGGTCGATGTATGGTTTGGGGTGATGGCACTGTGTGTTGTTCCTCTGTTTGTATATTCGCTTTGCAGTTTGTTGGGGTGGTGCTGTCGGAAATGCTTTCACACTTGCAAGAACTTTGGGAGAGGTATCGGAATCTGTTTGGCGGTGATGGCCTTCTTTACGTTTGTTTATGGTTTTACCTATGGATTTCGTAAGATGGAGGTAAAACACCTTACGGTCTATATTTCTGATTTGCCAGAAAGTTTTGACGGTTATCGCATCGTGCAGTTCAGTGACTTCCATCTGGGATCGTTCTATGGATGGCGAAGTGATATTCCACAGCGGGATATAGACAGCATACAGACGCAAGAAGCAGATATGATATGCTTTACGGGAGACTTGCAGAATGCCCGACCTTCTGAATTGGTGCCTTATCGCAAGTTGCTGGGCTCTTTGAGAGCCAGGGACGGAGTGTATAGTATATTGGGAAACCATGACTATAGTTACTATGTGGATGGAACGCCAGAAGAAAAGACGAAGCTGGAAAAGACGGTGCAAGCCTTTGAGCGCAGTTTGGGGTGGCGTTTGCTCAACAACGAGTATGTGACCATCCGCCGGGGACAGGATTCTATCTTCCTCGCTGGAACGGAGAATTACGACAAGCCCAAGCGTACAAGCGTCGCCAAGGCCTTGTATGGCATCAAGCCAGGCAACTTTGTCTTGATGCTTCAGCACATTCCGACACAATGGAAGGAGATGACTCCTTCTAGAATCAATGAGGTGTATGGGTCGAATGACTCTGTTCTGGTGGCTCCGCAACTAACGTTGAGCGGTCATACGCATGCCGGACAGATAGCGGTGCTAGGCTTGCGTCCAACGATGTTCGCTTCGTATGATTATGGATTGTATGAGCGAGAGGGATGCCAACTCTATACGACGGCAGGTTTGGGAGGCGTGGTTCCCATTCGTGTGGGAGCGACTGCGGAAATCGTGGTGATAACTCTCAGGAGAAAATGAATAGTGAAGAAATCAATGGTTTAAAATACATAGATTATGAAATACCTTTATAGAATATATCAGCTTTTGGTATGCTTGCCTATTTTGTTGGTGGCAAGTGTCATAACAAGTGTTACCACCGTAGTGGGGTGTATGCTTGGAAACGGACATTTCTGGGGCTATTACCCGGGCAAGTGGTGGTCGCAGTTGTGGGTTCGCCTGCTTCTGCTGCCTGTCAAGGTAGAAGGGAGGGAACACTTACAGAAGAATCAGAGCTATGTTTTTGTGGCTAATCATCAGGGGGCGTTCGATATCTTTCTCGTCTATGGATTCTTGGGGAGAAACTTCAAGTGGATGATGAAGAAGGGATTGCGTAAGATTCCGTTGGTGGGGGTGGCTTGTGAGTATGCCCATCATATCTTTGTGGATAAGAGCGGACCTTCCAAGATTCGTGCGTCTTACGATAAGGCTCGTGAGGAACTCAAGGAAGGCATGTCGCTCGTGGTGTTTCCCGAGGGTGCCAGGACTTTCACGGGGCATATGGGCATTTTCCGCCGTGGGGCGTTTATGCTTGCCGATGAGTTGCAGTTGCCCGTCTGTCCCTTGACCATCAACGGCAGTTTTCAGGTCAAGCCTCGCATGAAGGATATGTATTGGATATTCTGGCATCCCTTGAAACTGACGATTCATCAGCCGATAGCCCCGATTGGCAAGGGCGCAGATAACATCAAGAACCAGATGACTCGGAGTTACGATGCTATCATGGGCGGATTGGACAAGGAATATCAAGGCTTTGTTGAAAATCCCGATCAATAATCTTTGTAGATTGACAGAATTGTCGTATCTTTGCAACATCCAACAATAAACAAGAATAATGATGAGCGATAGCATAGTAATCATTCCTACTTACAACGAGAAGGAAAATATAGAGAAAATCATCCGGGCTGTGTTCGGACTTGAGAAGAAATTTGACATCCTTGTGATAGATGACGGAAGTCCTGATGGTACTGCTGCTATCGTGAAGTCGCTGATGACAAAGGAGTTCTCCGACCGTTTGCATATCCTGGAACGTTCGGGCAAGTTGGGGTTGGGCACTGCTTACATTGCGGGCTTCAAGTGGGCATTGCAGCAGGGCTATGATTTCATCTTCGAGATGGATGCCGACTTCAGTCACGATCCTAACGACTTGCCGCGTCTCTATGCAGCAACCCACGACGAGGGCTTTGATGTCGCCATCGGTTCTCGGTACATTTCGGGTGTCAATGTTGTCAACTGGCCTATCGGACGTGTGCTGATGAGCTATTTTGCCTCTAAGTATGTGCGTATCGTGACAGGATTCAAGGTCAATGATACGACGGCGGGATTTGTTTGCTATCGCCGAAAGGTGTTGGAGACCATCGCTTTGGATGAAATCAGGTTCAAGGGTTATGCCTTTCAGATAGAGATGAAATACACGGCCCACAAGATAGGTTTCAAAATCAAGGAGGTGCCTGTAGTCTTTGTCAATCGCCGTGAAGGTGTGAGCAAGATGAACGGTGGTATCTTTGGCGAGGCTTTCTTCGGCGTGATGCGTCTTCGTCTGGACGGTTGGTTCAAGAAATATCCGAAGATAGGCGGTAAATGATGAATCTTACAAATAGAAGAAGTGTGACTATACAGGAGATAGATAACATATATGGGCGTTCACCTCAGGCGAAAGCTTTCTTGGGGCTGTTGAAGGAAAATAAGCTCAAAACGATATTCTTGCAGGGATTGGTGTGCTCGTCCGCATCAATCTTTTTTGCTTCTATCCGTGAGGAGTTGGGGAAGACGATGGTGTTCATCCTCAATGATGCTGATGAGGCAGGATATTTTTATCACGACTTGATGCAGGTGTTGGGACAGGAGAAGGTCTTTTTCTTTCCTTCCACTTATCGTCGTGCCATCAAGTATGGGCAAAAGGATGCTGCCAATGAAATTTTGCGCACGGAGGTGCTGGCTCGGTTGGCGCAGGACAAGTCTGTTTTCGTTGTTTCTTATCCCGATGCGTTGGCTGAGTTGGTGGTGACCAAGAAAAAAATGGATGAACGAATCCTTCGACTTTCTGTCGGAGAACAGGTTTCCTTGACGGAGATTGTCCATACTTTGCGTGACTTCAGGTTTGAGGAGACTGACTATGTGTATGAGCCGGGGCAGTTTGCCGTTCGTGGCAGTATATTGGATGTCTATTCCTATAGTTGCGAGTTTCCTTTCCGTGTCGATTTCTTTGGTGATGAAATCGACACCATCCGTACGTTTGATGTTGAGAACCAGCTTTCCAAGGACAGGCGGGAACAGATAGAGGTGGTTCCAGAACTTTCCAGCTTGGTCAGCGAAAAGCAACCTTTCCTTTCTTTCTTGGGTGAAGATGTCTTGTTGGCCATGAAGGATTTCTCCTTTGTGTATGACCGGGTAGCACAGATTTATCAAGATGGTTTCTCTTCCAAAAGTTTGGCAGAGCGACTTGAGGGGGCGACCGAGGTGGAGGCGGAACGGATACGTCATGATATGCAGAAGGAACTTAATCTTTCCACTGCCGTACAGTTGAAGGAGGAGGTGGCTAAGAGAGTACGGATAGAGTTTGGTACGATTGGGGAAGGAAAGATTGCGGCCAGGAAGGATGACGCAAACGCAACCATTTCATTCCAAATTACCCCTCAGCCTTTGTTCCACAAGAATTTCGATTTGTTGGCTAAAACCTTGGAGGATTTCCTGCTGCGGCAATATACCTTATATATATTGGCGGACAGCCAGAAACAACAGCAGCGTTTGAAGGAAATCTTTGCTAGTGAGGAACTTCGGCACTACCAGATAGACTTTGTTCCGGTTGATAAGACGATACATGAGGGTTTTGTGGATGCTGACCGAAAATGCTGTTTCTTCACCGACCATCAGATTTTCGACCGTTTCCATAAGTACAATTTGCGTTCGGATTCGGCGCGTGTCGGCAAGATGGCACTGACGATGAAGGAGTTGCAGGAGATGGAACCGGGCGACTTTATCGTTCACGTGGATTTTGGCATCGGTAAGTTTGGTGGACTGGTGCGTGTTCCTACAGGCAACAGCTACCAAGAGATGATACGTATCATTTACAAGAATAATGACAAGGTGGATGTTTCCATCCATTCCCTTTATAAGATAAGCAAGTACAGGAGGAGCGACACGGGAGAGCCACCTCGGCTTTCTATGCTCGGAACGGGTGCATGGGACAAGTTGAAGGAGAAAGCCAAGAAGCATATCAAGGATATAGCCCGTGACTTGATCAAGCTTTATGCCCGTCGCCGCCGTGAGAAAGGTTATGCTTTCAGCCTGGACGGTTACTTGCAGCATGAGCTGGAGGCTTCCTTCCTTTATGAAGACACGCCAGACCAGAATCGGGCGACGATGGAAGTGAAGGCGGATATGGAGAGCGCCCGCCCGATGGACCGTCTTGTATGTGGTGATGTGGGATTTGGAAAAACCGAGGTTGCCATCCGCGCGGCCTTCAAGGCGGCTTGTGACAGCAAGCAGGTGGCTGTGCTGGTTCCGACCACTGTGTTGGCTTTCCAGCATTACCAGACGTTCAAGTCACGTCTGGAGGGAATGCCCGTGAGAGTAGATTACTTAAGCCGCGCACGTTCCGGCAAGGAAACCAAACAGATTTTGGATGATTTGCAGGAGGGAAAGATTGACATATTGATAGGTACTCACAAATTGATTTCTAAGACTGTGAGATGGAAGGATTTGGGATTGCTTATCATCGACGAGGAACAGAAGTTTGGTGTCAGCACCAAGGAGAAGTTGCGCCAGTTGAAGGTGAATGTGGATACGTTGACCATGAGTGCGACCCCTATTCCTAGAACGTTGCAGTTTTCGTTGATGGGGGCTAGGGACATGAGTATCATGCGCACTCCGCCGCCCAACCGCTATCCTATTCATACGGAGCTGACTACCTTTGGTTCAGAAGTCATTGCCGATGCCATCAATTTTGAGATGAGTCGCAATGGACAGGTTTATTTTGTGAACGACCGCATCTCCAGACTGCCAGAGTTGAAGTTGCTCATCGAGAAATATGTGCCCGACTGTAGGGTGGCCATCGGTCATGGACAGATGAGGCCCGAGGAGCTGGAGAAAATCATCATGGACTTTATCAACTATGATTATGATGTGTTGCTCTCTACGACCATCGTCGAGAACGGCATCGACATTTCCAATGCCAATACCATTATCGTCAACGATGCGCATCATTTCGGCTTGAGTGACTTGCACCAGATGCGTGGCCGGGTAGGAAGGAGCAACAAGAAGGCTTTCTGCTATTTGTTGGCTCCACCGAAAAGTGTGTTGACCACGGAGGCTCGCCGTCGTTTGGAGGCTCTGGAGACATTCAGTGAACTGGGTAGCGGATTCAATCTAGCCATGCAAGACTTGGATATTCGGGGCGCCGGCAATCTGTTGGGTTCGGAACAGAGTGGATTCATGGAAGACCTGGGGTATGAGACCTATCAGAAAATACTTTCCCAGGCCATCACCGAACTTAAAAACGAGGAGTTTGGAGACCTTTACCAGGAGGAAATGGAACAAGGACAAGTCTTGACGGGCGATGATTTCGTAGATGACTGTTCGATAGAGAGCGACTTGGAGATGTATTTTCCTGACACTTATGTACCAGGGAGCAGTGAGCGAATGTTGCTGTATCGGGAATTGGACCGGATGGAGAATGATGATGAGCTTGATGCATACAAGCAGCGTCTGATAGATCGTTTCGGTCCTATTCCGCATGAGGCAGACGAACTGATGAATGTGGTCAAGTTGCGCCGCTTGGGCAAGCGTCTGGGCTGCGAAAAGATTATGCTGAAGCAGAAAACTTTGCAGATGCAGTTTGTCAGCAATGACCGGAGTCCGTTCTATCGGAGTGAGATGTTCTCCAAGGTATTGGGGTATGTGACCAGTCATGTGAAGCGATGCAACTTGAAGGAGAAGAACAGCAAGAGATATTTGCGTATTTCTGAAATCAACAGTGTGGAAGAGGCGGTGAACATCCTCGATGAAATGCAAAAGTAAGCCGGAGGGAGAAAATATGTAGAGGTAGATTCTTTGGTCTCCGATATTTTTTGTAACTTTGTCGCAAAATAGAGTAATCTGTTGATAAACTGTAATGATTAGTGATGTTAAACTATTAAATGATTATATCATGAGACAAAAGAAATTCATCTTGCAGGAGAAAGACCTGCCTACGCAGTGGTACAACATACAGGCAGACATGCCCAATAAGCCATTGCCACCGTTGAATCCACAGACTCATCAGCCTTTGACTGCCGATGACTTGTCACATATATTTAACAAGGAGTGTTCCAAGCAAGAGCTGGACACTGAGCATGCTTGGATAGATATCCCCGAGGATGTCTTGGAGAAATACACTTTCTATCGATCCACTCCTTTGGTACGCGCCTATGCTTTGGAGGAGGCTCTGGGAACTCCGGCACATATCTATTTCAAGAACGAGAGTACCAACCCTTTGGGGTCTCACAAGATTAACTCTGCCTTGCCACAGTG
Organism: Bacteroidaceae bacterium; assembly: GCA_963594995.1. Classification (GTDB taxonomy): domain Bacteria; phylum Bacteroidota; class Bacteroidia; order Bacteroidales; family Bacteroidaceae; genus Prevotella. The sequence goes on from CAVBGK010000054.1 coordinate 22,616, forward strand.
CTACTATTGCAAGCAGGAGGGAGATACGAATGTGACTACAGAGACGGGCGCTGGCCAGTGGGGGGCGGCTTTGTCATACGCAGCCAAGTTGTATGGTCTGGAGGCGGCTGTTTATCAAGTGAAGATTACCATGCAGCAGAAGCCTTATCGTTCTAGCATCATGCGTACCTTCGGCGCAACTGTGGAGGGTTCGCCTTCCATGAGTACTCGTGCGGGTAAGAACATCATTACCAAGGATCCGCATCATCCGGGTTCGTTGGGTACGGCCATCAGCGAGGCTGTGGAGTTGGCTACCACGACCCCGGGTTGTAAATATACCTTGGGATCCGTGCTCAATCATGTGGCATTGCACCAGACGGTAATAGGCTTGGAGGCAGAGAAACAGATGGAGATGGCTGGCGAATATCCTGACCAGGTGATTGCTTGCTTTGGTGGCGGCAGCAACTTTGGAGGCTTGGCTTTCCCATTCATGCGCCATAACCTCAAGGATGGCAAGCATACCGAGTTTATTGCGGCGGAGCCGGAGAGCTGTCCGAAGTTGACCCGTGGTAAGTTTGAGTACGACTTTGGTGACGAGGCCGGTTATACGCCGCTTCTTCCGATGTACACCCTGGGACATGACTTCAAGCCTGCTAACATCCATGCCGGCGGTCTTCGCTATCATGGTGCGGGTATGATTATCTCGCAGTTGATTAAGGATGGTTTCATGCATGGTGTCGATATACCGCAGTTGGAGTCTTTCAAGGCTGGTATGTTGTTTGCCCAGACCGAGGGCATCATTCCTGCTCCTGAGAGCTGCCATGCCATTGCTGCCACAGTGCGTGAGGCTTTGAAGGCAAAGGAAACTGGCGAGGAAAAGGTCATCTTGTTCTGTCTGTCTGGCCATGGCTTGATTGATATGCCGTCATACGACAGCTATATCAATGGCGACTTGCAAAACTATTCTGTTTCCGATGAGGAAATCGAAAAGTTCCTCAAGGATGTTCCGCAGGTGGAGAAGATGTAAGGTAAGAATGAAGAAACTTCTTGTTTTTCTATGATATAAGAGAGAAAGCCTAGGGTTTGTGCAAACTCTAGGCTTTCTTATGCTGCTTATTTCAAAAGTTCCTCGATAGCCTTGGCTATCACGTCGAAGCTGGTTGTAGGCTCGAAACGGGCGATTACCTGACCTTTCTTGTTGATTAGGAACTTGGTGAAGTTCCACTTGATATCTGCGCTTTCCTTGTAGTTCGGGTCTTCCTCGCTGAGCATCTTGTCGAGAACAGGATAAAGAGGATGGCTTTCATCCCATCCGGCAAAGCCCTTGCAATCCTTCAAGAACTTGTAGAGAGGGGCGGCATCATCACCGTTGACTTTAATCTTCTTGAAACGAGAAAATTCTGTGCCGTATGTGAGTTTGCAGAATTGGTGGATGCTTTCGTCTGTGCCCGGGGCCTGTTGGCCAAATTGGTTGCATGGGAAGTCCAGAATCTCGAATCCCTGTGAATGGTAAGTCTCGTAAAGCTTTTCCAATTCTTCGTACTGTGGTGTAAAACCACACTTTGTGGCTGTATTGACGATGAGCAATACTTCGTTGGCATACTCTTTGAGGGAAACTTCCTTTCCCTTTCTGTCCTTGACAGAGTATTCGTAAACAGTTCTCATTTTTTGTTTGTACCTATATTTTTATATTTAATTTTCTTATTAGAGTGCAAAGATACTATTTTTCTTTTAGAAGACTCTATTCAGATTGATAATTTTTCTAAATTTCTTCAATCTTGCTTGTCGCCTTGCCGTTGTCAACGGGTTGCTCTTGCTTTGTTCTTCTCGCGGTAGTCACTAGGTATCATGCCCATCTCTTTCTTGAATACCTTGGAGAAATACTTCGGGTCGCTGAATCCCACCGAGAAGGAGATGTTGGTCAGCGTGGCATCGGTGTTCTTGAGCATTTCGATAGCCTTCATGATGCGGATATGGCGAACGAAGTCGATGGGTGTCATGCCCACTGCGTTCTTGATCTTGCCGTATAGTACGCTTCTGCTCATGCCCATGGCCTGTGCGATATCGTCTATCTTCATGTCTGGGTCTGATATCTTGTCGATGATGAATTGGGCCACCTTCTTGATGGTCTCGTCCTGTAGGCTGATGGTTGAGTTGCCGGCGACAATCTCCTGGCCGTCGTTCTCCTTCTTGAGTGCTTGCTCCAGGTCTTCCTGTGTGGCATCCGGCTGTATATGTTTCAGCATCTCCATCTGGAGGCTTCTGCGGTTGTTGATGACTGCCTCTATCCTGCCTTTGAGGTAGGTGGCGGAGAACGGCTTGGTGATGTAGCCATCGACTCCTTCCTCGAAACCCTTCAGCTGGTCTTCCACACTTGCCTTTGCGGAGAGGATGATGATAGGTATGTGGGAGACGTTGCTGTCATGCTTGATGTAGTGAATCATCGTGATGCCGTCCATGGCGGGCATCGTGACATCGGTCAGGATGAAGTCGGGCACGTGCTTGCGTGACATCTCCAGACCTTTCTTTCCGTTCTCTGCCAGCAGGATGTTGTAATCCTGTTTCAGGATGCTTTCGAGGAAGGCTCGCAGGTCGGCATTGTCTTCTACGATGAGGATGGTGATGTCTTTGTCTCCTTTCTCGAATTCTCTTGCCGACTCGAGGGCTGTGTCATTGATAAAGGTCTTGGCATTGCTGTCCTCGATGGGCTCGTTGGTCATCGCCGAAGCGAATATCTTGTCTGAGTCCTTGTTGGTGAAGAAGTTGTTGCTGTTGTCGAATCTCAGAATCTCGTCGAGCAAGTCCAGCATCTCCCTCGTATTGCGTTGCACGATGGAGAGCAGGCTTCTTCCTTCTTCCGTGAGGTTCGGCTCGCGGTTGATCACTTCTGTCACCGGACCACCGATGAGCGTCAGAGGGGTGCGCAACTTGTGTGAGGCATTGCTGAAGAATTCGTTCTTCATCACGCTCATGTCATGGTTCAGCTTCATCTTCTGGCGGTTGTTGTAGATGTAGAAGGAGAGGCCTATTCCCGAAACCAGAAGTATCAGGAGCAGGAACTTGCCCCATGTGCTTTCCCAGAAAGTAGGCTCTATCTCTAGTGTCAGTTCGGCGATGTTGCTGCTCCAGATGCCATGGGTGTTGGAGGCCTTCACCTTCAATACGTACTTGCCGTGCGAGATGCGGTTGAAACCTATCATGTTCTGGCTTCCCAACTCAATCCATTCTCCCTTGGGGGTCTTGCCTTCCACGCGGTAAGCGTAGCGGCATTGGTATTTCCGGCTATAGTCGAGGGCGGCAAAGCTGATGGTCAGGTTTCGCTTGTTGGCAGGAATGACTATCTCTTTGCGGTGCAGGATAGGTATGTACTCGCTTTCTCCAATGTAATGGAGGGCGGTGAACAGTATTCTGGGCTGGTAAGTGGTCTTGGCGAGGGTCTTGGGATTGAAGGTGATGCTTCCCATCGGTGTTCCAACCGTGATGTCATCGGTGGAAGGGTCGTGTATGGGGCGGCACTCCGTGAACGTCATGTTGTAGTCGAAGTCATTGGGACCATATACGTCTATCTTGTTGGTCTTCGGGTCGTACTTGTCGATGCTGGCTTCCCGGACAATCCAGATGATGCCGGAGTTGTCCTCGATCATGCTCTGCACAATGCCCTCGTCGGGATTGATGTACTTGAGTACTTCTGTCTTCACCTGGTCTTGCAGGAGTGTCTTGCTGGTGGCAATGTTCAGCGAACCGCCCAGTGAGGAGATGTAGGCGTAACCGTTGTTTTTCACCAAGGCGAAGTTGATGTCGTTGGCTGTGAGGGAGGTGGGGTCGTCCTGGATATGGTGGGATTTGTAGAACTTGATCTTGGAGTAGCTGCTGAATTCGTCGGAGAATGTGATGAGACCGTCCGTTGTGCCAACGAGGATGCTCCCCTTGCTGGTACAGGTGATGCTGCGCACATTACTGAACAATTCTCCTTTGGGCCAACTGAGGCCGTTCTTGTTGGAAAAGAACCGTATCTCGTTGTCTTTTTCATCGGCAATGGCGAGACCGCCTCCATGTGTGGCTATCCATATTCTGCCCTGTCGGTCGCTCACGATATCATTGATGCTGTAGCTCGGGATGGAGTAGGGGTTCTTGGGGGCGTTGACAAAATGAGTCAGTTTTCCCTTGTCCAAGAGGTAGAGTCCGTCTTCCTTGGTACCTATCCACATTCGTGCTTTTGTGTCCTCGTAGAGGGCGAAGATGCCGGAGTTGCAGAAGCGCACGGGTTGTGGGACGATCTGTCCTGACGGTGACAAATAGCCGATTTTGTTGTGTTGCTCGTCGCTGATCTTGATGAATCCTTCATAGAAGCCGTCCCAGTAGTTGCGGTTGTGGTCTAGGGCGAGAGAACGTACTTCCGCCTCGTTCCCCTCCAGTTGGCTCAGCTTGTATTCGTGGTACTTGAAGTTGATTTGGGTTAGGTCGTGGATGCCCGTTGTCCAAAGGATGCTTTGGTCGGACACGATAAACTTCGTTATCTTGGGTATGTGGGCGTTGGCGGAGGAGTTGCTGCGTAGAAGATAGGGCACCAGTTCCTGTCTCTTTCGGTCGTAATAGCTGAATGTGCCTCCGTTGGGAATCGTCCAGAGTGTGCCGTGCTCGTCTTCCATGATGAAGTACTTGTCGCTCACGGTCTTGTCCGCTGGGTTGGCTTGGTCGGCAAACAGCCACTTTTTGTTCATGGTGTTGGGATTGATCACGGTGATGCCCATGCCGTCGGTGAATGCCCATATCTGGTTCTTTCCATCCACGTATATCTTCTTCACTTCGGCGACTGGCTGGTTGGGGTTCTGCACGCTGACAATTTCTGTACGGAAGGTGCGTGGGTTGTAAATGATGACACCCAAGTTGGTGGCGATGAGGAGCTGGAATCCCGTGTTCTTCAGCTCGTTGATTCTTGTGACGCCTGCCGGCATGGGAATCATGGACAGGTGGTTTCTGCTCTCGTCGAATACCGCCACCTTGCCGTCTGTAGTCGCCAGGTAGATGGTGCTTCCTACCTGACGCATCCATTTGAAAGGTATGTTTGTTCTGAATTTGGTACCATAGATGATGGTTCCTTTCTCCGTCATGATCCATTCTCTTCCCTTGTTGTCATCTCTGATAAACCAAATATTGCCGCTGGGCAACCCGTCTTTCCCGACGCGCAGCAAGGCAGGGTTGGTCTTCGTGAACTCCTTGGTTTGGATGCGGACGGCGTATTTGTGGTCGTTGGTCGTAATCCAGGTGGCTTTGCTGCTCATCCTGTAGATTTTGTCGACGTAGAACTTGATGTTGAATTTGGCGTTCAGTTTCTGGTCTATGTTGACGAACTGGCACATGCGGGTGTCATATACATAGAGATGGTGGTCGGTGGTGATACTCCAAAGGTCATAGTTGGAGCATGGGTAGATTTGCTTGATACAGTTGGTTGTCAGGATGTCTGTTTGCCCGGGGATGTCACGGAAGGTGTGGAAGGTGTAGCCGTCATAGTATGACAAGCCGTTGAGCGTGGCAAACCACATGGCGTTGTCCGATCCTTGGCATAGGTCGGAGATGGTGTTGGCTGCCAGTCCATCCAGAATGGAGAATTTCCGTATGTCGCAGTAGGGGCTACAGTGCCCATATAGGCAAATCAATCCTAATAATAATGTGTATAAGTATTTCTTAGCCATGTTTTCCTGTAAATTTGCTGACAAAGTTACGTAAAAATCGTGTAATTGCCAAATGCTTTTAGGGAAAATCCGACGGACGGTAGGGATTTTTCCCCGAAATATTCCATATTTTCTTTTGTCAGTAATGGAATTTGCCTTATCTTTGCACTTGTTAAATGTGAATTACTAATTAAAATACTTATGAATATGAAAAAGATGAAGACTATCATGATGGCATTGGTTGCCATGGCAACGATGACATTGGCATTGACGAGTTGTGATGATGAACCTTGGGATGACCATCGGCATGACAATGGCTGGATGAATCCTGGCGATGGCGACAACAGTCAGGTGACCCTTGCCGATGAAGCCGATGCTCTGTGTGGAGAATGGTATGGCCCGGTGAGATACACATACAAGGATGGTAATGGATATTCCGTATCTGAGTTCTATGCCAACATGCGTTTTTCTCGCTACAATACGAACTCCGTGAACGGTGTGGGAACTGAGACAGACTATTCTTATCGTGCGGATGGAACGGTGGAAGATACTCAGACTTTGACCTTTACGTGGACAATCTTGGAGAATTTTGACATTCAGATTACTTACGATGGCGGAGGTACTTATGTGTTGGACGCCAATGCTAGCCAAAAGGGGTTCTCGTTGGGCTATGATGAGAAGAGCAAGAAGACCTTGTTCTCGGGCTATATGATTGGCAGTGGCGATGCGCAAGGAAATGAGATTGCCTTCGATTTTGAGGCTGTCAACCGAAGCCGTACTCGTGCAAATGGAGCTGCTGCTCCTGGGAAGACCTTCGGTGTCAACGATGAAGAACCTTCCATCCTGGTAACTGCTGGAAGTAAGTTGGTAGGGAATAGATGATAGGCTCGACAATAAAAAATAAAGCTCGCAAGGTAAATGCCATTACCTTGCGAGCTTTTCTTATTATATTCTTGTTTTTATTTGAATCCCCATACATTTTTGACGGCATCCACGTTCATTTGCTCTACCTGTTGCTCGATGTTGTCTGGTAGGTTGCAGAAGAAGTCGATGCCTGTTTTGTCCTCCAAGGTCTTGATGTTGACCACGTAGTTGCTCAGCTTGTCATTCTTGGAGTCAAAGGCTTTGTTCTCATGTGGGAACCAATAGCCGAAGGCACTGTAGTTGTAGCTATTGGTGGAGGTGTTGTACTCCTTCTTCAGTACGGCTACGAAGAAATACTTCGGTATAGGGACGTATCCTGCGAGCTGGGTGTCGCTTGACTCTTCATTCTTCTTCCATCCGAGGATGTTGCTCTCGCTGCCCACTTGGTCGATGGTGCCTCCCTTCACGATGAAGAGGGTGTCGGTGTCAATTTTGGGCGCAAAGGTGCGCAACTGAGATTCCATGTTGTACCATGTGCCCCTTTGGTTGAAGTTGCTGTACTGCGGCTGCATGTTGGTCATGAAGAAAGTCTGTTTCTGCTGGGTGATGTTCTGCTTTCTGTCTGCCGACGGGCAGATGTGACCATGGTCGAATCCTTGTTTTGTTGGTGTCGGATCTTCCGTGAAGTCGGTGATGCCCCATTCCTCTTGAAGGTCTGTATCCCAAGGATAATTTCTTTCTCCTAAACTATAATTGGGTTCCCAGCGTGACACGTTTTGTGCAGTGTTGGAAGTGTTGAAGGTGTAGCAGCTCCAGCGCTGGCTCTTCTTGGAGTCGTCCCACTCGGTGGAGTAGGTTACCGTGCCCGTGGTGTTGTCCATGTGTACGATGGGGTAGCTGGTTCGGGTGGTGCCATTGTCCTTGAGCTTGGGGAATTCCAAGCCACCGATGGCGTTTCTTACCACAGCTGGCATGTCGGCGGTAACTACGTTCTTGTTGGTGTTGTTGGTGTCGGTATTGTCTCTGTTGTCGTTTTCCTGCTTGGGGGCGAAGGTGAGGTCGTCACTGGTGCTACAGGCAGAGAAGGTCGTTGCCGCAAGAAGAGCAACAATCAGTAGTTTGGGATGTTTCATGTTGCGTAAAATGTTTTGAAGTTTGTATTTCGGGATTGTTAAGATTTTGTTTCCTATAGGTAAGAAAAGAGAAAAAGTGCATTCCGACGTATATGCAACTACGACGGAACGCACTCCTATGATAGTTATAATATATCCTTTTGCGGAAAAAGGTATATTACTTCTTCAACTTACCGTAACGGTTCATGAAGCGGTCAACGCGACCTGCTGTATCAACGAGCTTGCTCTTACCTGTATAGAATGGGTGAGAGGTGCTTGAGATTTCAATCTTTACTACTGGGTAAGTCTCGCCCTCGAACTCTACTGTGTCGTTAGTCTTGCATGTAGATTGAGAGAGGAACATATCGCCGTTAGACATATCCTTGAATACTACAGGACGATAGTTCTCTGGATGAATACCTTTTTTCATTTTTTCTTTTTTTTGTTTTATTGGGTTATTAAATATAGACGTCATGGGGATGTATATATCATTTCATGTCCTTTCGGGCATGCCCATTATAGCCTTTTGAAATTATCAGGTTGCAAAGTTACGACTTTTCTTCATAACTGCCAAATTTATTGTGGATTTTTTGCAGAAGAAATAAAAATCCCCACCGCTGGAAGGGCGATGGGGAAGTGTATGTTACTTGATGATAGTTGTGCTTCCTAGCATAACAGTGAAGTCATCGATGAGGATGTCTGCACCAGGATTCTTGGAATTCATGATGACAAAGCAGTATGTGCCGTCTGAGGATACAGTTATGTTTTGCTCTACTGTAGTCCATGCAGTGTTGTTGAGGTCATTGACATATTCTCCATATACATATGTTCCAGCTTTGCCATCCGTAATAGGCACAATGCCAGGGCATGCGGTTCCACCATTTGCTGTTGCTGCCTTTGCATAGAACTTGATTGTGTATGTCCCTGCTTTGAGTTCAATCTCCTTGTAGCCTAACCGCTTATTAGCAGAGGTTGTGCCTCCTACTTTTACGGAATAAGAACCACTGTGGGCGTCTGTACTTTGTGAGAGGGTGGCATTACCTGCCGTAGAATTTGTTGTCCAGTTGGTTGGTTTGCCGTCTGTCCAAGATTCGAATGTTCCATTCTCGCCTGTTGACACTTCGTCTCCTGTTCCTGGATCAGGGGTAACGCTTCCTCCATCACCACTGGTCTTTCCGTTGATGGAGATGAGCTTGCCGCCCTGGTTGGTCTCGGGAGTGTTGCCCATATAGTTGATAAGCTTTGCGCAAACCACCACTTCGTCGCCTACCTTGAGTTGCTCGTCGCCGTCCTTCCATTTCTCACCATCGAAGTAGTAGGTGCGGAAGATATAGAATTGCTCGCTGGTGGCATCGTCTGCAATGTAGAAAGAGGCGTTGCCATACTGTGCGTTGAACTCTCCGCTGCTGGCAAACTTCTGAATCTTTCCCTTGATGTAGAACTCTTGGTCGGTAGCCTTGCCTGCTTCCAACGCAGCGGTATATTTCTGTGCTGCTACGCTGTTGAATGGGTCTGTGGCGGTACCTGTTCCCTTGGCTTCGCCTGTAGTTGGTGTGTCAGAACCGCCAGAGGTCTTTCCGTTCACGGAAATGAGGTAAGTCTTGTTCTGTACTGTCTCCGGGGTATTGCCGGAATAGTTCATCACTTTGCCGCAAACCACAACTTCGTCGCCTACTTTGATCTGCTCATCGTCACTGGTCCATTTCTTGTTGCCAAGGTACAATGTGCGATAGACATAGAACTTGGTGCTGGACTCATCGTCTGCGATATAGAAGGATGCGTTGCCGTAATTGGAGCTGAACTCCTCCTTGATGCTCTGTACCTTGCCTTTGATATAGATTTCTTGGTCGGATTCTACGCCAGCTTCCAATGCCTCGCAGTACTGGCTGGCAGCCACACTGTTGAAAGGGTCTGCCAATGTACCGGAACCTGTGGCCTCGCCATTTGTGTCCGATCCGGAGTTGTCTGGCTTCTGAGGCTGTGTGTATGGCTCTGGCACGTCCGCACAACTGTTGAATGTGAAGGCAGCCACAGCCGCCATCAATGCTGAAAATATATACTTTTTCATATTCTTGTCTAATTTATATATAATAATGTGTAATATTACTTGATGGAGATGAGTTGGTTGCCACTGTTGATTTCCGGTGTGCTGTTGTAGAGCGTCAAGGCACCATAGATGACTACCGTCTTGCCGGCGGCGAGTGTGTTCTTGGTGGCCTCAGTCCATTTCTCACCTCCCACGTTGTAGCCGCAGAACACCTTGATGGTCTTGCCGGCGGTGTCCTTGCCATCCTCGGAGATGGTATAGGTGGCATTGCCGTAGGAGCCGGTGTCTATGTCGTCCACGCTCACGATGATACCTGTGGTATAAACCTTGTCCGTCGTGTAAGAACCAGCGTTGATGATATCGAGGGCCTGGCTCACGGTGTAAGGCTGCTCCTCGGTGCCGCTCTTGTCGAGTACGGCGGCTGTCAGGTCATCGGTGTTGCGTACCAATATCTGCCATACGTTGTTGTACCGGGTGAAGATGCCTGTGATGTCGTAAGTGCCCTCTGGCAATACGGCATTCGCAAATTTGGCATATCCCGATGTGCGAACCACGAGTTGGTTGGAGTTGATCATCTTGCCAGTCGAGGCGCTAATCAGGCTTTGGTTCGTGGTCTCATCGTTGGCTGCCCATACGGTCTTGCCATCGGCATTGGCAAATTTCACGTTCTTGATAGTCATCAATTTGCCTGCGTTCGCCTCCTGGTAGTCGGTGTTGCCCAACTTGCTGATGTCAAATTCCTCGGGTTGTACGGAGGATGCATCAGCCTCGTCCGGGTTCAGAATCTTGAAGTGCTCGTTCCAAGTGGCGCGATCCATCTTGCCCACACTAGTGGCACCCGTCTTGAGGTTTGTATAGACACCGCCAATCTCAGCCTGCTTGCCGTAACCACCTACATAGAGACCATTGAGGTCGATGAGGATCTCAGTGCCGACTGACAGGTAGCCATAGAGGCCGCTGGCGTTGACGCAAACCAGGATAGCGCCCGTCTCGTCTTGCAAGGCCACCTCGTTGTAGAGGTTTCCGCTGATGTCGTTGCCTGTTACCACGCCCTTGATCATGATGTCCTTGTCGACGAGCTTGAAACTGCCTGCGGTGATGGCCGTGCTGTATTGGCTCTTGAGTTGGGCTATGGTGATGACATTCTGCTCCTTGAGGTTGTTGTTGCCCCATGGCGAAGCAGGCACCTTGATGGTCATGTCAGGGTCGGCGTAGCCGTCGCCCATGCACGAAGCCAGGCTCAGTGCCAGAAATGCCATTGCTATGAGTTTTATCTTTTTCATTGTCATGATGTTTTAGAATCTATATGATACCTGGAACATACCGTTGGTACCGAATACATAATACTTCTTGGGGTTCTTGGAGAACTGGTAGATGCGTGGGTTGTTCACCTCGCCTGAGCTATCTACGGTATAGCCACTGCGTGAGTTCTGCTCGTAGCCGCCGGTCACGATGCTCTGGTTGTTGAGCAGGTTGGTAATTATGAGGTTGAAGTTGAGCGAACCCTTCTTCAGTCTCACGCTCTTGCCGATGCTCATGTCAACCATCCATCCTCCGTGACCCTTGGCTTGTGCCACAGCCTCTGGCAAGAAGCTTGTTCCGTCCTCTGATACGGTGGCATCGAAAAGCTCGGGGTATTTCTGGTGAGCCGCCTGGCGGTTCTTCAGCACCTTCTCGTAGCGGTAGCTAGGAGAGTAGGAGAGGTAGATGCGGTCGTAGTAGTTGGCGTTGAGGTCGATGAACCATCCGTTGGTGTGCATGCTGAGACCAAGGCTTCCCACGGTGAGCGGTGTGCCGCTCTCGCGCATGTCCTTGACGTATGCCTTGTCGGTATATACCTCAGCGCTCTTGGAGAGCATGTAGTTGGCCGTGACATTGTTGATGTTCTTGGCCTCGCTGATGGTGCCGAGTGTCTTGAAGTCGAGCCAAGAGGTGAGCTTTACCTTGAGACCTGCCTCCAGGCCGTAGTGTTCCTTCTTCATGCCTGTCATGCTGACATAGGTGAAGGAGTTCTCGTCGTCATTGTAGAAGTTCTGCCACTCGGTGACGTTCTCCATACGGCTGTAGTAACCGCTCAGGTTGAAATGAAGCCAGGCGTTCTGGAACTGGTAACTGAATTCGGAACTGAACACGCCTTCGTTCTTCAGGTTCGTCACGTAGTCGTTGTTGATTTCTGGTGCGAGGAATGCGGTGGTTGCCAATGGGGCGCGGCACTCGTATCCTGCGCCGATGCTGAAGGCATGCCCTCTGCCCAGGTCAACGTTGAGGCTTCCCTTCACGCCGCCGTCCAGGAAGTTGGCTGTGCGGCTGTTGCCATAGCTGTTGTCGGCCGCCATACCATTGCGCATGTAGCCATGGCGGCGCATGTCTGTGTAGCCGATGCGTCCGCTCAGCATGAGGTGATATCTGGAGTAGTCGGTGGTATAGGTTGTCCACGCATTTGCCTTGTTCACGTCGATGCGGTAGTCGTAACCGAACTTGTCGCCCTCATATACGAGCTTCCCCGTGTTGTTGGGGCCGGCTGTGTTGAGGTCGTACTGCACGCGTGGGTCGGTGATGGGATAGTCGCCGATGGCGTATGAGTTCAAGTTATGGAAAGTGGTTCCGCCCAGCATGTCCTCCATCGTCTGGTAGTGGCGGTTGCTGTTCTTGGCGAGGATGATGCCTGTGGCAAGGTTCGACACCTTGTTCAACTTGGTGTTGAGGGTCGATGACAAGGTCACATTGAGGTTGTCATTGTGTTTGGCCTGGATATAGTATAGGGTCTCCTGCCCGTTCTTGGCAGCCTGCTGGTTGGCGTAGTAGAGCTTGTCCCAGTCTATCTGTCGGTTGGCCTTGCTTGCCTGCCAGTAGCTCACGGAGTTGTTCCATGCATCCCAGTTGTAGGTGTTGTTGCCGTTGTTGAAGTCGCCCCATACATAGTAGTTGGAGCTAGGCATGTTCTTCCAGTAGTCGGGCTGTGGGTTCTCGGCGTTGTTGTAGTTCAGCTTCGTGCTCTTGTACATCGAGTACTTGCCAAACAGGGATGTGGTGAGTTTCTGCTTGTCGTTGATGTCCCAGTCCCAGGTGGCGATGGCAGAAGGAGCGAAGTCGTTGACAACGCGTGAGTTGCGCTTGTGCCCATTCTGGTAGCCCCAATAAGGGTTATAGTAATAATCGTTGGCGAGCCAGTAAGCCTCGTCGGTGGAAGCTCCCTGCGTGGAACGCTCGGTAGGGTTGCCCCATGTTGAGACACTCAGGGAGTGACCGTTGTTCCATTTCTTCTGTACGCCGAAGAAGTATGACAAGGCATTGTAGAATGTGCCCTCCACGTAGCCGCGGTTTGCCCAGCGGTAGGTGAGACCGGCGGTAATCGCCCAGCCACGGTTGTTGAAACCACTGCTGTATGTATAGAGCCCACGAAGCGTATAGTTGCGGTTGGCTGCTGCAACAGAGGCATATTGGCCTACCTGCATGCTTCCGGCACGGAAATCATAGTTGTTGCTTCCGGCCATACCCGTCATGGAGTACTTGTTCCCTTCGAATGGAAGGGCGAAATCCACGTTGCGGGAGAAACGGTTCAGACCACCGATGTTGGAAAAGCGGAACTGGCCGCTCTCCATGTCGTTGACGGGAGCACCGTTGATATAGACATCATTGTACTTTTGGTTGAAGGCACGGTAACGGAAGCGCACGGGTGAGAACAGGTATCCTGCCTCTGATGCGTAAACGTTGGAGTTAGAGTTGAGTATGGTCACGTTCTGTGACATGTCGTCATCCTCGCCCAACTGTGCTTCGGTGAATGTGAATGCGTTCTCGTCCAGGTTTGATGCCGTCTTTTGCTCCGTATTTTGGGCAAAAACCATCGGACTGTAGCAGATCGCAAGCATTGCTAATTTTACCTTTTGTTGCATAGTTTATGGTTTAATTACTAATAATGTGTGCAAAGTAACGAAATAATTTTTAAAAATAAAAGCTTTTTTGATTAAATTTTGATGAAACGTGCCGTTTTCTCAGATAAAATACCGATATTTGCATTCAAATATATAAAAAACGGAAAAATGAAGAAATTAGTTCTTATGTTTGCGGCTTTGCTGATAGTCAGTCTGGCTGCTTCTGCCCAAGGGCAGAAAAAGTACAATCTCTATGCTGTCGGTTTCTACAACCAGGAGAATCTCTTCGACACTTGCCATGACGAGGGCAAGAACGACTATGAGTATCTGCCTGCCAAGGGATGGAATGGGATGAAATATACCAATAAGTTGCGCAACATGGCCAAGGCTCTCGCTGACATGGGCACCGACAAGTTGCCTAAGGTGGGCTGTGCTTTCATTGGCATGGCAGAGGTGGAGAACCACAAGGTGCTCGATGCGCTTGTCGATCAGGAGCCTTTGAAGGCCCGGGGCATGAAGTACTGTCATGTCGAGGGGCCTGACCGCCGCGGCATCGACTGTGCTCTGCTCTATAATCCGGCTCTTTTCTCTGTGAAAAACGTGAAGTTGGTGCCTTATGTGCAGGAGAAGGCGAAGGACAGCTCTTTTTATACTCGTGGATTCCTGACCGTGCGTGGCGAACTGGGTGGCGAAGACGTGGCTGTCATCGTGTGCCATTGGCCAAGCCGTTTCTCAGGTTCCTTCTACCGTGAGTCGGGTGCACGACAGACCAAGGCGGTGAAGGACAGCCTTCTTCGTATTAACAAGGCCATGAAGGTGTTTGTGATGGGTGACATGAACGATGACCCTACCAACAAGAGTATGTACGAGGTTCTGCGTGCCAAGCCTGAGGTTGACCAGGTGGGAGAGGGCGACATGTATAATCCTTGGTACAATATTCTGGCCAAGGAAGGCAAGGGCACCTTGTTCTATAACGGCAGTTGGAATCTCTTCGACCAAATCGTCGTTACCCCCAACTTGCTCAATAAAGACCCTAGGAAAAAGGATTTCTCTACCTTGAAATACTTTGCCCACCAGGTATTCCGCCGCGACTACCTAATACAGCAGGACGGTCAGTACAAGGGCGCACCCCTGCGCACCCAGGCAGGTGGCAGGTGGCTCAATGGCTTCAGCGACCACTTGCCGGTGGTGATGTATCTCGTCAAGGAGGCGAAGTGATTTTAAAGGTAAAAAAGGTTAAAGAGTTAAAAGGTAAAAATGATAGAAAGCCATCCTTTTGAACCATGGATGCCGGAGAATGCGCGTCTGCTGATGCTCGGTACGTTTCCGCCTTCGCCCAAGCGGTGGTGTATGCCTTGGTATTATCCGAATTTCCAAAATGATATGTGGCGCATCTTCGGGATTGTCTTTTTCGGAGATAAACTGCATTTCGTGGATGCGGACAGAAAGACTTACCGGCTGGATGACATCAAGGTGTTCTTGCGTGATAAGGGGGTGGCGATATTCGATACTGCGCAGAAAGTAATCCGTACCAAGAATACGGCTTCCGACAAGGACTTGCAGGTCGTGGAACCTGCCGACTTGGACGGTATGCTGCGGACTTTGGCCGGGTGTAGGGCGGTGCTTACCGCCGGGCAGTTGGCTACCAAGGTGTTTGCCGAGCATTATGGTATTGCGGAAGTTCCGAAGCTGGGCGGGTATGTGGAGTTCTCTTTCGAGGGGCGTACCCTGCGTCTGTACCGGATGCCCAGTAGCAGCAGAGCCTATCCGCTTGCGGTCGAGAAGAAGGCTCTGTATTACAAGGAGATGTTCGATGCTGTGCTTTGAGACTCTTTGCCTTTCAGACATCAAGTATGATTATTTGTCAATGTGTACTGAGTACATGTTTATAGTATGGAGAAACAAAATGGATTATGGACAAGGATAAGATAACAATCATCGGTATTGCCGGCGGTACTGGTTCCGGTAAGACAACCGTGGTAAGGAAAATCGTTGAGGCTTTGCCTCCTCATTATGTGGCAGTGGTGCCATTGGACTCTTATTACAACGATACGAGCCACATGACAGACGAGGAACGCCACGCCATCAACTTCGACCACCCGGATGCTTTCGACTGGAAGTTGCTCCACAAGCAGCTCGCCGACCTACGCAACGGCATCGCCATCGAGCAGCCTACGTATAGTTACTTGAAGTGCAACCGTGAGAAGGAAACCATTCATGTGGAGCCTAAGCCTGTCATCATCATCGAGGGCATTATGACCCTGCTCAACAAGAAGTTGCGCGACTTGATGGACTTGAAGGTGTTTGTGGATGCCGACCCGGACGAGCGGCTGATTCGTAACATCCAGCGTGACACCATTGACCGCGGACGTACCGTCTCCATGGTGGTGGACCGCTATCTCAAGGTGCTGAAGCCCATGCACGAGCAGTTCATCGAACCCACCAAGCGGTTTGCCGACATCATCATCCCTCAGGGAGGAGAGAATTTGAAGGGAATCGGTATCCTTTGCAGTTTTGTGACCGGACTGGTCGAAGGTCTGGATAAGTAAGGCTTACGTGATTGTAAAAACCATAAAAGAGACATCGGGCAATACCTTGAAGAAAGGGTATTGCCCGATGTTTTTAGGTACTTTCGTGTCTATATTATTCTCTGTGGATGACGGTGCCGTTGGCTTGGTGTGTCGCCAGGACGAGAACCTCGGCTATCTGGACGTGCTCGGGGGCACTGGCTGCATAGAAGGCCACATCTGCGATGTCATCGCCATTGAGCGGAGTGATGCCCTCATACACCTTGTCGGCGCGGGCATCGTCACCATGGAAGCGAACGTTGGAAAAATGGGTTTCCACCAAACCGGGTTTCACGTTGGTGACGCGCACCTTGGTATGTGCCACGTCGATGCGCAGTCCGTCGGAGATGGCTTTCACCGCAGCCTTGGTGGCACAATACACATTGCCACCAGCATAAGCGGCATCACCGGCCACGCTGCCGATGTTGATGATGTGCCCATGGTTGCGTCTGACCATGCCCGGGACGATGAGACGGGTCATCGTGAGAAGTCCCTTGATGTTGGTGTCAATCATCTGGTCCCAATCCTCGAAGTCTCCCTCGTACTCAGGATCCAGTCCTCGTGCAAGGCCTGCATTGTTGATGAGCACATCGATGTTTTTCATTGACTCGGGGATGTAATCCACCGCCTTCTTGGCTGCTTCGCGGTTGCGGATGTCGAAGGCGAGTGCCAGGACATGGATGCCCCGGCTTGCTTCCAACTCATTCTTGAGACTTTCCAGTTTGGCGGTGTTTCTTCCGGTGAGGATGAGGTCGTAGCCGCCTTGTGCGAACCTGCGTGCGCATCCTTCGCCGATGCCGCTTGTCGCTCCAGTGATAAGTGCTATTCTGTTTGCCATAAGAGTGTTTTGGTTATTGTGTTTTGTTGATTTGTCTCCTGGGGTGTTACAGGATGAGAATCCTGACTTCTGCGTTGCCCATTTTCTCGATTTCGTTCATTGGACGTTTGAAATAGACGCTCTGTATCGCTTTATTGATGATGCCATGGCCTACGGCGAGGATGGTTTGGCCAGGATAGGACACCTTGAGCCAGGTCAGGAAATTTTGTGCCCTTGACTTCATTTTCTCCAACGTCTCGATGTTGTCGGGCCAGTCCTTGGGGTCTTTGGGCAGGCTAGGGATGAACTTGCCGGTAAAGTCGCCCCAGTCTCGCTCTCGGATGAGTGGGGTGGTGACCACCTCTTGGTGGTGGGGCTTGGCGATGATTTCGCAAGTCTGTATGCTGCGGTGCAAGTCACTGGCGACGAACACGTCTATAGGGTCGTTTGCCATCTTTCGTGCCACTTCCTCTGCCTGTGCGATTCCTTTGGCGTTCAACTTCCCTCCCGTTTGCCCTTGCATGATTTGGGCGGCGTTATCCACGGTCTCACCGTGCCTGACTAGATACAATTTTGTCATAATATTCTGATTTTGCTCACAAAAGTACGAAAAAAGTTGGATTTGTCAAAGATAGTTTGTACTTTTGTGGAGATTTTTTTGAGAAATGTAGAATATTAATAAAAACGTGGAACATGAAAGTAGTACATAGTTCGCTTTTCCGTGCCGTGTGTGCGATTGTTGTCGGTGCTTTGCTCATCCAATACCGAGAGCAGACGGTCACTTGGCTAACCATTGCCATCGGTGTGTTGTTTTTCCTCTCGGGTGTGATTTCCCTTGCCGCCTATTATAGCGCCAAGCGGAATGCCAACCGTGGGCATATCGTGTATGATGCCAATGGCAAACAGATTACAGGCATTCAGCCCAATTTCCCGATTGTGGGAATAGGCAGTTTGATCTTGGGCTTGATTTTGGCGTTGATGCCCAACACCTTTGTGACTAGCTTGATGTTCATCCTCTCTGTCATCTTGATTATGGGTGCTGTCAGCCAGTTTATGAGCCTTGCCGCTGCTCGCAGGATGGGGAAGGTTGGCTTTGTCTTCTGGATTTTCCCTTCTGTCATCCTCCTTATTGGTTTGCTTGCCATCATCAAACCTACGGCCATTGCTTCCGCGCCCCTCTTCGTCATCGGTTGGACGATGCTGGTTTATGGTGTCGTGGAGTGCGTCAATGCCTTGAAGGTTGCAAACAACAAGAGGAAGTGGACGAAGATGCAGGAGGTGACTACTCCTGAGGATGATGCTCCGCTGATAGAGGAAATCAAGGAATAGAAGACTTTCCGAAATCTCAGGAATAGAACGGTAGGAATACAGAAATCCCCAATGGCTTTCCGATATGAGGTCGGCCGTTGAGGATTATATTGTAAAGCGTGTTTGTTGTGCTTAGAGCTTGAACTTGTAGCCCAGAGTCAACTGGAATACGGAGTGGTTGCCGTCACCCTCTTTGAACACCTTGGCGCAACCAATGTTGTAACGGGCATCCAAACATACGTTCTGGTATTCGTATGAAACACCTACAGGAACAGAGAAGTCTATAGACTTGATGCTGCCAGATGTGTCATCAACCTTTACGCCAGCAAGTTTTACGGAAGATGAAGCCTTGATGCCAGGTTGTACACCTACCTTCAGGGCAAGACCGTTGGCAACATAGAAGTTGGCAAGGATAGGGATGTTGATGTAATCCATATTGTACTTGGCTTCTATGCCTTGCTCTGTAGCTTTGGCACCTTGCATAGAATAGAGTAAGCCTGCGCTGATACCAATCAAAGGTGATGCGTGATATTCTGCCTCAATACCGCCTACGAAGCCTGCTTTGTAGTCTGCATCGTCGTTGTCTGTGATAGAAGAACAGTTCAAACCGACCTTAGGCTGGATAGTGAAATCACCAGCTGAGTATTGTGCAAACGCACCTACTGAAGACAGCACGAAAGCTGCCATTGCAAATAACTTTTTCATAATCTCTAATCTTTTAGTTAATACTTCTATTGTTAGAATTCTTTTATTGATTTCGGCGGCAAAGGTATATTTTTTTCGAATATGTTCCAAACTTTTGGACAAATATTTTTCCGATTTAGGCAAAAAGTCGCCTTTTTATTCCCTTTTCGGATAGTTTGCAAAAAGAATAAAATCCCTTTTCCTTGCGTCGGTGAGAAGAAGCTGTACATTTGCCAAGCTTCATTCCTCGTCTTCATTATCGTCTGTTCTTGTCGGTGGATAGTCCCAGTTGTCGTCATCGTCCTCGTCGTCGAATCCGAATATGGCAGGCTCGGCAAAGGCATCCAGTGCACGGCGTTCCTTCTTGGTGGGACGCCCCGTGCCGCGTGCCCTGTCAACAAATCCGCTGATGCGACTCATTTCCAACAGTTCATATTGCTTGGGGTCGGTGACATTCTTATAGACACCAAACAACATCTTGGCCCCAACACGCTGCTCGATGCAGTCGAGGACCTCGAAAGAGTAGGTGATAGGGGCTTTTTTCACGCTGATGACATCGCCGCGCTTGATGATAAAGGAGGGCTTCCGTGTGACTCCCCCCACGGTAACACGGCCATTCTTGCAAGCATCTGCAGCAATACTGCGAGTCTTGTAGATGCGTGCCGCCCATAGCCACTTGTCTATTCTTGCGCTTTCCTTCATAAAATCCAAACTTCTAACTAGAAACTACTTCTTCCCCAATTTGTTGAATTGGTTCATCGTGATGTCGATGCCCTGCAGGACAAAGCTCTTGATGATTTCCACACCAAGGTCGATGGCTGGCTGGAGGTGTTTCATGTCTTCCTCATTGTACTTGCCAAGAACCCAGTCTATCTGACCGCCCCGGGGATAGTCGTTGCCGATGCCCATGCGAAGACGAGCATAGTCCTGGCCAATCAGTTGCTGAATGTGCCCCAAACCGTTGTGGCCGCCATTGCTACCGTTGGCTTTCAGACGGAAAGCACCGAGTGGCAGGGCAAGTTCGTCGCTGATGACGAGCAACCGTTTCTGGTCGATTTTTTCCTGGTTGAGCCAATACCTCACAGCGTTTCCGCTGAGGTTCATAAAGGTGGATGGCTTCAGCAGGAACACTTTGCGCCCCTTGATGGAGGTCTCGGCGATGAAACCATATCGTTTGTCCTCAAAATGAATATTGGACGCTTTGGCAAAAGCGTCCAATACCATAAATCCTGTGTTGTGCCTAGTCCCGACGTACTCGTCACCTGGGTTGCCAAGCCCACAAATCAAATATTTATCCAATGTTTGAATATGCTTTACTCAGGTTTGAAATTCAGATGGCGGCAAATTAAGCCTCGGCACCAGCGGCCTGTGCAGCAAGCTGAGCGTTACGTGTCATCTTGATAGAGCAAACGACAACAGCCTTGCTGGTAGCCAACTCAAGACCCTCGAATGAGAGGTCGCCTACCTTGATGCTCTTACCGATCTTCAAGTCGGTAACGTCGATGTCAAGGTGCTCAGGGATAGCCTGATAAGGGGCAGTTACGTTAATCTTTCGGATGGAAAGGTTCATACGACCACCATCGCGCACACCTTGTGCAAGACCTACCAACTTCACTGGGATACCGATGGTGATAGGCTTCTGATCGTTCACCTCGTAGAAGTCAACGTGCAAAGGAGCGTCTGTGGTTGGGTGGAACTGAATCTCCTTCATGATGGCAGTGTGGCTCTCACCATCGATGATGAGGTTGATGACATATACGTGAGGAGTGTAGATAATCTTGCGCAACTCTGCGAATGAAACTGCGAAAGACAATGCCTCTGGAGCACCGTTCTCGCCCATCTTCTCACCATACAAGTTGCATGGGATGAAACCTTGCTTACGCAATGACTTGGAAGCTTTTTTGCCAAGGTCTGTACGCTTCTGACCTGTTACATTAATCTCTTTCATTTGTGTTACTCTAAATTAAGTGTTTAATAATAAGTGCCTTAACTCGCCATCACACGGATAAGCTTTGCAAAAGCGGCTGCAAAGTTACAACTTTTATTTGAACTGAGCAAATTTATGGGGAAAAAAGTGAAAAAATAACATTTCGGGCGGGAAAACGGTGCCAGTCAAAGAAAGTGTCGTCCCGTCATTGTCCGTTTTTTTTATGCAAATAAGTTACCCGAAACTGGCCTTATCCTTAAAAAACTAGAAAATATGAGCCGCTTTCTTGCTCAATCCGTATAAAATATGTATTTTTGCCGTGCCAATTGTGGCAAACGGAATTTGAACCTTTAAATTATTAGAGAATGATTAATAGGGATTTGATTAGAAGAAAGATTGTGCAGTTAACCTATGCGTACTATCAGAACGGCAATCGGAACATGGACAATGCCGAGAAAGAGCTGTTGTTCAGTCTTTCCAAGGCGTACGACTTGTACAACTATATGTTGCAGCTCATCGTGGCCGTCACCAGGGAAGCCCGCAAACGTTACGATTTGGAGGTGGCACGAGCACAGCGCGAGGGGGCAGAGGCTCCTTCGCAGAAATTTGCTTTCAATCGTTTTGCAGTGCAACTGGAGGAGAACAAGCAACTCGGAGAGTGGATTGATGCGAAAAACTCTTCCTGGGACGATGACATCGAGTTTGTGCGCAAGCTTTATACGAACATCACGTCCAGTGAGGTGTTCCAAGAGTACATGGAGGCTGAGACCGACAACTACGAGGAAGACCGCGAGGCTTGGCGAAAGTTCTACAAGCAGTTTGTGATGAACAACGATGACCTCGACGCTATGCTGGAAGAGAAGAGTCTCTATTGGAATGACGACAAGGAAGTCGTAGATACCTTCGTACTGAAGAGCATCAAGCGTTTCGAGCAGGCCGACAAGGCCAACCAAAAGCTACTTCCGGAATATAAGGATGCCGAAGACCGCGACTTCGCCCGCAAGCTGTTCCGGTCGACGATATTGAACGGAGACCAGTATCAGCGTTATATGGGCGATGCCTCGCGCAACTGGGATTTCTCGCGTCTGGCTTATATGGACGTGGTCATCATGCAGATTGCCATCGCCGAGTTGGTGAACTTCCCTAATATTCCTGCCACGGTGACCATCAATGAGTATGTGGATCTGGCGAAGGTATATAGCACCCCTCGCAGTGGTGGGTATGTGAATGGTATGCTCGACAATATCGCACGCTTCCTGATTGAGAAGGGAATCATCCTCAAGGAATTGCCCGAGCGTCATCCTAGAAATGGCAGGGGGGCTTAACTAGTAATTATTAACATTATTATAATTTAGAAGATATGAATATGTTATTGCAAGCACAGGGCGGTGGAAGCGTGAGCTTTCTCATCATGATGGTGGCCATCTTTGTAATCATGTGGTTTTTCATGATTCGTCCCCAACAGAAAAAGCAGAAGGAAATACGTAATTTTCAGAACTCTTTGCAGGAAGGTTCCAAGGTTGTGACCGGCGGTGGTGTATATGGCACCGTGAAACGCATTAACCTGGAGCAGAACACCGTGGAAGTTGAGGTGGCCCGTGGCGTGGTTCTCACTGTAGCAAAGAGCTACGTGTTTGCCGATGCTACTGCCCAGACTCCTAATGCGTAGGCCAGGAAACATATTGCAGGTGATTAGAAACTTTTTGTTCAGTACGCTGAACAAGGAGTTTCTGATTTTTTTGTTCTTTCTCTTCCTCAGTGGCTGCTTCTGGTTGATGATGTCGCTCAATGAGACTTACGAGAAGGAATTCAGTATTCCCGTGCGTCTTGTCGGAGTGCCCAAGAATGCGGTGATGACGGGTGACGTGACTGATACGGTGAAAATAACGGTGCGCGACAAGGGATTCACGCTAGTTACCTATCAGTATGGTAAGTGGTTTCGCCCACTTACTTTCAAGTTTTCGTCTTATGCCGACGAAGACCAAGGACACGGAGTCATTCCCAACGCCGATGCCGTCAGGCAGGTACAGAGCCAGCTCTATGGATCTACCAAGCTCTTGTCAGTGAAGCCCGATAAGCTCGACTTCTACTTTACGTACGGAGCTTCAAAGCAAGTGCCTGTGAAATTTAAGGGCAAGATTACGACCAGCAAGACCTATTACCTCGCCCATACGGAGTTCATGCCCAGCATGGTGACGGTCTATGCCAACAAAAAGCAGCTCGACGAGTTGAAGTATGTGGAGATAGAGCCATTTGTGTATCGCAACTTGCAGGATACCATCCACCAGAACGTCAGGCTGCAGAAGGTGAGGGGTGTGAAGGTCGTGCCAAATAGCGTGCGGCTTTCCGTCTATCCTGATGTGCTGACGGAAGAGACGGTTGACGTGCCAGTGACGGCCATCAATATGCCCAGTGGGATGGTGCTCCGCACATTTCCGGCAAGGGTTACGGTGCGTTTTACCATTGGCGCCAGTCTGTTTAGGACAATCAGCCCCGACCAGTTTAGGGTGGTGGTGGATTATGACGAATTGGTGGACAATCCTTCCGACAAGTGTACGTTGCAGCTTCGTGGCGTGCCTCGGACGGTGAGTAAGGCTAGGCTCGATGTGGCAAGGGTGGATTATCTGTTGGAACAACAATGAAAATAGCAATAACGGGCGGTATTGGCAGCGGCAAAAGTTATGTGTGCCGTGAGTTGGCCAAGCATGGCATCAAGGTCTATGACTGCGACGAGGCAGCCAAGCGGTTGATGCAAAGTGACAGGCAACTGAAGGCAGAACTTTGCTCCCTCGTCGGTGATGAGGTCTATGCCGAAGGTGTCTTGCAGAAACCTGTGCTTGCCCGATACCTGTTGGCAAGCGAGGAAAACAAGCAGGCGGTGAACGACGTGGTGCATCCTGCCGTGGCGCGCGACTTCGATCAGAGTGGGATGGAATGGCTGGAGAGTGCCATCCTCTTCGATAGCGGTTTCATTCATCGCACTCATTTCGACCATGTGGTCTGCGTGACGGCTCCCCAGGAGGTTCGCTTGGTCCGTGTGATGGCCCGTGACCATATCTCCAGAGAGAAGGCGCAAGAGTGGATTTGTGCCCAGTTGCCTCAGGAGGAAGTGGCTCGCAGGAGCGATTTCGAGATTTTCAATGATGGAATGCGCTCTGTGGAGAGCCAGGTGCAAGATTTGCTTAAGGAACTGCAACTGGAAGCCAGTGACAGTAAACAAGAATATAAGTAAAAATAGAAAATAGAAAAAAGAAAATGGAAACAATTCTTTCGATTGCAGGCAAGCCAGGCCTTTACAAACTGGTATCTCGTGGAAATAGAAACCTCATCGTGGAGACCCTCGATGAGACTCACAAGCGCATTCCGGCTTTCGCCACAGACCGTGTGACGAGCCTCGGCGACATAGCCATGTACACCGATGCCGATGAAATCGCACTTTGGGAAGTGTTGGAGAGCGTAGGCAAGAAGGAGAACAGCCTGGTGAGCAGCCTTAATTACAAGAAATGCTCTGCCGACGAACTGCACGCTTACTTTGCAGAGGTTCTTCCTAACTACGACCGTGACCGCGTACACGACAGTGACATTAAGAAGTTGCTCCAGTGGTACAACATCCTCGTGAAGGCTGGCATCACAGACTTCAAGGCTACCTTGTCTCCAACCCAGGGTGACAACGTGGATGACCGTGAGGAGCAGGAAGCTGCTGCAGAGTAATCTCTATACATTATTGTATATAAAAGGGCAATGTTCGGATGAGCATTGTCCTTTTTCATTTTTGTGGGATGCAAGCTCTCGTGGATATTCTTGGTGAAATCATAGAGTGGTTGCCAGAATGTCGGTTGTTTCTGACGAAATGGCACACATCGTTCCTTTGGTATGCATCTTGCAAAAAGAGTGGTGTACGCACAACGAAAGGAATGCATACAAGAGTGAAACAACTAGAACAATAACAAATAAAGATAGGAGATTAAAACTATGATCTACAGAAATTCTTGGATACCGGAAGTTTTCAACGGACTTTTCAATGAGGGCTATATGCCGAAGGCAAACACCACTGCCCCAGCCATCAACGTGAAGGAGTCTTTGTCTCAATATACCGTGGAGGTCGCAGCCCCAGGTATGAGAAAGGAGGACTTTGAGGTGAACATCACCGAGGAGGGCAATCTGCACATCAAGATGGAGAACAAGCGACAAGAGAACAGTGAGGAGAACGTATATCTCCGCCGTGAGTTCTCGTATGCCAAGTTTGACCAGACACTGATTCTTCCCGACGATGTGGACAAGGAGAAGATTTCCGCCAGCGTCGCAGATGGCGTGCTGACCGTCGGTTTGCCCAAGATGACACATGAGGAGCAGAAGATTGCTCGCCAGATTACCGTTGGCTAATGGTAATTTCGTAAAAACTCTCTTATTATTACAAGTAAAGATAATAAGTGTGTTAACTCTCTCTGTCTCTTTCTGAGCTTTCGCCTCTTCCTGTATTTTTTGCAGGAAGGGGCATTTTGTTATTTTGTTTTTCCATTTTCCATCTTTTTCACTTCCTTGATAAACCGATGCCAATAGAGCACGCCGGCGGCTGTCAGGCCGAATGGGAAGGCTATCCAGATGCCGAGGATGCCGATGCCGCATGGGAAGCCTAGGGTATAACCCATCGGCAGAGAGATGATGAAGTAGGCGATGAAGGCATACGTCACCATCGGCTTGACGCAGGCGATGCCTCGCAGGGCATTGGCAAAGGTGTATTGCAGGCAGTCGCCAAACTGATATGCCATCAGCATGATGATGAGCATCGCCACGATTTCCTGTACCTCCGCATTGTCGGTGAACAAACCACCCATCTGGTGACGGAACAGCAGGATAGGCAGTCCCATTACGAGCGAGAACATCAAGTTGAGACGGAAGCCATCGTAGGCGTTTCTCCTTACAGCCTGGAAGTCTTTCTGTCCCACGAAGTGACTCACACGGATAGCCATCGCAGATGCCATGCCTGACAAGACGAGGTAGAACAACTGGGAGATGGTAATCATAATCTGATGGGCTGCCAGGGGGATGGTGCCGAGCCAGCCTACCATCACGCAACTCAGTGTGAACGCCGCCGACTCCATCGCCAACTGCAATGCCACGGGCCACCCCAGACGGTTCATCTCCTTGAAGTCAGACTTGTTGATGTGGCTGGATGCTATGTCGTTGCGGTACTGGCGGAACTTCTTTCCGAAGAGTACCACGCCCACCATCACGAGGGCCATGAAGATGCGGCTGCCCATGGTGGAGATGCCGGCACCGAGCAATCCCAGCTCGGGGAAAGGCCCCACGCCATAGATGAGTACCCAGTTGCCGAGGATGTTGAGCACATTGCCGCCTATCATCACCCACATCGCCACCTTGGTATGGGTGAGACCGTCGAGGAACTGCTTCATCGTGTTGAACACGCCAACAAACAGTACCGAGATGAGGTTGACGATGAAGTAAGGGCGGATGAGCCCCAGAAGTTCGTTGGGTTGTCCGATGTGTCCGAGGTTAAAGTAGAGCACTACCATGGCCATCGTGAAGAAGGCTCCCACGACCATGTTGGCGAAGAAGGAGTTGCGCACTTTCCGGCCAATCTCGCCGGTACGCTCCATGCCGTAGAGCCGTCCGATGATAGGGGTGAGCCCATACGAGAACCCCATGTAGGAGATGAGCACGAGGGTGAAGATATTGTTGACAAGTCCTGCCGCCGCCAGTTCCTGTGTGCCATGGTGTCCGATCATCAGGGTATCGGCGAAGCCAAGTACGATGGTGCCTAGCTGTCCGATGATGACGGGGATTCCGATGGAGAGCAGTTCGCGGTAATGGTGCTTCTTGCTTGAAGAGATGTTGTTGCTCATAAAATAATCCGTTTCTTAAATAAGGACTGCAAAGTTACGTCTTTTTAGGGAGATAAGCAAATGTTTGGGGGAGAAAAGAAGAATAAGTGGTAACTATTCAGTGAATAGGCTTGGCTTCCCATAAGCCCTTGCTGCACCCCTCCATTCATACTGTATGCCTGTATAACCGTCTATCAATTCTGTTCTACAAAAAACTTATAGGGCAATACCTTACAAGTGTTTGGATGACGGTAAAATATCTACAAAATACCACTTGAAAAGTTTGGCAGTATCAGATATTTTTAGTAACTTTATAACTGTGAATAAGAACGTTACGGACATATCAGAGGCACTGCAGGCTATGACAACAGAACACCCCTCCCTCGAAGGAGACTATTAAGGCCGAGAACATTCGTCGTACAAAGACTCTGCGCAAGTCGATAGGCAAGAAGCCTGGTGGACAGTTGGGTCATGAGGGTAACACCTTGAAGATGACAGATGCGCCAGACGAAACGGAAGATGTACAAGCCAACTACTGCACAAAGTGCGGCTCCTCGCTTGAGGACTGTGAACGTATCCTTGATACGTAACACAGGTTGTGTCGATTCCAGCCTTGAAGCCTATTGTGAAAGAGATTCGCCATTATATCACCGTTTGTAAAAAATGTGGCAAGCTATTTCACCCTCCTCTTTCATGGAAACGGCCGTTCCCGCAAGGAACTGGAAAGCCGTTTCGGTGACTCATTGGAAAGGATGGTTGCCGTCACCGACCGCCACAGTGCAT
>CAVBGK010000055.1:0-11256 GCA_963594995.1 Bacteroidaceae bacterium
TCTACCCAATAGGCTAGAGGCTCTGCTTTTGGGATGGGGGCTGCTGAATAGTTACATATAAACGTAGTCTTTTCTTTACAATTTCTTGAATTCCAAGCTTAATTTTGGTCTTTGATTATAGATATGCAAGTGCCACAAGGTGAACTTTTTCCATCGTAATCCTTGGAATGGTGTATATTTTGCCATGCTCTTCACGTTGGAATGGTGTATGATTAAATAAAAAGCTTATGCACAGAAAGAGTTTATCAGCAATCGACATAACATTTAACCAATTGAAGTTTATCGGGTAACTTTAAGAAAATTGGGAGTATTCTCTGTTCCTAAAAAGAAACAAAGAATACCCCCATATTAATATCAAGAATCTTAGCTCGTCAATTACTATATTTATAATAGTTCGTTCCCCCTTACTTCTGCAAAGTGATACCCATCAATCCTATCACCACTTCATTGCTCAAAGTACGCAAAGTCAAGGAGCGAAGCTTCTTCTTCGGATTGAGCGGCATATCAAGCATCGTGGCAGCACCACCAGGCAGAGCGCACATCGCCAACTTCAATTCAGGAATGTCTCCACCAGTCGCTGTTTCCAGACAACCCGAATCCTTGAATAGACGACGGCTCACGATACCTGTGTTGAGTCCTATGCGATAAGGACGTACCTTTGGCATTGGGAAAGCCACGGCATTCTCCACGAAATCTTGCTCTATCGGACACCAATTAGCTGGAGGGGTAAGCATCAACTCATCATGCGTTCCATCGGTGTATTCCACTCTTACCACTGCATTCGCGATGGCATGCTGCATCGGGTTGGTAGAACCAGCCATCAAGAGATAGGCATGGGATGCCTTGCCCTTCAAAGGAACGGTGATGCTATCAGGATAGTTATCCCAAAGGCTCGTAAAGGCGATGTTGTTGCCTTCGGCAGGGGAACGGAAGTCCAAGTTATTCTGCTTACTTGCATCCATGTTTGCAAGTTTTTCTGCATTCAAACTTGCAGTATTATTCACGGTAGCATCATCTTGCTTGCCCAACTGAGCCGTAAAGACTCCATCCTTAATCAAGCTACGGAACTTGGTATCATCTATCTTTGCCAATTTCTTGGTAGAACACCAGTCGCCCATTCCTTGCGTTGGCACACAGAGCGTGGTATATGGCGAACGAGGAGATACATATTTGCCCGGTTGGAAGATGTCGGTCACCTTCGAATTGAAGGCACCGTCCATATTCACCATACGGCAGTCCCAGGCTTTCACCTCCTTGAAGTCATTGCCTATGCCTTCCATTGACGACCATTCTTTGCTTGATTGCCCTGCGACAGCATCAGCCAAAGTATAAGCCTTGTCGATATTAACATCATCATCCACAGGCTTGATACTTGCCAATTCGATATGCTGCACTTTCTTCGCCGAGAACTCGGTATCCTTATACCTGCCATAGCCAATATTCTGACGAATCACAATCTTCAAAGGTTGCTTGAAGTTTTGGGTAATCTCGAACACATCCTTGCCATTCACACGCTTGAACGAATAATCGAGATAAGGGGTATGCACAGAGGCACTATCCCAAGCAGCTGGGAATCCAGGGCGGATGATACACTTGCCGTCCAAGGCATTTGGGGTGATACCGTACAGACCCTCGATGAGAGCACGGGAGGAGATACCCGTCACATCAGAGAAGTCACGATAGCTCTCTCCCATCGCCCTGTCCATCGTGGATAACTGTCCGAAGTTGCCAGGACTACCACCGAGATACATAAAGTCGAGGATATTTGCCTTGAGCAACTTGTAAGCCTCCTCTACCCGTCCTGCCTGATAATAGGCAAGCACGGTATGCATCACCTCTGCCATTGCCACATTGTTCAAGCTCCACTCGTATGGAGACCAATCTGTTGTGCTCAAAGTATGATATTCCTTGCCATCATATATATAAGATAAGCGAGGGATATGCCTGTCCACATACTTGGTAGCCCAGAAATTCTGCTCGGCAGTCCCAACCCCACAGTCGATTGGGGTATAGACGCTCCATAAAGCGGCATCCTTATGCACTCGCTTCAAGCCCATGAAATCTTGGTATTCCGCCCAATGCTTATCGTCCTTCAACCAAAGACGACCATTGAGGGCGTTCAATATCTTATGAGCCTCCTCGCGATATGGCTTAGGGTCTTCGCCGATAATCTCAGCGATACGGGCAGCCAACAAGTTGCCTCGATAGTTGTAGGCAGAAGAATGGGTCACCGCCCCACTGTTGTATTGCAGGGCATCGCTCGCCCAGATACAACAATACGCATCATAGAGCCCGTCATTGTCCGGGTCCCAAGTGTTCTTCTCCCAAGCCAAGTGACGCTGGATAACAGGCCACATCTTGCACATATAGGCGGTATCGGCATCAAACTGGAAGTGCCAAAGCAACTCGTCGATAAACACCAAGTTCATGTCATAATGATGGAACTGGTTGTTCTTCTCAGGATTACGGCAGATATAACCATTGCTGTACATCGGCGTACCCCACTTATAGGCACCACGAGAAAGTCCATGCCCCGCATCCATCAGATGCCCTCTTACAACAGGCACGTCTGTCACCTGACTCTTGCCGTATGCGGTGAAATGAATACGCTGACGGTCTTGCATTCCGAGGAAATCGCCCATATAGGCTGCACGCCAACCTGTCAGCGGCATACGCCAACCGATAGCACCATGCTCCCAAACCTTGCCGTCCCAAGCCCCATCAGCAGCCATCACCATCGCTCCACCAATAGGATTGAGATAAGAGTCTGGGGTAGTAAAAGTTACCGTAGAAGACAAGTCCTTGCGCCATTTCTCGGCGGCATCAAAACGTTGTTGCATCTTGGCATCATTGCCAGCAGTGAGCGTTACGCTATCTACTGATACATACAAATTCTTTGTTTTCAAAAGCTTTCCTGATACCGTTTGCAACATCTTTGGATTTGCTGGAGCCTCGAAAGCATTTGGCTTCTCAAACCGGCCCAAATCTCCAAAGCGAACAAACTTACTTACGACAGTCTCACAAATCAAGCCCTCCACCTCGACTGGCTTGGCAAATCCTTCGGCAGTAAACTTCCAGATACCTCCCAACACTTCAGGGTAAGCCAAGACGGAGATATGAAGCATGCCATTTCCCCATCGCTTGTCCTTCACGATGTAATCTCTACGACCAGCATCATAGATAGCCTTGCAATAATCGGCGGAATCCACCTGCATCGTCTTGCCGTCATATTTCACACGGAAACGGATGTTGCGATGACTGTTCTTCTTGTAAACGGCGAAGATAGGACGGTCGCTGGTTTCGATGCGATATTCATCAGTACTGCCATACAAAGCTCTGGTATAGCGGTTGTTACCATTCTCGCAAACGAAAGTCCTGCCCTCAGGCAGATAGTTAGCCTTTCGCTGCATGATATTGGAACTCTGGGCTTGCATAGGCAATGCCAAAGCCAAGCCAATAGATAAAATTGCCAGTTGTTTCATCTGTATTGTTTTAATTAGGTATAACAAACTAAACGTTTTGGTGTCCAATTTATTGTTGTCACAGTTTACATTCCTGTTAAAGATAGCTATTCGAGCTTCTTGAAAGAGAAGTCAGAGAAAGTCGCCTTGTCCTCGCCATAGACGAAGATGCCAGGCAAGACGCTCTGATAATCTCCAAGCGTATTGTGGTTGTAGCCAGACAGTTCGATGCTGCTCGTTTCCTTCTGCCACTTCTCGCCATCATAACTGGTGAATGCCGTCATCACGTTGTCCACCATCCTCACTTTCAGCCAAAGCGGTTGATTGCCGCGCCAGCTGCCGCTCCTGCTCTTCTGTGCTCTGCGGAAGCGATAGCGCATATTTGCATCGAAGCCTATGCCGGCATAGTTGTCCTTATTGTAATATAAGGTGATGCCTGCTACGGCATTGCCCTCTCGACTCACCTTGACAGTTATCTCGTAGCGATGTGCACCAGCCACAAAGAGCAAAGGGGAGGATGCGGCAGGATTGTCGCCCTTTCCCTCGATAGTCACTTGCCTGTCTGCAAACTGATAGCGTGAAGCATCATAGTCCATATACGCTTTCCAGTCGTAGCCCACCCGGAATGCTCCCAAGTCACGCTGCAGCTGGACAGGCTTAACGTTGCCTTCTTCCAGAAGAGTATCCATAGGAGCTGTCCACCAGCCGTCGGCAGTCAGGGAGACAGGCTCTATAAGGGTGTTACGCCCCAGGCTCTGGAAGTATTTCTCATAAGAATGGAACACCGTATACCAGTTGCCCTTGCCGTCGTCCACAAGCGATCCATGCCCTTTCGACTGCCACTGTTCAGAAGCCTTCCAAGTATGGACAAGCGGATTGGCTGGCATATTCTCCCACGGACCTGCCAAGTCTTTGGAGCGTGCCACCACTGTCATGTGACTGGTAGCCGGTCCGCTCGTGCCTCCCTGGGCACTGAGGTAATAGTACCAGTCGTTAACCTTCCTCAGCTTAGGCCCCTCGAGCGAGGTGCTCTCTATCTCCCAGTCACGCGGAATCTTCCATCCCTTATACACATTTTCCAACTGTCCCACGGCGGTCAGTCCATCGGCTGAGAGTTTGATGCGGTTGCCGCCGCTGACGAAGAGCCAACGCTCGCCAGTCTTCTCGTCGACTACATGGCAAGGGTCTATCTTGCCGTCCACGTGCAAGTCGATGGGATTGCTCCATTTTCCTTTCACGATATCGTCAGTATAAACGACAAAATTCTTGAACTTCTGTCCCTTGGCTGCCACGGTAAAATAAATGTAATAGCGTCCCTTGTACTTGCAGATGTCGGGAGCCCAGACAGACCCTATGTACTTGTCCAAGGCATAGCCGACAGGTTCCCAGTCCTGTAAATTACTGGAGCGCATCACCGTCAAGCCCGGGATATAGTCGAAGGCAGAATGGGTCATATAATACCACTTGCCATCCCGAATTATAGTAGGGTCAGGATAGTCTCCTTGCAATACCTTGGCTTCTGCACTCGGTTGCTTGGCTTGGGTAACCAAGTGCTTAGTTGGGCTGTTCCGTCTTGCCATCAAAGCAGAACTCACAAGCATCAAACAGAGGATCAATATTCCTGATATTTTTATCTTCTTCATTACCATATTGCTCTATGATTGTTAGTTTTTAATGATAACTTTTTACTTCCGAAACAATTTAGCCAAAGCTTCCTCCGTCAAAGCATCTTGCGGTACGAATCTATCGGAAGTCATATAGTCGATGACGCTATTACGCAAAGCTTCCACCTCAGGATGCTCTTCATCCATCAGATTGATGGAAGTTACCACCAACTTACCTTTTCCTACATTTGCTTCAAAGAGAACACCCAACTGGCGATTCGTGGCAAAGTTGTCTATCACTCTTACCAAAGGATGCAAATTCTGTTGAAGCAATCCAAGATTCATCACAGGACTACCCTTTGCCATTCTCCACCATTGCCAATCACTGTGATTAGCCGTAGGGAAACTATCAAAGACAGAATGCTTGTCATCAATCAACAGTCCCATGGTTCCAGGAGGGCCATACTTCTTAAACATAGGATAGCACCAAAAGTCTGTGATAAAGGCACCCGATACACTTTTCTGCAAATGGGCTGAATCGGCAACCAACAAGACATTCTTGCCTTGAGCAAGCAACTTCATCGTCTGCTGGTTCCACTCAGTAGCCATCCAAACCTTTTTCTTGTTTTTCAAGAATACAGTCCCAGACTTTCCTTTCTTGATCTGATAATCATTCGCTACATCATAAACCCATAGCGGATAACTATTACGATACTTACCCAACTGCAATGTCAACAGCAAACGTTGGTTTCCCTTTACCAAACTATTCAGAGTGAAACACAATGTACCAAGACTTCGCAATCCACCTTGTTGTACAAGTTTCTTTGCCAAAGCACCTTGTTCCAATACCTTCCCTTGTTCGTCGGTCAACATCCAAGTACACTCTTCAGCCAAATCCTTATCACCATAATGGGCAATATCAATCTGGGCGGTAAATGTATCTGTGGCTTTCCAAATGCGAGAAGGCATCTTGGCGAGAGGCACAACCTCCGAACAGAATTGTCGCCATTCATCAGGTTTTATCAAGCCCTTGCTATCCATGAAAGCATCCAAGATACCCACCAAGGCAGTTCCTTGACCAGGAAAGTCTTGCAAGTCCAACAATTGGAATCCTCCAAAACCAGGAGTACGAAGAGCCGTCTCTATATCTTCACGATAACAATTCACAGCCAAGGCACCCGAAGCTTTTACAAAATCATCTGCCAACGGCAACATTCCTGCTTGTTTCAATCTACGCTGGAACACCTCAAAATTGCGTGCTCTCGTCACTCCCGTATATTTCGAAATCTCCTTGAAGTCAGGGTATACCTCGTATTGCCCCACTTCATGCCCTATCACAGGAACCGTTACCCCCTTCAATGCCAGTGAGTAATCATACATCGTACCGCAGTCGAGGTTGTTGACATGCCCCTTTGTATGCACAGGATAAGAACCACGCACTTCCTTACCATTCGTATCATCCTCATACTTACCAGTACTGTAATGACCACCTGTCATCGTTGTTGTCCAGTAGTCATCCCCCTTAGCTTGTCGAGGGTTATTCAAAAAATTATTCGATCCTTGCGCATAGAGTTTCGTTGGGTCATACTGGCGATAATCATTTATCAGCCCAGCCATCGCATCCATGCTGCCTCCCATCTCATTGCCCAAAGCCATCATCACAAATGAAGGATAATGGGAATAGGATTTTAACATGCACAATCCTTCCTGACGCAAGTAGTCAACACGAGCTTGCACAGGGTCAGAATCAACACGCTGCTCCACATCGCCTTTCATTCTCTTTGCTGGTCCACCAATGCTACCCCAAACTGGCAACTCTGGTTGCATATAGATACCGACAATATCAGCTGCCTTGAAAGCTGCCGCAGGAGGACACCACGTATGGAAACGATAATGATTGATGCCGTAACTCTTGGCAATCCGCATCACTCGCACCCATCCTTCCACATCCATTGGGGCATATCCAGTAAGAGGGAACACACAAGCATCATGCTTACCACGCAAGAAGATGGTCTTGCCATTGATAGCAAACTGGGTGCCGATGACCTTGAACTCTCGCATACCGAACTCCACTTCTTCCAGGGCTTGCTCTGAGGCGGAAATGCCTTTCGACAGAGACTTACGTCCTTTACGAGAAGGAGTAAAACGAATATTCATCCGATAAAGGGCGGGATGGAACTCATCCCATAACAACGCATCAGGCACAGTCACCTCAAACGTACTCCATTCATTTCTTGCGACTGCAACATCAAACTGTTGGCGAGGGATAACACGATGTTCGGAAATGTTGAATGAAACGCCGTCCGCCTCCATCGTTCCCTGCGATGGCAAAGAAGACATACTGTTCAACTTCACCATGACCTTTACCTTACCATGGCTTACGTCTGGAAACAACTTTACCTCATCAAACCAAACCTTGCCAGTTTTCATCAGTTCAATACGTCCGATGATTCCATTCCAGTTGGTTTGAGTTTGATCACTCAGTTGATGAGGGTCACCTACAGGAGGCAAGTCCTTATTATCGACACAAATGGTGAGCCTGTGCTTGCCAGGTGCCAACTGCTTCGACAAGTCATAGACGTGCTCTGTTGCCAACGAGTTTTGCTTACCTAGATAACATGTGTCCAACCAAACATGCGTGGTCTTGGTGCGTTCCAATAACAACGTCACATGCTTGCCATTCCATGATTGCGGAATATCAATCGTCCGCTGAAACCATACCTTTCCCTTATATGGATAGACACGAGAAAGACGCTTCAAATCCGTTTTTTTATTCAGAACACCTTTTTTTGCCGTCTCTGTTGTCCCTGGCAGAGGGATGGAATCTTGGTTCATCGGCTTGGCAAACCATCTATCCCCTACTCCAATTCCCTGTGTATCAAAGGCAAAAGCCCAATTGCCTTTCAAGCTAATCGTCTCGTTCTGGGCTCTCGCCATTTTCACATACAGCATCAGAGCCAACAACGCCCCAAATATACAGCCATATCTTATTTGCTTATTGTTTTGTCTCATGAATGGTCCCTTTAGAATGCAAGAATATACTTGTTTTTATCAAATCTCTTACTTGGCTGGTGCTAAGAACTCCGCCTCGATGATTCTGAGTGTTGTTCCACCAGCCAGTACTTTTTCGTCGTTACGCTTATCCACTTCCTTCACAGCTCCGAAAGCGTCACCGTCGTTGGTGCTGCCTACCAGCTTGATGGTGTAGGTATTGCTGCGTACGCCAGTCTTTTGGAGTGGCAAACGGACATAGCCCAAAGACTTAGGAGTGTAGCCACGCCAAACCAGTTCCTTTCCGGCGTATATCTCGATAGGATAAGCCTTGCTGCGGAAGGCACCCAACTTCAGACAGATTTCGCTCAGCGGCGTGTCCTCTGCCAAGGTGTAGGTAATCCAGGCATTGTCCAACTTACTGCTGCTCACCCATGTGGTAGCCTCACACTCGTCGTAACTGTCCTTTGCCTTTTCCTTGTTGGAGCCAGCATCAACCGAGATGATTTCCACGTTGCGATAGGTAGGAACGAAGGAAGGCTTCTCCGGTGTCTCGCCCTTTGTCAAGTCGCACTCCAAGCCATCTGATGGGAAGTTAGTAGATAAGCCCTCTCCTACTTTATCAGTTGATGCCATGCCTTCACTTCCATCCACAGCCTTTGTCTGCAAAGCCACCTCAGCCTTTGGCAAGTCATCAGCCTCACAAGTCAACTTCACAGCACCTGCTTTCATCGTTGAACGAAGTATCACACGATGCACACCGGCCTCCAGCGGCAGGTTCTTGTCGCCAGCGAAGTTGTCCTCACGACCCGTGACGACACCGCCGCGCCATTCTGCCTCACCTTCCACCGTGTAACGGATAGTGTTGTCTGCCAGTGGGCATCTTCTGCCCTGCTTGTCCACAGCCTCTACCTGAACGAGAGCCACGTCAGCACCATCGGCCTTCCAACCTGTAGGGTTCTCTATCTTGGTTATCTGCAGATGGTCCGGCTCGCCAACGGTGACGAGGCTGTGCTCCGATGTCTTGCGGTAACTGCCGTTGGGCTGACGAGTATAGCTCTCGGCCAAGACAGTACCCTCGGCATACTTCACGCTATCTAAAGTCCAGAGGAAGCGGTCGGTGTGCTTGTACTTCACCACCGGATTAATTTCCTTACCGTTGATGCTCAGTCTTACACTGTCGCCATTGGAAGCCACATACAGTTTAGGCAAGATTTGCCCATCCTTATAGTTCCAGTGACCAACGATATGTGTGCGAGGCTTGAGGTCGTCTACCCAACCGTCCCACATCACCTGATGCACATAGAAGGCATCCTTCGGTATGCGCATGGCATCCACCACGCCACTGGTGCGGTAGTTAACGGAACCACGGGCGTGGGTCTGCGACTCTGCGAAGACAATCTTCACGCCACCCGAGCAAACCTTTGTTCCTTGGCCTGGACGCTCCTGATAAAACTCATACCAACGGCGCACAAACTCGGCAGCCAACTCATCCATATTATGATTGTAGGCAGGAGCTGGCGCATTGCGATAGAGCGGACCGTCCCCTTCCTTATGATAAGGATAGCTCCAGGAGTTCCAGTACTTGCGGGCACCCTCGTCACGACAATACTCCATCATCCACATCGGGATATTGCGGCTCTTGTTGACATAGAGCATCTCGCCTCCATACTCAGCCACCTTGGTACTGAGCATATTACGGCTACCGATGGCTCTGCCACCATTTGGATCGTACTGGTCACGCACAGCCTTCATCTCAGCCATATGCTCATCGCTGATGTTATTGTTGCCACACTCATAGAAAAGGATGCTCGGATTGTTGCGGTTGTAGATGATGGCATCACGCATCACCTCCACACGCTGTTCCCACTGTCTGCCCACCGCATCTTTCTCGGCATCACCAGCAGGCATCGCCTGAATCAAGCCCACACGGTCGCAACTCTCCACATCCTGTTTGCCTGGGGTAATGTGCATCCAACGAACCACATTTCCACCACTCTCCACAAATACCTTATTAGAATAGTCGCTCAACCAAGCTGGCACGGCATTACCCAACAGAGGCCATCCGTTGGTGGAACGCTGGGCATAGCCATGCACCTGAATCACACGATCGTTGAGATAAATCATACCATCCTTGTATTCCGTCTTGCGGAAACCAGTCACGGTGGTTACAGGGTCGCCAATATTGGTCTTGCCATCCACGAGGTAAGTCTTCACGCTATAGAGATAGCCATATCCCCAACTCCAGAAATGCAAGTTCTTCATCGCATGACTACCTTTCAAGGTCACCATCTCACCAGGCTGAATCGTCTGGCTATCCGTCACGAAGTCAGCCACAGAATTGCCATACTTGTCCTCAATGACCACATGGAGGGCACGCTTCACGGCTTGATTGGAAGCATTCTTCACCTGACTCTCCACATGCGCCACGGCAGTATGGTTAGGAATATCATAATCGGAAGCATATACATAGACACCTGTTGTCTTCAGGTTGTTCCAGAGAGGAAGCGTCTGATAGACGGCAGGCATGATATGGAGTTTCACGTTCTTGGTGATGCCACCATAGTTGGCATTAAACTCGGTATAGTTCCACTGGAATCGGCTGTTGGTGGATTGCTCACGATACTTGATGCTATTATCGGTCTTCACCTCGATAAGGTTATCCTTCTTCTTGAGATAAGGAGTAATGTCGAAGCCAAAAGCCATGATACCATTCTCACTGAGACCTACTCGCTTGCCGTTGACAAAGACCTCGGCAGCCTGTTTTGCACCCTCAAACTCGATGAACACTCGTTCACCCTTCTTGAGTTTAGGGGTAGTAAAATGCTTGCGATACCACTTGATGCCTTCCGACAGTTCATTGCATCTCACCTTGTAAGCCTCATCCTCGTTCCAGGCATGAGGCAAGGTAACATGCTTGCTATTATCGATAGTCCATCCCATATTAAAGTTATACGTTTCTCTAGCTGAGAGAGGTTGGTACATCAAGGCAGAGAGTGCCAAAAGTCCCAACACATTTTTGCTTTTTGTAGTCATATTGCTCTATGATTGTTAGTTATTATTGTTTTCGGTAGCAAATTTATCATAAAAACAAAAAACTCACGATGGTTTATTGTCCCAATCGTGAGTTTTTTGTACAATTATCTAACCTGAATTATTCATAACCTACCAGCTTTACGCATTCTAATATCAGAATTCAG
>CAVBGK010000056.1:0-44661 GCA_963594995.1 Bacteroidaceae bacterium
CCACATGGCGTACGTGTCATTGTTTACCTCGTCATTTGGACTAGTGCTGTACTTGCCGAAGTCCTTCATCGTAACCTCGTCATTGGCAGCATCGTAATAAAGATAATGATGTTCTGTCTTATGGGATGTGTCTAGGTTAGTACCTTGAGCGTAAAGCGAGCGGATGGTATAGGTGAAGTCACCATACTTCGTTTTGTTCAGGTCCTGCTGGAAGTTCCAGCAAACACGCTTGTATTTGGCGTAGTTAGCACCGCTACCTTCCTGACAGTCCATCCAGAAGCCATTGTCTCGAGAATCACTTCTCCCTTCCTTTCTACCTAACCAATGCCCTGTATTGCTACCGACGTTGGAGGTCAATACATAAACTTTAGTTAGTCCTAGCACTCCCAGAAAAGCTTTATTATCGCAAGAAACGTTGAATCTTGTCGCCTTGTTGGCATCAAGGATAGGCTTGGTGCCCCAATAGCCGCCTTGGAAGACAAACTTCTTGGCACCCACATTATAAAGGAAGAAATCGTGCTCGTCCTTGCCGTCGATTTCGTCCAGCAACTTGGAGCTGTTAGCAAGGACACCGCCCACCTCGCTTCCAGTCCATTCAATAGTTTTGGCTATACACAATTGCGTATGTGCCAACATGATGAACAGCACCCATATAGAGGCATTCATCCACTTTGGAGACAGGGCTAATTTACCCCCCCCAGAAATAAAAGTCTTGCTCATGTTCTTTTACTTATACTAATTACTTATATTTATATATCTATATGAATCTAGCCTCCGCACTTTGTCAATACATCTCTTTTACGCTGCAAATGTAAGACTTTTCCCACAAACAGACGTAAAGATTTTCTACTTTTATTATTTCTTTTGTAGTTTTTAACTAAAAACACCACATTTTTAAGTTTTCACAACATCATCGCACGTTCGTTATCACACACGCAAAGGGGCGGAATCCGCTTGGATTCCGCCCCCATATCTTAAAAAATCTCGGATTAGTCGAGGTTAGCCAACTTGTTGTCTGAATGAAGAACATCCTTGATCTTGTGGCTATAGAGGTCAACCATGTACTTGCGAGCCTGACCGCAGTACTGACGTGGGTCGAAGTACTCTGGGTGCTCGGCCAATGTCTCACGAACACCGGCTGTGAAGGCAAGACGAGAGTCTGAGTCGATGTTGATCTTGCAAACTGCGCTCTCAGAAGCCTTGGTCAACTGCTCCTCTGGGATACCCACTGCGTCTGGCAACTTGCCACCATACTTGTTGATGATGTCAACATACTCCTGTGGAACAGAAGAAGAACCGTGGAGCACGATTGGGAAGCCAGGGAGCTGCTCCTCTACGGCTGCCAATACGTCGAATGCCAATGGAGGAGGAACGAGGTGACCGGTCTTTGGGTCACGTGTGCACTGCTCTGGCTTGAACTTGTAAGCACCATGGGATGTACCGATGGAGATGGCCAATGAGTCGCAACCTGTACGGGTAGCGAAGTCAACAACCTCCTCAGGCTTGGTATAGTGAGACTCCTCTGCCACTACGTCATCCTCTACACCGGCGAGGACACCCAGCTCACCCTCTACGGTTACGCCGAACTGGTGAGCGTAGTCAACCACCTTCTTGGTCAAGGCTACGTTCTCCTCGTATGGAAGAGAAGAACCGTCGATCATTACAGAAGAGAAGCCGAAATCTACACAGTCCTTACATGTCTCGAAGCTATCACCGTGATCGAGGTGAAGAACGATCTCCGGGTGGTTGCAACCCAACTCCTTGGCGTACTCTACAGCGCCCTCTGCCATGTAGCGGAGCAATGTAGGGTTGGCGTACTTGCGCGCGCCCTTGGAAACCTGGAGGATAACAGGTGACTTCAGTTCTGCAGAAGCCTGGATGATAGCCTGGAGCTGCTCCAAGTTGTTGAAGTTGAATGCAGGAACGGCCCAACCGCCCTTGATAGCTCTTGCGAACATGTCCTTGGTGTTCACAAGACCGATTTTCTTGTAATCTACTGCCATAATAGTTTTAATTTTATTGTTTTAATGAAACATTCTTCCATTTGAAAATGGGGCATGGCACATTTCTGCGCACCTCCCCTAAACGAGTGCAAATTTACCTTTTTCTTTTGACACCGCAAAATCTAGACTTGCTTTTTCCTATTGCAATCAAGTTAAAAAAGTTAATTCTTCCTTTATCGCCCGGCACGAAATATATTTTTGCAAAATGCAGATAGCAATTCTACCTCTTATCCCACGGCACACCTTGACATCTTGTATTCCCTCGCGGCATAGGCCAAGACGACGGCAAAACCGACGAAGGGCACCAGGAAGGGCAACACGACATGTGTGCGGTCTGCTATCAATCCCATCAGGAGGAAACCGCAGCCGCCGATAGGCGTCATCATCAACAGGGAAGACGCTGACTTGGTGAGATTCCCCAACCCCGTGAGGGCGATGGAGAAGATGGTGGGAAACATTATCGCCTCAAAGAGATAGTTGGCTACCAACGCCACCAGCGACACCTTCCCCAAGTCGCACAGCACCAACCCGATACACACCACGCTGCCTATCGCGCAAACGAGCAGCATGGTTGTCGCCTTGACACGGCTCATCACCCAACTGCCCAGGAACCGCCCGACCATAAAGAATGCCAGGGCGCCCGTCAATACCAACGAAGCCGTGCGGTCGCTCATCCAGCGCATCCCCGTCACAAAGTTGATGAAGTAGGAGTTGATGGATATCTCCGCAACCTCATAGCACAGCAATGCCAGCAACCCGAACACAAACATGGGATGGCGGGCGAAGAGCTTGCCGATGTTGGACCCTTCCGCCTGGTCTTCCTCCGTCTCCTCATGCTTGATTTCCGGGAGGTTGACCCGGGAGAACACGATGGAAATCAGCAAGACCAGGATGCCCAGGATGGTATAGGGCACCACCACGTTGCCCCCCTCCTCCGTATTGTCGAAGAGAAACTGGCCGATGCACAAGGTGGCGAAGATGCCGCCCAGCCCATTGAAAGACTGCGAGAGGTTCAGACGGCTGGTTGCCGTCTCCTTCGCCCCCAGTTCCGTGACATACGGATTGGCTGCGGTCTCCAGAAACACCAGACCGCAACCGATGATGAACAAGCACGCCAGGAAAGCATAGAAACTTCCTGTCGCGGCTCCCGGGATAAAGAGCAACGATCCTGCGCCAAACAGGACTAGCCCGAAGACGACCCCCCGGCGATAACCATAGCGGTTGATGAAGAAGCCCGCCGGTATTGCCATCAAGAAGTATCCCAGGTAGGTGGTCACCTGTATCAAGGCTGAATGGGTGATGCTGATATGCAAAGCATTCTGGAAATGCTTGTTGAGCACATCCAGGATGGCTCGGGCGAAGCCCCACAAGAAGAAGAGCGACGTGATCAAGACAAAAGGTACGAGATACTTTCTGTCTGCTATTTTGTTTTGTCCTGCTTGCATGATTGTTGTATGATTCTCTGTTTTTAATTTTTATTGATGGTGGTATTCTATATTTCTTAACGCTGCGTTTCCAAAAATATTTTATGGAAAAGGGGTTTGCGCCTTACTTTTCTTCTTCTTTGGTATGTGCCGCATTCTGTCTCTACCTGTTTGGGGGCATCAGCACGGCTCCCTCCTGTTGTTTGCCGTCCATCAAGATGCGCATCGGATGTGGGAAACGGACATGGCGCACATACGGTGTCTCCTCGACTGCCGGCAGGGCGTCCAGCACGGCCTTGTTGACGAATCCTCCTCCTTCGGCGTTGGTATCGACCGTGAAATAGCCGACTCCCAACGAGGTGAGGTTCTGGAAGAAATGGGTGCCTTGGCTCGGGTCGATGTTGTAGTTCTTCAAAGCTACCTCCACGATGACCTTGGCGGCACTGATGTGCGGCCACTTCACCGGCACTCCCAGGTAGTGGTCGCTGGAGCCCCAGCGTCCCGGCCCTATCAGCACATAGTTCTTGCCACCGGCAAGAAACTTGCGGTTGATGCGTTCGATGTCATCTGCCACATAGTAGTTGTTCATCGCCGTGAAGTGGTCGTCGTACTTCACATACACCACGTCCTCTACATCCTCGCAGATGCCATGCCCCAGCGAGTGGTGGGAACGCAACAGGCAGTCGCCGTCGGGTATCGCCTGCACATCCTCGTCGATCATCTCCTGGGCTTCCACGATGGGACGGATTTGGAGTAGATAGAAATCGCAGGTCTTGCCGGGATGGATGTTGCAGGCGAACTCGATCTCCACGGGCTGCCGCATGACTGCCGACCCGAACTCCATGGACATCTGGAGTAGCTCCGGCAATGGTACGACTCCATGCTGGAGCGCGCCGGCAAAGGTAATCAACTTACGTCCCGTCTCGTACACCCCATCGTTGATGACCTGGTCGTATGGGTCGAAGGTGGAGGCTATATAGTCGATTGACTGGTCTTCCACGGCATCCTTCACTCGGAGCTTGAGGATGTTGAAACCGTCATCCACCTTGAAGTCCTCTCCCACATGCTTCATGTCGAGGGCATAGAACTGGGTCTGCGTTTCTCGCAAGCATATCTCCATATCGGAGGTCTGCAACACTTGGGTGGGATGATATGGGCACACCCGCAGCGTCTGTCCGCCGTCAACGATATATTTGCCCAGTCCGAGTGCCAGGTTGGCGATGCCTTCCTCCGCCGTCTCGTCGCCTATCGGGTAATAGTTGATCGAACGGATTACACCGCTCATCGTCGGATAGAAACGGTCTCCGTGGTTCTTGCCCACCACCTGCTGCAGGATGACTGCCATCTTCTCCTGGCCGATGTCGTTGCCCGTGGCTGTCATATATGCCTTCGAGTCCCGGTAGAACACGGAGGCATAGACTCCCTTGATGGCGCATTCCAGCATCTGGACCATCTGGTGCTTGTCTTCCGAATAGGGTATCATATAGGTGGAGTAGATGCCGGCGAACGGCTGGTAGAGAGCATCCTCCATCAGCGAACTGGAACGGATGGCGACAGGGCTTCTCGTTGCCTCGAAGAAGGTGATGAAGTCGGCTGTCAACGAGTCCGGCAACTGCGCCCGGAGGAAATGCCGCAAGATCTCGTCGTCGCCGGCATCGCTCAAGGCTATCGGGTAGAGATGGTTGACTTCCATGAAAGCATCGAAGATGTCGGTACAGATCACCACGGTCTGGGGTATCTGCACGGAGGCATTGTCGTATTGGTTGAACTGCGGGTGATGTTTGATTACTTGGTCGAGGAAAGCCAGGCCCCTGCC
Source organism: Bacteroidaceae bacterium (assembly GCA_963594995.1). GTDB lineage: Bacteria > Bacteroidota > Bacteroidia > Bacteroidales > Bacteroidaceae > Prevotella. The sequence continues at coordinate 5,244 of CAVBGK010000056.1, forward strand.
CTTCCCTCCTAAGGCTCCTTCGCCGATGCGCGCGAAATGGGCGTTCTTGCCAAGATTGCACTCTTGGGGTATGTTATTTTCCATGAATGTAGTAATTAACTATGCAAAGATACTGATTTTCTGAGAATTACTTGTGTTTTTCAACAATTTTTATTATTTTTGCACCATAATCCTATAACCAAGATGAATATAAAGAAATACGTCCTAACACTCTTGTCCATATTGTGCCTGTTGCCGTGCGCCGCACAAAAACAGCATGGGAAAGCCTCCTATTACTCCAAGAGAGCTACTGGGGCTAGGGCTGCAAGCGGACAGAGAATCCACCACGACAGTCTCACCTGCGCACACCGCTATTACCCTTTCGGAACACTTCTCAAAGTCACCAACATGGGCAACAACAAAAGCGTAGTGGTGAAAGTGATTGACCGGGGGCCCTACGGAAGGGGCAGGATCATCGACTTGTCATGGGCTGCCGCCAAGGAAATCGGGATGATCTCACAAGGTGTCGCCAGCGTGAAGGTGGAACTCATCGACAACCATCCTGTGCCCTACCGTCCTGAGGAGACTCCTCTTCCCCGCATTGACTTCGAGATGGCTGAGTCCGACTTTGACCTTCCCACCAAGTGGACGAAGGAAAAAAAAGAGGAACACACGGAGAAGAAAAAAACAAACAAATCCTAGCTTGAGCCAAGCTAGGATTTATTTGTTATCGAGTGGTCGGAATCGTAAACTCATTGACCTTGGATATGGCACGGTTGCCAAGGACGACCGAGACGCAAAACCTGGCATATCCATCTTTCAGACGGTTGTCTGCCTTGACCATGGCGGTATAGCGTATCCCCTTACCTGCGTCTATCTTCTCGACATGGATGTTGGGGGATATATAAATATGCTTGTTTCCTGATGTCTCTACCACGGTTGGCACGACATCATAGACGGCTTGGGTGCCACGGTTCCTGATCTCAAATATCAACTTGCACGTCTCATTGCGGTTCAACTTGTTGTCTTGGTTGTCATCCACAAAACGTGCGTTCACAATCTCCACATTCGGTGAGTAGGAAAGGGGCGCCCCGTTCAACTCGTCTATATGGGAACTTGGAAAACTGGCGGTAGGCTGTTGGGCACTGTAATTCCCGGTATAGTCGGAACTGCTGAAATCATAGAGTCGGTCGTCACCGCTGTTGGTAGAGTCGAACCCACTGTCATAGGAATTTCCGGAAGTCTGGTTGGAATTTCCGGAATTCTGGCAGGAACTTCCAATCGCCGCGCCAACAGCCGCCCCTCCAGCCATGCCGATGACCGTACCTAGGTCAGACCCGCGCGGACCGCCGGCAAGTCCACCGATGGCAGAACCCAATATGGACCCAAAGGAACCACCCACGTAAGCACCGCTGCCAGCATAAGTTCCACAACCACACAAGAGGAGACTGGAACAAACCACTAAAACTAACGACTTTTTCATATCCAAATATTTTTAAAAGAAACGAAAAAAGCACTTTCGCCATAAGAACGAAAGTGCCCTGTATTGAGATATTGAAAATTATTCAGCCTTTGGAGCTTCCTCGGCAGCAGCCTCCTCAGCCTTAGGAGCTTCAGCAACTGGAGCCTCCTCAGCCTTAGCCTTGCGGCTACGACGAGTCTTCTTGGCAGCAGCCTTAGGAGTCTTGGCCATGTTCTCATCAAAGTCAACAAGCTCGATGAAAGCAATCTCAGCAGCGTCACCCTGACGAGTACCCAACTTGATGACACGTGTATAACCACCAGGACGGTTAGCTACCTTCTCAGCAACCTCACCGAAGAGAGCCTTGACAGCATACTTGTTCTGAAGATAACGGAACACAACACGACGTGAAGTAGTGGTGTCGTTCTTGGAACGAGTAATCAATGGCTCCACATACTTCTTGAGAGCCTTGGCCTTTGCGAGGGTCGTAGTGATTCTTTTGTGCTCGCTCAAGATAAGTGAAGTAGCCATGTTAGCCAACATCGCGTTACGATGAGAAGCAGTACGACCTAAATGGTTGAATTTCTTATTATGTCTCATTTTAATTTTAAATCTTTAAGGAAAGAAAGGCTTAACCCTCCTTATCCAATTTATACTTTGAAATATCAGTTCCAAAAGACAGATTCAGACCCTCGAGCAAATCATCAAGCTCTGAGAGCGATTTCTTACCAAAGTTGCGGAACTTCAAGAGGTCGGTCTTGTTGTACTGTACCAAGTCACCGAGTGTCTCCACGTCAGCTGCCTTCAAGCAGTTGAGGGCACGAACACTGAGGTTCATGTCGATGAGACGGGTCTTCAGCAACTGGCGCATATGAAGAACCTCTTCATCAAATTCCTGGTTAGTCTCTTGATCAGTGGTCTCGAGAGTAATCTTCTCGTCTGAGAAGAGCATGAAATGATAAATCAGTATCTTCGCAGCCTCTTTCAGTGCATCCTTTGGACTGATGGAACCATCTGTCGTAACCTCAAGCACGAGCTTGTCGTAGTCGGTCTTTTGCTCGACACGGTAAGGCTCTACGGTGTACTTTACGTTACGGATAGGGGTGTAGATGGAATCGATTGGGAGAACGTTGACGTCAGTGCAGAATTGACGATTCTCATCAGCCGGGACATATCCACGTCCCTTGTTAATTGTCAAATCAATCTGCATCGAAGCTTTGGCATCTAAATGACAAATCACCAAATCAGGGTTTAACACTTCAAATCCAGTCAGATACTTACCGATATCACCTGCCTTGAATTCGGTAGAATTCTCAACGGTGATACTAACTTTCTCATTCTCGAATTCTTCTACTACTTGCTTGAATCGAACTTGCTTGAGATTCAAGATAATGTTGGTAACATCCTCCTTGACACCTGGCACTGAAGAGAACTCGTGCTCAACACCACCGATACGGATGGTGTTGATGGCGTATCCCTCCAAAGATGAAAGGAGAATGCGGCGCAGGGCGTTACCGATGGTAACTCCGAAGCCAGGCTCCAAAGGACGGAACTCAAACTTTCCGAACTTGGCATCAGCCTCCAGCATTACTACTTTATCAGGTTTTTGAAATGCTAATATCGCCATTAATTTAATGATTTATTTAGAGTACAACTCAACGATTAACTGCTCCTGTATGTTCTCAGGGATGTCGGCACGCTCTGGCTTGTGCAAGAACTTGCCACTCTTTGTATTCTCATCCCACTCAATCCAAGGATACTTGCTGTGGTTGAAACCTGCGAGAGCTGCCTCGATCACCTCGAGAGACTTGGCCTTCTCACGTACACCAACAACCATACCGGGCTTAACAGCGAATGAAGGAATGTTAACAACCTTACCGTCAACAACGATGTGCTTGTGACCAACCAACTGACGAGCTGCTGCACGAGTTGGAGCGATACCCAAACGGAAAACTACGTTGTCAAGACGGCACTCTAGGTTCTGGAGAAGAACCTCACCGGTAATACCCTCAGCCTTGGCAGCCTTCTCAAACATATTACGGAACTGACGCTCTAATACACCGTATGTATATTTAGCTTTCTGCTTCTCTGCCAACATGACACCGTACTCAGACATCTTTCTGCGACGATTGTTGCCATGCTGTCCAGGAGGGAAGTTTCTCTTGGACAAAACTTTGTCTGCGCCGAAGATTGCCTCACCAAAACGACGCGCGATTCTTGATTTCGGACCTATATATCTAGCCATAATATTTTATAAATGCTAAAAATTTGTATCTTATAATATTGCTAAAAGCGATTATACACGACGACGCTTTGGAGGACGGCATCCGTTGTGTGGCAACGGTGTAACGTCAACGATTTCCGTTACCTCGATACCTGCACCATGGATGGCACGGATTGCAGACTCACGACCGTTACCCGGACCCTTCACGTATGCCTTCACCTTGCGAAGACCAAGGTCGAAAGCTACCTTGGCACAATCCTCTGCTGCCATCTGGGCTGCATAAGGAGTGTTCTTCTTGGAACCACGGAAGCCCATCTTACCAGCTGAAGACCAAGAGATGATCTGACCCTCGTTGTTAGCAAGAGATACAATGATGTTATTGAATGAGCTATGAACGTGCAACTGACCGATAGCGTCAACACGTACATTTCTCTTCTTAGATGTTGCTTTTGTCTTTGCCATAATTAATTTCCTCCTTAGAATTACTTAGTAGCCTTCTTCTTATTAGCAACAGTCTTCTTCTTACCCTTACGTGTACGAGCATTGTTCTTTGTGCTCTGACCGCGAACTGGAAGACCATTACGATGTCTAACTCCACGATAGCAACCAATATCCATCAGTCGCTTGATGTTCATCTGGATCTCTGAACGGAGATCACCTTCTACCTTAAACTCAGCGCCGATAATTTCACGGATCTTGGCTGCCTGATCGTCAGACCACTCGCTGACTTTCAGGTCACGGCTTACACCTGCCTTGTCCAATATCTTTGCTGAACTACTTCGACCGATACCATAGATATAGGTCAATGCGATTTCGCCACGCTTATTCTGGGGCAAATCTACTCCAACAATTCTTATTGCCATTGTTAACAAATAAATTAATGAATAATACCTTTTTATTAAAGCGGCTGCAAAATTACGATTTTATTTTGAAACTAAATCGGTTTTACAGAACTTTAACATTAACCCTGACGCAATTTCATCTTAGGGTTCTTCTTGTTGATAACGAACAAACGACCTTTACGACGTACAATCTTACAGTCAGCTGAACGCTTCTTTAATGATGCTCTTGTCTTCATAACCTTATATATAATGATTATTTGTATCTAAAAACAATTCTACCCTTCGTCAAGTCGTATGGACTCATCTCCACCTTCACCTTGTCTCCAGGCAAAATCTTGATGTAATGCATTCTCATCTTACCGGAGATGTGGGCGGTGATATCTACGCCATTCTCCAACTCAACCCGGAACATCGCATTGGACAATGCCTCTACAATCGTTCCATCTTGCTCAATAGCGGCTTGTTTTGCCATAATTAAAAATTTTGTCCTTCTAAATGTTCAACTTCTACGAATGAAGATAAAATTTCAGCTTTACCTTTTCGAACAACTACCGTATGCTCGTAATGAGCTGCGGGCTTTCTGTCCTGCGTCAGAATGCTCCACTTGTCTGGCAACATCCCGATTTGGCGATTACCCATTGTTATCATGGGCTCTATGGCTATACACATTCCTGCCTTCAGCATCACTCCATTTCCACGCTTGCCGTAGTTGGGTATCGAGGGATCTTCGTGCATGTCTTTGCCGATGCCATGACCTGTCAGTTCGCGAACAACACCATAACCAAACGACTGGCAATAGTCCTGTATCGCATAACCTATATCACCGACATGATTACCTGCTATGGCTTGTTCGATGCCCAAGTAAAGCGACCGCTTGGTGACTTGAAGCAACTTTCTCTTCTCCTCGGAAATCTCACCAACAGCAAAAGTATAACAACTGTCCCCGTTGAAGCCGTCCAGAAGGGTTCCACAGTCTATCGAGACAATGTCACCTTCCTTCAGTACCTCCTTGTCGCTGGGAATGCCATGCACCACGACATCATTGACCGAAGTGCATATACTAGCAGGAAAAGGCTCTCCACTTGGATTAGGAAAATTCTTGAACGTTGGAATAGCACCATGATCACGGATAAATTCCTCTGCTATCCTATCCAAATGGAGAGTCGTCACACCTGGTTTGATATGTTTTCCCAATTCCGCAAGAGTCAAACCAACGAGTTGGTTCGCCCTGCGCATCAGGTTAATTTCATCCTCTGTCTTCAGAAATATCTTCATTTCAAAAGAAAAAGATTAATAAGCAGCAACACCACCTTGACGTGTATGGCCTGAGTTTAAAAGACCATCATAGTGGCGCATAAGCAAATGACTCTCGATCTGCTGCAAGGTGTCAATGACAACACCCACCAAAATCAACAAGGAAGTTCCTCCAAAGAACTGTGAGAACGCCTGTTGTACATCGAGAAGTCCTGCAAGTGCAGGCATAATCGCAATAAATGCAATAAATAATGAACCTGGTAAAGTAATACGAGACATTACGGTATCAATGTACTCAGCGGTATCCTTTCCCGGCTTCACGCCCGGAATGAAACCATTGTTACGCTTCATGTCCTCCGCCATCTGCGTGGGGTTCAAGGTGATTGCCGTATAGAAATAGGTAAATGCAATGACTAAGATTACATAAACGATATTATACAACAAACTGCGATTGTCCATCAACTGCTGAACTACGCTGCTGGCGTTCTCAGACTGATAGCGCACAATCGCCAATGGAATGAACATCAAAGCCTGTGCGAAGATGATAGGCATTACGTTGGCTGCAAAAAGCTTCAAAGGGATGTACTGACGCGCACCGCCATATTGCTTGTTGCCAACCAGACGCTTGGCATACTGGACGGGTATCTTACGGGTACCCTGCACCAAAAGGATAGAGGCGCAGACAACTGCGTAAAGAATGAGAATCTCGACGATAAACATAATCAAACCACCGCCGGAGATTGCCTGCAAACGAGAAGTCACCTCCTGTACGAATGCCTGCGGCAAACGTGCGATGATACCAATCATAATAATCAAAGAGATACCGTTTCCGACACCCTTGTCAGTAATACGCTCGCCCAACCAAAGGACAAACATACTTCCTGCCGCCAAGATGATAGTCGCAGGAATCATGAAGAAAGTCCAGCTGATGCCCGTTGCCAGGGCATTAGCCGCCTGCATCTTCAGATTCAAGAGGTAACTGGGAGCCTGAAAGACCAAGATGGCTACAGTCAGGACCCTAGTGTACCATTGTATTTTTTTGCGGCCGCTTTCACCTTCACGCTGCATCTTCTGGAAATAAGGCACAGCGACAGCAAGAAGCTGCATAACAATTGAAGCTGAGATATAAGGCATTATTCCCAATGCGAAGATAGACGCATTGGAAAATGCACCACCAGAGAACATGTCCAAAAGCGACATAAGGCCACCAGAGGTCTGCGACTGCAATTTTTCCAACATGCCCGGGTTGATACCAGGAAGTACAACGAACGAGCCAAAACGGTAAATAGCCGTAAACAGAAGAGTGATGAGGAGTCGCTGACGCAAATCCTCAATCTTCCAACAGTTCTTTAGTGTCTCAATAAACTTTTTCATTTACTTGATAATAGTTGCGTTACCACCCACTGCCTTGATAGCCTCTTCAGCAGTCTTTGAGAAAGCATTAGCTTCAACTTCCAATTTTGCTTTGAGCTCACCGTTACCGAGAACCTTCACAAGCTCCTTACCGTTGGTAAGACCAGCCTCCTTAAGCTCTGCGATACCGATCTTAGTCAAGTTCTTTGCCTCGGCAAGAGCCTGAAGAGTAGAAAGGTTAACTGCGAAGTACTCCTTGTGGTTGATATTCTTGAAACCAGCCTTTGGAACACGACGCTGCAATGGCATCTGACCACCTTCGAAACCAATCTTTCTCTTATAACCAGAACGAGCCTTGGCACCCTTGTGACCACGAGTAGAAGTACCACCGAGGCCAGAACCTGGACCACGACCAATACGACGACGTGAATGGGTAGAACCTGCAGCAGGTTTCAAATTATTTAATTTCATAATCGTTCCTAATTTAAAAGATGAATTAATCTACTACACTTACGAGGTGATGAACCTTACGGATCATACCACGGTTGCTAGGAGTATCCTCAACCTCAACAACCTGAGAAATCTTGTGAAGACCAAGGCAAGCGAGCGTACGCTTCTGGTCAACCGGAGCACCGATTTTGCTCTTAATCTGCTTTACTTTAATTGTTGCCATTATTGATAACCCCATTAACCGTTAAATACTTTATCCATACTGATACCACGCTCACCTGCTACAGTGTAAGCATCACGCATCTGAGCAAGGGCGGAGATAGTAGCCTTTACAAGGTTGTGCGCGTTGGAAGAACCCTTAGACTTAGCAATCACGTCCTTCACACCAACACTCTCAAGTACGGCACGCATAGCACCACCAGCCTTCAAACCAGTACCGGCGGCAGCTGGCTTGAGAAGAACCTTGGCACCACCGAATGAAACCTCAACCTCGTGAGGAACAGTACCCTTCAAAACAGGAACCTTCACCAAGTTCTTCTTGGCAGCCTCTGTACCCTTGGCGATGGCAGCTGTAACTTCACCAGCCTTGCCGAGACCGTAACCGATAACGCCATTACCGTCACCTACAACGACGATAGCAGCGAATGTGAAAGTACGACCACCCTTGGTAACCTTAGTTACGCGGTTGATAGCAACCAAGCGGTCCTTCAGTTCTACTTCACTATTAACTTTTACTTTATTCATTGCCATAATCGTTTAAAATTTAAGACCACCCTTACGAGCACCATCAGCCAACTCCTTAACACGACCATGGTAGAGATAACCATTGCGGTCGAAAACCACTGAATCAACGCCAGCAGCCTTTGCCTTCTCAGCAACGAGCTCGCCAACCTTGGCTGCCTGCTCCTGCTTAGGCATCTTCTCCATACCAAGTGAAGAAGCTGAAGCAAGTGTAGTACCTGTCAAATCATTAATAACCTGAGCGTAGATCTGCTTGTTAGAGCGGAAAACACTAAGACGTGGACGCTCAGCTGTTCCATTGACACTCTTGCGAATACGGAACTTTATCTTAATTCGTCTTTCTACTTTCTTTGTTGTCATAATCGTAAATCATTAAAATTACTTAGCTGAAGCACTCTTACCAGACTTTCTGCGAATAACTTCACCCTTGAACAAGACACCCTTACCCTTGTATGGCTCAGGCTTGCGGAAAGAACGGATTTTTGCACAAACGAGTCCCAACAACTGCTTGTCACAAGACTCCAAAATCAAGATTGGGTTCTGGTTTCTCTCAGACTTGGTCTCAACCTTAATCTCCTTAGGCAACTGAATGAAAATAGGGTGTGTGTAACCGAGCGCGAACTCGATGATGTTACCCTGGTTGGAAACACGGTAACCTACACCTACCAACTCCAAAACCTTTGTATAACCTGCGCTGACACCAACAACCATGTTGTTGACGAGCGAACGATACAAACCGTGGAAAGCCTGCTTCTGCTTAACGTTAACAGGACTATTCTCATCAATTTCAAAGCTAATCTGACCCTCTGCGACATTCATCTTGATAGATGGGTCAATCCACTGAGAAAGTTCACCCTTAGAGCCCTTTACTGTAGCGACATGAGACTTCTCATCGTAGTTGACAGTAACGCCTGCAGGGATACTAATAGGCAATTTTCCTATTCTAGACATGTTAAATCCTCCAATTAATAAATATAGCAAAGAACCTCGCCACCAATCTTGAGATCAGAAGCCTCTTTGTCTGTCATTACACCTTTGGATGTAGATAAGATTGCGATACCTAATCCGTTAATAACTCTTGGCATGTCCTTGTAACCGGTGTACTTACGCAAACCTGGGGTTGACACGCGCTTCAAACACTTGATAGCGTTTTGCTTTGTAGTTGGGTTGTACTTCAAGGCCACCTTGATGGAACCTTGAGGACCATCCTCTACAAACTTGTAGTTGAGGATGTAACCTTTCTCGAAGAGGATCTTGGTGATTTCCTTCTTCAAGTTAGACGCAGGAACTTCTACAACACGGTGATGAGCCATGATTGCATTTCTGAGTCTTGTCAGATAATCTGCTATTGGATCTGTCATAAAATATAATTGTTTAATTAATCGGGACAACCCCGACAATATTAAATAAATAAAAACTGTCTTGCCTGTTAGGATTACCAGCTAGCCTTCTTGACACCTGGAATCAAACCTGCGGATGCCATCTCACGGAACTGGATACGAGAAAGACCGAACTGACGGATATAACCCTTTGGACGGCCAGTGATCTTGCAACGGTTGTGAAGACGGATTGGGTTTGCATTCTTAGGGATAGCCTGAAGCTTACGAGCTGCCTCGTATGCTTCGGCTGGATCATTAGAAGTTGCAATAATCTTTTTCAGAGCTGCGCGCTTTTCAGCGTAACGAGCCACAAGCTTTGCACGCTTTACCTCGCGAGCTTTCATTGATTCTTTTGCCATATCTATTAATCTTTATTGTTCTTGAATGGGAGACCAAATGCCTTGAGAAGAGCGAAACCTTCCTCGTCAGTCTTGGCTGTCGTAACGAAGGTGATGTTCATACCCTGGATGCGGTCGATCTCGTCGATGTTGATCTCAGGGAAGATAATCTGCTCAGTGATACCCAAGGTGTAGTTACCACGGCCATCAAACTTGCTTTCGATACCCTTGAAGTCGCGGATACGAGGAAGAGAAACACGAACGAGCTTCTCCAAGAACTCGTACATACGCTCGCGGCGCAAAGTAACCATCACACCGATAGGCATCTTCTTGCGAAGCTTGAAGTTGGCGATATCCTTCTTAGAATATGTAGCAACAGCCTTCTGACCAGTGATGGCAGTAATCTCATTGATGGCTACATCCACAATCTTCTTGTCCTGTGTAGCATCACCGAGACCCTGGTTGATAACAATCTTCTTCAGTACAGGAATCTCCATGGCTGAAGAGTAGTTGAACTGCTTCATCAAAGCAGGAGCGATAGTCTCCTTATATACTTTCTTTAACTGTGCTGTATCCATTACTTGATTTCCTCCCCTGACTTTTTAGCGATGCGAACAACGTTTTTACCCTCATGCTTGATAACAACACGAGTAGCCTTGCCACTCTTAGGATCGATCAAACTCAAATTAGAGATGTGAACAGGAGCCTCTTGCTTCACGATGCCTCCCTGAGGATTCTTGGCAGAAGGCTTGGTGCTTTTGGAAACCACGTGCACACCCTCAACGATGGCACGGTTCTCATCAACGAGAACCTTGAGCACCTTACCCGTCTTGCCCTTGTCAGCACCGGCAATAACGATAACGGTATCGTTTTTCTTAATATGTAACTTACTCATTACTTCTTGAATTTTAAATATTAAAGAACCTCAGGTGCCAAAGAAACGACTTTCATATTAACTGCACGAAGCTCACGAGCAACAGGGCCGAAGATACGGCTGCCACGGAGCTCGCCCGCATTGTTGAGCAATACACAAGCGTTGTCATCGAAACGGATGTAAGAACCATCAGCACGACGAATCTCCTTCTTTGTGCGAACAATCAAAGCCTTTGATACTGCACCCTTCTTCAAATCACTTGATGGGATAACGTTCTTGACAGCAACGACAATCACGTCACCAACACTAGCGTAACGACGGCCTGTACCACCGAGAACTCGAATGCAGAGAGCCTCGCGAGCGCCGCTGTTATCACATACTGTAAGTCTTGATTCTGCTTGTATCATAATTACTTAGCTTTTTCTACGATTTGTACTAATCTCCATCTCTTAGTCTTAGACAGAGGACGAGTCTCCATGATCATCACTGTATCACCTACATTAGCCTCATTGTTCTCGTCATGTGCATGGTACTTCTTTGTCTTCTGGACAAACTTACCATAAATAGGGTGCATCTCCTTGAACTTAGCTGCAATAACAATGGTTTTATCCATCTTGTTGCTGATAACAACACCCTGTCTTACCTTTCTTAAATTTCTTGTTTCCATCTGGACCATTATTATTTGTTAAGTTCTCTCTGACGAAGTTCAGTTTTCATACGTGCGATATCACGACGAGCAACCTTAATCTCTGATGGATTCTCAAGCGGAGTAACCTTGTGGTTGATCTTCTTCTTGTTCAAAGCGTCAACTGCTGCCTCCAACTTCTCAACCAAGTCCTTGGTCTCGATATTTTTAATTTCTGCAATCTTCATAATTAAGCGTTTTTATCGTAATCACGTCTAACAATAAACTTTGTCTTCACAGGAAGCTTCTGAGCTGCAAGACGGAGACCCTCCTTTGCAATGTCAAAGCTTACACCCTCTACTTCAAAGAGAATGCGACCTGGTGTGACAGGAGCAACCCAACCTGCTGGATCACCCTTACCTTTACCCATTCGGACATCGGCTGGCTTGCGAGTGATAGGCTTGTCAGGGAAAATGCGAATCCAGACCTGGCCCTGACGGTTCATGTAGCGGTTCAATGCCACACGAGCTGCCTCAATCTGACGGCTGTCGATCCACTTAGGCTCAAGAGTCTTGATACCGAAAGAACCGAATGCCAATTGTGTACCTCTGTGGGCGTTGCCTTTGTTGCCACGACCATCTTGAGGTCTTCTATATTTTACTCTTTTTGGCTGTAACATGATAGCTTTCTAATTTAACGGTTATTGTTTCTCTTGCGGTTACCACCACGGTTAGAGCGACCGTTACCACGGTTGTTGCCCTTGTTCTCCTGAGTAAAGTTTGGAGTAAGGTCAGCCTTACCATAAACCTCACCGCGGCAAATCCATACCTTGATGCCAAGCAAACCTACCTTGGTAAGAGCCTCGCACTGGCAGTAATCAATGTCTGCACGGAATGTGTGAAGAGGTGTACGACCCTCCTTGTACATTTCCTTACGAGCCATCTCGGCACCGTTCAGACGACCTGTAATCTGTACCTTGATACCCTCGGCACCAGCACGCATGGTGTTGGCAACTGCCATCTTGATGGCACGGCGATATGCAATCATGTGCTCAATCTGGCTGGCAATGTTCTTGCCTACGATGGTAGCGTCAAGCTCAGGCTTCTTAACCTCGAAGATATTGATCTGAATGTCTTTCTTGTAAAGCTTCTTCAACTCTTCCTTCAACTTATCTACATCCTGACCACCTTTACCAATGACAATACCTGGACGGGCTGTGCAAATAGTGATGGTAACAAGCTTCAATGTACGTTCGATAACGATACGAGAAACGCTTGCCTTAGCAAGGCGCTCGTTAAGATACTTACGGATTTTCTGATCCTCCACGAGGTTGTCACCGAAGTTCTTACCACCGAACCAATTTGAATCCCAACCACGGATAATACCAAGTCGGTTGCTAATCGGATTAACTTTCTGTCCCATTCTACTTATTATTTTTCGTCATTAGTTTTTGCATCAACAAAAAGAGTAACATGGTTAGAACGCTTACGGATTCTATAGCCACGACCCTGTGGTGCAGGTCTCATACGTTTCATTGTAACGCCTTCGTCAACGAAGACCTTGCTAATATAAAGCTCACCGTCTTCAGCCTTGCGATCATTCTTAGCTTCCCAGTTAGCGATAGCTGAACGGAGGAGTTTCTCCACGTCAGCAGCAGCCTGCTTCTTAGAGAAGCGGAGTACTCCGAGGGCGCGATTTACTTCCATACCACGAATCATATCTACTACGTAGCGCATCTTACGTGGAGAAGAAGGAACGCCTACCAATTTAGCGAAGTACAAGTTTTTACGGGCTTCTTTCAATTTCTCAGCCGCAATATGTTTTCTTGCTCCCATTTTATACTTTTAATTTTTAAATGGTTTAATCCCGATTACTTTCTGTTGCCAGAGTGACCGCCGAAACGACGTGTTGGGGCAAACTCGCCGAGCTTGTGGCCAACCATGTTCTCTGTCACGTAAACAGGGATAAATTTGTTACCGTTATGAACTGCAACAGTATGTCCTACGAAATCAGGAGATATCATTGAAGCTCTAGCCCATGTCTTAACAACATTCTTCTTGCCACTCTCGTTCATAGCGAGAATCTTCTTCTCGAGAGATACGTTGATGTATGGACCCTTTTTAAGTGAACGACTCATAATTTACTCTTTATTTTTTGTTAGCTCTTTCAATAATGTACTTGTTAGAAAGCTTCTTAGGTGCGCGAGTCTTCAGACCCTTAGCGTACAAGCCCTTGCGTGAACGTGGGTGACCACCGCTCTGGCGACCTTCACCACCACCCATTGGGTGATCAACAGGGTTCATAACAACACCACGGTTGTGTGGACGACGGCCCAACCAACGAGAGCGACCAGCCTTACCAGACTGCTCAAGCGCATGGTCGGAGTTGCCAACGCTACCAACAGTAGCCTTACAAGCACTCAGAATCTGGCGGGTTTCGCCAGAAGGGAGCTTAATTACACAATAACTGCCCTCACGAGAAGTCAACTGAGCAAAATTACCAGCCGAACGAACCAACAAAGCACCCTGGCCTGGACGCAACTCGATGTTGTGGATCACAGTACCAACTGGGATATTTGCCAAAGGAAGTGCATTACCGATTTCAGGAGCAGCATCAGCGCCTGACATCAAGGTAGCACCTACCTGCAGTCCGTTAGGAGCAATAATGTAACGTTTTTCACCATCAGCGTAGTAAAGCAATGCGATGCGAGCCGAGCGATTTGGGTCGTACTCGATTGTCTTTACGACTGCTGGAACACCATCTTTCTCACGTTTGAAGTCGATGAGACGATACTTCTGCTTATGGCCACCACCAATGTAGCGAACGGTCATCTTACCAGTGTTGTTTCGACCACCAGTAGAACGCTTACCGTAAACGAGAGACTTCTCTGGCACGGATGCAGTAATATCCTCGAACGTGCCAATAACCTTGTGTCTTTGTCCCGGAGTTACCGGTTTTAATTTACGTACTGCCATTTTTTATTTTAAATATTGCTGTAAAAATCAATTGTTTCGCCCTCTTTCAGAGTAACGATTGCCTTCTTGAACGCATTCTTCTGACCCTTTACAAGACCTGCCTTTGTGTAGCGGGCAGAACGCTTGCCTGAGTAACGAAGTGTGTTCACATCAACTACTGTAACGTTGTACAGACTCTCAACTTCCTTCTTAATCTCGAGCTTATTAGCCTCAGGACGAACAACGAAGCCATAGCGGTTAGGCTGCTTGTCTGTAATCTTGGTCATCTTCTCAGTAACCAATGGTTTGATAATAAATGCCATATTCTAATATCTCCTTTTTACTTTGTTAAGATTTGGTCGATAGTCTCAAGCGACTTCTCTGTGATCACAAGGACATCCGCGTTCAAAATTTTGTACGAATTGACGTTGGATGCGAGGATACATTCAGCACGCTGCAAGTTACGAGCAGACAAATATACGTTTTTATTTGATTCTGGCAAAACGAAGAGCACTTTTTTGCCCTCAATTTTAAGATTCTTAAGAACACTTAAGAATTCTTTAGTCTTTGGAGCCTCAAAAGTGAAATCTTCCAACATCACGATAGAGTTCTCCTGAGCCTTGTAAGACAACGCTGACTTACGAGCAAGAATCTTTACTTTTTTGTTGAGCTTGAAGCGATAATCACGTGGCTTAGGACCAAATACGCGACCACCACCTACGAGTACAGGTGAGTTAATATCACCACGGCGAGCACCGCCGCCGCCCTTCTGACGACCCAGCTTACGAGTAGAACCGCTCATCTCGCTTCTCTCCTTAGACTTAGCTGTACCCTGACGCTGGTTAGCGAGATACTGCTTTACGTCGAGATAGAGAACGTGATCGTTAGGCTCAATGCCGAAAACAGCATCATTAAGAGCTACCTTGCGGCCGGTCTCCTGACCTTTGATATCTAATACGCTAACTTCCATTATTTCTCAATTAAAACAGTTGAACCTTTGCATCCAGCGAAAGAACCCTTTACTACGAGGAGGTTCTGCTCTGGAATAATCTTTAACACCTGAAGGTTCTGAGTTGTCACTCTGTCACCTCCCATTTGGCCGCCCATGCGCATACCCTTGAACACCTTAGCTGGGTAAGAACATGCACCGATAGAACCCGGCTTGCGGGCGCGGTCGTCCTGACCGTGTGTAGATTGACCTACACCGCCGAATCCATGACGCTTAACAACGCCCTGGAAGCCTTTACCCTTAGATGTACCGATTACGTCAACGAACTTGCAGTCGTTGAAGATCTCAACTGTAATGGTGTCACCGAGGTTGTACTCCTCGTCAAACTTGAACTCGGCCAAGTGCTTCTTAGGTGTTGTGCCTGCCTTCTTGAAGATTCCCATCATAGGCTGGGAAGTTCTCTTCTCCTTAGCCTCGCCGAAACCTAACTGATAAGCCTTGTAACCATCCTTCTCTACGGTCTTAACCTGGGTTACAACACAAGGACCTACTTCGATAACAGTGCACGGAATGTTCTTGCCGTCGGCACTGAAAACGGATGTCATTCCGATTTTTCTTCCAATTAATCCTGGCATTTCAATTTTACTTTTTAATAATTAGACTTTGATTTCTACTTCTACACCACTTGGCAACTCAAGCTTCATCAATGCATCCACTGTCTTGGCTGTTGAGCTGTAGATGTCGATGAGACGCTTGAAATCTGAGAGCTGGAACTGCTCGCGAGACTTCTTGTTTACGAAGGTACTGCGGTTTACAGTAAAAATACGCTTGTGTGTTGGCAATGGAATAGGACCGCTCACGATGGCGCCTGTTGCCTTGACAGCCTTCACAATCTTCTCAGCTGACTTGTCAACCAACTGGTGGTCGTAGGACTTCAGCTTAATTCTGATTTTCTGACTCATTTTTTAAATTAAGTTATTAATGAATTGTATTTAGTCTAATGGAAGAAGAGGTACGCTGTCTAAGAGTCATTCGCTAGACAGCGCCTCATCTTACCGTTATTTTCTTGATTATAGGAGTTCTGCGTGACCCTTAACCTCCTCCAACACTGCCTTGGCGATGGTTGAAGAAAGTGGTGCGTGGTGATCGTACTCCATGGAGCTTGTGGCACGGCCTGAGGTGATGGTACGCAAAGCTGTCACGTAACCGAACATCTCTGCCAGTGGAACCATGGCCTTCACGATGCGGGCACCGCTACGAGCCTCCTCCATACCCTGAACGAGGCCACGACGCTTGTTCAAGTCGCCGATGACGTCACCCATGTTCTCTTCTGGAGTAACAACCTCTACCTTCATGATAGGCTCCATCAAGACTGGACCTGCCTTGGGGCAAAGTACCTTGAATGCCTGGTGAGCCACCAACTCGAACGACAACTGGTCGGAGTCAACTGGGTGGAAGCTACCATCGGTCAAAGTCACCTTCAAACCTGTCATTGGGAAGCCACCGAGCACACCGTTTGACAAGCAGTCAGCGAAGCCCTTCTGTACGGATGGGATGAATTCCTTAGGAACGTTACCACCCTTCACCTCGTTGATGAACTGCAAGTCGCCCTCCTTGTAATCCTCGTCCTTAGGACCGATGGTTACGTCGATGCAAGCGAACTTACCGCGACCACCAGACTGCTTCTTGTAAGTCTCACGGCTCTGGGCTGTCTTGGTGATGGCCTCCTTGTAGTTAACCTGTGGCTTACCCTGGTTACACTCAACCTTGAACTCACGCTTCAAACGGTCGATGATGATATCCAAGTGAAGCTCACCCATACCTGAGATGATGGTCTGACCACTCTGCTCGTCGGTACGAACGGTGAACGTTGGGTCTTCCTCAGCCAACTTGGCGAGACCATTGTCCATCTTGGCGATGTCGGCCTGGCTCTTAGGCTCAACTGCGATAGAGATCACAGTGTCAGGGAATGTCATTGACTCCAATACGATTGGGTGATCCTCATCACAGAGTGTATCACCGGTACGGATATCCTTGAAACCTACACCTGCGCCGATGTCACCGGCGTCGATGGTCTCCATTGGGATTTCCTGCTTAGAGTTCATCTGGAACAAGCGGCTGATGCGCTCGCGCTTGCCGGAACGTGGGTTGTAAACGTAAGAACCTGCGGCAACCTTACCAGAGTAAACGCGGAAGAACACCAAACGGCCCATGAATGGGTCTGTGGCAATCTTAAATGCGAGAGCTGATGTAGGCTCGTCCTCAGAAGGCTTGCGGTCTTCCTCCTCCTCTGTATCAGGGTTGGTACCGATGATAGCGGCAGTATCCATAGGTGAAGGCAAGAATGCGCAAACATAGTCGAGCAATGGCTGTACACCCTTGTTCTTGTATGAAGAACCGAGCAACATTGGGCAGCACTCCATAGCGCAGCAACCCTTGCGGATGGCAGCGAGGATCTTGTCCTCAGGAATATCCTTGCCCTCCAGGTAAAGCTCCATCACCTCGTCATCGAAGTTGGCAGCACCCTCGAGCAACTTGTCGCGCCACTCTGCGGCCTCGTCGGCCAAGTCAGCGGGGATTTCCTCTACGTCATACTCAGCGCCCATAGTCTCGTCGTGCCAAAGGATAGCCTTCATCTTGATGAGGTCAACCACACCCTTGAAGTTCTCCTCTGCACCAATAGGAATCTGAATAGCAATTGGGTTGGCACCCAAGATGTCCTTCATCTGCTGTACTGTCTCGAAGAAGTTAGCGCCAGAGCGGTCCATCTTGTTTACATAACCAATACGAGGTACATTGTACTTATCTGCCTGGCGCCATACTGTCTCAGACTGTGGCTGAACACCGTCGGCAGCAGAATAGGTAGCAACAGCACCATCAAGCACACGAAGTGAACGTTCAACCTCAGCGGTAAAGTCAACGTGTCCCGGAGTATCGATCAAGTTAATCTTGTAAGACTTGCCGAGATAGTTCCAGTTACAAGTTGTAGCGGCGGATGTGATAGTGATACCACGCTCCTGCTCCTGAGCCATCCAGTCCATGGTAGCAGCACCATCGTGAACCTCACCAATCTTGTGAGTCTTACCTGTGTAGAACAGGATACGCTCAGATGTTGTTGTCTTACCAGCATCGATATGCGCCATGATACCGATGTTACGTGTCAAATGTAAATCGCGATTTGCCATTTTCTTTTTACCTATTTAATTAAATTAGAATCTAAAGTGAGCAAATGCACGGTTAGCCTCAGCCATACGATGCATATCTTCCTTGCGCTTGAACGCACCACCCTGGTTGTTGTAAGCATCCATGATCTCAGCAGCCAACTTGTCTGCCATGGTCTTGCCACCACGCTTGCGTGCGAAAGCGATCAAGTTCTTCATAGAGATGCTCTCCTTGCGGTCAGGACGGATTTCAGTAGGAACCTGGAAGGTTGCACCACCAATACGACGGCTCTTCACCTCCACCTGTGGAGTGATGTTGTCGAGGGCCTGCTTCCAAATCTCAAGCGGAGACTTCTCCTCATTGGCCATCTTAGCCTTTACTGTATCAAGTGCATTGTAGAAAATCTCATAAGATGTATTCTTCTTACCATCATACATCAAATGATTCACGAATTTAGAGACCTTTTGGTCGTTGAAGACTGGATCTGGAAGGATCACGCGCTTCTTTGGTTTTGCTTTTCTCATTTTAATTGAAAAATTTTAAATTCTGCGGAGGCTGTTTCCGTTCTTCAACGCCCGCACCCGGGCATTTACTCAACCTTGTTTACTTCTCCAGCAAAACGTTTAAATAAAAATTTGTTTCCCTAAACTCCCGACCTTCTCCGACCGTGAGTCTTCGGACTTGTCAAAGTTTCAAGAATTACTTCTTGGCCTTTGGACGCTTGGCACCGTACTTAGAACGACGCTGTGTGCGGTTTGCTACACCTGCGGTATCAAGAGTACCACGAACGATGTGATAACGTACACCTGGGAGGTCCTTAACACGGCCACCGCGAACCAACACGATTGAGTGCTCCTGCAAATTGTGACCCTCTCCTGGGATGTAGGAGTTAACCTCCTTAGAGTTTGTCAAACGAACACGAGCAACCTTACGCATTGCTGAATTAGGCTTCTTAGGAGTTGTGGTATAGACACGAACGCAAACGCCACGACGCTGAGGACATGAGTCCAAAGCTGGAGACTTGCTCTTGTCTGCCAAAACCTGTCTGCCTTTTCTTACCAATTGTGAAATAGTAGGCATAATTTTACTTTTAAATTTTATATATTATTTTTGTAATTTTCTTACCAATATGTCAAAGAAGCCGATTCTAAGGGCTTTTT
Organism: Bacteroidaceae bacterium; assembly: GCA_963594995.1. Taxonomy (GTDB): domain Bacteria; phylum Bacteroidota; class Bacteroidia; order Bacteroidales; family Bacteroidaceae; genus Prevotella. The sequence goes on from CAVBGK010000056.1 coordinate 24,990, forward strand.
CGGGGTGCAAAGTTACGACTTTTCCTTTAATTCACCTAATTAATTAAATAGCAAATGCGAATTAAAGTTTGTTTTTAACTTAATATAACTTTTAATCACTAAAATTAAAAGGCAAAATAGCTTTTTATGGGTTAATTTAGTCTCAGTCAATATGCGATATTCAGACATTTAAGCCTCGCCCTTAGGGATTTTGAAAGGTGCGATTGGCTCCTCGGGAGCTGCTGGCATCTTGATGGTTCCAAAGGTCTGCTCATAATTATAGATGTTGCCCTGCAATGCCTGCAACAAACGCTTGGCATGCTCTGGAGCCATGATGACACGGCTCTTGATCTGTGGCTGTGGCATTCCTGGCAACGCACATGCGAAGTCGAGGATGAAGTCTGAGCTGGAGTGGGTGATGAGGGCCAAGTTTGAGTATGTACCCTCTGCCACCTCTGGGTTGATGCCCATCTGGAACTGTCCCTGCTCCTGGTTGTTCTTGTTTTTATCTTCCATAATTCTTTAAGTTTATAAGGTAAAACTTTTCTTTAACGATGCAAACTTACACAAAAAATCTGAATGCAGCAAACTTTTGGGATTATTTTTTCGTGAATTCCTGAAATTAGACTATTCTTTCTCAAATAAGTTCATTATAATGTATTGTTATACGCGCGCACGTGTATTTTTTGGGGCAATATATCTTTCATCTATCACAAAATAATACTTATACATCTATATGTCAGTTGGTTATACGTGTGATAGATATTCCGAAAGAGGATTTATCTATCACCTTTTCATGGGTATCCATCACTTTTTGGTAAGTTTTAGGGCACTTTTCGCATCAAAAACAGAGGCAAAAACTTGCATTTTCCGATATTTTTTCGTAACTTTGCAAGAAACTACACATGAAGCACAAACAATAATCTACATTATTGCCTAACTTCCAAAACATCAAAAACACAATAGTATGATACTAAACCTAAACGACGCAAAATTCGTCAACAGCCTCGTCGGTTACGACATGGCTTATTGCTTTAACCATGCCTGCTCCAGGGCAGGATCCTGTTTTCGGCATATTGCCGCCAAGTTCAAGCCGTCCAACAAGACTTCGGGACACGCCATTTATCCCGACGCACTGCAAGACGGAGACTGTCGTTACTTCATCCGCCCCCGCATCATCAAGGCGGCGTGGGGGTTCGGTTCCCTCTACGATGCCGTCAAGTACAACGATGTAACCAACATGAGATGCAAGGTCATGAGCATTCTGGGCGGCAAGACAAGCTACTACCGTTACCATCGGGGCGAGAAACTCCTCTCGCCCGAACTACAGCAAGCCATCCAAAAAGAATTTGAAACGAGAGGATACCACTCCCCTTCTTTCGACCATTACAAAGAGACCATAGATTTCACGGACAAGGAGAATGACATGAGTTCCACACGATGAAACCATGAGTTTCACGAGATGAAACTCGTAGTTTCTCACCTTGAAACTCCTGTGAAGTTTCCGACCGGGAAGTTCCCGGCAAAGTCAAAAGAATGATTCCACACCCAATGATAAGTACAATGAAAGTCACATTGACAAGAAATACCCAGGACCACCAGTTCCGACTCTCCACCAAGTCCGTGGAGAAGTTTTTAGACCGCATCGCCCAAGACGACGCCCGACAGACCATCACCAAGTTCAGAAACCACCTGCAATACCTCGACAAGCCCTTCATCGAGACTTCCAACATGAAGACTTGGCTGCACATCTACCCCGCGGCAGAGTTTGAGAAAGATGCCAACGGCAACCTGACCCTCAAGCAAAACAACGGTCTCCTCCTGCTTACCTTCAGGAACTTTCCGCAGGAGAAGGGCATCGCAGAGGTCAAGAGCGCCGTCTCCATCCTGCCCTCCACATACGCCGTCATCGAGGGTGTGGATTCACAAAGCATCCATATTTGGGTGAGATATTCCGACCAAGAAGGTTCGCTGCCGACCACGGAAGAGGACGCCAATCTGCTTTACCGGGCCGCTTACCAACAAATCATGCCCGTCTATCGCACCCTGACCGAAGCAGAGGTTGACGCCGCCATTCCTTCCCTGCGCAACAATTTTCTGATGACGATGGACAAGGCACCTTACTACAATGGCCAGGCCGTCCCCATCAGAGTCAACGCCAGCCCCGGCAAAATACGGCAAGTTCCCGTATCCGCTCATGCCGAGTCTCCAAAAGGGGACATCGACATCCAAAAGGAGGGCAACGGCCAAGACAATGCCACCCCAAGCATCAAGAAAAGCATCAACGCCATGATGACTTTCCTCAACGAGAAGTACAAGCTGCGATACAACACGGTGATGAAATACACGGAATACCAGGAAAAAGACAGAGCATGGCTCGGTTTCATGCCGGTAAGCCCGAGAGTGCAGAAAAGAATAACCCTGGAAGTGCAACTGGCAGACATCAAGGTGACCATCAAGGACGTAAGAAACTACCTGGAGTCGGACTACGTCAAGAACTACGACCCCATCGGCGACTTCCTCTTCGAGTGCAGCGGCAAATGGGACGGGAAAGACCACATCAGGTCGCTGGCGCGGACTGTGCCTACCGACAACCCTCGCTGGGCTGACTGGTTCTACACTTGGTACCTGGGCATGGTGGAGCAGTGGCGCACCTACCGCATCCACCAATACGGCAACAGTGTGGTGCCGCTGCTCATCTCGAAACAAGGCTACAACAAGAGCACGTTCTGTCGCCGGCTCCTTCCCCAAGAGTTGCAATGGGGCTACAACGACAACCTCATCCTGTCGGAGAAACGGCAGGTGCTGCAAGCCATGTCACAGTTCATGGTCATCAACCTCGATGAGTTCAACCAAATTTCCGCCACGGTGCAACAGGGTTTCCTGAAGAACATCATCCAGTTGCCGACGGTAAAGATCAAACGTCCCTACGGAAGTCATGTGGAGGACTTCCCAAGGACGGCATCGTTCATCGCCACCAGCAACATCGACGACATCCTCTCCGACCCCTCGGGCAGCCGCCGCTTCATCGGGGTGAAGTTGACCGGTCCCATCGACGTAAGCGTGAAGCCGAACCACCGCCAGCTCTTCGCGCAAGCCTTGGCGGCATTGGACAATGGCGAGAAATGCTACTTCGATGACGTACAGACCAAGCTACTCATGGAGAGCAACCAGGAATTCCAGATGGAGATGCCGCTGGAGCAATGTTTCTACGAGTGCTTCTCCCCCACCCAAAGCGAAGAGGAAGGCACTTACTTCAGCACCGCCGCCATCTTCAAGGTGCTGAAAGACCGCTTCGGAAGTTCGTTGGAGGTGGGCAATATCGTCGCCTTGGGCAGGAGACTGCGCAATATGGACGCCATCAAGAGCCGCAGGGCGAATACAGGCGTGCAATATCTGCTGAAGGAAAACAACTAAAAGCACGCCTTTCGACAGTCTTTAGACGAAAAACGTGATAGATACCCCTTGGAAGGTGATAGATTCGAAGCATCCAGACGAATCTATCACCTCTCGAATCCCCTGTATCTATCGGCATTTCGAATGATTTGGTGATAGAATGACAGTTTTCTCGGGGAAAAACTTTTTTTAGAATCAAGATACTATACCGCATACAACGGAACGCAAGTTGGCAATCTTGACACCTGCCTCCAAAGTAAGTGAGACCATTCTTTGACCTACATACTTATCACATTCTATCTTTCAATACCAAAGCTATATTCTCTACAATACCTGTTACAAGTGCATTTCCCATGAGGAAAGCACGGCGCAAGTCAGACGAGCCAAAGGTATGGTTATCTGGGAACATATTCAATCTTTCCAACTCCACAGGAACAAGTCGTCGATAGCGACCGCTCTCAGTCTTGATGATATGCTTAAAACGTGAAGGAGCCGCACCACCTTCGCCCGTGATAATCGTTCTTGAAGCACGGTCGAGACAATCGGGGAACGCCATGGCTCCCTCGCTGTAATTATATTCAAATCCAGTTGCCTTGTTGATGCGCTTCAGCGACTTCGAGCCTTTTTGATACTCCCACTTATGCAAGTCAACTTCAGAAACAAAGAACTCATCCGGCACAGTCATTTCATCCACAAGGACATCACCAAGTGTAAGATAAGGCCCGTGATACTCAGGAAGCGTGTCAAGGGTGTAAACTTTGCCGTTTGCCATGACACCGGAATTTTTGAACGGACTTCCCTTTTTCCCTTTGTTGAAATTCTCAGAAACATCAGCTATATCATCACTCATATCAAAGGTATTGGTCTTTCCATCTTTTTCCAGGCAATTGAAAGCCTGCGGCATGATGCCGTCTTGGAGTATCCAGTCATACTTGCAACTCAATTTTTCAAATTGCAAGGCTGGCTGTGTTCCTTGACGAAAAGCAACCATATAGGTGCGGCGGCGACGTTGTGGCATTCCATAATCCGCAGCATTGATGATGCGCCATTCCACGATATAACCGAGGCTTGCCAAAGAAGATAGGATGATGGCAAAATCACGACCGCGTTGTTTGGCTGGTGAATTGACAAGACGGTCAACATTCTCCAACATCAGATAGTTCGGACGTTTCTCACCTTTCTCCTTCAAGATGCGGTAGATTTGCCACCAAAGCACACCTTTCTTGCCCTCTATACCACCAGAGCGTTGCAAAGTTGTAGCAACAGAATAATCCTGACAGGGGAAACCGCCACAAAGTAAATCACTATCAGGAATTTCGTTCGTAGGAACAGATGCAATATCTTCGTTTGAATGTCCATCAGCCCCAAAGTGCCTGCAATAGATGACGCTTGCATCTTGTCGTTTGGTGGATGGTTCCCATTGGTTACTCCAAATTGTTTTGAAATGTTTAGAAGCACGTTCCAAGCCTATTCTAAATCCACCGACACCAGCAAACAACTCTACGACTTTAATGTCATTTGCCTCCACTTCGGGATGAATATTGTCAAATAGTCCAAGTTCTCTTACTCGCTGATGTGCTGTATCTGAATATCTTGCAATTGGCTCGCATAACGCCCAATTGCCTTCCATTTCCTCTATCTTCTTATAATTCATTTTCTATGATGTTCTTTACGTATTTCTGATTAAACCAATAACAATATTTCTTGACCATGCCTCCATTTGGATTCTCTGTCATATCATCTACAACTCTTGCCTTTGGACGAACATGAAAGTTTCGGTCATCCTTTGCACTCCAAAAATATTGTGGGGCAATATGATCATCCAATACATTTTGACGTATGTTGTCCCAATATTCCCGTGCCACTTGTAGGTCTTCCTGTGGCATTGTCCAAAATACAACCTTTTCAAGCTTATACTCTGGTTCTGTATTTCCGTTTGGCAGTTGCAGCACATAATCCGTCTCACGGAATATGACGAATAGAAAACGATTCGTGAAAAGTTCATATAGTCTTGAATCCGTCCAATCCTCGCAATCGAAAACTTCTTGGTAATCTATGTTCTCAAAAGACATAGCTTCCTTTATTGACCCAGTTTTCTTTACTCGAATAGTCTTCATCGTCAGACCAGACTTCTCAAATTCTTCCGATCTGTTAACATTTCTGACATTACCCTTTCCAGCAATCGTGTTCGACACGATAAAGTATTTTGAGTTTGAATAGGAAGGCTCACTGTTTAACATATCGCATATTTCGCTATAGGTCTTACCGCAATATCTCCAGAAACGCTCTAACAAAATGTCATCAACTGTTTTGCTCCTCAATTCTTCGACAGAGAACATTGTTTCCATTGTTGGTTGCGGAAGTTCGTAATTGCAATAAGCACCGTCTATATTATTTTTCTTGACTTCATCAAGCACTATGCGCATATATGCAGTTTTCAAACTCCATGCTCGGCGAGGTGCGCCCACTTCATTGTTGTGCTGCGGCATAAGGGAATCACCCTTTTGTCCTTTTCGGCAAGCACCAAGATACATTGTGTCACCTTCAGACAAAGTGTGCGCTTGACCATTTTTTATCTTCGCAATGATGGTCTCATAATCCTTGCGGATAATCAGCAAGTCTTTTTCTGGAATCTTCCACAATACAGCGAAAAGAAATTGCAAGTCTAGTTTGGAAATCTTTGGGTTATGCAGATAGAACATAATAAGCATGACCAAGCATTTCCGAAAAAAGTGCGATTCTTCAAAAGTCTTGTTCCAGTCGGCGGTATAGTTTATCATGCTGCACACAAGCCTTTCCTTAATCAACAATTCTTTCTTCGCAGACTCCTTCAACGGAGTACACTTCAATTCCGCATTCACGAAAGCAAAGTCTGCTTCTTGGCGAGCATTGAGCTCGTACTTAAAGAACATCTCTTCTACCAATTGCCCCAGACTTCCCTTTCCCTTATGCTCTTCCGCCTCGGGCGCAAAGTCTCGCAAGCACTTATTCACCAACTGCTTGCTATAATCGAATATGGAAGAAATATCCTTTTCGTTGTATGGTAAGTTTGTCATCATCATTTATCATCGTTTTTTGTCACTTACTTTAACATAAACTAATCGCCTATGAGCTTTTACTATAGATGCCATCGAATACGGAAACCTTGAACATAACACTTAGGAGATTAACAGTGCAAAGGTAATCATTTCTTTTGAAATGGAACAACTAAAAGAGTTTTTTCCTCCTAAAATATGGGACTCGACTGAAATTTACGATTGATTTGTTGGAGAGATAGTAATCATATATGTAAAAAGGGATATGCCTTACCGGCATATCCCTTTTTACATATATGATATTCACTTTTACCAAGCAATTAGTCTCCCATTGGAGAATCTGCATAGTCGAGCACGTTCTTCCTGTTGGCCTGCATTCGCTCGTACTCCTCCTTGGAGCCGACGATAACCTTCTCCCACTGACGGAGACCCGTACCCGCAGGAATCAAGTGACCGCAGATAACGTTCTCCTTCATGCCCTCAAGGTAATCCACCTTTCCACGGATGGCAGCCTCGTTCAAGACCTTGGTGGTCTCCTGGAAGGAAGCGGCACTCATGAAGCTCTTGGTACCCAAGGCAGCACGGGTGATACCCTGGAGAATCTGGGTAGAAGTGGCAGCCACGGCGTCACGAACCTGAACGAGCTTCAAGTCACGACGCTTCAAGCTGGAGTTCTCGTCACGCAACTTGCGGGCAGTGATAATCTGACCCGGCTTGAGGTTGTCGCTGTCACCGGCATCGGTAACCACCTTCTTGCCCCATATACGGTCGTTCTCATCAGCGAAGTCGAGCTTGTCAACCAACTCCTGCTCCAAGAACGTGGTATCTCCCGGGTCGTCGATGCGAACCTTGCGCATCATCTGGCGAACCACCACCTCGAAGTGCTTGTCGTTGATGGCCACACCCTGGAGACGGTAAACGTCCTGAATCTGGTTCACGATATACTCCTGAACGGCGGTAGGACCCATGATGGCGAGGATGTCGCCTGGAGTCACGCTACCATCAGACAACGGAGTACCGGCACGAACGGCGTCATGCTCCTGTACCAAAATCTGCTTGGACAGAGAAACCAAATACTTCTTCTGGTCGCCCGTCTTGGAAGTCACGATAATCTCACGGTTACCACGCTTTACCTTACCCATGGTTACCTCACCGTCGATTTCAGACACGACTGCAGGGTTGGAAGGGTTGCGGGCCTCGAGAAGCTCGGTTACACGTGGAAGACCACCGGTGATGTCACCTGCGCCACCTACGGCACGAGGAATCTTGACCAAGACTTCACCCGTCTTGATGGTCTGACCGTCCTCAACAGCCAAGTGACCACCCACAGGGAAGTTGTAAGTTCCTTGAACCTGACCGTTTGCGTCAACGACATCACAAGAAGGAACCATCGCCTTGTTCTTGGAATCGGTGATAATCTTCTCCTCCAAGCCCGTGGTCTCATCGACCTCGGCACGGTAAGTCTGGTCTCTCTGCACGTCATTGAACTTCAATGTACCAGCATACTGGCTGACGATAACGGCGTTGAATGGGTCCCACTTGGCAATGACAGTACCCTTCTCAACGACCTCTCCCTCCTTATGATAGAGTGAAGAACCATAAGGTACGTTCAATGTAGAGAGAACAATCTTCGTGTTAGGGTCAACGAAGCGGATTTCAGCCAAGTGGCTTACCACCTTCTCGCACTTCACGTCGTTGCCTTCCTCGTCTTCCTCAACGAAAGGAACCGTACTCAACTCGTCAAACTCGATGAGAGCCTTGTTCTTCGCCTCAATCTTAGCGTTGGCAGCCGCGTTAGAGGCGATACCACCGGCGTGGAACGTACGAAGAGTCAACTGAGTACCCGGCTCACCGATAGCCTGTGCCGCGATGACACCGACTGCCTCACCGAGCTGAACCATGCGGGCTGTAGCCAAGTTGCGGCCGTAACACTTCATGCAGACACCCTTCTTGCTCTCGCAAGTGAGCACCGAACGAATCTCGACACTCTCGATAGGAGAATTCTCGATGGCCTTCGCCTTAGGCTCAGTGATTTCCTCACCGGCAGAGACAATCAACTCACCTGTAGTCGGGTGAATGACATCATGCACAGACACACGGCCCAAGATACGCTCATAGAGAGAAGAAATGACTTCATCACCATTCTTCAACGCCGTGCAAACCAAACCGCGCAAAGTACCGCAGTCCTCCTCGGTAATGATGACATCATGAGAAACGTCAACAAGACGACGAGTCAAGTAACCTGCGTCGGCAGTCTTCATGGCGGTATCGGCAAGACCCTTGCGAGCACCGTGGGAAGCGATGAAGTACTCCAACACGGACATACCTTCCTTAAAGTTTGAAAGGATAGGGTTCTCGATGATCTGCGCACCCTCGGCACCCGCCTTCTGAGGCTTGGCCATCAAACCACGCATACCGGAGAGCTGCTTAATCTGGTCCTTAGAACCACGGGCACCGGAATCAAGCATCATATACACAGCGTTGAATCCCTGGTCAGCCTCAGTCATCTCCTTCATCAAGATGTTACCCAGGTCAGTGTTCACGTGAGTCCACGTATCGATAACCTGGTTGTAACGCTCCTTGTTGGTGATGAAACCCATATTATAGTTGTTGGTGATTTCCTCAATCTCCTTCTGACCCTTGGCGACAATCTCTTCCTTCTCGGGCGGGATGATGATATCGCCCAAGTTGAACGAAAGACCTGCCACGTAAGCCATACGGTAACCCAAGTTCTTGATACCATCGAGGAACTCACAAGCCTCTGCCATACCAACCACCTTGATTACATCGGAAATCAAGCCACGGAGGGTTTTCTTGGAGATGACATCGTTGAAGAAGCCCACTTCGTCTGGGATGATACCGTTGACAATCACACGTCCGACAGAAGTCTCCACCATACGCTTCTGCAGCTTGCCGTCAACGACATCGTTGACAACCACCTTCACCAAAGCGTGGAGGTCGCATCGGCCCTCGTTGCGTGCAATCAAGGCCTCCTCAGGACCGTAGAAAGTCAAGCCTTCGCCCTTGGCTCCCGGACGAATCTTCGTAATATAATAGAGACCGAGCACCATATCCTGTGAAGGAACGGTGATAGGCGCACCATTGGCAGGGTTCAAGATGTTGTGGCTCTGGAGCATCAGAATCTGCGCCTCCAAGACAGCCTCGTTGCTCAATGGAAGGTGGACAGCCATCTGGTCACCATCGAAGTCGGCATTGAACGCCGTACATGCCAATGGGTGCAACTGGATGGCCTTACCCTCGATCATCTTAGGCTGGAAAGCCTGGATACCAAGACGGTGAAGTGTCGGGGCACGGTTCAACATGACAGGATGACCCTTCATCACATTCTCCAGAATGTCCCAGATGACTGGCTCACGACGGTCAACAATCTTCTTGGCACTCTTCACGGTCTTCACGATGCCACGCTCAATCAACTTGCGGATGATGAACGGTTTGTAAAGCTCCGCAGCCATCAACTTAGGAAGACCGCACTCGCCCATCTTCAACTCAGGACCCACCACGATAACGGAACGGGCAGAGTAGTCAACACGCTTACCCAACAAGTTCTGACGGAAGCGTCCCTGCTTACCCTTCAAGGAGTCGGAGAGTGACTTCAACGGACGGTTGCTCTCGCTCTTCACGGCAGAGCTCTTGCGTGAGTTGTCGAACAAGCTATCGACAGCCTCCTGCAACATACGCTTCTCGTTTCGGAGAATCACCTCGGGAGCCTTGATCTCAACCAATCTCTTCAGACGGTTGTTACGGATGATGACACGACGATAGAGGTCGTTCAAGTCGGATGTGGCGAAACGGCCACCATCCAACGGCACCAATGGACGAAGCTCAGGAGGAGTAACCGGGATAATCTTCATAATCATCCACTCCGGTCTGTTGATACCCTTGCTGGCACGGAAGCCCTCGACCACGTTCAAACGCTTCAAAGCCTCAGTCTTGCGCTGCTGGCTGGAATCGTTGTTGGCATGGTCACGAAGCTCGTAAGACAAGCTGTCGAGGTCAAGGGTCTGAAGCAACTGATAGATAGCCTCGGCACCCATCTTGGCGATGAACTTATTAGGGTCATCGTCGGCCAGACGGTCGTTGTCAGGGCTAATCTGGTTGTCGATGATGTCGATGTACTCATCCTCTGTCAAGAGGTCGAGCTTGTGGGACCCGTTCACCTCCAAGCCATCGGCATCAGTCTTGCCTTCCATCACACCCGGCTGGATAACCACGTACTTCTCGTAGTAGATGACAGCGTCAAGTTTCTTGGTAGGCATACCCAAGAGGTAACCGATCTTGTTAGGGAGAGAACGGAAGTACCAGATGTGGGCAACAGGAACCACCAGCTCGATGTGGCCAGAACGCTCACGGCGCACCTTCTTCTCGGTCACCTCGACACCACATCGGTCACAGACGATTCCCTTGTAACGGATACGCTTGTACTTGCCGCAGGCGCACTCATAGTCCTTGGTAGGACCAAAGATGCGCTCGCAGAACAAGCCGTCACGCTCCGGCTTATATGTACGATAATTAATGGTTTCAGGCTTAGTAACCTCACCATACGAATTTTCCAGGATCTCCTCAGGAGAAGCAAGACCGATGGTAATCTTCGTAAAATTATTCTTTACCTTTGTATCTTTTTTGAAAGCCATGTTTCTATATCTATATTAGGGGTTCTCAAAATTAATCAAGTTTGATGCTCAAGCCAAGGCCGCGAAGCTCATGGAGCAATACGTTGAGTGACTCAGGGATGCCCGGTGTCGGCATCGGGTCGCCCTTGACGATTGCCTCGTATGCCTTGCTACGTCCTACGACATCATCCGACTTGACCGTCAAGATTTCCTGAAGAACGTGGCTGGCGCCGAATGCCTCGATGGCCCAAACCTCCATCTCTCCGAAACGCTGACCACCGAACTGTGCCTTACCACCAAGTGGCTGCTGGGTAATCAGAGAGTATGGGCCGATGGAACGAGCGTGCATCTTGTCCTCCACCATGTGACCCAACTTCAAGAAGTAGGTCATACCCACGGTAGCCGGCTGGTCGAAACGCTCGCCTGTCTCACCATCATAAAGATAGGTAGAACAGAAACGTGGCAAGCCTGCCTTGTCGGTCCACTCAGAGAGGTCTTCCAACTTGGCGCCATCGAAGATAGGAGTAGCGAACTTCACGCCCAACTTCTTACCTGCAGCACCAAGGATACACTCGAATATCTGACCCAAGTTCATACGAGAAGGCACACCCAACGGGTTCAAGACCATATCCACAGGACGGCCATCCGCCATGAAAGGCATATCCTCCAGACGTACCACCTTGGAAACAATACCCTTGTTACCGTGGCGACCAGCAAGCTTATCACCCACCTGAATCTTACGCTTCTTGGCGATATAGACCTTTGCCATCTGAAGAATGCCAGAAGGAAGTTCGTCACCGATGGTGATAGCAAACTTACGACGCTTCAACTCGGCATCCAACTGCTTGTACTTGCGGATGTAGTTCATGATCAACTTCTGAATCAAGCCATTGGCATGTTCGTCATCAGTCCAGTTGTTGGACTGTACCCCGTCATACTCCAAGTTCTTCAACGCAGCAGTAGTGAACTTCGTTCCCTTGGTGATAATCTCGGCACCCGTATAATCCCTGACACCCTGAGAAGTCTTGCCCTCAGTCAAAGTGAGCAACTTATCCACCAAGATATCCTTCAAGTCATCGCCCTTAGCCTCGTATTCCTCGTCAATCTTCTGGAGGATAATCTTATCCTGCTTCTTAGACTCACGGTTCTTGATGGCACGAGAGAACAACTTCTTGTCGATAACGACACCAGCCAAAGAAGGGTTAGCCTTCAAAGAAGAATCCTTCACATCACCAGCCTTGTCACCGAAGATGGCACGGAGCAACTTCTCCTCAGGAGAAGGGTCGCTCTCGCCCTTAGGCGAAATCTTACCAATCATGATGTCACCAGGTTCGATGCGGGCACCGACACGAACGATACCATTGTCATCGAGGTCCTTGGTAGCTTCCTCACTTACATTAGGAATATCACTTGTAAACTCCTCGACACCGCGTTTGGTCTCACGTACGTCGAGTGAATACTCATCCACGTGAACGGAAGTCAACACGTCCTCACGAACCATGCGCTCCGAGATAACGACAGCATCCTCATAGTTGTATCCCTTCCAAGGAATGTAAGCCACGAGCAAGTTACGTCCCAAAGCCAGCTCACCGTTCTCGGTAGCATAACCCTCAGTAAGAATGTCGCCCTTCTTGACACGTTGGCCCTTGTTGCAGATAGGACGCAAGTCAATGGTCATGTTCTGGTTGGTGCGGCGGAACTTAGGAATGCGGTATTCCTTCAAGGCAGGCTCGAAGCTAACGAACTCCTCCTCATCGGTACGGTCATAAAGAATACGGATGGTTGTAGCATCCACATATTCGATAACACCCTCGCCCTCGGCAGTAATCATCGTACGGGAATCCTCGCAAACCTGCTTCTCAAGACCTGTACCTACGATAGGAGCGTCATTGTGAAGCAATGGCACTGCCTGGCGCATCATGTTACATCCCATCAACGCACGGTGACCATCGTCATGCTCCAAGAAAGGAATCAAACCGGCTGACACGGACGCAATCTGCTGTGGAGAGACATCGACATAGTCAACATCCGTAGGTGGCACAACCGGATAATCGGCATCCTGACGGCACTTGACGACATCACGGATGAAAGAACCTTCCTCTGTCAAAGGTGCATTACCCTGACCGATAATCTTCTCTTCCTCGTCCTCCGCCGTCAAATATACAACATCCTTGTTGTCCATATCGACCTTGCTGTCGTTGACCCTACGGTAAGGAGTAACGATGAAACCGAGGTCGTTGATCTTGGCATACATACAGAGAGATGAAATCAAACCGATGTTTGGACCTTCAGGACTCTCAATAGGACAAAGACGACCATAGTGCGTATAGTGTACGTCACGGACCTCGAAGCCAGCACGCTCACGAGACAAACCACCAGGACCGAGGGCTGAAAGACGACGCTTGTGGGTCACCTCCGCCAATGGGTTGGTCTGGTCCATGAACTGAGACAATGGGTTGGTACCGAAGAAAGAATTGATAACGCTAGAGATAGTCTTGGCGTTGATCAAGTCTGTCGGAGTAAACACCTCATTGTCACGGACGTTCATACGCTCACGGATGGTACGGCTCATACGTGCCAAACCGATGGAGAACTGGTTAGCCAACTGCTCACCCACGGTACGAACACGACGGTTGGACAAGTGGTCGATATCATCCACCGTGGCACTTGAGTTGATCAACTGAATCAAGTACTTGATAATCTCGATGATGTCATCCTTGGTCAAGACACGCACATCCATGTCAGTGTCAAGACCCAACTTCTTGTTGATACGGTAGCGACCTACCTCACCCAAGTCATAACGCTTGTCAGAGAAGAACAAGTTCTGGAACACCTCGCGAGCACTGGCATCATCGGCAGGGTCCGCATTGCGCAACTGGCGGTAGATATAGTTGACAGCCTCCTTCTCGGAGTTGCTGGGGTCCTTCTGCAAAGTATTGAAAATAATACCAAACTTGCTCGCGCCCTCCTCATCCTTATGAAGAAGTACCGTCTGAGCACCACTCTCAAGAATTTCCTCAACATTCTCCTCAGTCAGTTCCGTCTCACGCTCCATGATGACCTCGTTACGCTCGATGGATACAACTTCACCCGTATCCTCGTCAACGAAGTCCTCGTTCCAGCTCTTCAGAACGCGTGCAGCCAACTTCTTACCAATAGAAGCCTTCATGTTCTTCTTGTTCACCTTCACCTCCTCGGCGAGGTCGAAAATCTGGAGAATGTCCTTGTCCTGCTCATAACCGATGGCACGAAGCAAAGTCGTCACTGGCAACTTCTTCTTACGGTCAATGTAAGCATACATGACATTGTTGATATCAGTGGCGAACTCAATCCAGCTGCCCTTGAAAGGAATGATACGTGCAGAATAGAGAACAGTACCATTGGCATGAACGCCCTGGCCGAAGAAAACGCCAGGAGAACGGTGCAACTGAGACACGACAACACGCTCGGCACCATTGATGATAAACGTACCATTCTCGGTCATATAAGGAATCGTACCCAAGAACACGTCCTGAATAAAAGTACCGAAGTCCTCATGGTCAGGATCTGTACAATACAGCTTCATCTTAGCCTTCAAAGGTACGCTATAAGTAAGACCACGCTCCAAGCACTCGTCAATCGTGTAGCGAGGCGGGTCGATATAGTAATCCAAGAACTCAAGAACGAAATTATTACGCGTATCGGTGATAGGGAAGTTCTCTGCGAACACCTTATACAAACCGTCATTCTTGCGTTCCTCAGGCGGAGTATCCAACTGTAAGAAGTCCTTGAAAGACTTTAACTGCACATCGAGGAAATCCGGATATGGGTACGGATTATGGACGCTGGCAAAATTTACTCTGTTATCAACAATTTTTGTAGCCATTAGAAGTTATTAAATGGTATTTGTAAACAATGAACAAAAAAGACACAAAAAGGTTAGGACTCGCCTACTTGGAGAATCCTAACCGATATGTAGTTGATGTATTACTCTAATTACTTGAGCTCAACCTTAGCACCAGCCTCTTCGATGGCCTTCTTAAGGTTCTCAGCCTCGTCCTTAGATACACCCTCCTTGATAGTAGAAGGAGCGCCATCTACGAGGTCCTTAGCCTCTTTCAAACCAAGACCGCAAGCTTCCTTAACAGCCTTTACAACCTGGAGCTTAGCGCCACCAACCTCAGCGAGGACAACGTCGAAAGAAGACTTCTCCTCAGCTGCAGCTGCACCAGCAGCAGCAGGACCAGCAGCTACAGCTACAGCTGCAGCAGCAGGCTCAATACCATACTCGTCCTTGAGGACTGTTGCCAACTCATTAACTTCCTTAACAGTAAGATTTACTAACTCTTCTGCAATAGCTTTGATATCTGCCATTTTATTCTAAATTTTTATTTTATTTATACTATAATTTTTGATAACATTGTGTTTGATTACTCAGGACGCTCGCCCAATGTCTTAAGCACACCATGAATAGTGTTGCCTCCTGATTGAAGAGCAGAGACAACGTTCTTCGCTGGAGACTGCAGCAAAGCAACAATATCCGCGATAACCTCGTTCTTGCTCTTGATTGCTGAAAGCTCGGCAAGTTTGTCGGCGCCAACATAGAAACCTTCCTCTGCGTAGGCAGCCTTCAATGAAGGAACGCCGTCCTTCTCGTATTCCTTCAACAACTTAGCTGGCACATTAGCTGTAGTTGTAAACATCACAGCCGTAGTACCCTTCAAGCTGCCATAAAGCTCAGAGAAATCGATGTCAGAAGCCTCGAAAGCTTTGTGAAGCAATGTATTCTTCACAACGACCATCTTAATCTCGCTCTGGAAGCACTTGCGACGGAGAGCACTTGTCTTCTCAGCATTCAACCCTGTAAGATCTACAAGATAGAAATGAGGGAACTCCTGCAACTTCTGTCCAAGTTCGGTGATAATAGTATCTTTAACTTCTTTCTTCATTTTACAAAACTTTTAGAGTTATTCAACTGATTTAGGATCAATCTTGATACCCTTACTCATAGTGCTAGAAATAAAGATACTCTTGATATATGTACCTTTAGCAGCAGCAGGCTTCAACTTGATAACAGTAGCAATGAACTCCTTAGCATTTCCGTAAATCTGCTCAGGTGTCATGCTGACCTTACCGATTGAAGAGTGGATAATACCAGCCTTGTCAACCTTGAAGTCAATCTTACCTTGCTTTACTTCCTTAACTGCCTTAGCAACATCCATAGTTACAGTGCCGCTCTTTGGGTTTGGCATCAAACCACGAGGACCGAGCACACGACCCAAAGGACCAATCTTACCCATGCAAGATGGCATAGTGATGATGACATCAATATCTGTCCAACCACCCTTGATCTTCTCAACATATTCGTCAAGACCAACGTAGTCAGCACCTGCTTCCTTAGCAGCAGCTTCCTGATCAGGAGTACAGAGTGCGAGCACACGAGTTACCTTACCAGTACCGTTTGGCAGTGATACGACACCGCGAACCATCTGGTTAGCCTTACGTGGGTCAACACCTAAGCGTACATCGATATCGAGAGATGCGTCAAACTTGGTCGTAGTAATTTCCTTAACCAACTCTGCAGCCTCTTTCAAAGAGTATGCCTTCCCTGCTTCAACCTTATCAGCTACTGATTTTTGATTTTTTGTCAGTTTACTCATTTTTCTAATTGAAGTTTTAAATTATTTACCAGGGAAGTCCCCTTTTACAGTAATACCCATACTTCTTGCAGTACCAGCGATGAGCTTCATAGCTGATTCTACTGTAAAGCAATTCAAGTCCTTCATCTTATCCTCTGCGATAACCTTTACCTGATCCCAAGTAAGGCTAGCGACCTTCTGACGGTTAGGCTGAGCAGAACCTGACTTTACTTTGGCAGCTTCTTTCAACTGTACTGCGGCAGGAGGAGTCTTGATTACGAAATCGAATGACTTGTCAGTGTAGTATGTGATAACGACTGGCAAAACCTTACCTGCTTTATCCTGGGTGCGGGCGTTGAACTCCTTGCAGAATCCCATAATGTTAATACCTTTAGAACCCAATGCAGGTCCTACTGGAGGTGAAGGATTTGCAGCGCCACCTTTAATCTGTAATTTGATTAATCCAGCAACTTCTTTAGCCATTTCTTTGTTAATATTTAAAATTGAAACTTATAAAAGGCAATGTGTCCGTAACAGCACATTATTCCTTTTCTACTTGCGTATAACTTAACTCTAACGGAGTTTTACGTCCGAAGATCTTAACCATAACCTTCAGCTTGTGCTTCTCGGTGTTAACCTCTTCGATTACACCACTGAAACCGCTGAATGGACCGTCTGTCACCTTCACAGTCTCATCAACTGCGTATGGAACATCCACATTCTCTTCAAACTCTGTTTCTTCAGCCGTACCCAACATACGATTGATGTCAGACTGAGGAACTGGAGTCGGCTCATCCAAACCTCCAAGGAAACCCAAAACATTAGGCATGAAACGCAAAGCGTGTGCCACATCGCCCTTCAGTTTGGCTTCAACAAAAACGTAACCTGGAAGAGAAACCTTCTCTTTAACTACACGTTTACCATTGCGCACAGACGCATGCTTCTCTACTGGAATCAGCACTTGAGAAACATTAGCTGCGAGCAAATCGTTGTGCTTCATTTCAGCCTCAATGTATTCCTTCACTTTAGCCTCTTTACCGCTAACGGCTTTAAGCACATACCATTTATTATCTGTTGCTGCCATTTCCTTAAAATTAACCTGGATAAACAACGCCCATCAGAGCCCTAAAGATAGAGTCCATTGCGAACACCACCAATGCAATGACAAGGGAAGCAGATAATACAACCATTGCACTGTGAGTAAGTTCGGCACGAGTAGGCCAAGTAGTCTTATGCGCAAGCTCATCGTAACATGCCTTGCAATAATTTACTATCTTATTCATATTATCTTCTTGTTAGCACGGGTTGAAGGGCTCGAACCCTCGACACCTGGTTTTGGAGACCAGTGCTCTACCAACTGAGCTAAACCCGTAGGTAACTCTCACTCCCTAAGAAGTGAGAGTCCTTATAATAGTAAATTAGTATTGTCTAAATTACTTAACGTCGTCCAAGAGAGCTGTAATCTGACCAGAACCTACTGTACGACCACCCTCGCGGATAGCGAAACGAAGACCCTCGTTCAAAGCAACCTTGTAAATCAACTCAACCTCGATCTCAACGTTGTCACCAGGCATTACCATCTCAACTCCCTCTGGAAGCTTGATTTCACCTGTACAGTCCATTGTACGGAGATAGAACTGAGGACGATACTTGTTACCGAATGGTGTATGACGACCACCCTCTTCCTTCTTCAATACATAGATAGAAGCCTTGAAGTGATCGTGAGGAGTGATGGCACCTGGGTGTACAACAACCATACCACGCTTAACCTCAGCCTTATCGATACCACGGAGGAGCAAACCTACGTTATCACCAGCCTTACCCTCAGCAAGAATCTTACGGAACATCTCTACACCAGTGATAGTAGATTTCTTATCCTCACCAAGACCGAGCAACTGAACTTCGTCACCTACCTTGCAAACACCAGTCTCGATACGACCAGTAGCAACAGTACCACGACCTGTGATAGAGAATACATCCTCAACTGGCATCAAGAATGGCTTGTCAATCTCACGCTCTGGCTCTTCAATCCACTCGTCAACTGTGTCCATCAAAGCCTCTACAGACTTAACCCACTTGTCAACACCGTTCAAAGCACCGAGTGCAGAACCACGAACGATTGGAGTATCCTCCTCATAGCCATACTGCTCAAGAATCTCATGAACCTCCATCTCAACGAGGTCAAGCATCTCCTCATCGTCAACCATATCGCACTTGTTCAAGAAAACAACCAAGCGAGGTACGTTTACCTGACGAGCAAGAAGTACGTGCTCACGTGTCTGTGGCATAGGACCATCTGTTGCAGCAACTACCAAGATAGCACCGTCCATCTGAGCAGCACCAGTAACCATGTTCTTCACATAGTCAGCGTGACCCGGACAGTCAACGTGTGCATAGTGACGCTTTTCTGTCTCATACTCAATGTGTGCAGAGTTGATAGTGATACCACGCTCTTTCTCTTCAGGAGCATTATCAATCTGATCGAATGACTTAACCTCCTCAGAAGTACCGAGCTTCTCATTCAAAACCTTAGAGATAGCAGCGGTCAGAGTAGTCTTACCATGGTCAACATGACCAATTGTACCAATGTTAACATGCGGTTTGGTACGCACGAATTCTTCTTTAGCCATAGCTTTTCTTTTATTTATATAAATGAATAATCTGTTCCTCTACCATCCTAAAGCATCTAGAACGATAGAGCTGTAACTGAGAGTTGAACTCAGGACCTCTTCCTTACCAAGGAAGTGCTCTACCACTGAGCTATTACAGCAAGTAATAAATGAGAGCGGAAAACGGGGCTCAAACCCGCGACCCCCAGCTTGGAAGGCTAGTGCTCTATCAACTGAGCTATTTCCGCAAATTCAAGTGGGTGGTGATGGATTCGAACCACCGAAGGCATCGCCAGCAGATTTACAGTCTGCCCCATTTGGCCACTCTGGTAACCACCCTACTTTCCTTTTGAGCCTCTTGTCGGATTCGAACCAACGACCCCGAGATTACAAATCACGTGCTC
>CAVBGK010000057.1:0-59895 GCA_963594995.1 Bacteroidaceae bacterium
TTGCAGGGGCTTGTTCCTGCAAAAACCTTGGTTTTATAGGGGTGGGAAACTTTAGATGTTTAATTTTATACAAAAGCGTATGAATATCCTAAGATTTGAAAGATTTTATGAATAGTTGTACTATTTTGCAGATAGGAAAATGATACAATGTTATACTTTTGCTGCAGAAATCTCTATCGAACAGATTATTAATCTAAAAATCAAAATAACTAATAATGAACAACAAGCTATTTATGAAAAGTTCAGCTTTGCCAACAGCTTTGTTCTGTACGGCATTGATGCTAGCCCCACTAGGTGGAGGAAGTATCGCTAAAGCAAATGTAGCGGTCGCTCAACAGGCTGGTACCATAAAAGGTACGGTCGTTGACAGCAATGGAGAACCTGTCATTGGTGCAAGTGTCATCATTGAGGGGAAGAATGCAACACAGGGTACCGTTACTGATTTTGACGGAAATTTTGTACTTAACGTAAAACCTGGAGCAAGACTTAAGATTACTTATGTCGGTATGGAGTCGCAGACCGTTGTAGCCAAGAATGGCATGAAGGTAACCTTGAAGGATGAGGCTACCTCTCTGAATGCCGTCGAGGTTGTGGCTTACGGTGTGCAGAAGAAGGTTACTGTAACAGGTGCGCTCTCAAGTGTGAAGAGTGAGGACTTGGTTCGTACCCCAGTGGGTAATGTAAATAACGTATTGGGTGGTCAGCTCTCTGGTGTAACCACCGTACAGTATTCAGGTGAGCCTGGTTCGGATGCAGCGAGCGTGTTCGTTCGTGGTCAAGCTACATTTAATAATTCTAGTCCATTGGTGCAGGTGGATGGTGTAGAGCGTCTCATGAGTGATGTCGATCCTGAGGAAATAGAAAGTATCACAGTATTGAAAGATGCTTCTGCCACAGCAGTTTTTGGTGTGCGTGGTGCCAATGGAGTTGTATTGATCACGACTAAGCGTGGTGCTGAAGGAAAGGCGAAGATTACTGCATCTACCTCTTGGGGTATCTTGACTCCTACCAAGATGGTTGAACAGGCTAATAGTTACGAATATGCTACATTCCACAACCAAATGTCAGTAAACAGTGGACGCACTCCTCGTTTCTCAGATGCAGTCATCCAAAAATTTAAGGATGGTAGCGATCCAATTCGTTTCCCAAGCTTGCAATGGGCTGATTATATCATGAAGGATCAGACTATTCAAACCAAGCACAACTTGAATATCAGCGGTGGTACTAAGTCGGCACGTTATTTTATTAATGTGGGTTACTATACACAGGGTGGCTTGTTCAAGGAGTTTGGACAGAGCTACGACTTTGGCTATCAGTATAATCGTTTCAATTATCGTGCTAACCTTGACTTGGATGTAACAAAGACAACAACCATTTCTTTCAACGTAGCTGGTAATGTAAGTAATGCAAATCGCCCATATACAGGTGGTGGTTCTTCTGGTATTATCAATGAGATTTACCAGGCGACTCCATTCTCTAGTCCTGGTATCATCGATGGTAAATATGTAGCTACTGAAACCAATTATGACGATTGTGGTGTCGATCAGCTACCGTTTGTTGGTAGTAGTGGTATCAACTACTTTGGTAATAATAATGTAACAGGAGGTTTCATGAAGAGAACCAATAATAAGCTGCAATTCGACCTCCAGCTGAATCAGAAACTCGATATGATTACCAAGGGTCTTTCTTTTAAGATGAAGGGTTCTTATAATGGAAATTATGAGATTTCTAAGGATGGTGCAGCAAAGAAGGCTACTTATACTCCTGTATTGCAGCCAGATGGAACCTATCTTTACAAGAAATATGGTAATGAGGAGCAGATTTCATACAAGGAAGATGTTTCAAAGGCTCGTTATTGGTATTTTGAGGCAGCTTTGAACTATAATCGTTCTTTTGGTTTGCACAATGTAGGAGGTATTTTGCTGTATAATCAGGATAGTAACTATTATCCAGGTACCTACTCAAGTATCCCTCAACGTATGGTAGGTCTGGTAGGTCGTGTTACATACGATTGGAATAATCGTTATCTGATAGAATTCAATGTCGGTTATAATGGATCTGAAAACTTTGCCCCAGGTAAACGTTATGGTTTGTTCCCTGCAGTGTCTGGTGGTTGGGTTGTAAGCGATGAGCCTTTCTTCAAACCATTGAGCAAGGTCGTTTCTTTCTTGAAACTTCGTGCAAGCTATGGTCTTGTAGGTAACTCTAAGATTGGTGGAGATCGCTTTATGTACACGGCTGACCCATATGTAATCAATAATGGGTCTCTCTATACTCGTGATGGATATGGCTATATTTTTGGTGTAGATAACTCTACAATTTGGAAAGGTGCTTATGAGAAGGCTAGACATAATGCAGATGTGACCTGGGAACATGCTTATAAACAAGACTATGGCTTCGATGCCAACTTCTTGAAGGATCGTCTTCGTACAACGTTTGACTACTACTATGAGCATCGTACAGACATTTTGTTGACAGACTTTACTGCACCACTCTTCATAGGTTATAACATGCCTTTTACCAATGAGGGTATCGTAAATAGTTGGGGTTACGAAGTTTCTTTGAAGTGGCAAGACAAGATAGGTAAGAACTTCCGTTACTGGGCAGGTGTAAACCTTTCTTATAACCAAAATGAGGTCATAGAGAAAAAGGAAACTCCAGCTCCTAATGCTTATCAGTATGAGAAGGGCCATCGCTTGGGTGCTCGTAGTCAATATCAGTTCTGGCGTTATTACGATGAGGATACTCCAGGACTTTACGAGAAGACTTTCGGAGAACCATTCCCAACTCAGCTGGTGCCAGATATTCAGCCTGGTGATGCTGTGTATGTGGATTTGAACCATGATGGCAAGATAGACCAAAACGATATGACTCGTGACCTCGGTTACACAGATGACCCTGAGTACATGCTTGGTCTTAACTTAGGTTTTAGCTATAAGGGTTGGTCTTTAAATACCCAGTGGACTGGTGCTTGGAATGTGAGTCGTATGATAGATGGTGTCTTCAGAAAACCATTCTATAACAAGACTTCTACGGAAGAGGGTGGCTTGTTGAGATACATAGTTAATAATAGTTGGACAGCTGATAACCCTTCTCAAAGTGCTAAGTATCCACGTGCAGCATGGGGAAAGGCTTATGCAAACAACTATGAAGCTACATCAACTCTCTATGAGCAGGATTCTAAGTATCTTCGTTTGAAGACATTGCAGATAAGTTATGATTTCCATGCCCCATTCATGAAAAAAATGGGTATGAATCAGTTGCAGCTGGCGTTTAGTGGTTATAACCTCCTGACTTTCACTCCATATATTTGGGGAGATCCAGAAGCAAAAGCTACTACTTCTCCATCTTATCCTTTGCAGAAGACTTACATGTTGTCTTTGAAGGTGGGATTCTAAAAACATTGTAGCATAAATAAATAATAAAGAAAATGAAATTAGATAATATATTCAAAGGACTGGCTGTGGCAACCATATTGGTGGCTGGTATGACTGCTTGTACAGAGCAAATCAAGTTCGGCGACTCATTTATTGAGAAGACTCCTGGTGGTGATGTTACAGCTGATACCGTCTTTCATAGTGCAGAATATACAGAGCAATTCTTGACGGGTATCTATGCACAGCAGTATTATGGGCTTCCATATCGTTCTACTCATAATTCCAGTAGTTACTTTAGTGGTCAGATAGAAACAATGTCTGATTGCTGGCATATGCCAACTTCAAGTATATCTGTAACCAAACAGGTGTATGGTGGGCAGATGACTGCGGCAAGTGGTCAGGAAATTTATGGATATGACAAGGAGAGCATTTGGGAGATGGTGCACCGTTGCTATATGCTGATAGAGCGTATCAATGAGGTGCCAGATATGGATGAGACCACCAAGAAGCGTTTTATAGCTGAGGCTAAATGCATCATCGCTTCTTCTTACTTCAACTTGTTACGTTACTATGGTGGACTGCCATTGGTAAAGCATTCATATGGTGTAAATGATGACAAGACTGACATTCAGCGTGCTTCTGTGGAAAATACGGTAAACTTTATTGTTGGCTTGTTTGACGAAGCGATTAATTCAGGAGCTATGCCTTGGTCTTATACCACCGATGCTTCTACCATGACTGCCCACTGGACAAAAGCTGCAGCTATGGCAATGAAGTGTAGGGTCTTGCAGTTTGCTGCTTCACCTTTGTTTAATGACGCCCAACCATACTATAGTGGGGTATATTCCATGGAGAATGCCGCTCAAGACAGTCTTTTATGGTATGGTGGCAAGAAACCAGAGTTGTGGCAACAATGTAAGAAAGCTTGTGAGGATTTCTTCAAGGAAAATGCTAATAATGGTGAAGCTTACCACATGGTTGAGCCAACTACTCAGACGCAAGAGGCTTATCGTTATGCGTTCCGTCATGCCTACATGGATCAGTCAAGCCCTGAGGTGATTTTCTCCACTCGTGTAACTGATAACAATAGTAATAGTAAATATAACTGGATTTGTCGTTCTTACTTGCGTGGTAATGACCGTTATGCATACAACCCAACACAAGAATTTGTAGAAATGTTCCCATGGGCAGATGGTAAACCTTTCAATTGGGAAGAGACAGAGAAAGCTGGTGAGTTGGACCACATGTTTATCAATGGTACTTTTGACAAGAACAAGCAGGAACTTCAGAATATCAAATATACACGTGACCCTCGTCTTTATGAGACAGTTACTGTAAATGGTCAGCGTAACATCATCAACTACTCTAATGGTAATACCACTGGATTGAATGTAGAATTGTGGGTTGGTGGTACACTTGCAGGTAGTCAGCCTATTTCGGGGTCTGGCGCTTATGGCAATGGGTATTTCATCAACAAGCACATCGCTGATGGTCCTTTCCTAAAAAGTATTTATACAGGTGAGGTTTATAAGCGTAAGGCTCCACATTGGCCAGAGATTCGTGTTGCTGATCTTTACTTGATTTATGCGGAAGCTTTGCTTCAGGCGGATGGCAACAATGCTAAGGCAATCGAGTATGTAGATAAGATTCGTTCAAGAGTAGGCTTGAAAGGACTCGTGGAGTGCAACCCTACAGAGAATCTTATGACTAACAAGGAGAACCTCTTGGAGGAAATTCTTCGAGAGCGTGCTTGTGAACTGGCATTCGAGAATACGCGTTATTTTGATATGAAGCGTTACAAACGAGTAGATTTGTTCGAAAAGACACTTCATAGATTAGTCATTCATCGCCAGGTTCAAGATGAAAAAGGAAATTGGACAACTTCAACAAATGCTTGGGTCAATGGTGACAAGACAAAGGCTGCAAAGTATTCGCCAGAATGGTACGAGCCTTCTCACTTTACATATGAGCGAGTGCCTATCACTCAGGAACCACGCATTTGGTGGAATGGATTTGATGTAAAATGGTACATGTTCCCATTCCCACAGGCAGAGGTTATTAAAGGATATTTGGTACAGAACCCAGGATGGTAATTCTTATCCAATGTAAAAGACAATTAAAAAGAAAAATTCAATGAAAAATAATAGAAACTTAGTGCTGGCAGCACTCGCCATACTAGGACTACCTGCTTCAGCACAGATAAAAATAGATTCTATCACACCTAACCGATATGCCGCTCAAGGGATTGATGTGGGTGCGGATGTGAATTTCTCTCGTGAGCAGTCAACTGCTTCTGTATCAGTGATTACTCGTGAGAGTACTAACAAGCGTTCAGCAAGTAATATCGGTAATTCTATTCTTGGTCAGGGACTGGGTCTTGTTTCTTTGCAAGGACATGGTAACTATGAAAGTGCAAACCCTACTTTTTATATCCGTGGTTTGCAGACCTTGAATGGTAACAATTCTCCATTGGTGTTGGTCGATGGTATTGAGCGTGATATACAATATGTTTCTGCGGAAGAAGTCGAGTCCGTTTCGATTTTGAAGGATGCGGCTGCAACAGCTTTGTATGGTTATAAAGGTGCTAATGGTGTCATCTTGGTAACCACCAAGCGTGGTAAGTTCAACTCTAAAGAAGTGAAAATAACTTTGGATCATGCCATCAATTTTATGGCTCATAAGCCAAAATTCGTAAACTCTCAGACATATGCCAAGGCTATGAACGAAGCTTATGCAAATGATGGATTGGCTCCACGTTACACGGATGCAGAGGTTGAGGCTTTTGGTTCAGGTCAGTATCCTTACCTTTATCCTAATGTGGATTGGGTAGGTGAGACATTCCGTGGCAATAGTGTAACCAACATGGTAAATGCTTCCTTTACAGGTGGTGGCGATAAGTTTAAGTACTATGCCATGATGGATTTGCAGTATGACAATGGTTTTGTCAAGAATCCTAATGAGAATGATGGTTACTCTACTAATAACAAGTATGTAAAGGGTAATCTCCGTATCAATATGGACATGCAACTGACAAGAAATACCTTGATGAAGGTGAACCTTCTGGGTGTACTTGCAGAGTCTAATTCTCCTGGTAATTCAGCAAACCTCTGGGATATGGTTTATACTTTGCCTTCAGCGGCATTCTCTGTCAAGGATGAATATGGTAGATGGGGTGGTAACTCTATATGGGCAGGAACCGTTAACCCTGTTGCTCAATCGCAGGGTGCAGGTTATAGCCGCAACAACAAGCGTGGTATTTTTACAGACTTGTCCCTTCACCAGGATCTTTCTGCCGTATTAAAGGGTTTGTCTGCACAGGCTCGTATTGGCTACGACCATTTCTCAAATATCAATGAGAATTATAGCAAGACATACGAATATGGAAGTACGATTGTATCAGATTGGGTAGATGGTGCTCCTTTGGGGGATAAATACTTCAAGGGTGGTACTCCTACTGATTTGGGTGAGACTGCCAAGACAACTGCTTTCTCTCGCCGTATGCACATTGATGCAAGTGCTGATTATCAAAATACTTTTGGTGATCACAGCTTGTATGCACAGTTGAAATATGATTATGAATTTAGCGACAAATATGCTATAAATAGCACAATTTATCGTCAGGATATTTCGTTCTATACTCACTATGGCTATTTGGATCGCTACTTTATGGATTTGGCTCTTGTTGAGTCTGGTTCCAACCGTTTAGCTCCTGGTTCTAAGTGGGCTTTATCGCCAACCGTTTCTGCAGCATGGGTTCTTTCCAAGGAATCTTGGTTGAGAAATGTTAATTGGGTAAATTTCCTAAAGTTGCGTGGTTCTTTTGGTATCCTCAATACGGATTATCAGCCTGATGGTAGTTGGACATATTATGTACAGCAATATATGACATCTGGTGGCGCTTATCCATTTAACAATGGTTTTACTTCAGACTTTGGTCGTACCTACCTCGGTCAAATGGCTACGCAAGGTCTAACACATGAGAAGGCTACCAAGTATAATTTAGGTATTGACGCTACCTTGTTGGGGGGCTTGGATGTGACATTTGACGCTTATTATCAGCACAGGTCTAATATTTGGGTTTCTACAGCAGGTAAGTATTCTTCTGAACTCGGTATGGATGCTCCATACGAAGGCGATGGTATTGTAAATAGTTGGGGCTGGGAGTTAGGTCTCGACTATAACAAGCAGATGGGTGACGTGAAGTTTAATGTAGGTGGTAACTTGAGCTACAATCGAAGTAAGATAGAAGAGCAAGACGAGGCTCCTGTGCTTTATCCAAACTTGGCATCTACTGGTCATCGTGTAAGCCAACTCTACGGTTACAAGGCTATTGGCTTCTTCAAAGATGAGGCAGATATAGCCAACTCTAAACCACAGAATCTGGGTACTACTGTTCGTCCTGGTGACATCAAGTTTGAGGATGTAAATGGTGATGGAGTCGTTGATCAGAACGATAAGACCGCCATTGGATATTCTACTGTTGCTCCAGAACTTTATTTCTCTCTCCATCTCGGTGTAGAGTGGAAAGGGCTTGGTGTTGATGTTATGTTCCAAGGAGCTGGAAGATATTCGGGCGTGTTGAATGCCAAAAGTATGTATATGCCATTGGTTAATAATACTACGATTTCTCAGTACTATTACGACAATCGCTGGACTCCAGAGACTGCAGAGATAGCGAAGTTCCCTGCATTGAGTTCTCAGAGCAACGCTAACAATTACAATACTAATACATTGTGGATGTTTGATCGTTCTTTCTTCAAGTTGCGCAACATCGAAGTTTATTACAACTTCCCTAAGTCGCTTTTAGCTAAGACAAAGGTGCTCAATGCCGCTAAGCTTTATGTACGTGGTGTAGATTTGCTCAGTTTCGATCATCTTGACAAGTCTGATCCAGAGAACTTTGGCGTATCTGCTCCTTTGAACCGCAGCGTAGTGGCTGGTTTGTCAGTAACATTCTAATAAAAGATTAATAAGTAGTAAATTATGAAAATAAATAAAATTTATTGTGGTCTTTTAGGTCTTTTGGCATTGTCGTCTTGCAGTGACAAGATGGATTACAATGAGACCAATGTCAAGGACAAGGCTTACATTATCGAGACCTTCGAGAAAGTAGGTGGCTTTATGACTGATATCTACAATCATGCTGATTATGATTATGGTCAGAATTTTGGTGGTGGTATGTTAGCATCTGCGTCTGATGAGAGCGTTTTTTCGCAGACAGGTGGAAGTATTGAGACTTTTTATAATGGTACATGGAGTCCTTCAAAGGCACAAGGTTCTCTTTGGAGCAACATGTATGATGGTATCAAGACTTGTAATGTCGTATTAAAAGATTTTCAAGATTTGACATTTGATGATTTCGTGTTGAATGCTGATTACAAGGCCCAGCTTAACCGTTATCAAAACTATAAGTGGGAGGCTCGTTTCTGGCGTGCTTATTTCTACTTCAACTTGGTTCGTCAGTATGGAGGTGTGCCAATTATTGATATGGATATGCTAGCTTCTGAAGTTAATAATCAATCTCGTAAGAGTTCTGATGAGATATTTCAGTATGTCATGGACGAATGTGATGTCGTGAAAGATAGTATCATCAAGGATTATACCAAGTTGGG
This sequence comes from Bacteroidaceae bacterium, assembly GCA_963594995.1. GTDB lineage: Bacteria > Bacteroidota > Bacteroidia > Bacteroidales > Bacteroidaceae > Prevotella. Next base: position 8,990 of record CAVBGK010000057.1, read on the forward strand.
TAGCTTGGCTTTGGGTACTCCAGACGATGGTCGTGTAAACGACTTGGCAGTGATGGCTTTAAAGGCTCGTGCCGCTCTTTATTGGGCAAGTCCTCTCTTCAATCCTACAGGTGACAAAGAGCGTTATCATAAGGCAGCTCTTTATACCAAGGCTTTGTTGGATTCTTGCACTACTAAGCGTGGTATGTCTTTGGCTAAAAAATATGAAGATCTTTGGGCAACTAAGAACTATACAGATGAGGATAAGAAATGTGAAATCATCTTTGGTCGTCGTATTTATAGTACCAAGATTTCTACAACAGATGCTTCTGACAATACTGTAGAAACTTACAATTATCCTGTAGGTATTGAAGGTGGTAGTACTGGTTCTAACTGTCCTTCTCAAAATATGGTTGATGCATACGAAATGCAGGCAACTGGTTTAGGGATTAATGAGGCTGGCAGTGGCTATGATGCTGCTAATCCATATGCAGGTCGAGATCCACGTTTTGCATTGACTATTGCTAAAAATGGTGATGTTTGGCCAACTGCTTATAAAGCAGCTTTGCAAACCTATCAAGGTGGTGTAAATGCAGAGCCTATTGTTGGTGCTACTCCTACAGGATATTACTTGAAGAAGTTGCTACATGGTGACATTGACTTGAGAGCTAGCAGTAAGAATAAGGGAGATTATCACACCTACGTAACCTATCGTTTGGGCGAGTTCTATCTCAACTATGCCGAGGCTGTATATAAGTACTTGGGTAGTGCAACGGCTACAAGTGCAGAATTCCCAATGTCTGCTGACGATGCTATCAACCTAATTCGTAAGCGTGCTGGTATGCCTGATTTTCTAACTTCTCTTAGCAACGAGCAGTTCTGGGAGAAATATAAGAACGAACGCATGGTAGAGTTGGCGTTCGAAGGTCATCGCTTCTGGGATGTTCGTCGTTGGAAAGAAGCTGACAAGTACTTCAAGAACATTCAGAAGATGAAGATTACCAAGAACGACGATGGTTCGTTCACCTACACTCGTGAGACCATACAGCGTCAGTGGGATGATAAGATGTATCTCTTCCCGATTCCATCGGATGTTATGTTGAAGCATGAGAAGTATGGCCTGAAGTGGGAACAAAACCCAGGTTGGGAGTAAAAATCTATAAAACGAATTGGCTAAGGTGTGAAAGCCTTAGCCAAGCACTTAAACAATTACGATTATGAAGGCATATAGTTTTTTTAAAAAAATATTTATATTGGTGACAATAGTAGCTTTTGCTTCTTGCTCTGATGATGATAATTCCGCAGTATTGAGCAGCAAGCTGATGTTGAACCAAGAATTTGTAGCATCCAATTATAGTTTTATCTGGAATGGAATAACCTCTCCAAGAAAGGATGATGTTAAAGCTAAGTTTGAGGCGCTAGAAGGGGATACAACCAAGATGAAGATGACCATCTCTGGCATAATTCCGTCTGCTAATGATGGTATTGAACTGGTTGTTGATGTTTTGCCTCAGAGTGATGAGATTCAATATCAAGGCAAGGTTGAAAATAGTGACTATGATATGACTGTAAGTGGCGTCTATTTTCCTTCAAAGTCTGTTGTGGGTCATTACTTCAAGTTGAAGGTCGTGTATAATGTTATCAAAGAAAACTTGATAAAACAACCTTTTGAGTTCCATCTTAAGAAAGCTTGTACCACAGTAAAAGGTGATGATTCAAAAGCCACAACGATAGATGGGGTAGAGTATTCCAATTACGAATTAGCTCAGAATGCTTTGGCAGGAATGGCGAGATTTTACGCTAAGACAGATTCTGTTGCCAAGTTGACATTCTCTAATGACGGAACATTGTCAATTGATATGTTGACTAATAACAAAGGCGAAACTTTTAGCTCTAATCTTATGACTATTAAGTACTGGCTAACCAACCTACAGGGAGATATGATATTGGAGTTTACCAAAGCGCAGGCAGAGTCTTTTATAGCTAAGTTCTTGAATGAAGATGCCACAGATGTGGAGACTTTGTTCGTAAAGTATAGGGAAGAAGACAAGTATGTCTTGCGTGCTACCTATCAAGTGGATGGCAAACTGTCAATTAAGCTTAACGAGCCATACAATGTCAATGCAATGGATATGTTTGTGCAGGGTAAGTTGGCAAATGTTGAAGATGAATTGCTTCAAAAGCAAACTTCAGCGTTCTTTGATATATTGAAGCAAGGTCCAAGTGCATGGGGCTTGTATCTTGTTTCTGAGTAAATTAACTAGGCATGCTCATTATTTTTATGGGCATGCCATAAAGAATACATCATGAAAACATTTGTATATTACATTTTAGTTGTGGTATTGTTTGCTTCTTGCACAGAAGATGTGGTTGATATGAGAACAGAAAACTTTAGAAATAATAATTCTCAAAAAGAACTAATAGCTTATCCTAATTCTCAAAAAGGTATTTCAAGAAGTTCTAATTTACAGTCAGACTGGGAAAAATGGACCAAGGTAAAATTGGCTTCTGGAGATTCTGTTTATACACCATGGAATCACTTATTGTCAGGAACAGCAATTCCTTATGATATTCGTACTGATGTGAAAGCAGCAGACGGATGGAATTTAATTGCCCATACAGTGAACGGCTTTGGTGAAAGAGGTATGAATTATCTGATATTCCATAATAGATACACGGGAATATTGAAAGTCTTTTATAATCTCGAAACTAATCAAAGTAATTTGCAAAATACAGCTATTTGGAAATTGCATTTTGAAAATCCTCAATCTTTCTTAGCTTTTTCGGATAACTATGCTAGAATTTCAACAGACAAATCTGTTCATGATATTTATTTAAGTAATATTTCCAATGATGAATCAAAAGGCTATACTGTTGGTTGGAACTGTTTTCAAGTAGAACTGGCTTATGATCCTGATTTTACAGATGGATATTTGCAAATTATTCCGATGTCTATGACAACATCTTCAATTAAATTTGATGGCACATTTAAAGCAAAGACTAGCGGAACGGTTATTTCTACAACTACATCTAACCCTTTTAATGGGGTAGTAAAGGGAGTTGCTAACATTGCAGGCACAAGAGCGAAGGAATGGGTGAGTGATGAGGTTAAGGATATGAAATTTGGTGATGATGTTAAGAATGCATTTTCTAGCGTTGCAGGAGATTTAGTAAAATCGGGTATTGGGACTGCTTTGGGTTCTTTAGTAGGTGCCTTCTCAAAAACAACCCAAACATCTCAGTCTGTCCTGCTAAAGACAGAAGGTGATGTAGAGATGGAAGGAGAAATGAAAACTTTGCAAACTGGTTTAATAAAGCCATTATCTATGTCTATTTCTGTAAAAGATGTGGGAAGATTAGGTGTTTGGTGTTTAACTAAAGAACCATGGGTCTTAATAAACCCTTATGTGAATTTTGGAAGACAAAGCTCAGGAAATTCTTTTTGGTTCGTATATAATATGTGGCCTCTCTTAGATTGGACTAATACATATAATGTGGTTTTGAATCCAGATTTAGAGACAGAATTAAAAGATAAGAATATATCAATAGAAACTCAGTGGGGAGGACCAACTCGTTATTATGCTTTTGGTACTAACTATACTGATAATGGGATGGTTAATTTCATAAATGAAGGGAAGAAACTATATAATGGAATTTATAGTTTAGGCGGTTCTCATTATGAGGTAACTTTACCCTTTTGGGATGCAGATGGAAATGTTATTGTTGATATGGATGTATCAGAAGCTCCCAATGAAACATATATTCCAAATGCTCCTGATGGTCAACGTGGTGCTCGACCTGAGTTTGATACATTTTCAAACTTGGTAAGTCTGTTTAAGGTTCAGTTTGGTACAAGAAACGGTAATGATGTTTCTTTATATCATAGATTTATCCCATATTTAAGATGGGATTATGAAAAATTTAATGATGGTGTCTATTTAGAGGAGTATCCTGCTGTGCCAATAAGACCTAAAAATAGTTTCTGTGATGATGAGTAGGGGTCTAAATTTTATCACAATCCAAGATGGGAATAAAAAGGAATCTCATTATTTAGCATATATATATAGATAAGAATAAAGGCAAATGCAGAGGGTAATTGGGTGAGTGGAACCGTTGGGAAAAGTTGAGCCGCACAACGACTTTGGTTAAGCGTGTAAAGTTCTTCAATCCAGAGGTTGCGGAGAATGTAGCAGACAAGCATTTGCTCCGTCCTATTCCACAAAGCTTTATCGATGCTCTCTAGAATGAGGATGGTACAAACCTTTCTGATGCAGATTAGGCTACTTGGCAGAATTCTGGCTATTAATTCGACTATGCTTGAGGTTTTAAATAGCGTAGATTAATTATGTTTTGGGCGGTATTTCTTTTAGAGGGAATATCACTCTTTTCGAAAAGGTGTCAAGGAAAAAGTTTCAAAAAATATAAGACAATAATCAAGGAACAAACTTATGGAATTTACAAGAATTATAAAGAAATACCGTGTAGTATTCGTGATGTTTCTTATTTTAGTAATAGGAAATCGCATAAATGCTCAAAATACGGACAACTTAAATAAGCAAGATATGGTCTCGTTGAGCGGGGAATGGTTGTTTAAGTTAGTTACTCCTAAAGAGGCAAGTAAGGTGGGAAAGTTTTATGATAACGGATACAGTTTGGCAGGTTTTGATAAAATCAAAGTTCCGAGCAACTGGTCTATATTAGGATATGAAGAGCCTGTGTATCGATATTTCGAGAACGACAAAGGTAACGAAGGACTTTATATCAAACATTTCTCTTTGCCAAAAGGCTGGGACGGTAAGCGTGTAGTTTTGCGCTTTGGTGGTGTATGGCAATCGTGTGAGGTCTGGCTCAATGGAAAATTTGTAGGTGAGCATCATAATGGTTTTACTACATTCGGCTTGAATATTACCAAGCAGTTGAATGCCAAGGGAGATAATCTTTTGGCTGTTCGTGTGAAGCAAACAGACTTTGGGTATAAGATGGATTTGTATGATGACTGGTCATTGCCAGGCATCTATCGCGATGTGATGTTGGAGTCTTATCCCAAGAATCGTTGGATAGAGACAGTTGTTGCTAGAACGGATTTCGATTATATGTTTGAGGATGCAGATTTAACCATCAAGGCTCTGGTGGCAGATGCTCATCCTCGTACGCTTCCAGGAAATTATAATGAAAAGGGAAAGCCTTATCATATCAAGTGTGGCTTATATTCTTTGGATGGGAATTTGGTGGCTGAGACTAGCAAGGAAATACCTTCTCATATCTCCACGAGTCGTGAAACTACCATCAAGATGCATGTAAACAATCCGAGGCATTGGACAGCAGAGACACCTAATCTTTATCTTCTGAAAGTTTCTCTCTTGGAAGAAAGTGGAATCACGCAAGTGTATGAGCAACGTATTGGCTTTCGCCAAATAGATACAGCTAATGGCATTTTCCGTATCAATGGACAAGCTGTGAAATTAAGAGGCGTGAACCGCCATGACGAGTACCCGACAGTTGGGCGTGCAACCAATAGAGAACATTGGCTGAAAGACATCATGTTGATGAAGAAAGCCAATGTCAATTATATAAGATGCAGTCATTATACTCCAGCACGCGGTTTTATAGAGTTGTGTGATTCTTTGGGCATGTATGTGGGCAACGAGGTTGCCTTGGGTGGCAGTTCTGAGACCATGTATAATTCTGCATTTTTAGGTCGGAGCCAAGAGAGAGCTTACGAAACTGTGATTCGTGACATCAACTCACCGTCTATCATATATTGGTCGGTAAGTAATGAAAGCCCGTTTACGGAATTACAGTTGGTAGCCATTAAGACCGTAAAGGTTACCGACCCAACTAGACCTGTGCTGATGCCATGGCGATTTGAGCAATGGATGCCAAAGGAAGTAGATATGCTTTCTATTCATTATTGGCATCCAAATGAGTATGATGCGTATGCAGGTAATAGCAATCGTCCGTTCATCTCTACAGAATATACTCATGCCTATGGCACCAAAGGAATGGGCGGATTGGAGGACAGATGGAAGGCGATGACGCAACATGCGGCAGGTACGGGTGCAGCTATCTGGATGTGGGCTGACCAAGGCTTGACTTTGAAGACCAAGACCCCAGGGTTTAAGGCTAATGAACTGAACTATGGGGATCCTTATTTGCGAGTTAGCACTGCTGGTTGGGATGGTATTACGGATAGTTATCGCAATCCTACAGACGATTATTGGGAAGCTCGTGCCGTTTATGCACAAGTATATCCCAATGTACAGCGAGTGAATTTCAAGGAGGGTGACAATCGTGTGAGAATTCCTATCAAGAATGATTTTGATTTTACGAATCTTGATAACATAAAGATTTCATGGACTTTGAAGGCTAATGCACAAGAGATAGACGGTGGTGAAACGGCTATTGCGGGTGCTCCTCATGCAGTGGCTGGTCTTGATGTTCCATTGGGTAAATTGAATGCATACCTTGATGGCATTGTGGAAAAGGATGAGACTGGTCAGCTTCCTGTTCTCTATTTAGTTATGTCTTTTAGAAAGCAGGATGGTGAGGAAATCATCACGCGTTCGGTGGAATTGCAGAGTGATAGGGTTATACAAGAGGTAAGCAAAATTAAGAACCCTGTGTCAGTTATAGATAAGTATCATTACAAAGTTGGTGACAAGACATTCTCCTTTGAGCAAGCTACTGGTCATTTGGTGTCACTCAAGGTAAACGACAAGCAAATGATAGAAGATGTGCGTCCTACCATTTGGCACAAGTGGGATAATTGTGAAACGACTTCTGTCAAGAAGGAAAATCGCAAGGTGGCTCGTGACTTGAATAATTATCAGGCAAAGAATATCTCTTGGGAAGTCATCAAACAGTCTCAGTCTCTTGTTGTCATCAAGGCTGTGACGGAATATGTAGTAAACGAAAACAACAAGTTTGCGGTGGAATATCGTTACATGTTGTCAGATGAAGGGAAGTTGATGGTACACTATGAGATGACCCCATCGGTGCAAACAACACTTCTGCCAGAGGTGGGCTTGCGTATTACGGGCAATCTGCAAATGACAGATTTGTCTTGGGTAGGTCTAGGACCATACGATGCATATCCTAATCGTCATTGTGCTGCTTATTTTGGATTATGGGGTGGCAGTGCGAGTGATAAGGCTACAGATGGTTATAAGCAAATGCGTCGCTTAGACTGGACTGCTAAAGATAAGAAAGGCATCACTATTACTGCCGACAATTATTATTTGTCACATTCTGTAGAGACTCCTAATGTTGTTTCCATCTTGAGCGATTTATATGCAAGACCAGAAAAAGGGCGTGCGGCTAATGATTGGTGGAAAGAAATGAATACTGGGAAGGATGCACCTTTCTGTGGCAATATTTGTATTGAATAATCGTTTGATAAGAAGAATAAATATAAAATGATGCAGATAAATAGAATGATGTTATTAAGTGTTGTGCTTGGCATGGGAAGTCAATTTTCCTATGCCAAGGACAATACTGGCAGTTTGCCAACGGTAGCACAAGCTTGGCAACTCTTCCAAATCCCGCAAGATTCTTGTAGAACAAAGGTTTGGTGGTTTCATGGTGAAACGGAAACAACTTACGAAGGCATTACTGCAGACTTGGAAGCCTACAAGAAGGCTGGTGTGGGTGGTGTCGTATATTACGACCAAGTGCATAATCCGTCAGATAAGGTTTTGGATGCCATGTCGCCAGAATGGTGGAAAATGCTGAAGTTTGCAGCCCAAGAAGCCAAGCGTATAGGTTTGACCTTCGAGATTAACATATCAAATGGCTATGTGTTGGGTGGAAAATGGATTGATAAGTCGGAAGCAATGCAAAGACTTGTCAGCAAAAACTTGATTATCAGAAAGGGCGATAAGCGAGCTAGGTTTATAGATTTGCCTCGTGCCTCTAAAGATTCTGAAGCATACGATGTGGCGGTATTTGCTATTAGATTGGATGAGGGTAAGCTAGATGCCATCCGTTCGCTTACTTACAATGCCAGAGCTTTTGGCAAATCAAGAAACGGGGCGATGAATACACCAATGGCACTTGATGGGATGATGTTTAAGCAACGCCCCGATGTAGGTGTGCTGGAAGCTTCTGATGATAGCATCCTTTGGAAGAAAGTTTGTGGCTTGCCTCCTGTTTATGGTTCGCCAACCTATACAGGGCAAACTGTTGCTTTTGCCCCTGTGAAGGCTCGTTATTTCAGAACTCGCATTACTGATCCTGACTTGTTGCATAGAGTTGACAGTAAAACGTTTATTCGAGATGTAGAACTCTCTCCGATAGCTCGGCTCACTAATTGGGAAGAAAGAGCGGCTTTGCGTTCTGAGTTTATCCAACCTATAGATTATGCACCTTTCCAAGGGAATTCGATTTCGGTGGAGGATATAGTGGACGTTACCGATAAGTTGCGTGGGAACCAATTGGAGTGGAAAGCACCAAAAGGTTGTTGGATGATTCTTAGGATTGCTGCGGAAATCACAGGTGGTAAGTCTAAGCATGGGCGAAAGAATCTTTTGGGACTGGAGGCAGACAAACTATCTCCTCGTGGTGTTATCAAACATTGGAATAGCTACACTAAACCTATTATTGACAGTTTGTCTGCCATAGGGGTGAAACCTATGGGCGTAGGTATGGATAGTCATGAGGCAGGCTCTCAAAACTGGACGCAAGACTTTGCCGAGGAATTTGCGAAAAGGCGTGGTTATAGTTTGAGAACATGGCTTCCTGCAATGGTGGGCTACGTCATAGAATCGGCAGAGAAAACAGATAGCGTATTATCGGACGTTCGTTTAACGATAGCGGATTTAATTTGCGACCGTTATTTTGCAACGATTCAGCGTTTGTGCCGAGAATCGGGTGTAACCTTGACAGCTCAGGCTATGGGCAATGGATTGAGTTGTGTGGCAGATAATTTTAGGGTAAAAGGTCAAGTGGATAAACCACAAACCGAGTTTTGGGCAAGGGACAAAGATGGAAGCTATGATATCAAGGAAGGTGCTTCTGCTGCTCATCGGTATGGAAAGAACATTGCTTCAGGAGAGGCTTTTACGGATATGAAATTTTCGGAAACCTTAGGAGATATGAAGCCATTGGCAGATTTTGCCTATTCGTGCCATATCAATGAGTTTGTGGTTTGTGCATCTGCTTATCAACCTTGGCTAAACCGTCTGCCTGGTAGTACAGGTGGTGGTCGTCACTATTGCTTAAACAGGAATAACACGCTTTGGGAAGGAAGTAAGGGCTTTTGGGATTATCAGGCTCGTTGCGCTACAATGATGCGCCAAGGCAAGCCAGTTGTGGATATGTTGATAAAATTACCAAGCACGCCACCTACCAAGTTGCTGGCTCGTCGATTGCCAGAGATTCCTGCAGGTTATTCTTGGGAGGTGACAACGGAGCCTGGTGACAAGACTACGACTCAATTGCCAAGTTTGCCCGATTTGGTGGATAACAGCGAGCACCTGCCTAAGAGTTTGATTTGGTTCAGCCATCGTCAGTTGAGTGATGGTGATATGTATTTTGTGGCTAACCATAGCCCAAAGACTTATCATGACAATGTGAAATTGCGTGCTCGTTGGAGTCATGCTTATTTCTGGAATCCGTTGGATGGTTCGCAAGAACGTTTGGTGATAGCTGATGCAAATGACAGACAGATGACCTTGCCTTTGCATTTGGCTCCTAATGAGTCAGGTTTTATCGTCTTGACAAATGAGGATAGGGGAAGTATGCCTATCAGAAAGTTTGAGGAAAAACCAATGGAGACAATCGCCATCGACCATGCAGATATGACTTTTGAGCGGGAGAACATCCTGTTGAAGAATCAGCCATTGATGGACTGGACCACGTATCAGAATCCTAGAATCAAGTATTATTCTGGTGATTGCCTTTATGCGATGTCTTTCAAGGTCTCTAAAAAGGAAAACAACCAGCAATGGCTTTTGCGTTTGCCACCAATAAATGGCAATGTCAAGGTTTATGTAAATGGACAAGAGACAGGACTTATTTGGTGCTCACCATGGGCATCCGATATTTCTAGATATGTAAAATCGGGTATCAATAAGTTGGAATTGAGAGTTTCGAATGTTTTGTCTAATCGTATGATTGGCGATGTAGGATTACCTGAAAAAGAGCGTGTGACCTTTGCTCAACCACAGATTTATCAATCTACGGATGCATTGAAACCATCGGGTATATTTGGTGGAGCAATAAGCATAGAGAAGTATAAATCGAATGGTAGAGATGAATAAAAATGGATGATTCTCCTAGCAAGTATGGCTATTTGCCATACTTGCTAGGAGACACTCCAAACTTATTTTTGAAACACTTGTAGAAATAGCTGGCATCAGAGAAGCCAACCTTTTCGCTGATTTCCGCCACAGAATATTCGCCTTCGAGCAACAGTTGGGATGCAATGCGCAGTCGCTCGTTCTGGATATACATGTTTGGCGATACGCCCAAGACTGCTTTCGTACGATTGTATACGGTGGTTCGTCCGAGGGTGAGCAGTTCCGCAAGACGATCTACATTGAAGTTGTTGTCGCTGATGTTTTGTGCAACAATCGCTTCAAACTTGTCCTTGAACTTCTTGTCGAGGGTCGACATCAGTAAGGTTGGCTCTGCCTTCTTGATTTTTTTTACAGGCTTAATCTGAACGTTCTTATTTTTTTCTGTTTCTATATCATCATTCTCCTTTACTGTTTCAAAATTTCTCTTTTTTCCTGTCTTTTGCTTTGCCTTCATGTCCATGGCAACAAACTGTAGGGCACGGGCTATGAGAAGCTTGAAGTTGCAAGGCTTTACCATATAGTCATCTACGAACGACTTGTATGCCTTTAGAATATGGTTGGCATCATCGAATGCCGTCAGCATGATGACAGGGATGTCCTGTGTCTCAGGGTCGGACTTCAGATTGCTGACAATCTCATAACCGCTCATCTCTGGTAGCATCACATCGCAGATAAGGAGGGCTGGCTTCACCTTCTTGACATTTTCGAAACCAGTCTTTCCGTTCATGAACCCTACGACATTGAAATAGACGGCAAGCTCAGACTTGATTTGCTCCATCATGTCTGGGTCGTCTTCGATGACCATCACCGTGATGTTGTTGATGGCTTGTGGGGTCATCTCTTTTACGAGCATGTCCATTTCTTCCTTGTCCATATCCGTAGTATCCAAAGCTTTCTTCACGATGATGTTCTCGGGCGGGTAAATCTTCTCGTTGCAAGGCAGGGTAAGGGTGAAGAGACTTCCACCTAGGTCGGTAGAACGTTGGTAGGTAAGCTCGCCCTTATGGAGCGCAGCCATCTGGTGGGCGGTATAGAGACCAATACCCATTCCACCCTTGGATACATAGCCGTGCATGAATGGCTTGAAGAGGTCTTTCTCTCGCTCAGGCTTGATGCCAGGTCCGTTGTCCTCTACGGTAAAGAGCAACTTGCCATCTTTAGTGTACAGCTTAACGCAGATGATTCCCTTGTCTGGGCTATATTTCACGGCATTGCTCAGCAGGTTGTAAACGATAGTCTCTACCTTCTCCTGGTCGAAGAGCATCTCATGTTTGTTGATCCATGGGGTAAAACTTATGTTGATGTCTTTCTGCTTGGCAATGTTCCACAGGTCGTTATAGATGTTGCGTATGAAGGTTACGATGTCGCCTTTCTCCACTTGCAGTTTTATATTATCTGTATTGATTTTGCGGAACTCCATCAGTTGGTTGATGAGTCGCTGCATACGTCGGATGCCACGGTTGAGGGTCTTCAATGTGGTTCGGTTCACATACCCTTCTCCTGCCGTTGTCAACTTTTCTACTGTGTTCTGGATGATGGCAAGTGGTGTGCGGAACTCATGCGAGATATGGGTGAAGAAGTCGATGCGGAAGTCGGTCATCTGTTTCTCCACCTTCATCTGCTGGTGTAGGTCGAAGTTCTTCTTCCATTCACGACATAGGAAGTAGGCGATGCCCCCTATTATAATAAGGTATAGCATCCAAGCCCACCAGGAGTTGTACCATGGTTGGCGGATGGTGATTTCCAACAAGGTTTCCTCGCTCCATTTATTGTTGGTGTTGAGGGTGCGTAAGTGTAGGGTATAGCTGCCAGGCTGCAAGTCGCTGAAGTCGGCGTGGTTGATGCTGGTCATCGGCCTCCAGTCTTTGTCCAGCCCCTCCAGATAGTATTGGTACATGGCACTGTTTATTTCTGGGTAGAAGAAGTTGGAGAAGGAGATGCTGAGCGAATTCTTGTCGTGTGGCAAGGTAATCTCCTTGGTGTAATTGAGAGCCTTGTCCATGATGCCTTCTAGTTCTTTGTTATACACGGAGATACCATTAATGGTCATATCGGTGATGGTAACTTTCAGAGGAGTGTGCTTGTTGTATTTGGCTGGCTCAGGCTTGATGAGAAGAAAGCCATTCTCGGAACCGAACGCCAAGGTGCCATCAGGTAAGAAGGCTGCACAGTTCTCTGTATATGCGTTCTCAGAGAAACTATTGCCTAGGACGAATGACTTCATCTTCTTGGTCTTGCGGTTGATGCGAGAGAGTCCTTCTTCTGTAGTGACCCAAATATCGCCAGCTTTGTCTTCTGCCATGGTACGTACAGTGTTATTGGTAAGTCCGTTTGCAGTGTTGAAAAGCTCGAAGGTGAGCTTATTGGTTGCTTGGTGATAATGACAGTGCAATACGCCGCTGTTCGTGCCAAACCACAGTGTGCCATCCTTGGCTTCGAGACCGCAGATGAATTGGTTGTTAGGTAGGTTGCAGGTGGTACTGTTGAAGTGTACAAAATCTTTTGCCGTGATATGCTTCTTCTTGGTATCTATCATGACAATACCTTTGTTGGTGGAAGCCCAGAGCCTTCCTTCCTTATCCAATAGGAGGTCGTGTATTTGTCTCTCCTTGTTGTCTTCTGTTTGGAACAGCTCAAATTTGAGAGGCTTGTCACCTTGGTATTGGGTAAGCATCAATCCGTTTTCCCATGTGGCAATCCATGTTCGGCCGTATTGGTCGAAGGCGAAGTCGTATATTTTGTCGGTAGGGAGTTTGTTGATAGGCTCCTTGGTGTCATACTTCTTTCCATCTACTATCAGACCTGCTCCTTTTGTAGCAATCCAAGTATGTCCCTGTTTATCTTTCTTATAAGCGTAAACGGGGGCGTCTGTATGCAGCAATGGGGATATATTGCCCGAATTGATGTCATATAGATAAGTCTCGTTAGTCTTGGATGAGACAACGAGCTTGTTGGCGCCTATATAATTAATGTGCCTTACGAAATTGTTCCATTCGTTGGCTGGTTTGTCCACTAGTTTCACATATCTATTGTTCAGACCGTCTATTTCGGTGAGACAATATATGCCATAACTAGTGGTGAGCCACACGCAGTTGTAACGATCGATATAGATGTTGAGCAAGAAGTCAGTGCCGATAAGTGGGTTTTTGTCTTGGGCAGAGAAATGTTCCAGCTTGTCTTCCTTTGGGATGTACACATAGAGGCCATTGCCGTAAGAGGCGATGAAGAGTCTGCCAAAGGCATCTTCAGCTACGGAGAAGTTGCGGCCTCTCGCAGTGATGAGGGCATGGTCATCCATCAGATGCAACTTCTTCATCCATCCGTTTTTGCCAAACAGGTAGAGATTGCCTCGCTTGTCATAGAAGCAATAATAGGAAGGTAGGAGGTTCTTGTCGTGGACACCTTTTATCTGAACCTCAGGCTTGAAGAATCTACCCGTTTTCAAATCCATGGCGTATGTGTCTCCATTAGAGAATATATACCAAGCCCCCTTCCATATCATAGTGGCTCTCGACTTGCCGATGATTGGCATGGCTGCTGGGAGGTGAGAGCGGAGCAATACCTTGCCGTCGAGATTGAAGAGGGTAGCGTCGCCCTTATCGTTCATGACGGCAAAGTACTGGTCGTTGATGGTGCGGTATTTGATGTTTTGGTTTTTGGTAAGCACTTGTATCTTGCCATCGGGAAGTATTCGCTGAAGTCCTTTGTCAGAAGCCATCCAGATGATGTGGTTCTTGTCTTCGAACAAGGCTAGGTTTGCGCTTTGTAGCAAGCCATTCTCTACAGTATAGTCCTTGGAGGTAAACTTACCATCATTATATATAATGTGTCGGGCACCAAACTCCGAGGAGTAGAGCCACATGCCATCGTAAGTGGTACACTTGTCCAAAAATGGGCGGTTGATGTCGCCAATGCCAGTATAGTCAACAAATCTACCTTTGGATAGCTCATAGCAAAATATGGATTGTTGTGTGGTGTATCCCCAGATTAATCCGTTGTGCTTGTCATTGAGCAGGAGGGAGATGTTGGGTGCAGTTTCAGTTTTGTCTCCAATGCCTAGCTGGCTGAAGTTGACGAAAGAGTATCCGTCGAATCGGCTGAATCCATTGGCGGTGGCTAGCCAGATGTATCCATCCTTGTCTTGGGTGACGGCATTGACAGTATTGCATATCATACCATCTTTTACCGAGTAGAGCTTGCTCTGCAAACTGATTCCGTTTGCCAGAGTATGTAAGCTGATGAGGCAAAAGTTTACTATTGCAAATATCTTGTTTAGTTTCATGTTTTTGTTTTATGGTTTTTGTGTGGACAAAGTTACAAAAAAATAAGCAAAAAGCCAAAGTTACGAAATTAAAAATCCCTGCATCTGATGGAATTTATCCATAGATACAGGGATTTTTGTCTTATTTTTGAGTCTTGAAGTATTAGAGTTTATTCTTCAAGAAGTCAATCTCTACGATTCTCAACACGGGCTTGCCCTTGGTGATGCCGATGAAGTCGAGGCTGCTAGCCTTGCCTCCAGCCAACTCCTTGGTGTCGCCTAGCTGTGTCTTGCTCTTGGTATCGCCTATCATCTTGATGGTGATGTCCTTTGCCTTCACAGGTTTGTCGATATTGATATGTACGTAACCGAGACAGGCGTAGGTATAGCCTTCCCAAACTTTCTTCTTGCCAGCGTAGATGGCGAGCGGATACATCTTGTCTCTCCAACCAGTCAGCTTGACGGTGATTTCGTTTACCATCTCCTTCTTGTCGAATTGATAGGTAATCCAAGCATTCTCAGGCTTGCCATCGCTTTTCCATTCTGATGTCTCATCATCATCGTATGTCTTTTGGGCATCTTCTTGATTGCTACCTGCCATGACTCCTGTGATGTCAAGGGTCTCCTTGATGTCGGTGTAGGATGGGGTAGAAGGAGTCTCGCCACGAGAGAGGTCGCACTTCAAGGTCTGTTGTGGCAAGTAGTGAGGAATATCGACCTTTTCGGTATTCAGTTCGATACCTGCCACACCCTTGATACCATCAGCTCCTGCATAAATCTTGATGTTGCCCGGGTTGACGGTACTGCGAATCAAAACTCTATTCACGCCACATTCCACAGGAAGGTCGATGCTTCCGATGCAATTATCAAAGGTGTTGTCGCTATCCGTGGAGTCGAGAATGTCGGCTGCTTTGCGAGCGGCTTTCTGTTCTGCGGTCTCATTCTTGTTGACCACGAGACTTTGCTTCTTGGCAGCAAGAGCCTTCTTGATGTCCTCGTTAGGAGTAGCGATACCACCTATCCATTCCAATTCGCCTTGGTAGTTGAAGTGGATGGTGCGATTGTCGAGAGGACAACGTCTGCCTTCCTTGTCCACTACCTCTACTTGGATGAGAGCCATGTCGGCACCATCAGCCTTGAAACCCTCTGGATTCTGGATGCTTGTTAATTTGATGTGATGAGGCTCGCCAGCAGTCTCGATCGCATATCGGCTGGTTTCTCTTCTTGTGAGGTCTGATTTCTTGTTTAAGGAGTTTGCCTTTTCCCCATTCTTATTATAATAGGTATAAGCTACTGCCTCAATCTTTCCTTCCTCGAAAGGAACGTTTTTCCAAGTGAAGAGCCACTGGTTGCTGCGCTCACCCTTGCCGAGGCTCTTGCCATTGACAAAGAGTTCTACCTCATCGCCTGTGCTGACTACATATTCTGTTTGCTTGATAGTCCCAGGCTTATAGTTCCAATGACCAATGATATAGGTGGCATCCTTTTCTGGAGATACCCATCCGTTCCACATCACTTGGTGTGCAAAGAAGGCATCCTTCGGAATGCGCATGGCATCGGTCACACCGCTCGAACGGTAGTTTGCCTCGCCACGATGATGGGTGTTGGTGTCAGAGAAGATAATCTTGGTACCACCATCGCTCACTCGCTTGCCTGTGCCAGGGCGCTCCTGCCAATACTCAAACCACTTTTCCACCATGCTTGCCGCAAAGACATCCATGTTGTGGTTGTATTCGATGGCTGGTTTGCCACGGTAGAGAGGGCCGTCGCCTTCCTTGTGATAAGGATAACTCTGCTCATCCCAATACTTGCGCAAGCCCTCGTCACGATGATACTCCATCGACCACATCGGGTGCTTCTTGCTCTTGTTGATGTAAAGCATCTCGCCGCCATACTCAGCCTCGTCGATGTTGAGCATCTCACGGCTACCGCTTGCTCTTCCTCCGTGAGGGTCGAACTCATCACGGATAGCCTTCATCTGGAGCATGTGCTCACGGCTCACGCCCTTGTTGCCACTCTCATAGAAGATGATGCTCGGATTGTTGCGGTTGTAGATGATGGCTTCCTTCATCAGTTCCAGTCGTTGTTCCCAACGTCTGCCATCTACATCTTTCTCTGCATCTCCTGCAGGCATCGCTTGGATAAGACCTACTCGGTCGCAACTCTCGATGTCCTGTTTCCAAGGACAAACGTGCATCCAGCGAACGAGGTTGCCACCCGATTCCACCATCAACTTATTGCTGTAGTCGCTCAACCAAGTTGGTACGCTCATACCTACGCCTGGCCACTCGTTGCTAGTACGTTGCGCATAACCGTGCATCATGATTGCTCGGTCGTTGAGATAGAACTTGCCTTCGCCAAATTGGGTCTTGCGGAAACCTGTGCGAGTGACAACATCATCTATCTTGTTGCCGTCATCAGCCTTGAGTAAGGTCTTGACGGTGTAGAGATAGCCATATCCCCAGCTCCAGAAGTGGGCGTTCTGTAATAATCCACTCACCTTGACGGTCTTGGTCTCGCCAGGTTGGAGGGTATATCTCTCACCATCGAAATGTCCTACCTCCTTGCCGTTGGCATCCAAAACCTTGGCGAAGAAACGGAAACTTCTTGGCTTGCTGTCCTCGTTCTTCACTTGTGACTCGGCGTTTACCGTCACCTTCTTGCCTGCAATGTCATAGCCAGTACCATAGATATAGGTACCCGTTGTCTTCAGATTGTTGTAAAGTGGAAGGGTCTGATAGAGTTTGTCGGTGATGTGGAGGAATACATTCTTAGGGATACCACCATAGTTGGCATTGAAGTTCTTGTCGTTCCACTGATAACGCTGTCCGGTAGCTCGCTCATGGTAATTCCAAGAGTTATCCACACGCACGGCGATGACGTTCTTTCCTTTTATCATATAAGGCGTAAGGTCGAAGCCGCTTGCCATCACGCCATTCTCGGTGTAGCCTACCTTCTGACCATTGAGCCAGATGTCGGCACCGAAGCGCACGCCTTCAAACTCGATGAAATACTTGCGGTTGCCCACCTCCTGGATGTCGAAGTGCTTGCGATACCACATGATGGTGTCACTGAGGTTTTCGATGGAAACCTTGAACGCCTCCTTCTCGTTGAAAGCACGAGGAAGGGTAACTTGGCTCCATGAAGCATCAGGATAGTTGGAAGCTTCCGCCCCCTTGATGTCGCCCAGCTTCAGAAGCCAACCGCCATTGAAGTTGAGCTTGGTTCTTTCCACGGCGTTTGCATCGACCAGTGCGACGAAAGCCAAAAGAAGCAGTAATAGTCTTTTTCTCATTGTTTTGTATGGATTGTTTGTTATTATCTAATAGAAAGCTTGCTTACAAATCTTTCAAATTTGCGATTCTCAGCCAATCTTGTTGCAAAGATACATATATAATAGACGTTTTTTTTGTTGTTTTCGTACATATACCTTGACTTTTGTACACAATAATATGATTTTGTGTATGGCAAGTAGGCAATCTTGAAGCCTGATTATCGTCCAGCGGTGATGCTAGTGGATGTCAAGGATGCTGATATCACGGATTTGAAGGCGGATTTACAAAAGGGAGTGAAGAAAATCGTTCAGAAGAAATAGTTTTGGACAATATTAATATAAGAAGGACAAAAAACATAGTTGTTTTTTGTCCTTTTTTTCGTATTTTTGCACCATCAGAAACAACTATACAACTATACAACATGAAAACAAACCATTTATTATTTACAGGTCTATTACTGTTGGCTTCGGCAGTGGAAGCCAATGCCCAGAGTTTTGATATAGACATGACCAAGGCCCAACCCACGTATTCCGTGGAGAATGGCAATGGATATGATGTCGTGAGTGCCCCTAAGGCAAAGAGCAATGCTCCATTCTTTTATTCTGTAAAGGTGACCGATGGCAACTACAAAGTGACCGTCGTGATCGGGTCAAAGAAGAAGGCTGGCAAGACTGTGGTTCGTGCGGAGAACCGCAGATTGATGCTTGATGAGGTTTCTACCAAGAAGGGCGAGTTCAAGACTTTTTCTTTTATAGTCAACAAGCGCAGTCCTTATATAAATGACAAGATGAAGGTAAAGGTCAAGCCTCGCGAGAAGGATTATTTCACCTGGGACGATAAGCTGACCTTGGAGTTTACAGGTGCCGCTCCAACGGTCAGGAGCATCAAGGTGGAGTCTGCTCCTGCCGAGACCACAACCGTTTTCCTTTGTGGAAACTCTACCGTTGTCGATCAGTTTAATGAGCCATATGCTTCTTGGGGACAGATGGTAACCCGCTGGTTCGGCCCCGAGGTGGCCATCTCCAATCATGCAGAGAGCGGCTTGACGGCAGGGTCGTTCTTGGCAAGCAATCGCTTGGACAAAGTGTTGGCGATGATGAAGAAGGGAGACTATGTAATCTGTGAGTTCGGACATAACGACCAGAAGGAAAAGTATGCCGGGAGCGGTGCCTGGTATAATTTCTCTTTCAATCTGAAGAAATTCATTGATGAGGTACGCAAGAAAGAGGGCAATGTCATTTTCGTAACCCCTACCCAACGTCGTCGTTTTGATGATGCTACCCATACGAAAATCCAGGAAACCCATGGTGATTACCCCGATGCCATACGTGCTGTGGCAAAGCGTGAGGGTGTGCCTGTCATCGAACTGCACGATATGACTCGTACATTCTTTGAGGCTTTGGGCTACGAGAACAGCAAGAAGGCTTTGGTGCATTATCCTGCCAATACTTTCCAGGGACAGACCAAGGAACTTGCCGACAACACCCATTTCAATCCATACGGAGCATACGAGGTTTCGAAGATGGTGATCATGGGAATGAAGCAGCTTAACCTTCCGATAGTCAAGTACCTTCGTTCCGACTGGAAGGACTTTGACGCATCCCAGCCAGACGATTACAATAAGTTCGTATGGTATCCGTCTGTGAAACAGGATATTACAAAACCTGATGGAAACTGATAAAGGTAAAACGTAAAAATGTAAAGAAATGAATCGAACGAAAATATTTTTCGCCTCGCTCCTTGTAGCGGGTGCGGTATGCCCTTTGGCTAGCCTTGGGGCGGTGCGTGATACCATCAATATCAACGTCGGGTGGCAGTTCCATCGTGGAGATGTGGACAACGTGTCTGTCCTGAAGGACTCCAAGGGGAACGATGAGCTGGTGAACTTGCCTCACGATTTCCTGATATCGCAGGATTGGGTGGCTCCTGACGCCAGTGAACGTCCAGACAATAGTGATGCCGGAAGTAATGTGCGCAGCCGATTGAGTCCACGTGGATTCAAGGAGATGGGTATCGGTTGGTATCGTTATGAACTGACTCCAGAGGATGAGTGGAAGGGAAAGCGTATCATGTTGGATTTCCAAGGTATCATGCTGGTAGGTGATGTCTATCTCAATGGTCAGCGTATAGGTGGCACCGACTATGGTTATCTCGGCTTTGACATGGATATCAGCAAGTTGTTGAAATGGGGACAAGTTAATGAGATTGCGGTCAAGGCCGATACCGGCAATCCGAACAATTCCCGATGGTACACCGGCGGTGGAATCTATCGGGATGTCAATCTCGTAGTGACAGATTCAAAACTGTATTTTCCACGGCATCCACTTTTCATCCGGACCAAAAACAATTGTGAGGTGAATATCAAGGCGGAAATCGTCAACCAGCAGAAGTCTGCCCAGGATAAGCCTTGTATCCCAGTGGAGGTGCGTATCTTGGATGCCAATGGCAAGGTGGTCGCACAACAGAAAACCGATGTTGCCTTCAATGGCAAATGGCGTGACAGAGAGTATGAATTGCCCAGTATCAAGTTGGACAATGCGAAACTTTGGTCGTGTGACACACCTTATTTATATACTGCTGAGGTTACACTCTATGACAGCGATGGCAATGTAGCCGACCAAATCAAGGAGCCGTTTGGTGTGCGTACTATAGAGATGAACCCTCAGCAGGGATTGTTGGTCAATGGTAAGAAGGTGCTCTTGAAGGGGTATGCCAACCACCATACCTTGGGTGCTCTTGGCGCGGCAGCTTATCCACGCGCCATCGAAAAGCGGCTCAAGTTGATGAAGGATTTTGGATTCAATCATGTGCGCACTTCACATAATCCTTATAGTGAGGACTTTTTGAAACTTTGCGACCAGTTGGGTATCCTTGTTGTTGACGAGCTCTACGACAAGTGGCTCACCCAGTATGCTGGAGGCAGAGTGGCATGGGAGTGCCTATGGCAGAAAGATATACCAGAGTGGGTGAGGAGAGACCGTAACCATCCTTCCGTGGTGATGTGGAGCTTGGGCAACGAGTTGCAGCAATATAGCAATCTTCCTTTCAATGACTGGGGGGTCACTGCCTATAAGTTGCAAAAGGAATTATTGCACCGTTACGATGACACGCGGCTTACCACGGTAGCCATGCACCCTCGTTATCGCAACCTGGATACAGACTCCATCCCCGCAGACCTGGCCGTGGAAACGGAAGTGAACTCATATAATTATCGCTATATGTACTTCCCTGGCGACAGCAAACGCTATCCGGAGAAGATGTTCTATCAGAGTGAGGCAAGTACTGCTGCCATGGGACCTAACTTTTATGAGATGGACCAAGATAAGGTGTTGGGACTCGCTTATTGGGGGACCATCGACTATCTTGGCGAGAGCATGGGGTGGCCTGTGAAGGGATGGAACCAAGGTGTATTCGACATCTCATTGCAACCGAAGCCAGATGCTTATTTTGTGAAAAGTATGTTCTCGGATGAGCCTACCGTGCATATCGGCATTATCGAAAAGGCGGGCGGCAACCAGCAATGGAATGGTATCAATGTGGCGGTCGGTAAGCTGTCAGAGAACTGGAACCGTCAGATGGGCGACCAGGTGTCGCTTTATACCTATACCAATGGTGATGAGGTGGAACTTTTCTTGAATGGCAAGAGCCTTGGCGTGAAGAAAAATTCAGGAGATGCCATGTCGCGTGGCCGCATCAAGTGGGATGGAATCGCGTATGCTCCTGGAACGCTGGAAGCTGTCTCCAAGAAGAATGGCAAGATTGTAGCTCGCCATCGTATTGAGACAACTGGTGAACCTGCAGCCTTGAAATTGGTTTCCGACAGCGAGACATGGAAGGCTGATGGCAAGGACTTGATGCACGTGAGGGTTTATGCCGTGGACAAAAAGGGTAGGAGATGCCTGTCGGCAGGAAATCATCTGAAGTTCTCTGTCAAGGGTGAGGCGAGCATCGTTGCGGTAGATAATGGAAACATCGTTTCTGACGAACTGGCTATAGGTAAAGACCAATTGGCCAGTACGGCTGAACGTAACCTGTTCCAAGGGTCAGCCCTTGTCATTCTTCGCGCTGGCAATCAACAGTCTAAAATCGAACTGAAGGTAGATGGTGAGGGCTTCAAGGAACAAAAAATAGTGCTTCGTACCCAAAATGCTTATGAGGGCAAGGATAAGTAACTTCCATCTATAAGGACTTGGTTCTCAGCCACCAGTGCCTCCAAGGCATCTTTTACTTGTTGGCTGGGAAACTCTAAATCTTTTAACTCTGTGATAAGGTGTTTCTCCTTGTCGCAGAGTTTTTTGATGATTTCCTCTTTGGCGGCTTCATACATTTGGCTACTGACGGAGTCCTTGTGCTCCTCCAGGCAGACATCGCATTGCCGGCAGTCGTCTCGGGTGCTTTCGCCGAAATATCGCAGAAGTTGGCGTGAACGGCAGATATAGTCTGTCTTGGCATAATCCAACATACTGTTGATTCGCTTGACAAACTGTGTCTTCCTGTCTTCATACGCTTCTTTTGGGATGATGACATTCTCTCCGTCTATCCTGTCTTTGGCATAAGTGATGTATGGAATCTTCCGCCGGGGAATGAAGGTGATGATATGTCGGGCTGCCAGGATCTTCAGGGAAAAATATACTTGTTGAATTGTTAAGTTGGCCTGGTGAGCAATCAGGTTTTCGTCGATATAGACGAAGTCGGTGAAGAGGGCACCGTAATTTCTCAACATGGTAGTGATGATAGCATCTTCGTTGGCGGACATGTTCTCGAGAAGGTAAAGGTCGTTCCTCCCGATGTTGAACATCAGGCGAGCTTTGCCGTCAGGGTTGTCCTCATAGTGAATATAGCCGCTTCGCTCCAAAATCCTTAAGGCGGAATCTACTTGGGTAGGAAAAAACTTGTAGATGTAGCAAAACTTCTCGATGTTGAACTCAAACGTTTTGCCACAACCGCTTGCCACGCCTACCTGAAAAAAGTAGGCGAGCCGCTCGTAAATGTCCTTGATCAATTCTTTTTCCGGGAAAGTGTCAGCTATGCGCTTCATGAGCTTGCGTTCATCGGAAGTGTCGTAAAGTAGCACGGCGTATGATTTGTTTCCGTCTCGGCCAGCTCGGCCGGCTTCCTGAAAATAGGCTTCCAGCGAATCTGGGCAGTCGATATGGATGACCATCCTGACATCGGGCTTGTCGATACCCATGCCGAAGGCGTTGGTAGCCACCATCACCCTTACCTTGTCATCTTGCCATGATTTCTGTCGTTCGTCCTTGGTGGCAGGGTCAATGCCGGCATGGTAAAACGTGGAGGAGATGCCATTCTTGTTGAGCAACTCAGACATTTCCTTCGTTCGTTTTCTACTTCGTGCATATATGATGGCAGAACCTTCCACGCATCGTAGGATATGTATCATCTCGTTTTGCTTGTCTGCTACAGTGCGTACAAGGTATGCCAAATTTTTACGCTCAAAGCTCATTTTGAACACATTCTTTTCGGCAAAGTCGAGCCTTTCCTGTATGTCATCTACAACTTCTGGAGTTGCCGTTGCCGTCAGGGCAAGAATGGGGGTTCCTGGCTTCATCTTCCTGATGTCGGCTATTCTCAAGTAAGATGGGCGGAAGTCATATCCCCATTGGCTGATGCAATGGGCTTCATCCACCGTAATGAAACTCACCTTGATATGGCGAAGTTTGGTTTGGAAGAGCTCGGAAGAAAGGCGCTCAGGAGAAACATATAATATCTTGACTCCACCAAAGATGCAGTTGTCAAGAGTCTGTAGGATTTCGTTTCGTGATTTGTCCGCATAAATGGCGTCAGCCAGAATGCCTCGTTCTTTGAGGTGAAGCACTTGGTCTTTCATCAAGGCAATCAAGGGAGTGATGACGATGCAAACTCCCTCTTGGGCAAGTGCTGGCACTTGAAAGGTAATCGACTTTCCGCCGCCTGTAGGCATCAGGCCAAGGGTATCCTTTCCGTGGGCGATACTGTCTATGATATCTCTCTGTATGCCACGGAAGTCAGGATAGCCCCAGTAGGTTCGCAATATTTCTTGGAATTTGTCTGCCATTTATGTATTTATTAAGTCTCATTCGTTGTTGGGGCGAATGTCTTCTATCTGTAGTTGAACTTGGTTCTTCTTAAAGATGTTGTCTTCTATTGTATATACTATGTCAAAACTACGCTTGCTCTTGATGTAACGTGCCGATGCACTTTGTCCGAAGGCAATGCCGTTGACGACATTGCTCGACTTGGAGTCGACCAACTCCAACTTGATATGCTCTTGCTCTCTTCCGACAACCTTGCTGGTGCCATAGTCGTACACATTGTTGGTGCAGAACAAGGGCTTCTGGTTGCACGGCCCAAAAGGAGAGAAACGTTTCAAATCAGCTTGCAGGTGCTTGGTGATGTCCTTGAAGTCGATGACTGCGTCTATCTTCAGCAAGGCTTCGGTCTGCTCTGGTGCGATATGTTCTTCCACGTATTTTTGGAAGCGTTCGCGAAAATCTCTGACATGTTCCCATCTGAGTGTGAGTCCGGCGGCATAGGTGTGCCCACCGAAGTTGACAAGCAAGTCGCGGCAACTCTTGATGGCGGAATATACGTCGAAACCAGTCACACTTCTTGCGGAACCAGTGGCCATGTCGCCGTCCTTGGTAAGCACTACTGTCGGACGGAAATAGATTTCCGTCAGGCGGGAGGCGACTATTCCGATGACCCCTTTCTTCCAACCTTCGTCGTAGAGAACGATGCTGGAGTTGTGTTTCTGGCTCTCTAGGCGTGAAACGATTGTGTTGGCTTCTTCTGTCATCTGTTTGTCGATGTCCTTGCGTTGCTCGTTGTATTCGTTGATGTGCTTAGCCATGCGGATGGCCGCGGCAAAGTCTTTCTCCACCAGGAGATCGACACTGAGCTTGCCGTTTTCCATACGTCCCGAGGCGTTGATGCGCGGACCTATCTTGAACACGATGTCACCCATGGAAATCTCTCGGCCGTTGAGACCGCAGATGTCTATGATGGATCGTAAGCCGACACTAGGATTTGTGTTGAGTTGCTTAAGGCCATGGAAGGCAAGTATCCGGTTCTCTTCGGTCACAGGCACGATGTCGGCTGCAATGCTTACTGCGCAGAAGTCGAGTAGGGGGATGAGGCGGGAGAAGGGAATGTTGTTGTCCTTGGCGAAAGCTTGCATGAATTTGAATCCCACGCCGCAACCGCAGAGGTGCTTGAATGGGAAGGGGTCGTCGGGACGTTTGGGGTTGAGGATAGCCACGGCAGGTGGCATCACCTCGTCTGGGACGTGGTGGTCACATATGATGAAATCTATGCCAAGTTTTTTGGCATATTCTATTTCCTTGATGGCTTTGATACCACAGTCAAGGATAATGATGAGCTTGACACCAGTCTCATGGGCGAAGTCTATTCCTTTCTTACTTACTCCGTAGCCCTCGTCGTAACGGTCGGGTATGTAGTAGTCTATGTTGGAATAGAACTGCTGTAGAAACTTATATACCAGAGCAACTGCTGTGCAACCATCTACGTCATAGTCGCCATACACGAGGATGCGTTCCTTGCGTCCCATCGCATCGTTGAGGCGGTCAACGGCTATGTCCATGTCCTTCATGAGGAAAGGATTGATGAGGTCTGACAGCTGTGGCCTGAAAAACCTTTTGGCTGCCGATTCTGTCGTGATGCCTCGTTGGATGAGAAGCTGGCCCAGGATGGTGCCGACATTGAGCTTGTCCCCCAATTCTCGAGCTGCCTTTTGTTGTTCAGGTGTTGGTGCTTCGTAATTCCATTTAAAATGCATTTTAATTGTTTTTTATTTCTGCCGCCAAAGTTACAAAAATAATGTCAAAGTAAGAAATGTTTTAGATGAAATTTACTTAAATGGGTGGGGATGATAGCGAAAATGGCAGCAAACCCATCGTGTTGCTGCCATTTTAACTTATGTCTTAAATGCTTGTTAGATGCCGAGTTTCTTACGGATGTCCTTAGGGATGGCATTCTTGTTGACCATGTAGTCCATGGTCTTGTAAGCGACAAACGCCTTGGTCATGTACCATGTGCCCTTGTAGTCACCATACTCTCCCCAAGAGTTTTTCACCATGTAGTATTCCTTGCCATTCTGGTCCTTGGCTATGCCATAGATGTGCATGCCGTGGTCATCGGTGGTCTCCCAATTGTCAAATGCCTCCTGGCGCATGGCCTGTGTAGGAGTTACCTCTGGAGCGTTGACGCCAAGTGAGTCAAACTTCTCTTTCTTTTCGTCCTTGGAGAGCTTGAACCAATGGTCTGCGTCGGTGCCGGACATGGATCGAACTTTCTTTACATCGTAAGCGATGCCAAGGCCCTTGCGGGTAAAACCATCTTCTGTGACATCACCGCCCCAAGCTACCGTGTAACCATTGTTGATGGCATTGTCGATGATACGGCAAAGATCATCGATAGGTACGTTGTAGCTCATGGGCCAACGCCAGTTGTCCTGTACCTCTACGGCAAATTGACTCCACATCGGATGATGTGTGAAGCTGGTGATGCTGACGTAGTCATCGAGGTTCAGGCCAAGGCTCTGGCAGAATGACTGTGGAGTGTATTGCTTGCCCTGGTAAGTGAATTTCTCAGGGGTCTTGCCGAGATAAGAGTCGATGATGCCCTGCAAGCCACTCTTCCAAGCGGTGGAAATCTTCTTGGCATTGCTCTTGGCCACTGCTTCCACGTATGGTGTCATTACCTCGAAGAACTCTCCGAAGTTGGCCAAGGAGTCACCTGTCAAAGAACCTGGCGCAGCCATTGCGTTCTCTGGCACGATGCCATAGTGCTGCAAGGCGTACAGTACGTCGTATGCGCTGCCACCTTGAGAGAAACTTACGTCGCCATGCATTCTCACGGCCAAAGTAGCGCGATCCATATAGGTCTTGCTGGCTACGAACATCTCGCTCAAGTCGTAAGTCTTTCCTGTATTCTTTAAAATCTCGCTCTCAAAGAAGGAGAGGGTAGAGTATGACCAGCACGTACCGCTGCGGTTCTGGTCCTTGACGCTCGTAATCGGGTTTTGCTTTACCACGGTAAATACAGGTTTGTTCTTTGCGATTGCTGCAGAATCGGCTGCTGTCTTTGCGCTGGCACCAGTGGCAACGAATGCCATCAATGCAGTAGCGATCAATGTCTTCTTCATTAACGTTTCTCTTTATATTAATAATGTTGTTATTTCTGCTTTCTGTTGAAAATGCTTCGTTTTTTTACTTGCTTGAAGCCATGAATTCCTCTACATCTTTTGGGTGGTAAGGGATTCTGTCTTTTCCGATGAAACGGCAACCGTCTTGGGTGATGAGTACATCGTCTTCGATTCGGATTCCGCCGAAGTCCTTGTACGTCTCCAGTTTGTCGAAGTTGAGGAACTCTGCGCAGTGACCTTTTGCCTTCCAATCGTCAATGAGCGCAGGGATGAAGTAGATTCCAGGCTCGTCGGTTACGACAAATCCTTCTTGGAGACGGCGACCCATACGCAGGCAATTGGTACCGAATTGTTCCAGGTTAGGACGAACTTCCTCATCGAATCCTACGTAGATCTGGTCAAAGTTCTCCATGTCGTGAACATCCATTCCCATCATGTGTCCAAGGCCATGAGGCAAGAACATGGCGTGTGCCCCTGCCCTTACGGCTTCCTCGGTGTCTCCCTTGGCCAGTCCCAACTCCTTCAGCTTGTCGAACATCAGCCGGCAAACGGCGAAGTGAACATCGGCATATTTCACGCCTGGCTTGGCTACCTCCAAGGTGTAGTCGTGGCAAGCTTCTACAATGGAGTAGATTTCCAACTGGCGTTGGGTGAACTTACCGCTTACAGGCATGGTGCGGGTGTTGTCTGAACAATAGTTGTTGATGGTCTCAGCACCTGCGTCGCAAAGAGCGAGACGGCCGGCTTCGAGAATGTTCATGGAAGGATTGCCATGCATAATCTCGCCATGCTGGGTGAAGATAGTCGGGAAACTGACCATTGCACCGTAAGAGTTGGCGATGCCATCTACCTGTCCTCCGACGAATTTCTCCGTTACGCCTGGCCGGGTCAACTTCATGGCGGTGGTGTGCATCTTGTAACCGATGACAGCGGCCCGTTCCAACTCCTCGATTTCTTCCGCAGTCTTGGTAGAGCGCATTTTCACGATAGCATGGATGAGTTCCAAGGATGCTTCTTCCTTCTGCTGGTTAGGGTGAATGCCGAGAAGGTCGAAAATCTGTAGCTTGATGTCGTAGCGGTAAGGGGGCAGGAAGTGGATTTTGCGCTTCTTGGAGATGGCATCATTGCATATCGTCTTCAAGGTTTTCATTGGGGCAGAATTGTGTACACCTACCTGTTCAGCCAAGTCGTGTACGTTATCTACGCTGCCATACCATACGATATCCTCAATGTCTATGTCGTCACCTATCAATGTCTCAATGTCATTGTCTATATCAATTACACCTACCAAACCATCACGCTGCTGTCCGAAATAATATAAGAAGGAAGAGTCCTGACGGAACGGGTAATAACCATTGTTCGGGAAATTACAGGGTGAATTGTTGTTTCCGAAAATCAAAATCACGCCTTCGCCTACGAGCTTTTTCAACTCCTGTCGGCGTTGTGTGTAAGTGTCCTTGCTAAACATATTTTTAGAATTTTACTAATTTCGGTTGCAAAGTTAGCAATTATTTCGTAAAAAATGGTTATCTTTGCAAGCAAAATCGCATAAATGGTGAGAATTTATAAATAATTAATAGAAATAGCTTCGGTTTGGAAGTAAAAGGGAACAAAAAATAGGGATTTCGATATGAAACTAACTGAAAATACGGGACTGGTCCTCGAGGGAGGAGGAATGAGAGGTGTCTTCACAAGTGGGGTGCTGGATGCCTTTATGAAATATGACATGTATTTCCCTTATGTGGTGGCAGTGTCGGCGGGTGCCTGTAACGGTATGTCATACATGAGCCGTCAGCCTCGTCGTGCGCGCATCTCCAACATCGACTATCTGGCCCGTTACCAATACATCGGTATTCGTCATCTTGTGACGCAAGGGTGTATCTTCGACCGTAAACTTCTCTATGACAAATTCCCTAACCAATTACTTCCTTTCGATTTCGATACGTTTTTCAGGTATGCTGACCGTTTTGAGATGGTAACGACCAATTGTCTTACGGGGCAAGCCATGTACCTTTCCGAGAACCATGACAGGCAGCGCGCGCTTGATGTAGTAAGGGCATCCAGCAGTTTGCCATACGTGAGCAAGATAGTTGAGGTTGATGGCATTCCTATGCTGGATGGTGGAATCGCTGACAGTATTCCTGTGCAGCATGCCCTGGATATGGGGTACGATCATAATGTGGTGATTCTTACTCGCAACAAGGGTTGGAGAGATGAAGGTAAAGACAGGAAGATACCTTATTTATATAAGAAATATCCTCGCTTGCGTGTAGCCTTGAGCCGCCGGCATAAGTCCTACAATGAACAGATGCAGTTGGTGGATGACCTGGAGGCTTCAGGAAAGATAGTTTGCATCCGTCCGCTTCGTCCTTTGGAAGTGGGAAGGATTGAGAAGGACACGATGAAGCTGGAGCGTCTATACGAGGAAGGCTTCGCGCTGGGCGAAGCCTTCTGTAAGGAATATCTTTAATCCGGCACAACGTCTTGGAAAAAAGATGGATTTGTTTTACTTCAGCAAGTCAGGTCTCAGCTTTTTCGTTCGTTCCATGGCTTGGTCGAGTTCCCATTGGCGAATCTTGGCCTCGTTGCCGCTAAGCAATATTTCCGGCACTTTCCATCCTTTGTAGTCGGATGGGCGTGTGTAGATGGGGGGAGCAAGAATGTCATCCTGGAAACAGTCGGAGAGGGCACTTTGCTCATCGCTGATGGCACCCGGCACCAGACGGACAACTGCGTCAGTGATGATGGCAGCTGCAAGTTCGCCTCCCGTGAGCACGTAGTCTCCTACAGATATCTCGCGGGTAATCAGGTGGTCGCGTACTCTCTGGTCGATGCCCTTGTAATGTCCGCAGAGGATAATCAAGTTGCCCTGCATGGACATCTCGTTGGCTATTTTTTGATTGAAAGTCTCTCCATCGGGAGAAACATAGATGACATCGTCGTATTCGCGTTTTTCCTTGAGCGATGTGATACAACGGTCGATAGGCTCGCATTGCATTACCATTCCTGCGCTTCCCCCGTATGGATAATCATCCACACGTCTCCATTTGTCTAAGGTATAGTCGCGCAAGTTATGCAGATGAATCTCTGCGAGACCCTTCTTTTGGGCACGGGCCAGAATGGATTCGTTGATGAATCCATCAAGCATTTCTGGTAGTACTGTGATAATGTCTATTCTCATGTAGAAAAGGTTGGCTGTTTGTCCAATATGGTTTGTTATTTGATGACAATTTTCTTTTTCCCGATGATATAAACGCCCTTGGTGAGCTTTTTGGAGTCAGTTCCGAGATAATGGCCGTCAATCGTGTAGATAGGCACATTCTTATCCGTGTCTTTACCTGCGATTGCGGTGTTGACTCCTGTGGTGGAATCTTTGAGATAGTCGAAGGTGACGATGCCGTCCTCGTTCTCCTTGATGTTGTAGATGGGCTTCTCCAACGTACTGTTGTTGAGCTTGACGCTTAGTAACTGTGTGACATTTTCTGTACCAGGATATGTGTCAGCTTTTAGGCTGGCCTTATATTGTGCATCTGTCCATTTTTGCCCGTCCCCATGCTGGTAGTCTGAAATGACATAGCCGTCGGCGGGTACAATCATTACATTGGGTTTGCCGATAGTATTGTTGAGTCTGTAGTCAAGGCTAACTGTTTCGTATGGGTAGTCGATGCGCCATATTAACAAACCATGTCCTAGCTGTCGTTGCCACCATCCGCTCTGCTGTATGTTCTGGACAAGAAGGTACTCGTTGTTTTCTCCATTGATTTTGTAAGCGAGATGGTCGTTTTCGTATGGTTCCAAGGTGATTTGTTTTGCATTGTCATCCAGTTCCGTTGGTGTTGTCCATCCCATGACATCCATCTCCCATGGTGAGTAAGGAGTGGGGCAGTAGCCATTGTATGTATATTCGCCGCCATCCATCAAATCCCAGTATTCAGGATTTTGATTGTCAACTCGGGCTTTCTCTATTGTTGGGTAGAGGTCTGGTATTCCCATGGTATGTGTAAATTCATGGCAGAAAAGTCCGATGCCGTTCAAAAACGGTTTGCCTGCGACGGTAGTTTGGGTCGGGGCGAGATTTAATTCGTTGTTGAGCCCGAATCTGCAGATTTGCTTGTCATTGAGGGATAGGACTTTTTTCGTGTCTGGGTCGTAAAAAGTACCTGTCCCGGCTTTCGGCCAAATGCAGTCTGAGCTGTTGCTGCCAATACTTTCGCTGTAGCCTGCGTATATGATATATACCAAATCTACATATCCGTCGTTGTTTTGGTCATAGTCAGCAAAGTTCACTTTGTCAGAAACTAGTTTACAAGCTTCTGCTATCATCTCGGGGTAATGGGTGTCTGTTCCTCCATTTATGTTGCCACCATAGTATGCGGAGTTTTTGCTTAGTGTCACGGAGCCGACAATGTCAAACTGGGGTGTAAACTGCCCTTTGCTCATGTCGTAAAAATATTGGTAAACACTTCCATAGTTAGTGTATGTGGACTTGCCGTAAGAGGACATATACACATCGTTTGCTTCTGGGGCAGCTTCGCCTGCCTGGCCTTTGAGATAGTGGGTGAATGTGGCAACCGGGTTCGCTGTGGTAAACTTTACGTCTTGAAATTCCACTAAGATAACTAATGCCTTTGGGGAACCTGTGTGTGGAAAATAAGCGGGGGTTATGTTTCCTATCGGCTTAGCCAAGTTTTGGGTATTGCTGTTGTTTAGGTTGAAAAACGTGTCCTTGTCTTGTTGGGCAATTACATTTTTCTCTCTTTCTCCACGGTCGCTCTCATTGTGTGCCAATTGCGGGGTGGCTTTTAAGGAACCGTCATCCTCGACTTGGGCGATGTAATAACTCTTGCCCACCTGTACCAGCAACACTCCGTCGCTGGTAGTGTACCAATGGGTATGCTCGTCGCCGTTCAGGCGGATAGACAGTTGTGTTCCGTCGCTTTGGGTAATCGTGGTCAAGCCAGGATGGGCTTTCGCTGCAAAGGTGGAGACAAAGCCCATGAGGGCAAATGCGATGCTAAGTAATATCTTTTTCATGCTAGAATTCTGGATTGAATTTATATATATATCTTTACTAAAGTCTTGGTGTTGCTATTTATAATAGTACTGTCCTTTCTTCTGTGTTTGGTGTCCAAACTCAATGGCGTGGTGAGGACAATGGTGGTAACAGCAGAAACAGGTGAGGCAATCGGCGTGGTGCAGCCACTGGGGCATCTTCCCCTTGCCGCCGTCAATGTCATCGACTGGACAAACATTGGCGCAGATGCCGCACTTCACGCATTTATCTTCCGTGACGTGGAAACGTTTGTCCGTGATGAGCACATGCTCGAAGAATCCTCCTACGATTTTCGTGAAGAACCATGGAATCGGTCCTTTTACCAGTCGGCTTATTCCTGGTTTGCGGTAGAAAATCTCTTCCGTGATGCCATCCAGTTCTGAGGATGCCTTAAACTTTTTGTGCAGCTCTTTCTCTTTCGAATCGACATCCATGAAAGGCAAACCGACGTACGACTCAGGCATGATTAGGGAATAGGCGGAGTCAACTTGATGGATTCCCAGACTATTCAGCGAAGCATTGTTGGCAATGGACTCGTTTAGGTTCTCTATAGTCTTGCCGATACTGTCTCCTGCGGTACAGACCGCATAAACAAAATGATGGCCTGTTGATACAGGGAAGACTTGTAGGCGAGACAAGTATTCCCTTACCAGCCTGGGGACTCTCCAACCGTGAACGGGAAAAACGAAACCAAGCCGTTCACCTTCTTTTAAGATGAACGGCTCAGTTGCTTTTGCGCCTGAAATCTTCAACTGCCTCATCTCTTCGGCGATGTCTATCAGTCGCTCATGCGTTGATGAAGCTAGTCTGATGGCTGCCCAACGCGTATTTCCTGTTCCGGAAAAATAGAATAACATTGTCCGTCGTTTCTTCTGTTTTGATGATGGAAAAACCTGCTTATTATTTGGTCTCCTCAGTCATTACACCTTCGATGTAGAGGCGAGTCATTTCGACATTACCATTGCTCCGAACGGTGATAGACTTTTTGAAATGCCCGGGGAACATACCCTTGCCATTGTAGGTGATGGTAATCTGGCCTTTTTGCCCAGGAGCAATCGGCTGTTTGGTGTAGGCAGGGACTGTACAGCCACAACTGGCTATGGCTTGGTTGATAATCAGGGGCTTGTTGCCCACATTGGTGAATGTGAAGGTTGTCTTCTGCACAGGAGACTTTTCACTGAAGTTGCCAAAGTTGTGAATCAACTTGTCAAACTTGATTTCTGCTTGTGCGCTTGCGGACGCAGCCATGGCAACAAGCATTGTCAGTGCTAAGATAAATCTTTTCATATCTTTTGATTTTATATTTCACTTTTGTCTATTTGGATGCAAAGTTAAACATAAAGTTTAGTATTTCGTTATTTTTTTACATAATTTTATATAAACGTCCGCTTTTTGCGGGGTTTCCACGTCTTTTATAGATACTTCTTAAGAAATTGGCCAGTAAGGCTTTGTTTGCATTCCGCAACTTCCTCTGGAGTCCCTGCCACGACAAGTTTTCCTCCCTTGTCGCCGCCTTCAGGACCGAGGTCGATGATGTAGTCGGCGCACTTGATGACATCCAGGTTGTGCTCGATGATCACCAATGAATGCCCTCTTTCTATCAAGGCGTTGAAAGCATGGAGCAGCCGCTTGATGTCGTGGAAATGCAAGCCTGTCGTTGGCTCATCGAAGATGAAGAGCGTTGGCTCTTGGTCTTCTTTTCCGATGAAATAAGCGAGTTTTACACGTTGGTTCTCGCCGCCTGACAAGGTGCTGGAGTTCTGCCCCAGTTTGATATAGCCCAAGCCGACCTCTTGCAGGGGGTGCAGGCGGTTGACGATGGTGCGGCAGTAGTCGAAGTCGCCATCATTGTGTTGCTTTCTTTCGTCTCCGAAGAACTCAATGGCTTCATTCACGGTCATGTTGAGTACCTCGTTGATGTCTTTTCTCCCATAATGCACGTCTAGTATGTCGTGCTTGAATCGTTTGCCTTTGCAAGCTTCGCACTGCAAGACCAAGTCTGCCATGAACTGCATTTCTATGGTTACATAGCCTGCTCCCTTGCACTCTTCGCATCTTCCTCCCTCTGCATTAAAGGAAAAGTACGCAGGGGTGAACCCCAGTTGTTTTGCCAGTGGCTGGTTGGCAAAGAGGGAACGGATGGCATCGTATGCCTTCAGGTAGGTGGCAGGATTGCTTCGTGTGCTCTTGCCTATCGGGTTTTGGTCAACAAACTCAATGTGCTTGACTCTGTTGATGTCGCCTGTCAGAGCTGTATGCTCGCCTGGTGCGTCTGCCACCAAATCGAGGTGGCGGCGCATGGCTGGATATAGGATTCCCTTGATGAGAGAACTCTTGCCAGATCCAGAGACACCTGTGATGACTGTAAATATATTAAGGGGTATTTTTACGTCGATGCCACGCAGGTTGTTCATGCGTGCTCCTTTGATTTCTATGGATTGATTCCAGGCACGATGGCTGGATGGGCGCTCTATCTCTTCGCTGTGGGTCAGATATTGGATGGTGTAGCTGTTTGGGTATTTCTCCAAGAGCTTTGCCTGTTCTTCCTTGTCGGTGGTGGAGTATTCTGCGGCAGTTCCCGCATAGACGAGTTGGCCGCCCAAGCGTCCTGCGTCTGGGCCAATGTCTATCAGGTAGTCGGCGGCGCGCATGATTTCCTCGTCGTGCTCAACGACTACCACCGTGTTGCCCAGTTGCTGTAGCTCGCGGAGAACCTTGATGAGCCTGTCTGTGTCACGACTGTGTAGTCCGATGCTTGGCTCGTCGAGGATATAGACGCTGCCCACGAGGGAAGATCCAAGGCTGGTGGTCAGGTTGATGCGCTGGCTCTCGCCGCCGGAGAGTGTGTTGGAGAGACGGTTAAGGGTGAGATACCCCAGTCCTACGTCCAGAAGGAATTGAAGTCGGTTGGTTATTTCTGCCATCAGTCGCTTGCTGACGCTCTTTTCATGCTCAGTCAATTCTAGGTTGGCAAACCATGCCGTGAGACTTGTCACGGGTGTATCTACAAGCTCAGTGATGCTCTTTCCGCCAACCTTCACATAGTTGGCCTCTTTT
The DNA here is from genome assembly GCA_963594995.1 of Bacteroidaceae bacterium. Classification (GTDB taxonomy): domain Bacteria; phylum Bacteroidota; class Bacteroidia; order Bacteroidales; family Bacteroidaceae; genus Prevotella. The sequence continues at coordinate 44,076 of CAVBGK010000057.1, forward strand.
TTTAAGCGAGTGCCATGGCAGTCAGGACAGATGGTCTTGCCACGGAATCGGCTCAGCATCACACGGTACTGTATCTTGTATTGGTTTTCCTTCACCATGCGGAAGAACTCGTCAATGCTCACCCTGTCGTGCGGGTCGCGCTGTTTCTCGGTGGGCAGACCGTGCCAGAGCCAGTCCTTCTGCTTCTGTGTCAGTTCATAGTAAGGCTTGAAGATAGGGAAGTCGAATCCGCCTTGCTCTACACGGCGTATGAACTCATTCTTCCACATGCCCATCTTCTCTCCTCGCCAACAAACCACGCAACCGTCGTAGAGACTCATGGACGTATCGGGGATGACGAGTTTTTCGTCGATACCTATCACGCTGCCGAATCCCTCGCAGGTAGGACAGGCTCCCAACGGGGAGTTGAAGGCGAACATGTTATCTGTAGGTTCCTCGAAAGTGATGCCGTCAACCTCAAATCGGGTAGAGAAATCGTAGCTGATATGGCTTGGCAGGAAGAGCAGGCGACAGGCTCCGTCGCCCTCATAGAAGGCGGTTTCGGCGGAGTCCATCAGACGGCTGATGTCGTCTTTCTCATCGCTTACAGACGAACGGTCTATCACGAGGAATATTTCCTCGCCCGTTTGCTGCATGGCTTGCTTCAGTGCTTCACCGCTTGCATCAATGAGTTGCCGGTATTTTGGGGCAGTTGCCGCTTCGGCATCGTTTGCCTTCTCCAGAAAGTCCTCGATACGGATAAACTCACCTTTTTCCAAAATTCGGGCATATCCCTCCTGCACATACATTTCAAGCTGTTTGCCAAGGCTCCGCCCCTCTATGACGTGGATAGGGGAGAGGATGACAAATTTGGTACCCTTGGAGTACTGTCGGGTACATTCCAGAATATCCTCTGTGGTATGTCGCTTCACCTCCTGTCCGCTCACAGGCGAGTAGGTCTTCCCGATGCGGGCGAAGAGCAGGCGGAGGTACTCGTAAATCTCGGTGCTGGTGCCCACGGTGGAACGTGGGTTGCGCGAGATGACCTTCTGCTCGATGGCGATGGCGGGCGGCAGACCCTTGATAAAGTCACACTCGGGCTTGCTCATGCTCCCCAAGAACTGGCGGGCGTAAGAGGATAGCGACTCCACATATCTGCGCTGCCCCTCGGCATAGAGCGTATCGAATGCCAATGACGACTTGCCCGACCCAGAGACACCCGTAATGGCGACAAACTTGCCCTGCGGTATCTTCACGTCGATGTTCTTGAGGTTGTTGGCCCTCGCACCCTTTATCTCGATGTATTTTTCTTTAGCCATTTTGTCCCTTATTTTTTTACCCTTTTACCTTTTTCTTTATTCGTGGTGGTACGGTTCACCTTTTATAATAGTGCATGCCCGGTAGAGCGCCTCGGTAAAGATGAGGCGCACCATCTGGTGGGAGAAGGTCATCTTGGAGAGCGAAATCTTCTCGTTGGCACGATCATATACGGTTTGCGAGAAGCCATACGGGCCGCCGATGACGAACACGAGTTTTCTCGCCGTTGCCTGTTTGCGTTCTACCCATTTGGCGAATTCGATGCTCCGGAACTCCTGTCCATGCTCGTCCATCAGCACCACGGTGTCGGAGGACTGGATGAGTTTCAGTATCATCTCGCCCTCCCGTTCCTTCTGTTGTTCCTCGCTGAGGCTCTTGGTGTTCTTCAGCTCGGGGAGAGTGGTGATGGAGAAGGGCATATAATGGGTGATGCGCTCGGCATAATCGTTGATGCTGGCGACGAAATGCTTGTTGACGGTCTTGCCGACCAGTATGAGTTCTGTCTTCACTTCCAAAATTTATTTTAATTGTTTGATTTCATCATCAGACAATCCTGTATAGCGTATGATTTTGTCTAAAGAAAATCCATCTTCAAGCATTGATCGGGCTGTGTCAAGTCGCTGAGAAGTAATGCCTTCTGCTCTACCTTCTGCTCTACCTTCTGCTCTGCCTTCTGCTCTGCCTTCCGCTCTGCCTACTTCACGCCCTTCTTCGCGTCCTTTCTCGAAGCCCTGTTCCATTGCGGTATCAAGAGAGTTCTTGATGTCACGGTATGCTTTCAGGCTATCCTCGTATTCATTGAGCTCTTGATTAGAGAATTTCGCCATCTCTGCCTCCTCGAAGAGTTTGTCGAACACCTTGTTACGCAACTCCTTCGGACGGTCGGTAAGGCGTGACAGGTTTTTCAGGGCATAAAGCCACTTGTCATAAATCGTATGTAATTTGTCGAGAGGCTTGTCGAACTTGGCAATCTCCACATACTTGAAGGTCAACTTGTCGTTGAATACTTTCTTTGTTTTCTTGTCTAACAGCCCCACGTCGTGCGCTATGGCCTTCTTGTCGAAAGCCACGTCGTGCATGTCGAAGTTGAGAAGTGCCACCACATAGACATGGGCCAGCTTGAAGTCCCAGTCCACCCCCTTGGGTGCCTGTTCCTTGATGGGGAAGGTGGAATAGTATAGCGACCTGTCCTTGAAGTGCTTCTGATAGGCGTTCTGCATTTCCACGATAAACTTCTCGCCCTGCTCGTTCTCGCAGTAGACGTCGAAAATGGCCTTGCGGTCGGTATACACATCCCCCACATTCTCGCTGTTGAGGTACTTCACGTCCTTGATGACTTGCTCCTTGCCGAACAGCGAGTTCAGGAAATTGATGAGCAGGTCTTTGTTGGGGGCGGTTCCAAAGATGCGCTTGAAACCGAAGTCCGTCAACAAACTAATATATCGTTCCTCTGATTGTCTCATAATCGTATATTTTTATCGGGGGCAAATATAAGGAATCTTTTTGACATGTGCAAATGTTTATGAAAAAAAACACGAAAAAGTTTCTTAAGATGCTTTGCGATGTATCTTAAGGGAATGTCGGAGAAAGCTCTTAAGGACTTGTTTTGTCATTTCATACAGTAAGGAGGTTATTTCATACGATGGGCATCAGAAAGTTTTGTGGGTATCAGAATTCTTCATACTTTTGCAAGCGTAAAGAAAACGATGGGCTGCTATAAGGCTTATCGTATAAAGAAAAAGTTGAACCCTGTAATATAATAAGGTATGAAGAAGATTATCGTTTCGTTGCTGATGGTAGTTACTGCCACAACAACTGGTTTCGCAAAGAGTAACAACACCGACGTGGCGACCGCCGCGAAGAGTGTGGCTGAGCAAGTGAAGAATGCACCGTCCGGTACGGTGTATGGGGTGGTGGAGAACACGAAGCGCCACATTGTCGTATCCACTCCCCTTGGCAGGTACACCATCGAGAAGAAAGATGGCGGCATCAGTTTTATGGGCATGTCGGCAAAGGTGGTGAGCGCCAAGAATGGCGTGTATCAGGTGAAGTCCTCCCTCGGCAATTTCTCGGTGAACACGAGGAAGGGAACTGTTACGAAGAGATAGCCGTTGCTTTCTGACAAATGGAAAACAAGAAAATTGGGGAAGTTTCATATTTTTTCTCATTTTCTTTCGTTTGTTCGGAAAAATAGTAATACCTTTGCATTTGGAATGTTTAGAGAATTGTATGTAAGTGCATGAATCTAATATTTTTCCAAGCCTCAGCACACGCCGAGCCTTTGTGGGATGATACCCGCAAAAAGGAGATGAGGGTGGGTAAGGAGGCACGACATAATTAAGGCGTTTACAAACGCTATGTTCAGCAGACACTCTGAAACGTGAGAAATTTCTGGAATTACTGCCTCGAACTTAGCAACGGTAGATGTCTGCGGGATGTGTTTATATACGCATCCCTTATCGGCGTACACCTACTGCTCCGAAAGAGCTTGTGGGAAAAATACGTTGGTAAGGGAAAGTCATATTCTCATATCGGCGTGGGCTATACTGTTGTTCGTTCAGCAGTATAGGCAATTCTCACGGCCTCAGAGTGTAGATCGAACAACGGGCGGTCTGCGCTTTTTTTATGCCTATAGCTTTATTGACAAAAACTATAAACTATTATTATATGGCAGAATTATTACCAAACACAATCGTAGAATTAACGAATGGGAAACAGTGCCGAGTTATACAAGAGTTGGGGCGGGGCGGCCAAGGTATCGTCTATAAGGTAGACTATGAAGGAATGCCCCATGCTCTAAAATGGTATATCACCAAGAACAAGCCTGCTTTCTATGCAAATCTGGAAAATAATGTAAAGACTGGGGCACCCAACAACTCCTTTCTGTGGCCATTGGCAATAAGCAAGCCCAATCAATACGAAAGTTTCGGATATGTTATGAAACTGCGCCCTGACAATTACGAGGAATTGGGCTCGTTCATGTTGGCTAAGGCTAAGTTATCTTCACCAGCAGCCTTGATAGAGGCAGCTCTGCAAATATGTTCTGCTTTTCAGAAGTTGCACATTGTCGGGCTTAGCTATCAGGATATGAATGATGGAAACTTTTTTATTAATCCGCAAACTGGCGATGTGCTGATTTGCGACAATGATAATGTGGCTCCCAATAAAATGAATATGGGGATAGTTGGAAAGAGCGGATACATGGCTCCAGAGATAGTAGACAGGCAAGCGATGCCCGACCGCTATACAGATTATTTCTCGTTAGGTGTGATTCTTTTCATCCTTTTTTATTTGAATAGACCTTTTGAGGGGAAACGTGTTGTTGCTTGCCCCTGTCTCACGGAAGATGCTGAGAGAAAATTCTATGGAAGGGATTGCGTCTTTATCATGGACCCCAATGATGATTCCAATCGCCCCGACCCTCGCCTTCATAAAAATGTTATGCGTCGTTGGTCATATTTCCCTCGCATATTGCGTGAAACTTTCATCAAGGCATTTTCAAAAGAGGCAATAGTAACCCCTACCAAACGTGTCATGGATAAAACGTGGCAACAAGTGTTGTTGCAACTTCGGGCGCAGTACGTCAGTTGTCCACATTGCGGGAGCAAGACATTTGTCGATCCTAACAGTACAATCTCCAAGTGTGTATGTTGTCAAGGAGTAATTAATCGCCCAGTATTGCTGAAAATAGGCAACTACCGAATACCTCTTGTTGACGGCCAAAAACTATATAAGTGTCAGACTCAGTCGACAATGAACGTGAGTTTGTCTGAGGAGTGTGGGATTGTGATTAAAAATCCAATGACGGGCAAACTTGGCATCAAGAATATGTCAGGAACAACTTGGGCTGTATCCCTGCCAAATGGAGAGGTTCGAAATGTGGAGAATGAAAGAGGCTTACCTGCGGTTCCTGATTTGAAAATAAGATTTAACCATGACGTTACGGCATTAACAACCTTATAAATATAACGAATATGATAAACGATCCTTTTAACATCGTGGATGAGATACCACGCAAGGTAATGACATTATTCTATCTTGTTGACACATCTGGTAGTATGTCGGGAGCAAAAATAGGAGCACTCAACACCGCTGTTAGAGAGACACTCCCCATCTTGGAAGAAATTTCCAAAAGCAATTCTGATTCCAAAATAAAGATTGCGGTACTTGAGTTCTCCAGTAATTGCCAGTGGATGTATCCTACTCCTATTGAAATTGAGAACTTCGAGTGGAGAGATCTTCAGGCAAGCGGATTGACGGTTTTGGGAGAGGCATATGACAACCTGAATCATCAGTTATCTCATAGCCATGGATTCATGATGGAGGCAACAGGTTCATTTGCCCCTGTAATTATTCTTTTGTCAGATGGAGCCCCAACAGATGAAACTGGACACGCTTTGGAACAATTGAGGGCAAATAACTGGTTCAAAGTTGCTACGAAGATAGCGATAGCGATTGGTGATGATTGTGTGAAATCAACGCTCATTGATTTTACAGGCCACGAAGAGGCTGTTCTTACCGTTCATACGATTGATGAGCTCAAGAAAATAATCCGCTTGGTGTCTGTAACTGCTTCGCGTGTCAATAGCAAAACAACTTCTGTAGGTAAAGATGCTCCAGACAAATCAACTGAAACCATCACGACACTAGGCAATGACATAGCTAACGACCCAACGTTGAAGGGAATAGATGTAGGTTCTTCTACAAAGAATGCAGGAACTGACGACTGGACAGGTTGGTAAAAAATAAGTGAATATGGATATAATTGGTTTCTACACGCAAGCATTAGGCTTTAGCCATACTGCCTCCCAAAAGCCTTGCCAAGATAATGGTGCCTATTTTGAAAAAGATGGGCTACATATAGCCATTGTCTGTGACGGGCATGGTGGTGACAGTTATGTTCGGAGCGATATCGGATCTCGTATAGCAACGGAGGTAACAATTGGGAAGATACAGGATTTTGTGGAAAAACTCCCATCAAAATTCTTCGAGGGAAAGAAAGGTGCTGTCACGGCTAAGCCGACCAGCAATCCCAAGCGTGATAAACAAGGAAAAGTGCGAGCTGCATCAGACTTGTCGGAAAGTGAGATGGATTTGTTACGACAATCAAAGTTGTATCTTCAAGAGTCGCAAAAATACCCAGAGATAGAACTGAGATTTCGAGAGTTGTTTTCCGAAATATGTGTGGAGTGGAGACGACGTATAAGCGAAGATGCCGAAGAACGTCCTTTCAATAAAGGAGAAAAAGAGAGATTGGGCTCTCGCCGAATCGAAAAAGCTTACGGTACGACCCTTATGGCAGCAGTTCGGACACCAGGCTATTGGTTCGCCTTTCATATCGGAGATGGTAAGCTGTTTGTTTGTGACGAGCTTATGCAATGGTCAGAGCCTGTTCCGTGGGATTGTAATTGTTTCATGAATACAACAACCTCTCTTTGCGGCCATTCTCCAGTAGAAGATTTCAGATATGCATTTGATGGAACAGGTCATTTCCCGATAGCATTTGCCCTCGGTAGTGACGGTATTGATGATACTTTTCTACAAACGAATCTCCTTCATAAGTTTTATAGTCAAATACTGTGTGTGTTCAATGAACGCAATATGGATGAGGCAACGGAACTGCTAAAAAGTCACCTTTCAGATTTGAGCAAACGTGGCAGCCACGATGATATGTCTGTGGCAACAATCATAGAGAAGGCCAAATTACCCACAGCCATTGATTATAACAAGATTATGTCAGAGGTCCGCAGTATTAATTCTGAACGGTCTAACCGAAAGGAAGAGATTGAACGATTGCAAATGAAGCGGGAGATGTTGGCTGAAGATATCAGCAAGATGGAAAAATCCTTCAATGATTTGAAAGCCAAGATAGACGAAAGCAAAGTTCAGATAGAAGAATTGGATAAAGAGATAGGCGATATGCAAACTTCTCTTGATAGTTGGATTGACGCAAAGCGTGAACATGTTGGAAATCTCAAAGAGGAAGCTGACAAGATCAAAGAAACGATCAGTCATTGTCCTACTCAAATGGCATCTACTTTAGAACATGAGAAAAATGAAGCAAGCGTAGATAATCCAAACGATGTTTATGTGAAAGCCTGTGAAGCAACGATGTCAGAAGAGGAAACTGCAAAGATAGTGGAGGAATCGGAAGCACAAGTAAAGGAATTATTAAATAAAAAATAAAGATATTTACAATGGGAAAAGCAATAGGAATAGATTTGGGCACAACCAATTCGGTTGTTGCTTTCAAGGATACCGCAGTCAAGGTGATACAGACAGGGGCAAACAATGAGGATTTGTGTCGATCTTGCGTCGCATTGGATAAAAGCGGGCAATTCTTGGTTGGCAATGCGGTGTACAAGAATTGGAAAAGGTACTCGCCGAACATTGTTGTTTCGGTGAAGAGATTGATGGGTACGGGGTTCTCTGACCCACAAGTTCAAAAGATGCGTGCTGACAGTAATGCCTATCCGTATGGAATTAAGAAACCTACGGGAGGTACGGAAGAAGCTGTCAGCATTGTGCTTCGAGGGAAAGAGTATAGCCCGGAGTTTATTAGTGGGGAAATATTGAAGTCCTTGAAAAAGGACGCAGCCGTAAAACTTGGCGAGGTAACGCATGCCGTGATAACGGTTCCTGCATATTTCACGGAGAAACAAAAGACGGCAACTAAAAAGGCTGCAGAATTGGCAGGACTGCATGTACAACGACTTCTTGCTGAGCCTACAGCCGCAGCCATATCTTACGGCTTTGACAAGATGGTGCCAGGTGAAAGTAAGCAGGTTTTGATTTATGATTTCGGCGGTGGTACTTTTGACCTCTCTATCTTGATGGCTATGGACGGACAATTTATAGAGTCTGGTAGTGGCGGTGATCGTTGGCTGGGTGGTGACGACATTGACCGTTTGTTGTCGGACTATGTTTGTAGAGAAATAGAAAAGCGAGATAACTTTAATCTTGCGGAGCTACTGGATGGTAAATCGGAAAAAGAGAAAGCACAATTTATTGGTGGGCTAAAATCTGGCGTTGAAGAGTGTAAAAAGACCTTGAGCCAGGTTCAAAGTGCAACCATTTTCTTCAGTGACTTCCTTGAAAATGAAGACGGAGATCCTGTTGACGACCTTGTTGTGTCAAGAGCTACGTTTGAATCTCTTATTACCCCATTGATTAGGCGTACCATAGACTTGATAGAGGAACTGCTGGAGAAAACGGCCATTCCTATGGACACGATAGAAAACATTCTGTTGGTTGGAGGTTCTTCATGTATTCCATTGGTAAAAAGAATGCTTTCTGAAAAATATGGAATGGAAAAAGTGTTGTCTTCTGAAAAACCGATGTTGGCAATAGCTGAGGGCGCAGCTATTCTAGCCCAGTCGTTGCCTTCAGATGATGCCGCATTGGAGGAGCAGAATGCAACAGAACAAGAAGCGGCCTTCGGAGTTGTACTAACCACTAAGCACCAAACTTTCATTCAGTTGGAAAATCCGGATGGCTCTCATAGGATGGAGAAAATAATAGATAGCCAGGAGGTACTTCCGTTAGAGGCTAACAAGAAGTACCGCACGGTTAGCAATAATCAAAAGATTGTTGAGCTAAAGCTCTTCACGGATACAGAGAATGGTAGTTACACAAAAATATCGTCTGGATTCTTTACAATATCAGAGAATCTTCCTGCTTTAAGCGATTTGAATTTCACGTTTAATCTCGACGAGGATGATACGATGACGGCAAAAGTAAAAGTTGTAAAGTCAGGAAAAGTAACCGAGATTCGATTGGGTAGAGGTGATAATGACAGTAGGTGCTTGACGGAGTTATCACTAACGGTGGAGGATGTATTGGGAAATCCACAAATATCTGATGCCAAGAAAGCTAATTTTATCGGTGAGATGCAGCAAGTGATAGATACAATAAACAAGAATAGCTATTCTCCTACAGACAGTAGATGGGCAGACCACGAAAATGAGATACGCTCTGCAAATACGAGAGCGTTGATGGGGGATAAGCAGGAGAATAATATAGGAGAAATCTATGCAAGTATTCTTCTCGGCAATTTCGCTCGCTTCTTAGACAGTTCTGATGCAACAGAAATGAGAGAGGCTCTTTTCAAAATTAAAAGCTCATCTGATAGTTTTGAAAAGGATTCCTTGCGCCATGAACTGGAAAGAATTGCAAGAAAGTATTCTTTGCTAATCCATGTGTTCTTGTTCAAGTTGATAGGCGACAGCTCCAGCAATCCGCAGGTTGCAGGTCGCGCAATCTGTGTTTATGATGAAATGGTTAATGCTTTAGAATGCAATAACGTGAATGAGGTGAACGAACTGATTAGAGCAAATCAAGATCTTTTGGAGGAAATCCAAAAAGGTTCTATCAATATCGGTATGGGAGTAGGAATAGTATGATGAAAGAACAAACAAAATGTCCAATATGCGGTAAGGATGGCATACCCGACTTCTATCAGGAAGACGTGGTATGCCCTTGCTGCGGTTCCGATTTGTCGGTATATCGGAAAATCAACAATCTGGTAACAAACGATGCCAATGCAACTTATGCTGGGAAAAAGCAGAAGGGGCTGATTGGGGTATTGTCCTTTACGACATTGGCCTTGGCTATTGGTTGCGTGTCTCTTTACTTTCAGAAACAGTCTGTGAAAGAATCTTTTCCTGTGGAAAATGGTGTGTTGCATGCAGAACAACGCATAAGCGAATTGACAGATAGCGTGAAAAAGTTGAAATCAGAAATAGAATCGCTCAAAAATCAAAAGCTTAACCCTAAGCATGAATACGTTGTAAAGAAAGGCGACAGTTTTTGCAGAATCAGTCGGAAAGAGCTTGGTACGGAAAAACGCTATGCCGATATCATCTCGTTGAATCATCTGCAAGCTAACTCTATTTTGCATATTGGTGACACCTTAAAAATGCCAGAAAGATAATGGGACTAATCTCTTGGATAAAAGGTCAATATTATGACCATAAGTTTCAAAAGGCCATAGGCTTGATTAAAAATGGAGACACAACGGAGGCGATAAAAATCCTGGAGGATATCTTGGATTGCCATATGGACGCTCCTCAGGCATTGCTTGAGGTTTATCATTCGTTGATGCTCAAAGGAAACAAAGCAAGTGTTGCTTCAGCAGCCAACCTATGTGGGCGATATCCAGAACTGAAGGCCGATTGTATTAAGTTTGTCAGAAATAGCAATGTGTTGAATCGCGCATTGTATATTGACTATTGTCAAGCTTTATTTGGCAATGGTGTCACGGTATTGGAATCTGATTTTGTCAATGCCTCTATTAGGTATATAAAAGACTACAAATCAATAAATAGCCTACGGTCGCTTTCTAGTAACAATACGTTGTTGGTTGCCTTAGCAAAGGCTTTGTCGACAGAAGCAGAAATATTATACAAACAGAAATCTTTGCAGGAAAGTATACACCTATGTGAATTGACAAAACCATATCTGCCAAATCCTGACTTTTGTGAACTGTATGCAAATGTGCGCTTTGACTCAATTGTGAGCACAAAAATGTCAGAAGATACCAGGAAGGAATTAATGGGAGTGTTTGACTATGCAGAAAAGCACTTACAAGCGAAGGATAAGGCAGATATTGCTCAAAAGGGAATAGAATTTGCCGGGAACCTATACAATGGCAAGGATTATGTCTCTTCATTAATAATCAGCCAACATTTTGTTGATAAGTATTCTGTAGCCAAGAAAATCTACGCAGACTCTGCATTGGAGTTGTATCGTTTGTCATCGAAGGAACAATCGCTCGTTGTTCCTGGCATTCTTTATGCCTGCCTTGGAGAGGGACTTGCATTTATCAGTGCGTTGGAACCATTCCTTTCCTCTTCTGTGCATCGGGGGAAATATGTTTCAACAGTAGAGGAGGAATTGGCAAAATTGGCACAGACAAATCTGGCAGCAGCTCAAAGTTTGCTGCTGCATGCTTGGCATTTGGTACCAGATGCTCGGCTGATAAAGACTGTCTTTCGTGTGGGAACCCAAACCAGCAAGAGAGCTTTTGTTGATTTCATTATCTCGTCAAAACTTATGCTTTCTTCCAAAGCTATATTGAACGTGTTCGTCAATGAGGTAATCAAGTTAAGTCGTTTTGACACCTATGTCATAGAAACATTGGAAAGGTTGCTTGATGAAGGAAAGGATGTTTCTGCTCCATACGAGAAAAAGGTCCTGGAATATTCTCATAAAGCAACAAATAAGAAAGAGGCTATCGAGTGTATCCAAAGGGCACTTAAACGAGTGAAATCGAGCAATTTGTACGCTGCAAAAGTTGGTTATCTGAAGGATTATGTAGAAAGTAATAAATATGATTCTGCTTTCACTTTGGCCGTAGCAGAGTCTCTGGTAGGCTGCCATGGATTGGCTGAAGTCTTGATAGCGCACATAATGTTGGATGATGCTGTAAGAACTAAAGATGATGTAATAAAAGAAAGAAAACTACGAAAGGCTCTTGCATTCAACAAAAAACATAGCAATGTATTTGACGCTGGAGCATATGGACAGCTGATACCGAGAATTGAACGACTGTTCTCAAACCTTGCAAGAAAGATATATCCAACTGACAAGTCTCATGCGACAGAGCTGCTATACTTGTTGCGCGACAACAACTTGCCGTGGTATGATACATATGCTATACTCTGCTTGGAGTCTATCCCAAATGAGCAAGAGTCCGAAGAACTTGCAGCCCGGATTCTCGCTGTGATTTCTGAAGGTAGACGTAGTGCCTCTTCGTTGAAAAATGAATTGTGGGTCAAATTCGTTTCCGTCAAGACGCATATTTGTTGCAAGGACGATTATGTCGCAATCTGCGAGTTTACTAATTTGATTAATATTGTTGAATCTCAATGTACGACCACTAATAAGCAAGAATGTAAAAAGTTCGTAGTCAAAAAACTTTGCGAACGATTATTTTCATGCGGTAAAAAGAGTGAGACGGCAAAATTGTACGGTGAGGCGATAGCTGATTATGAGCAGATTCTCAAATATGATGAAGATTTTAAAAATGCCAAAGAGAGGTTGTTTATCTGCAAGCTGAAAAGTGGAAAGAAAATACTTCGGAATGATGAAAAGCAAATATCAGATTTGCTCTCTCAAAAAAAGGGTAGACCTACTCAGTATGATTTGGCTTTCAGATGGTGTATTTATCTGCTCTCCAATGGAAATGTTGAAAATGCAGAAAGCATCAATGCAACCATTTTGGGAAATGATTCTGAAATTTTGCAGATATGCCAAAAGGAGAAGATTCTTTCTAAGCAGAAGACCTTGGATATGCTCAATGAGAAAATACGCCGACTCAATGAATCTACTCTTTCTCCAGAAGATGCCCTAGAGCTAGGTCGTGATTTATCAAAGACGTTGGATGACATAAAACTGATTGTGCAAGTATCTCCCCAAAAGGTAAACGCTCTCAAAGAATCCATTCGCCTCTATGCAATTGAAGAGTTTTACAAGAAAGGAGACGCCCTCAAAAGTCTTGGGGGACAGAAAGTACAAGACTCCACATATTTGTCTGATCCTATTGCTATGCGAAATATGGCAATCATGAGCCTTGTGGCAGCAGAAAATGGACAGCTCACCAAAGGCAACTACAAGGAGTTGTTGGCTCTATGGGCAACAGCTATTTATCAACAACGCATTTTTGTCAAATCCTTGGCTTTCACATCTTGGGATGACCCGTACACATTTAGCTTGGAATCAGCATTAGGGAAACTTGACGGAAAAGCCGCCGAACTGCCAGACAATGTAAATTATGACATTCCTGATGGAATCCATGTGGTGTCTATCTTGGAAGTACAAAAGGCCTTGATTTCAAGAATGGAAAAGGCGATAGAAGGTAATGCTGAATACCTATCGTTCTTCTCTTCACAGTTGGAGGCAATGAATATGTTAGCTTCGCAACACCTTTGCAAAATGTGTGTTGTAGTTGCTCCTTATCTTGCATCCATTTCAAATGCGTACATGAATGAGATTGAACAAGCACTAAATTATGAGGCAAACCAACATTATGGCAATTGGGAGGAAATTCTTAAAGTAGGAAATCTTTATGGGTTGACTAACGGTGATTTCTATCGTTATTCTTCTGCTTTGGAAGTTAAGAACACTATATTGTTGGCGATGAAAGATAAGAAAAGCTTGACCTTGGTTTCTCGTAAAATACCAATGGTGAAAAATTTTGCCTGTTTATATAGTGAAGTGGTTTCAACAGTTACCACTTGCATGAACTGCGACATCTCGCAAGAGGTTCGTTATCGTACATTTGAGACATATTATAGAGGGCTGGTTAGGGCTATTGACGATGATATGTTGACGTTCTTGTTCTCTAACTATATAAACCAACAGGCGGTAAAATCATTGAACGAGAAAAAAGAAACTTTAGCACAGACTTCTCCTGTCTTGTTTGAAATATATGAGTTCTGCAAATGTAATCCTCATCTGAAACGGAATGTGGAGAATATTGTGGAGGCTCTTATTCATAATTATATTACAAATGGAGACGAAGATAATCTGCCGATTTTGGATAAGGTGTTGTCTTCAACCCGTGAATTTGACTCAATCGTTGTAAAAGCTTTGACTGGAGGTGTAGGCGTGCCAGAGGATATGATGATTCTTCTGTTTTCTTCAAATGAAAATAGATTTGAAACATTGAAGTCCCAAATTGGTCGTAAATCCGTTGCGATTCACAGCCAATTTGATGCTACTGCAGCCAAAGTGAGAGAAATGAAACTTCAGTTGGAGCTAAGTCAAATTGTCCAGGGAGTAAATGACAATTCGGTATGTAAATGTGATGCACTAGAACAAATTTATAACTTATACAGGTTCAATAAAGATAATGTTCGCATTTGTCAAAATTTGGCAGCAGTAATTCCTATGTGCGTTGTGGAATATATAATTCCAGGCAAAGTTGGAAAGATAAAGGTGAAAAACGTATTGAATGCTTTGAAGTCAAATATGAGTAGCACTTTCCGTGCTAACAATTCTGGTATAGGACAGGCATATGCGACTTTATGGAATCAGTTGCCATATAATGCACGCAATGCCATACAAAACTCTCCTTATACTCTGAATGGACAAGGAATGGCACTGAAAGAAGGGTTAGATTACTTAAACGCGTTGAAATAAATGAAAAATCCATACACAATCCTGGGGGTGTCGCAAGATGCGACCAGCCAAGAAATCATTCGTGCTGTTGCTACGGCAATGCGCAAGAGGGAATATTCAACAAGAGAGATTGCTGAGGCACGAGCTATCTTGTCAAAACCGTCAACAAGGTTGGCTGCTGACTTCACGTTCCCAATATTTCCTAAGCGAAAAATGATTTCGAAGATAGAATCAACATTGAAGGCTACGGGACTGACCGTTGATCAACTTAATCCAAATAAATATAATTCATTATGAGCAATACAGAGACATCAAATGCTATCGCTACAGATATAAAACAGCGATGCATGGAAATAGAAAACAAAGTGCAAGAGTTCCAACGTTTAATATTAGTGCAGGACCATAAGATACATGATCTTGAGACTGCGAGAGAAAGGGAGCTTGATGCAATATTCCAAGATTTGTTGGCAGTGATAGATGCTTATGATAAGGCAGATGCACGACTTGCAGAGCAATATGTAGATAACGAAGATGTTACCAAAGCAAGAAAACGATTTGCAACATCCAAGAAAAAGTTGGTGGAAATTCTGAAAAAGAATGGAGTAGAAGAAATTCAATTCCCCGATGGGGTTGCAACCTTGGAAGATTGCCAAATTGTCGAGACGGAGCCAGACTCCTCGAAAGAGAACGATACCATTGTGTCTGTTGAAAAAGCTGGATTCAGAAGAAATGGCAGATTGCTTCGCTTGGCTGATGTTATTGTTGTAAAGAACTAACCAACATCGTGTGGCAGTTATGTTCATAGTTTTACTTGTCCAAATTGTGGCAATAAATTTTATGATTAGCTTATGTCAAACTTTAAAATCCCAGGAGTTTCATTCTCCTTAAATCGAGCACTCGGTATCACGCAAGCCAAACAGAAGTTTGCTCGTGAAACTGGTATTCCAACCTCAAAGGCTGGATTGGAAAGAAAAATAGGGAAGATGGTGCTGAATGCCATCTTTGGTAAGAAACGATAATGGTTACAATGACAGTATCGGAGATGAATCGGTAAGAAAATTAGATGTCCTTCGTTGAAGGGCATCTTTTTCAGAATAAATCTTGCGGAGTACTTCTAATAAAGTTTGCAGTTTCATACATCCTCCCCGCCATTTCATACAACCCACCTCTTGCATCCATTGTGGTTTCTGAAGAATCCATTACCTTTGCACTACAAAACAAAAAGTAACGATTATGAAGAAGAAAATAATGAAAGTGTTGGGCTGCCTGTTCCTCTTGGGAATCGTCGTGGCAGGTGGGGTATGGTGGTATTCGCAGACGAGCAATCCTTGGAACGCAAAGACCATCGGTGAGATTTCTGCGCCCGTGGGCTATACAAGGGTGGATGACAGCTATGCGGAGT
>CAVBGK010000058.1:0-39858 GCA_963594995.1 Bacteroidaceae bacterium
AGGCAGAGAAGATGGCTAAGCTCCGTTACCAGACTTACGTTCGTAAGAGCCAGGAGGACTGGAGCGAGCAGATCTAATGAGTTTTTTTCTCTAGACACCACATATAAAGAGGACTGGGAGATTTATTTCTTCCAGTCCTTTATTTTTGTTTTTCCCAGCCTCTTTCTTGCCTCTGGCACAAGAAAGCCCTACCAATAGAGCTTCAAAACAAAATAAAAATGCCAAGCCAGGCTGTCATTCGCAGCCAAGCTTGGCATTTTACTATCTTCACACAAGTTTACTTCTGTTCCACAGGGCAAACAAACTTGTCACCAGTCTGCTTAATCAGTTCCCTTGCATATTTCTCGGGATAGCCAGGGCGAACGGGGCGAGCGCCCAAACCTTCCTTCGTCTTCTCAAACATCCCATTCTTGTCGGTAGGCTTGACAATCATGTCATTGTATTTCACAACCATGAAAGTGAAGAGTTGCTTCCAACGTGCCAACATCTGCTGCGCCTTCTCAATGCCATAGTCATTCAGATATTTCACAGCTTGCTGAGGACTCTGGGCATAAAGTTCCTGTGCCTTCTCCTCAACCTCCTTCTGGGCAGCGAAATAACTATTGTCAAGGCTGTCGCGCACTTCCTTCAAAGAAGGGAACATAAGGCTATAGCGAGGATAAACCATGTTGCTCGTCATGTTGCAAACCCAGTAAGCATTCTTGTCGCTAAAGGTAACGGCATCGGCGCCAGGTGTATTGTAGCACTCTGGCTGAACCGTAGAAGAGCAATAGATTGGAGTGAAAGCCACCATGTTGGCATCATCGTTACCAAACCAAAGCACACCCCCAATCTCACGGGGCAACCAAGAGCGCATCTGGCTCACATACACGAAGCCACTCTGTTGTGTACTGACAGGACGCTCGTTGAAGCACTGCTTGCCATCCACCTTAAACATCAATGGTGTAGGACGATAAGGCATCTGCCAGATACCACCACCGAGGTCATCACCATCTGCTACCGACAGAGGCGTACCCTCATAGTGGTCACGCATACAAGCCTCCACATCCTTTACACTCACCTTCTTGTCCGGCACCACCCAAAGAGGCATATCCTCGGCATTCGGGTCTTTACCAAGAGCCCAAGGCAAATAACGGCTCATATCCTTGAAATGATTCAAGAAAGCCCATGCACGGGCATCACAGAAACGACGTCCCGAGAAGTCAGGCTTGGCGTATGCCATCTTCCAAGAGAAGTCGGCATCCTTACCACTGTACCACCCCTTCTTCCGGGCAAAAGAAACCACATCCTTGGCATACATCACATTCTGCTTGTCCTTCATGTCGAACTTGCCGATGCGGCTCTGGTTGGCATGTGCACAGATGGCATCGTCGGGAATACGCTGAGCCACCCAAACCACGCCCTTCGAACCAGGGCCCTTACCCATCATCTCCATGATCCAAGCCTCGTTAGGGTCACAGATGGTAAATGTCTCACCCTCCGAGTTGTAGCCATAAGTATTAGCAAGAGTGGTCATCACCTTGATAGCCTCACGAGCAGTCTTCGAACGCTGCAAAGCAATGTAGATGAGCGACCCATAGTCAATGATACCAGTAGAGTCAACCATCTCCTCGCGACCACCATAAGTCGTTTCACCAATGGTCACCTGCCACTCGTTGATGTTGCCGATGACATTATAGGTCTCGGCAGCTTCAGGAATCTCACCATAATACTTATTGGTATCCCAATCGTAAATTTTGCGCATCTCACCCTTTTCATGCTTGGCGGCCGGATAATGGCAAAGATTCTGGAACATACCATAGTCATCAGCACTATACGAACAGATGACCGAGCCATCAGTAGAAGCCTTCTTACCCACGATGAAATTGGTGCACGCATCAGCTTCCAATGTTGCAAAAGAAGCAGCTGCCACAAGCGCAGAAGTGAATATCGTTTTCATAAATTTCTCCCTTTTTACCCTTTTGTATGTTTACCTTTCTAACTAGCATGCCTTGAAGCTCATGTCAAGTCCCTTCACACTGTGGGTCAGCGCACCGACAGAAATGAAGTCAACTCCCTGCTCAGCATAGTCGCGGATAGTGTCGTAGGTGATACCGCCCGAAGATTCCGTCTCATACTTGCCAGCGATGATGTCAACCGCTTTCTTGGTGTCGGGCACAGAGAAATTGTCAAGCATGATACGATTCACACCACCATGCTTCAGCACCTGGTCGAGTTCCTCGAAACTACGCACCTCAATCTCAATCTTCAAGTCCAAGCCTTTCTCCTTGAGATAAGCATGGCAACGGTCGATGGCATTGTCTATACCGCCAGCGAAGTCAACATGATTATCCTTGAGCAAAATCATGTCGAACAGACCGATGCGATGGTTCATGCCACCACCAATCTTCACTGCTTCCTTCTCCAACATACGCATACCCGGAGTAGTCTTACGAGTATCCAGGACATGCGTTTTGGTGCCTTCGAGACGCTTCACATACTTCGCCGTCATGGTGGCAATGCCACTCATACGCTGCATGATGTTGAGCATCAAACGCTCCGTTTGCAACAAAGAACGGGTCTTGCCCTCCACAACCATGGCAATGTCACCTTTTTTGACAGGAGTGCCATCCTGGATAAGTACCTCCACCTTCATCGTCGGATCGAAGCGAGCAAATACCTTCTTCGCCAAATCCACACCAGCCAAGATGCCATCTTCCTTGATGAGCAAATGACTCTTACCCATGGCTTCCTCAGGAATACAACAGAGCGTTGTATGGTCGCCATCACCGATATCCTCAGCAAATGCCAAGTCTATCAACTTATCTTCCAACTGATCTACACTTAACATATTCTTCTATTTTTTAAATTATAATTTCTTATGATTCCAAAAAGCCCTGCGGACACCATCCTCATCACACCTGACCTCGATAATTCCACCCAACCATTCCGTCATCGGAAGTTCGTCGGTAAACTCGTAGTAGTTGATGACCCGCCCCTCTTGTATCTCCACAACCGCCTGGTGCAAGCATCGCCCGTCGGGAAGCCTCACCTCATGGCCCCCACATCTCCTCACCTCTTCCATAATTAGCAGAAATCAACGGTGAGCAGGTTCGGGTCTTACCTCTAGTTTCTCAAACTTGTCCGGGTCAACGGGAGCCTTTACCGGCCCCGAAAGTCTAGGACGGGGTGCAGGTTGATTGGCATCCACCGAAGGATCTTTCTTCAAGGCACTGTCCGCCTCGCCCGACTTACTATCGGCAGGATTCGCGCCTGTCTCCTTTGACTTTTTCTGCGGATGGAACCTAATCAGCTTGATGTTTTGGACAAACATCATCTTCAAGGTCGTAAGCGAAGAGCTACCCGAATTATAATCACCTGCATTCAGCAGGAAGTAACCCCTTACACGCTTGATTCCCAAGCTGTCACGGTCTTCCACCTGCAAAGAGTAACGCTGCGATCCAGACACATGCAGGCAATTAGAGCAAACACTGTCGTTGCTGAAGGTAACAGCCAACACGGCAATACCGTCACGTATGCCGTCCTGAAACAAAAACTGTGAGACGAACTCAAGCATCAGTTTGTCACCCTTGTGGAACCCACTGTCAACAGGAGTCTCAAACGCATAATAGTTGACAGGATCACTGACAGAAAACACCAACGAGCCAGGACCGTTCCAGACATTAGCGGTGTCTCCCACCGCAACAGTTCCATAACGATTCAACTCATTTACATCCGCACCCAGAGACTGAGCCTCGACCGTCAAACGTTCACCTAGCCTGACATAAATATCATGCAGCAACTTGGTATGGCGCATATAATATACCATCGAAGAATCAAATTCAGCCGAAGTGACCTCATGCTTTTTGAGCACAGCCTCCCGATAACTGAGCATGACGGCAGTGTCGGCATTCGCCGGTTGGACATTGGACATGGCTTCTGCCAAATGAATATCATAAAGAATATCCTCCATCTTGCCCTCAGACAAATACTGATGCGGGACAGAAGGCTTACAAGACTGAAGACAAGTCCAGCAACAGGTAGCCAACCATACACCAAAGAATGCTTTATACAATGATTTCATATCAACCTACCATAATATCATCAGCCCCAGCTGTTTCGTTCTTATCTTCCACAATCTTCTCTTCAGACATTTTCTTCTTGTCGCCCCCCAACTGCTCCAGCTCCTTTCGGCAAAACAAAAGGAGAGCTATGATGCCTACCGAAACACAGGAGTCGGCAAAATTGAATACGGGATCGAAGAACGTACCATGACTACCTCCGAAGAACGGAACCCAGCTGGGCCATGTGTAACTAAAGAAAGGAAAACGGAACATATCCACGACCTTGCCCATCAAAACACTGGAATAGCCATCCCCAAAAGGCACAAGATAAGACACATACTCCGGAGAGGATGCCGTAAAGACGAGTCCATAGAAGATGGAATCCAGCATATTGCCGATGGCACCCGTGAGCACCAACGCCACAAGATAAATATACAACTTGCGATAGGTACCCACCTTGATGATACGGTGAAGATACCATCCCAAGAAAATAATGGCTATCGTACGGAGGATACTGAGCCATAACTTGCCGATGAACGACATACCCCACGCCATACCGTTGTTCTCTACAAACTCAATAAAGAACCAGTCTGTAACACGAACCGACTCGCCAAGGTAAAAATGGGTCTTGATATATATCTTGATGATTTGGTCTATCACCAAGAGAATCACCATCATTGCCATGACGAGCCAACTTGTTTTCAATTGCTTTTCTTTCATTTATCTCTTTTTTCTTGCCTCCTTGGAGGCTACACTCAATGTGGCATGAGGCACGGCGCGAAGACGTTCCTTCGGAATCAACTCACCCGTCTCACGGTCGATGCCATACGTCTTATTCTGGATACGCACAAGAGCTGCCTCCAGTCCGACGATGAACTTCTGCTGGCGCTGTGCCATCTGGATGATCTCTTCCTTGCTCTGCGCCTCACTACCCTCCTCAAGGGCTTTGTAAGTAGGTGAGGTATCTACCACGTCATTACTGTCCGAATGATTTAGCTGAGCCATCATCTCCTTGTAGTTGTTGCGAGCCACTTTAATCTTCTCTTCTATGATAGCGCGGAACTCCTCAAGTTCTTCATCGCTATAACGTGCTTTTTCGTTAGCCATAGACATTAACTGTTATAAAGTATATAATTAATTATCGAAACTTGCTTGTTACAAAACGGAAAAAGTTAGAAGAAAGGAACCGTTCGCTTCAAAACTCCTAAATCCTTTCTCCTAACTCCTCTATTTTAGTTCTTCTCCACAAGAATGTTCAATTTGAAGTCATCAAATTCTGTTTCCACGCCATTATTCTCTGCAATCGTAATGGCATCTGCCAACACCTGTCCCTTGATGTAGTCTCCGAATGCCTCTATGGCGGCATTGGTCTCCTCCTGTGGAGCCACAGTCACCTTGATGCGGTCGGTGATTTCCAAACCAGTCTCCTTACGAAGGTTCTGGATGCGGTTGATCAACTCACGTGCCATACCTTCCTTCTGCAACCCTGGTGTCAACTCTACCTCAAGAGCCACCGTCAAGTTGCCATCGTTGGAAACGAGCCATCCAGGGATGTCCTCTGAGATAATCTCCACATCGGCGACCTCCACCACAGCTTCCTGACCTTCAACTGTCAAAGCGATGCTGCCAGCCTTCTCGAAAGCTGCTATTTGGTCTTGGTCTAGAGCAGACATCTGGGCAGCTACACCCTTCATCAGTTTACCGAACTTCTTGCCCATTACCCTAAAGTTACACTTCACCTTCTTGACCAAAATACCTTGGCCTTCAATGAAATTGACTTCCTTGACATTAACCTCGTTCTTCAACAAGTCTGCCACTGCCTCGATATGTTCCTTTTGGGTGGCATCCACCGCTGGAATCATAATCTGCTGTAACGGTTGACGCACCTTGATGTTCACCTTGCGACGTAAAGCCAAGACCATGGACGTAATCTTTTGTGCGATTGTCTGACGCTCCTCCAAATCGTGGTCGATGGCAGCTTCGTCTGCCTCTGGGAACAATGCCAAGTGTACGCTCTCCAACTCGCCACCCAAGTCGTGATACAGCTCGTCTGAATAGAATGGTGCGAATGGAGCCAAGAGCTTAGCCACTGTCATCAAACAGGTATAGAGTGTCTGGTAAGCACTGAGCTTATCCTCGCTCATCTCCTTGCCCCAGAAACGTTTTCGGTTCAGACGAACATACCAGTTGGAAAGGTCGTCATTGACAAATGCGTCGATGAGACGCCCAGCACGGGTTGGGTCATAGCCGGCCAACTCCTTATCCACCCCTTTCACCAAGGTATTGAGTGAAGAGAGAATCCAACGGTCAATCTCAGGGCGTTTCTCCAAAGCCACCTGTGCAACTTGAGGGTCGAAACCATCCACGTTGGCGTAGAGCGCAAAGAAGCTATATGTATTATATAAGGTACCGAAGAACTTGCGACGAGCCTCATCAACACCGTTAGGGTCGAACTTGAGGTTGTCCCAAGGTTCACTGTTGGTCATCATGTAGAACCGAACAGGGTCAGCGCCATACTTGTCTATCATCTCGAATGGGCTGATTACATTGCCCACGTGCTTACTCATCTTGTTGCCCTTGGCATCGAGAACGAGACCAGAAGAGATAACGTTCTTGAAGGCTACGCTGTCGAAGACCATGGTAGCGATGGCATGGAGTGTGAAGAACCAACCACGTGTCTGGTCAACACCCTCGTTGATGAAGTCGGCAGGATAGAACTTAGGAGGTATAGCGTATCCCTCGTAGGTGCTGTGAATCAAAGCCTCACGGTCTGCCTCAGTGCCACGAGCCATCTCACCCTCGAATGGGTAGTGGAGCTGTGCGTAAGGCATGGAACCAGAGTCGAACCAAACATCAATCAAGTCACTCTCACGATACATTGGCTTACCCTCGTCGTTTACCAACACGATGTTATCCACGTATGGACGGTGGAGGTCAATCTTATCATAGTTCTCCTGACTGTAGTCGCCTACCACGAAGCCCTTCTCCTTCATAGGATTGCTCTTCATGATGCCTGCGGCTACAGACTTCTCGATTTCATTGTAAAGTTCCTCCAAGCTGCCGATGCACTTCTCGCCACGGTTCTCATCACGCCAGATAGGCAATGGGGTACCCCAGAAACGAGAACGAGAGAGGTTCCAGTCGTTCAAGTTCTCAAGCCAGTTGCCGAAGCGACCTGTACCTGTGCTCTCAGGCTGCCAGTTGATGGTCTTGTTCAACTCTACCATGCGCTCCTTGCGAGCGGTGTCCTTGATAAACCAGCTATCCAATGGGTAATAAAGGATAGGTTTGTCGGTACGCCAGCAGTGAGGATAGTTGTGGACATGCTTCTCGCTCTTGAAAGCCTTGCCCTCTTGCTTCAACTCGTAGCAGAGTACGATGTTGAGGTCCTCTGCCTTGTCGGAAGCCTTCTTGTCCCAAACACCATCCACGTTGAACTGTGGGTCGTAGGCGTTCTTCACATAGTCACCAGCGTGGTGAGCGTATGCCTCCTTGTTGACACAAGCAGCGATAAAGTTATCGTCAAGGTCTTCCAAGACGTAGAACTTACCCTGAAGGTCAACCATAGGACGGGTCTCGCCCTTCTTATTAATAAGGTATAGGGCAGGGATGTTGGCATCCTTAGCTACCTTGGCATCGTCTGCACCGAATGTTGGGGCGATATGTACGACACCTGTACCATCATCGGTAGTCACATAGTCACCGAGGATAACACGGAAAGCCTCGCTCTCCATCTCCACAAACTGGTCACGACCATCCTCAGAGGTAAATACCTTCTCTGGATGAGCGGCAGCAAAGTCGGCCACAAACTGAGGAGCAAACAAATCCACCTTCTCGCATGGCTTTACCCAAGGCATCAACTGCTCATAGTGGAAGCCTTCGAGTTCTGTACCCTTGTAATGACCGACAACACGCCATGGGCACTGTTTCTTCTCCTTGTCGAATGGCAGAAGGTCGCCCTCCTTGCACTCTTGGTCAGCCTTCAAGTAAGAACCTACCAAAGCCTCAGCCATGATGAGAGTCATAGGATCGCCATTGTAGAGGTTGTAAGTCTCGATAGCCACATAGTCTATCTTGGGACCTACACAGAGAGCCACGTTGGATGGCAATGTCCAAGGAGTTGTAGTCCAAGCGATGAAGTAAGGCTTACCCCACTTCGTCCACTCTGCCTTAGGGTCCTTGATGAGGAACTGTACAGTGGTGGTCAAGTCCTTCACGTCACGGTAGCAACCTGGTTGGTTCAACTCATGTGAGCTAAGACCAGTACCTGCACCTGGTGAATATGGCTGGATGGTATAGCCCTTGTAGAGCAAGCCCTTGTTGTAGAGCTGCTTCAAGAGCCACCAAAGAGTCTCGATGTACTTGTTGTCGTAAGTGATGTAAGGATGGTCGAGGTCCACGAAGTAACCCATCTTCTCGGTTACCTCACGCCACTCGGCGGTAAACTTCATCACGTTCTCACGACACTTATGGTTGTAGTCTTCCGTAGAGATATACTTCTCGGAAGCCTTGTTGTCAATATCCTTCTTGGTAATGCCGAGTTCCTTCTCGACACCGAGTTCCACAGGAAGTCCGTGGGTATCCCAACCCGCCTTGCGGTGAACTTGGAATCCCTTCATGGTCTTGTATCTGTTGAATGTATCCTTAATACTACGGGCGAGGACGTGGTGAATACCCGGGTGTCCGTTTGCAGATGGAGGTCCCTCGAAGAAGATAAACTGAGGTTGGCCTTCACGCTCATCAATAGACTTGTGGAAGATGTCATTCTTCTCCCACTCTGCTAATACGTCTTGATTGGTCTTTGTCAAATTGAGACCATTATGTTCGGCAAATTTCTTAGCCATATTCTCTATTTATTTTTAATGTTTTTACTTTTGGTCGCAAAGTTACAAAAAAAAAAGCGTTTCCCCGAATAAAGAGGATAAAATTAATATAATTTCTAAATATTATTGCTAGTAGTAACTATTCTGCGAATAGGCTTGGCTTCCCATAAGTCCCTGCTGCACCCGTCCATTCATACTGTATGCCTGTATAACCGTCTATCAATTCTGTTCTACAAAAAACTTATAGGGCAATACCTTACAAGTGTTTGGATGACGGTAAAATATCTACAAAATACCACTTGAAAAGTTTGGCAATATCAGATATTTTTAGCTGAAGGCAAGGCTGGCCAAGTACGAGACCCCAGACAAGAACTCAGGCACGTTCCGGTCAAGCCAAGGTGCGGACGCATTCCTTGATTTGTTGGCCATTGTAGAAACTACCAAAAAACACAACAACTCTCCCTATGCAGCTGTCCGCGCTCTATTTTAGAGCGCGGACAGGGAGGGTATGGCTATTCGCTGAATAGTTACGTATACTATAGGATTAGGGCAGCTGAATAGTTACAAACAAGCACACGAAATCTATACTCTTTCTTTTACAGGTTCTCTGCCTCTTGCAACCAAATGGTCGAAGTGGCATCGGACGGCATACGCCAGTCGCCACGAGGGCTGAGGCTCACGCTACCCACTTTCGGACCGTCTGGAAGGCAGCTGCGCTTGAACTGCTGGTTGAAGAAGCGGCGCACGAATGTCTTGAGCCATTTCTTGATGGTCTCCTCATCGTAAATGCCAGGATCATTGTCGCTTATCTTCACTCGTTCACCCGACGTCTCAAGGAAAGCTTTCTTCGCCAAGAGATAAATTTTCATAGGGCGGAAACCGAAACGAAGGAAGTAATAGAGAAAGAAGTCATGCAACTCGTATGGTCCCACGAGGTCTTCCGTCTTCTGCTTGATGTTGCCATTCTCGTCGGCAGGAATCAACTCTGGACTGATAGGCGTGTCGATGATGTCCTGCAAGGTGGCACGGCTCTGCTCATCCACCCCACTCTCTGCCACGTAGTTCACCAAGTGACGAATCAGGGTCTTAGGGATACTGGCATTCACGCCATACATGCTCATGTGGTCGCCATTGTAGGTAGCCCAGCCGAGAGCCAACTCTGAGAGGTCGCCCGTACCGATGACCATTCCGCCCAACTTGTTAGCCAAGTCCATCAATATCTGGGTACGCTCACGAGCCTGTGAGTTCTCGTAGGTAACATCATGCACATCCATATCGTGCCCGATGTCCTCAAAATGTTGGGTCACAGCCTTGGCGATGCTAATCTCCTTGATGGTGATGCCGAGGCTCCGCATCAAGGTCATCGCATTGTTGTAGGTACGGTCGGTCGTGCCGAATCCCGGCATGGTGACCCCCACGATGCCCTTGCGGTTCATGCCCAACTTATCGAAGGTCTTCACGCAAACAAGCAATGCCAAGGTGGAATCCAAGCCACCACTGATACCCACTACCACCGTCTTGGCATGGGTATGGACGACACGTTTCGCCAATCCCATCACCTGTATATTGAAAATCTCCTCGCAAGAAGCCTTCATGTCGCTAGAAGAAGGAATGAAAGGATGCGGATTCACCTCACGCTCCAACACGAAGTCACGCACGTTTTCGGCAGGAGCAGCATCTATCGTACGAATACCAAACTGCTTGTCGAGGACAGAATACTTGATGTTGCGTTGTGCATTCACATAGGTAGAGTTGGTACGACGCTCCGAGCGTAGTTTCTCCACGTCTATCTGAGCCACCACCATCTGATTCACCAAGCTAAAGCGTTCACTTTCCGCCAAGAGCGCACCGTTCTCATAGATGAGCGCATTGCCACCATAGACCACATCCTGAGTACTCTCGCCAAATCCACAAGAGCTATAGACATAGCCTGTTATCGTGCGAGCGCTCTGTTGGGAGAGCAAACTCTTCAGATAGTTATTCTTGCCTATCAGTTCGTCGGTAGCAGAGAGGTTGAAGATGACATCGGCACCAGCCAAAGCCAACTTGTTGCTAGGAGGAGCCGGTGCCCAAACATCCTCGCAAATCTCCACGCCAAACTGGAATCCGTCGTAGGTACGGAACAACTGCACGTCGGATGACAATCTCAACTTATGTCCTGCGAAGCGCACCTCTTGGTCGCGCAAGTCTTGTGCCGATGCAAACCAACGTTTCTCATAAAACTCGCTATAGTTAGGAAGGTAGGTCTTAGGCACGATGCCGAGAATCTGTCCGTGCTGAATCACGATGGCACAGTTGAGTAGCAAGTCGCCAACCACCACGGGGGAACCGACTATCGAGATGATGTCAAGCTTACGGGTGAAGTCCAGCAAAATCATAATGCTCTGCTCCGTCGCCTCCAATAAAATTTGCTGACGGAACAAGTCTTGGCAGGTATAACCTGTCAAAGACAATTCCGGGAACACAATCACATCCACTCCCTTGCCTTCAGCCAAGGCGATTTGTTCCTCTATCTTCTGGGTATTGAACACCACGTCCCCCACCCTAACGGCAGGAATGGCACTCGCCACCTTCATGAAACCATACTTTATGTTCATAACGTCTGCGTTTATCTGATTGTAACTTGCGTAGCACCATAGCCATACTCTTGGAAAGAAGCATCCTGATAAGTACAAGGCTTGTAACGATAGCTGAGTTCATGCACAATCGCCTGACGGAGCACTCCCTCACCCTTGCCATGGATAAAAATAATCTTCTGTCCCTTCTTGTTCTTATGCTCAGCCATGGCCTTCTTGAAGACTTCCAACTGATAATGCAGGATATCGGCAGAATTCATGCCCGCTGTTGTCTCCAGCACCTCGTCGGCATGAAGGTCAACCACCACGGTACCATCACCCTTGGTACTTTTTTTCTTACCCTCGTTGGCCACAATCTTCTCTTCCTTGTACATCTGCTCCTTCAAACGCTTGGAGTCTATGACCAAAGGACGTGCCACCTCGTCGTTCTCCACGATGGTAAAGAGCAAAGCAGGAATCTCGAAGAAATCGTTCTCCTCGAAGAGATGCAACTTATAGAACTTCACCGGGTCGAGACGGAACTGTACGTCGGTAGCAGGCTTGAGCAAGAAAGGCTTATCTTTCTTGTAGGCAGTCATCTGGATGGCGATGTGCCCCATCTCGTTGAGCACGTCACGCCCGAATTCCTCGATGAAGAGTTTGGTGTTAGGCTCCACCTCGCCGCAAGACCTCAT
The DNA here is from genome assembly GCA_963594995.1 of Bacteroidaceae bacterium. Taxonomy (GTDB): domain Bacteria; phylum Bacteroidota; class Bacteroidia; order Bacteroidales; family Bacteroidaceae; genus Prevotella. Next base: position 12,117 of record CAVBGK010000058.1, read on the forward strand.
TGTCCAGGCATTGCCCTCCGCAACAAGATAGACATAATGGATATAATAGTTGCTGTCGTTTACAAAATAAGTCTCGAAGCGAGTGTTCGTAATTTCCTTAATGTCTATAGGAACGAAGGCAAGGTATGCGCTGAGTTTATTGCCCCCATCACGTTCCTTGGCTGGAGCCTGGAAGGTTATCTCACGGTCGGAAGCATCATACTCCTCCACATTCATATCCACTTGTGCATCATGCTCATTGAGGATAGCCTTGATGCTGCGGCTATCATGTTTCAACTCCGTGTTGGCACGCTCGTCAGCAGCCTGCTTGGCATCCATCTTGGCAGATATCATCTTGCCCATGGCATAGTCATCCTGTTCCACAACCACCACATCATGAACGGACATAGGAATCTCAAAACCATCCTCATCCTCCACCAACACGATGTCCTTGCCTTGGAAGCCCGAGACCTTACCACCTCCAACTTCACTCAAGAATCTTACTTTATCTCCTATTTTCATTGCATAACGTTTTAATTCTAAATGCAAAGATATAAAACTTATTCTAGATTCACAAACTTTTATCTTTTTTTTTGATAAATGGGAGGATATGAAAAAGAGGGTGAGCCGTAAGCTAAGCACACCCTCCTAATTATATGTCTGTATTTTCCTATTCTTAGTTCTCCATGAACTTCTTTGCGGCTCTGAGCTGATGTCTCATCACGCTCAGGAACTCCTGGCTCTCCTGCAATACGTTGAGATATACAAGGGAGACCTTGAGCAACGTGTTGTCGCTCGTATGCTGAATACGGTCGATATGCTTCTTGCGGATTACCGAAAGCTCGTCCTTGCAGGCATCAGCCTCAGCCAGAATCTCCCGATAACTCTCGTAACGGCTCGTCTCTATCTGCTCGCAGCTCATCTTCATCAAGTCATTGATTTTCTGGCGAACAGGAGCAAACTCATCGATATACTCCTGTGGCAGAGGGTTGAAGTTGTTATCTACATGTTCCTTGATGGGGTCGAGGATACGGCGCAAGGTATAGACGAACTGCTGGTTGCTGTTGGCACCGAGGTGGAACCATGTGTTGCGCTCAATAGCAATCTCCGCAGGACTCTTCTTCAGTCCGAGCATCTCCTGGCGGCGGAACTTCTTCAGCATGTCCTGCTCCTTCTTCAGCGCCTTGTTGGCGTGGCGCAGGTACTTGGGGTTCTCCTCGGCAAGGCCGTCCATGATCTGGTTGAACTGGCTGAGGGCGAAGTGGCAGACGAAGCTTTGTGTCTTACCGACATGGCGGCGGAGCATATCCCAAACCAACTCTGGGTCGCGGGTACGCATCATCAGCGTGAAGCTATCACCCTTGTCTTCCTCTTTTGCTTTCTTGTTGTACTGGATGTTACTGCGGATGAGCATGAACACCACGAGAGCCATAAATGCACTTTTCACAACGATGCCGCCAAAGAACATGGCTAGACATACGATGGCACAGGCCGCAAAAGCAACACCAGCTGTGATAAACCATCCACCGATTACACTCAGAACACCTGTTACACGAAAAACGGCACTCTCACGGCTCCAGGCTCGGTCGGCGAGTGAAGAACCCATGGCCACCATGAAGGTAACATAAGTAGTAGAGAGAGGCAACTTGAGGTTGGTACCGATGGTGATGAGCATGGATGCCAACACGAGGTTTACTGCGGCGCGCACCACGTCGAAGGCTGCACTCTCCTCCAGCTCAACCTCGTTCTTGTCGAAACGCGAGTTGATCCAGTTCTTAAGGCTCTGAGGCAAGTAGCGGTTAAGCCATGAGTCTGTGGCCTGGCAGTTGCGCACGATGACGCGGGCAGCCTTGGATGAGCCGAACATCTCGTCGCCCTCGTCCTGGCGGCTCAGGTCTACGGAGGTCTTGATTACGTTCTGTGCCTTCTTGGAGGTGGCCATGGCGATAATCATCACGGCACCTGCGCCGAGCAAGTATACAGGGGTAGTCTTGGCACTCTCCATGAGCGAGGTCATGAGGTAGCTGTCGGGGGCAGCACCGTTGGCATTGGCCATGTAGTCCTGGTAGGAGGAAAGGCCGGCGAGAGGCACACCGATAAAGTTGACGAGGTCGTTGCCGGCAAAGGCCATGGCGAGGCCAAAGGTGCCGAGCAGCACGGTAAACTTGAAGATGTTGATGCGGCAGAGGTGGAGGAACTCCATCACAACGGAAGACACCACGAAGGTGACGATGAGCAGGAAGCCCACATTGGCGTCGATGTAGTCGCGCACATCCTGTGGCAAGTAAGGACTCTTGCCCAGACCCTTCATAAATATGAAGTAGGAGAGGGCCGTGAAGGCGATTCCGCCGAAGATGGCGATGCTGTAGCGTGAGTGCTTCTTATAGTTGAAGGTGAACACCACGCGCGAAATCCACATCACGATGGCACCGAAAATAAAGGCGATGATGACGGAAGAGAAAATACCCATGATCACCTCCAGTGCCTTGTCGCTGTTGAGCAGGTCGCCGTAGTTCAGACTAGGGTCGCCCGCCATCTTGATGGTGGCGAGGATGAACGCACCTCCCAGCAACTCGAATACCAGCGACACGGTGGTGGAGGTAGGCATACCGAGCGTGTTGAACACGTCGAGCACAATGACGTCGGTCACCATGACGGCGAGGAAGAGCGTCATCATTTCCTCAAACGAGTAGTGGTCGGGGCTGGCGATGCCGTGGCGGGCAATGTCCATCATTCCCGAAGACATGATGGCACCGAGCACCACGCCCAGGGAGGCGATAATCAGCACGGTGCGGAACTTGGCCACCTTGGCTCCGATGGCCGACTGCAGGAAGTTGACAGCATCATTGCTCACTCCCACGAAGAGATCAAACACTGCCAAGCAGAGCAGGAAGATCACGATACAAAGATAAATCGTACTCATATATTTCTATTATAGTTTTACCTTAATACATATAATAAGGCATAGAGCCAATGCTCCCACCTTTTCTGGGTGCAAAGGTACGAGTACGATATTACAGGCGATTTAAACAGATGTTACAATCCTGTTAAAGTGTATTATGTGTGAATATCTTCTGCGATCATCATGGCATATTGCTCCATTTCTGGTATATGATAAGGGCGATGACTGCAAGTCGTGGTGATGATTTCATCCCCAAGCACAGTCGCCATTTTGGCAATTGTGGCTAGGGTAAGATTATGTGTTCCACTCAGCCAACGACTCACCTCTGTCTCTGTTTTGCCAAGAGCCTTTGCAAAATCTCGTTGCGTCATATTCCGCTCTTTTAGTAAGTCGAACACCCTATTAGCAATAGCTACACATAAGTTCACCTGCTTGTTCGTATCAGCAGGAGTAGCTTTGCGAATTTCATCCATCAATTTGTTTGTTTGCATATCGCTCTATTTATTTTGCTCCAAAAATAAACATAAAAGTTTATTCTTGCAAGAAAATTCTGTTAAACTTTACTTTTATGTTGATTCATTGTGGGTGAAGCAAAGAAAATGACGAAAATGTTTGGAAGTTACATAAGTATTTTATAATTTTGCGATTGGATTGGGTGCATACCCTCTCCACTGATTTTTGAGATTTAAGAAGCGTTATGCTTATCATGTTATCGGAAACCTAGGAAATTTCCATGATGTTCATGTGATGGCATAGTGGTTCTCACGCATAGCGTGGGCTGCTATTGTTGCATCTATGAACATGGGCTATCCTAGGGCCTCCGATATGAAGATGTGGGCATTGCAGTTCACGCTTTCCGTTTAATTAAAACCCAATGGACTGTAAGGGTAGTAGGGAGATAAGTGATGAAAAAAACTAAACCCAATCTTCTTTTGAAAAGTAGCATTTTAATATTATTGGTTATTGCCTTGTGCCCTATATTGTATGTGGCAAAAACATCTTTAACATTAAAGAAACGAATAGAGTTGCAGAAGCATAATGAAGAAAGCTTTAATAACTTAGAGAAGGAAAGAATCTCTGTAGCAAAGAATTGTAAGTTTTTTGAGAAACGAGAAACCAAGGATAATTCTGATTTTTTGCGTGAAATTGGTCCGATTCCTGAAGGAAAGTTTATTTCTTCTTTTTCTGGAGAAGGTGAAGGTACTTATGACTATCGCCAAAACTATATGGCTTATGGAAAAAGAGCAGTCAGTTATTTAGCTAAGGAACCAAGAAGATATTATGATGGTTCTTTGGTAAGAGATTATTTTGGAAATGTGGAGTATGAAGAAGTTGAAAAGGTGAAGTATGTAACAGAGCCATATTGGGATTATACAGTAAAGAAACTACCATTTAAGTACACTTATTCTTTGACGACTTTCGATTTATCAGATTCCATATCTTCGAATACGCCAGATAGTGTGTATGAAAATCTAACCAAGCAATTTGTTGGACAGCTAAGCTCGTATAAGAGTTTTAAATTCTCACCTGCTCAATGGAAATGTGTGGATGAAAACGATTGGGTTAAATGGTATGACTCTGTCTTGCCTAAGAATAGGCTGGCTGTGGCTTATTCGGCTAAAGACCAAAAGGGGCAACCTGTGATGAGATATGTGTTCTTTAACAACCAAAGGGCTTATATGTTCGAAATACATAGTGAGTATCAGTTGAATGCGAAGGCAAAGTGGATGTTGAAAAGCTTCACAACTTTTTATCTTCAAGATTACAATGATAGGGTTAATATGAGTTTGTTGTTGGTAATCTTGGGTAGTATTGTATTTGTCGTATTGAGTCTTGTTTGTTTATTGATACCTAATAGCGTGTTGAAAAAAAGGAAGGTAAGTTTGTCGATGCAGGCTAAGTTATTGAGCAGTTATGTATATCTTGCCTGGATTGTAAATATAATTTGTATTTTTGCCGATATATATCCTGTTTATATTGGAGAAATACGCCAAGATGGTTATTGGTGGGCGGTATTTTTGCTTTTCCTTTGTGCAGTGTGTATGAATGTTTTTACTAAACTGTACATTATGAATAAGGTATGTTTGAGTAACGAATTTGATTATTTGGTTCCTAAATGGCTAAAAAGTTATTTGTATAATAGGCATATTACCGATGCAGAATATAAAAGTGTGGTTGTCTTTTGGGTGTATCCATGCCTAATATTGGGTAACTTATCATTTAGTTTGTGTGTACTGGCTTATATTCTGCCTGTTTCTCTATTGGCTATTATATTATTGGAAATCCGAAATTTCTCAAAATGGAGTCGTAGGGAGGAGAGTGGTCATATTGTGATGAATGAAGAATTTGGCACATTCAAAGACTATTATTTGTTGTTGGATATTGGTAAAAATGCTTCAGAGGAGGATATAGATAAGGCATTCAATAAAGCTATGGCTAAATATAATTCTGGTGTTGATGGCAAACTGTATGGTGAGGTTTATAGGTGTAACATACAAGAGGCTTATCGTGTACTGAGTTCTACAAATCGTCTTCGACCAGAATATGATAAGGAGTTTGATGTTTATCGCGCATCGAATGCTTCGAATTACCAGTATTCTGATGAAGGAACTAAAAATGACATAGTTTTGATACAAAAAGAGTTTTATGGTGAAGGTATACAAGAACCTGATAAGAAAAGTGTAAAACAGTATAATTCTATAGTTCGTGGAGTTTATATCTTTTTCGTGCTTGTGATTATTGCTTCTGCAATACTTTTTGTTCCGTTTAAAAAGCATTCAAATCGGCATGATGGAGATTCTAGAGAAAGCTTATGGAACGAATTTGTTGATTAACTATTGATGATTAAAATATAATTGATTATGAGAAAGTTATTTGTATGCTTATTTCTTATGACCATATTTTTTTCTGCTCATGCAGAAAACAAGTCTTACACAATAAATGATATGTTTACTATTTCTGTGGAATCCAAGTTGGAACTCAGAGATAAAGATGGTTTGTATGAGCAAAAGACAAAAATGAATAACCTTCCTGTGACCAGTGATAAGGTTATTGTATTTCAACAAGCAGGTTTGAATAACGATGCAAAGACTGCTTATCAGAAGTATGCCAGAATCATGATTCAGACAGAAAATGCTAATAGCGGTGACTTTTCTTGCTATGATGGCTCTCATGAGTTATCTGATAGTGATATTGTGTATTTTAATCGGCTTGCCTATCAGGAATTGGAACCTCAAATGCATATGACAATTAAACCAAGTACAAAAGGCTGCTTCCTTGATAATGGCAACTATTGTATAATGACTTCTTATCAACGAAGCGGCGTTTATGGAAATGTGGATGTTTGTATCTATTATTTCTTTAATGACAGCCAATATGCCAAGATATTATGTAGCTATAAAAATAGTGAGGAGAAGTATTGGCAAGAGGTTATGGAAGATGCTATAAACTCATTTAGATGGCTAAATGAGAAAGGGAAAACTGTTAGGGAAAATGATGAGACTATGGATACAAAGGAGTATATCTCTAATAGTACAAGAGTACAAAGAAATCAATCCGTTGATGGAAAATCGATAAATAGTACTCTTGTTATAGGATTGACAATAATAGCTGTTTTTGTTTGTGTTTGGTTACTAAATACAAAAAGAATCTCTGAAAGAGAAAAATGGACCGTTGTTAGTTTGATGGTTTGTCTGTTTGGTTTGGTGTTTTTGTTGTATTCAATATTTAGTGCCACCAATATGCGTAGTCTTCCTCCTCCAAATGATCCTGAGTTGGAACTTGCTGTGGAGGAAGTTAATAAACAGTTACCATTGCGTATAACTGATGGAATCGAAATGAAAAGTTTGGAGTTGAAGGATTCTGCTGTAGTAAGTACAATGGAAATAGATGAAACGAAATATCCTTTTGAGGATTTCTTGCAAAATAAAGATTTGAAGAAGCGCTTAATGATGGCAAATATAGCTAAAAGTTCTCCCTTTCAGTCTTGTAGTTATGTAGATTTTGCCAATAAAGGCTATTCTACTAAAATGGTAATAAAGGGCATTCAATCTCATCGAGAAATAGTGCTGGTGGCAACGCCTGAAGAAATTAAAAATGCACAAAATATGTCTTCCACTCCAAGAGAGAAGTTGGATTTGTATTTGAATAGCATCAAGCGAAATCTTCCTAATAAAGTAGATGATGGTCTAACTTTTTCTAATGCAGAGATAAAAGGAGAGCGTTTCCTCTTTATTTATACAATCGATGAAACAGTGTATGATATGAAAGAGGTCGCTGAAAAGAAAAATGAATTTAAAAGCAATGTGGAGAAAGACCTTAAAACTGAAGGCGAATTGATAAAGTTAGCCTCCCTTCTAGCTCCTTTGGATATGTCTCTTAGGGTTAGTTATATAGGTTCTATATCTAAGGAGCAGGTAAATGTTGATATTTCTCCTTCATATATAAAAGAAATGGTTTCTAATAATCGACTTTCTAACCAATTCAAGTAGTATTATAAACTTCTAAAAATATACGATTATGACATTTTTCAATTCGATTAAAACTTGTTACATGAAGTCTTTTGACTTTAAGGGAAGAGCGTCAAAGACTGAATTTTGGTGGTTTGTTTTATTTTTATGTCTATTATTTGGTGTATCTGCATGGATAAATGATATTGATTCTGCAGTAGTAGGTGGTGTTTATATAGGCTTAATAATAGGGACAGTTCCTGCATTGTTTTCTGTTTTAGTACGACGATTTCATGATGTAGGGCTTAGCACTTGGTCTTGTATTAAAAGATTACTTCAAATTGTAGGATTGTCTTTTGGGGGGATTATATTGTTTGCAATATTTGGGAGTTCTATACTTGCTGGATTAATAGCTTTGTTGTGGCCTTTTATTGGTTTCTTGTTTTTGTTTATAGTATTGATAGGTGATAGTGTATATGATGAAGAAGAAAAATAGATAAAGTACTAATCGCAAGCCTTGCGATTCAAAAAAACAAGGCTTGTAGATACAACTTATCAATTTTTTGATTAAATTTGTAATCGGTTATTAAACAAAGATAAATGCCGTTATATGGAAAGAGGTTCTGAAAATAAAAAGATATTGTGCATTGGTGTTGGCGGTGCTGGTACCAATGTGGTAAATCGAATGAAAGATATAGGTGTTCCGAATGCTGAGTTTCTGACATTTGGAGGCTACCGGTATGACGATAGTCATCCTGAAATCCCTCATTATAATCTTATAACAGCTAATGGAATTGATAATTTGCCAAATGGCTCTGGACCGAAAGTTTTTGAAGAGTTGGCTAATAATGTCTCGGATGATATAAGGGAAACTCTTCTGTATCATTTGGGAATGCGAAACTGTAAAGAACTTGTTGGGTATAGGGCTAAGGAATATTATACTTCGATTCATACGCCCAATTATTCTGAAGATAAGAACGCATTTGAAGTTTTGGAAGAAAAGTTTAGATGTGTAAGAGTTTATGTATATGATTTTGAAAAGCTTCCCGATAGTATGAACTCAGTTGAGCTACTAACCAATAATGCAAGTGCTTATATCTTTCGTTTGGATGTTTGCTATTCTGCAATTCAACCCAATAGCATATATCTTCAATATGTAGATGAATTGAATGCAAAAGTAAGGAATGGTGCAGAAACAAGATTTGAAATGGGATATTTTGCAGATGATGAACTTGATGATGTGAAACTGGTTCTTTCAATTTTTGTATTTAATCCTCGGTAAAAGTTTTGCTAGAAATGAATATGCTTATAGATAAGGCCTTGCGAATGGTAGGCTCTTTGTTTGTCAGTATACTTTTTGCTTATATGATAGGATATTTGTTCCGTTGTATATCAGCTGTGATAGTTATTGCTTGTCCTGTTTTTAAATCCTTGTTTGATGGGACTGGTTATTTATCATATCTTGAAAAATGGGAGCATGGTTATAACTTGCCGATGCTTTATAAAACGGAAACGTGGCACTATAGATGCATAGAGGAGCCTATCTTTAGTTTTTTTATGGGGATTGCTATGGTATGGGGATTGCTAAGTATCATTAGTTTGTTGAGTAAAGCCTTTTTAGGACTGTTGAGGAAAATAACAAAACAAAATGAGTTCTTGCATTTCATTGCATTTTTGGGGATAATGTTGCCCCTTATGGATGATATAGACTTCTATATGATATTTAGAATTTGGCGTTTCACTTTTTATCGGGCTTATTTGATATTGGTAGCTTTTGTTCTGTTAAGTTCAATAGTTCTGTATTACTTGATATTAAGGTTTTCTCTGAAAATGAATGATACGACAAGGATAAATTCTGCTATCAAGTTAAACTTGAAATTCTATTTTATATTTCTTATGTCGTGTTGTGTTATCTTGCTATTGACAAGAGCAATTAGGGCTTGTAATATTTAAGGTTCTTCCGCTTTTCTCGTTGGTAAGACAGTGGAATGTCAACTACTAAGCTGCTCTTAGTTATGAGTATCAGTGTCCTTGTCATGACATGTGCGCCCCGAAGGGGCAGTCTGCGCCTAGGTGCTTACTGGGCTTTACCTTTCCGCTTCGCGCCGGTGACCGTTGGTTCAGCCCGAGGTTTCACTCTGAATGCCACACGTAGTGAACTGAATTGTTACGATTACGCAGTCTTACCAACTCGAAAAGCGGAAGAACCATATTTAAAAGTATATAAGATTAGAAAAGATAAAGCGAGCTTTTCCTTGTTAACATATTTATAAACAAAAGATTACAACTATGGAATTATCAAAGAAACTATCGGATTCATGGAATGTATTTCTTCGTAAGGTAAGAAAGCACGATGAGCCCTATATGGTTAAGGGCCTCGGAGTAATCCTTTTGCTTGTCTTTTTATGGGCAGGTCTTGGTTGTTGCTGTAAACAGAATGTAACTACAACACAGGGGAATTGTGCTGAAGAAGTTGAAGATTCAACTATGAACTTGTTGAAGATAATTAGTAGAAAAGAATATGTTTATGGTGATATGACACTAACTATTGATTCTACTTTTTCAATACAAAATGTCATGTCGTTTCCTTTTGAGGATAGCTTGACTATGGTGAATGGAAGCAAGGATGAATTGGGACCAACTTTTAGTTTCATTGTCAATCTTAATGTGAGGAAGGTTATACTATTGCCTTCTAATCGTGGCTGTATAGGCTTTACGTCAGAAGAAGGATTGCCTATCTGTTTGTCTTATCGGCATCATGCCAATGGGGAGCCTGGTCGTTTCTCAGTAGTGTCGGTGTATGATTTGAATGGAAAGTTAGTCAAGGAAATGTCGCTTGATGGGTATGGGGACAATTAAAAAATATCAGAGATATAGGAACCTCTTAAATTTCGGTCTCACTCATTGGACATTGGAATGGTATAATGGGGTAGATTTTAGGTGTTAGCTTCCTTCAGCACCTTGTCAATCTTCTCAAACCATTGCTCGCTGATATTCACTTTTTCTACATAAGATTGGAAGTTGGTTACGACTTTCGCAACCTCGTCTATGATGTTGTCTGCATTCTTGACGTCTTGCGTTTGGGCGAAAGACAACAAGTCTTGTCTTGTGATGTTCTTGCGTTTGCCAAGAATGGAGAGTTCATGGTTACGGAAGAAATGAGAGTCAGGGTCGGCAGAGAAGATAATGTCGTAGGCAGGGGAGAGATGCCATCTTCCTGTTTCGTCCATGACAAATGAGAAGTTCTTTGTGTGGTCATCCATATTTTCGGCAAGCACATTGAAGACCATTCTTCTGAATTGTTGGGCTTGTTCCGTGGCAGTAAGGTTAATCTTGCGCCCTACGACAAATAGGTCTTCGTAAGTGTCTGCTAATGAACTCATCGCAGCCAAAGTTTGGGTGTGAAGTTTCTTCCCATTCACCCTGTCGAAACGTTCAAATAATAAGCCATCTCCACTTTGGTAAATGGGAACTCATTTGGCTTACTTGTGTCGAATTTTAAGATGTAGTGCTTGAAGTTGGTTGGAAGTTCGGCTTGACCAGAACGGATGCCACCTGTCGTTTCGTCCATTGCGATGATTGCTTTTGGGCGTTGACCACCTGCCGAAGTTCCTACCTTATACAGGTCTTCCATGATAAGGCTGTTGCTGATGTCAATGGAAACGTCTTGTCTGTCTTTGAAAATCTTATTGGCTAACTCATAGAGTGAAGTTAGCTCGATATTGACAGATGCGTCCTCTTGGATATGAACTGGATGAAACTCCAATGCACCCATAGCTCGTTTACCGATGAAAGATAATCTGTCAACGGCATTGATTTGCTTGGAAGGAATATGGTTGGCTTCGAGCCATTTTTGGAAAACTACATTTCCCCAATGGTCTGGTAGTGAGTCTGCGATGAATTCTGGTAACCCAGCATAGAGCTTCTCTTTGTTTCCTGACATAGGAAAGGCTCTTTGGATATAAGGAGAGTCCAAAGGGGCAGTCAATGGTGCTATGTTCCACCCATATTGTGAAAAATCTTTGTCGAATTGAAAGACAGAACAACCTCGTTTGTCATCCCATGACAACAAACCGACATTCTTGTCCCATAGCTTTACCTCAATAATATTATCTTTCATGTCTTACCCTTTCCTTCCTTTCTTTATTTTTCATCATTTGGCTTGGGAGCATAGGGAGGGGAGAGAGGAGCTTTTCTACCTCCTCTAAAAAGCCGATGCTTCTTAAGAGTGACAGGATTGTACCAAAACCTATGTTTCTTGCCTCGCCTTTCTCGAACTGGCTAATCGTAAAAATGCTCACGCCAGCCCTTTCAGCAACCTCCTTTTGAGTGAGGTTACAGAATAGTCTGTATCCTTGAAACGACCTCCCAATTCGGAGATGATTTCTGCGTTCGATTTTGCTTCTATTCCATATTCTGTAATCATGCTACAAATATAGTTATTTCTTTATTTATCTCCAAATAAAAGGATAAATATTTAAATATCTTTAGTTATTTTGCTCATCAGGTGTCGCTTACTTCTTGCAAAGACAAAAAGAAATAGCCAACTTTTCCATACAAGAAAAGCTGGCTTTTTTTATATAATTTTCTCCACGATGCCGTCTACGATGCTGTCGGCGAGGGAGATGTTGGGCACCATGATGGTGTCGCACTTCAGATACTCGCAAGCCTTGAGGAATATCTCGGCGGCGGGGATGATGACGTCGGCGCGGTCGTCCTTCAGCGAGAAGGAGATCTGCCGCTCCTCGATGCTCAGGGGCTGCATCATCTGGTAGAGGCGTTTCAACTCGGCGAGGGGTAGTTCCTTGGCGTTGCCCTTGGCGTGGCGCGCCAGCTTGTTGAGCTTGTTGATGTTGCCGCCGGAGCCGATGATCTTCACCTCGCCGTACTGCTGTGCGTAGCGTGTGAGGTTGTCGCGGAAGAGTTTCTCGGTCTCCGCCGTCACCTTGCCGCTGAGCATTCGGAGGGTTCCCATGTTGTAGGAATAGCTCTCCGCCAGCACGCCGTCGTGGATGATGCTCACCTCGGTGGAGCCGCCGCCCACGTCGATGTAGGCGAAGGACCCCTCGTTGGAGTCAGTCTTCTCCACGAGGTTGTTGAAGAGGAGTTTCGCTTCCTCCTGCCCCTTGATGATTTCTAGTTTGATGCCCGTCTGCTTTTCTATTTTCTTCAATATTTTCTTGCCGTTCTCGGCATCGCGCATGGCAGAAGTGGCGCAGGCACGGTAGTGCTCCACGTCGTTGAGTTTCATGAATTGCTTGAAGCCCTTCATCATGTGTATCATCAAGTGCTCCCGTTCCTTCGATACCTTGCCGAGCGAGAATACGTCCTTGCCCAGTCGCAGGGGTACGCGGATAAACATTACTTTCTTGATGCGGTCTTCTTCGCGAAGTGCTTCTGCATTAAAGTTTTTAATGAGAAGGCGGGCTCCGTTGGAGCCAATGTCTATAGCTGCTAAATTCATTTTTTACGTTGAAAGTTACAAGTTAAATGTTACAAGTTCAGATACGCCTTGTACAGTTCCTCTTGGCTGCGGAAAGGCTCGCCTTCCACCAGCTCGTTCGTTCCCTTGCCGTCTACGATGCGGCCGTTCATCGTGTCTCTCATTCCGTAGGATACCGTGCGCAGCAAGTCTGCCTGCATATCCTCGTCATAGACGGGAGCCATTACCTCGATGCGGTTCAGCAGGTTTCTCGGCATCCAGTCGGCAGAACCGATGAAGTACTTCGGTTTGCCGCCGTTGGCAAAGATGAGGATGCGACTGTGCTCCAGGTATCGGTCGATGATGCCCACGCAGTGGATATTGTCGCTCAGCTTAGGGATGCCCGGCACGAGCGAACAGTTGCCGCGTATCACGATGTCTATCTTCACGCCAGCCCTGGAGGCATGGTAGAGCTTCGCCACCATATCGGTGTCGGTGATGTGGTTAATCTTGATTTTCACCCAGGCCTCCTTGCCCTCATTGGCATTTTTGATCTCATTGTCTATCAGGCGCAGGATGCGGGTCTTCATCGAGTTGGGGGAGACGAGAAGTTCGCCAAAGCGGAAGGGCGAGAAAGGACGGTCGATGAAGTCGAACACCTTCGCCACCTCGTTCACTATCTTGGGGCGGGCCGTCATCATCAGATAGTCGGTGTAAATCTTGGCGTTGCCCTCATGGAAGTTGCCCGTTCCCACACAGGCTATGTTGCCCTTCTTCGACTCGATGTACAGCAGCTTGGAGTGAATCTTCAGTCCCTCCACACCGAAGATGACGTTTACGCCCTCTTCCTGCATGCGCTTGCTCCACTTGATGTTACTCTCCTCGTCGAAGCGGGCCAGCAGCTCTACCACGGCGGTTACCTTCTTGCCGTTGCGTGCAGCGGTGATGAGCGCCTTTACCACCTTCGAGTCTTTCGCCAGGCGGTAGAGGGTGGTCTTGATGGCCTTCACCTCGGGCTTGAGGGCGGCCTCGCGCAGCAGGCGGATGTAGCCGTTAAAGTTGTGGTAGGGCACGTGGATGTAGCGGTCTTTCTCCCTGATTTGGTCGAGGATACTCTCGTTAGAGAGGAATTCGGGCTTCATCAGCGGTGTCCACTTCTCATATTTCAGTTCCTTATGGCCGCAGTCGGGAAACGACATCAGGTCTTTGTGGTTCTGGTATCGGCCACCGGCCAGCGATGTGTCCAGCTCCTTGGTGTTCAGTCGCTCGCGCAGTTTCTTCTGCAGTTCCTTGGGCATCTCGCGGTCGTAGATTACGCGCACAGCCTCGCCCTTCTTGCGGCTGTTTACGCCCAGGGCTATCTTCTCCATGGTTCCGAAGTCGGCATCGTTGTCCATCTCCATCTCGGCATCCTTGGTAAACTTGAAACTGTAGGCTCTGTAAGTGCTCTCCTTGAAACCGAGGAATACCAGCGGCAGGCAGAAGCGCACCACGTCGTCGAGATACATGATGTTGTCGAACCCCTCGCTCGAAGGTATTTTTACCCAGCGGCCATAGATACGGTCGGGCACTTTCACCACGGCGTAGCGCTTCTTCTCAGGCTCCTTCTTCTCCACGATGAGGTAGATGCGGTTGTCTTCGAGGGTAGAGAGGTCGTCTATCTCATTGAGCCAGATAGGAGTAACCGATCCGTTGAGCTTGTCGTAGAAAAACTGGGTGAGAAACTTCTGCTGTTCCTCGTTGAGCTTGTCTTCGGTGAGCAGGCGAACTTTGTGAACTTCGAGTTCACGGAAAACTGTATCCACCGCCTCAGTGTATTCCTGCGAGTAAGATTCATTGAGCTTGTTGATGGTTTTGAGTGACTTTTTGATTTGCTGCTCCGTCTCTTTGGTGAGTTTGCGGTCGAGCATGCGGTTGAGCGATGCCACGCGCACGCGGAAGAACTCGTCGAGATTGTTGGAGTAAATGCCGAGGAAGGAGAGGCGCTCCAGCAGAGGTACGTATTCCTTCTCAGCCTCTTGCAGAATGCGGTGGTTGAAGTACATCCAGCTTACATCGCGCTCTACGTATGCCTTTTTCATTATTTCTTCTTTGGTCATGGGGATGATGAAATTATGTACGGGGATGAATATTTCCCGAATGTTAGTCCGATTTGTATTTTCTGCTAGGTATCAATGTTCTTATACCTAGCAGAAAGTTCCGTTGCAAGCCTTGCAACGGAAAATTTATTTAGTCTTAGAATCTTTTTTGTCTAGCTTGGCAGATTCTTTCTGCTGGGAATCGGCAGTCTTTTTCTTTTCGTCCTTCTTGGATTCTACCGTATCTTCCTTTTTCTTTTCGTCCTTCTTGGCAACTTGCTCCAGGACGATATAGTCGGTGTCTCCGTCGATGTAATGAAGTGCCTTGCGGAAAGTCTTGCTGCTGCCAGCTGGCACGATGATGTCATGGAGCGAGTCGCAGTCATCGAAGGTATGGCGGCTGAGCTTATTGGGTACTCCTGCGAAAGTAATCTTCTTCAGTTTGTCGCACTCGGCGAAAGCATAGCTCTCCACCTCCTTTACGCTGGCAGGTACATACGCACTTTCCAGTTCATCGCAATCATAGAAGGCATCGTGCTCTATCTCCTTTACGGTGCTTGGGATGATGACATTCTTGAGCGTCTTCTTGCCGCGGAATGCCATTTCGCCGATAATTTCCACGCCTTCGGGAATAGTGAAGTTTTCTGCATGGCTCATGCAGTAGACGAGGCGCTTCTTATCGGCTGTATAGACTGCCTCGCCGTCATACTCAAAGTTATCGCTGTCAATCTTTTGCAGGGCGAGATTGAGCACCAAGGTCTCAAACTTTTCATCCTTCTTACCTTCTTTCTTGGAACTATTCTTCTTGAGAATATCCAAAATAGCTTTCTTGTTCTCTTTCATCTGACTTAGAATTTGTGATAATCTTGCAAGGAGTGTCTGCTATATGATGACATCTTTGCATCCTTTTCTTTTCGACTGCAAAGGTACTACGACAGATTGAAAGAGAGGAGGAAAAGTCGATTACGTGTTTATGAAGATAATGTTACAACGATATTACAGTAGTCAATATCATTAACCCTCATACTTTGTATTAGCGAAATGTTGTTTGTCCTTGCTGAGATTTACGGGGTTTCTGTCTAATCTCCAAACATTTATATATAAAAGATGTGGCATTCTCAATATTTCTTTGTAAATTTGCCACCAAAAAATCTTGCCGTGATTCAGACTTCGCTCAATAAAGACTTACCCATGTGCGATGACAGAGTTTCGCTAAGTGACAAGATGCACCTACAGTTCGACTACCCGTGGATATGGCGGTGCAAGGGGTATGGATGGATAGCATAGAAATTGTTAAATAGAAATATGGAAAAACTAAAGAATATCAAGGCAATTGCCTTTGATGCAGACGACACGCTTTGGGCGTTACAGAACTTTTTCGAAGACGTAGAAGAGGAATACTGCAACTTACTGTCAGAATTTGGAAGCAAGGCAGAAATCTCCGCCTCGCTCTTTGAAACGGAATCGGACAACATGGAAGACTTGGGATATGGCGCAAAAGCTTTCACCATCTCACTCGTGGAGAATGCCATCAAGGTGAGCGAAGGAAAGGTCTCCGCCCAACAAATTGGAAAAATCGTGAAACTTGGCAAGACTTTGCTCCATTTGGATGCCAAGCCCCTGCCCGAGGTGGAAGCGACACTGGCTCGACTGAGCAGCTATCGCCTGGCCGTCTTCACCAAAGGAGAGCTCAAAGACCAAGAGAACAAGCTATGGCGTTCCGGATTGCAACGATACTTTGACGTGGTAAGCATCGTAAGCGACAAGACTACAGATGCTTACAGGCATCTCTGCAAAGACTTGGAAGTAAATTCCGAAGAACTGGTCATGGTAGGCAACAGTTTCAGAAGCGACATCGCTCCTGCATTGAAAATCGGAGCCTCCGCCATCCACATCCCATTCCATACGACATGGGCACATGAAAAAATAGAAGAGTTCGACCATCCACATCTTCGCCGCATCACACATTTCGGCGAGATTACCTCGCTTCTCCCCTAACAAAAACCGAAGCTGCTGCCATACGGTATCCTTATGGAATCAATAGCGAGGAATCACCATAGCTCAAGAAACGGAAATCATGAGCCAAGGCATAATCGTACACCTTGTGCCAATCCCCATGCAAGAATGCACTCACCAACAAGAGCAAGGTGCTCTGGGGCTGATGGAAATTAGTGACAAGCATCTTAACTATCTTATAGGTATAGCCTGGGGCAATGATAATCTGCGTACTAGAATGCAATGCCTCCAAACCATTCACATCGAGATAATCCACGATTGCCTGAATAGCTTGCATCGGAGTGATGCCATTCACCAAGTCCCCGTCCTCGCTTTGCTCGTAGGGAGTCCACTGACAAACATGCAAGTCTTCCTCGTTAGCCTCCGGGTGGTGGATAAGATGCACACCCATGTAATAAAGGCTCTCGATAGTACGCACGCTAGTAGTGCCCACGGCTATCACTTGACACTGATGTTTCAAGAGTTTTTCCAGGCTACGGCGATGTACCACGATGTACTCCGCGTGCATCTGATGGCCCTCAATCTCCAAGCTTTTCACAGGCTTGAAAGTACCTGCACCCACATGCAGCGTGACCTCCTCACGGTCGATGCCACATGCGTCAAGATTGGTGAGCACGGCATCTGTAAAATGCAAACCTGCCGTTGGAGCAGCCACACTACCCTTAATTTTAGAATAGACAGTCTGATAAGTAATCTTGTCTCTCTCCTGAGTCTCACGGTTCAAGTATGGAGGAATAGGGAGTTCGCCAATGACCTCCAAGATTTCTGCAAAGGAAACATTCTCATTGTTCCAGTCAAAATCGACCCAATAATTGGTACCGCCATCCACAGCAATTGGAACGTGCTTTCCATTGGCTTCCATCTCTCCCCTACGCATGGTGGCTGAGAGGGTCAACTGATGCCCCTTGATTTCAAATTCACGTTTCAGACTACCCTCCTTCCATTTCTTCAAGTTACCTATCATGCAGAGCCAGGCACAATGAGCAGAAGACTGGAACATCGACTCGTAATCTGTAGGCTCGGCAGGCTCCATCAAGAACACCTCTATCAAGGCTCCAGTCTCCTTTCGAAAGTGCATACGAGCCTGAATCACCTTTGTATTATTGAACACCATCAAAGCTCCCTTTGGCAAATATTCCGGCAAACGGAAGAACACGTCGTCGCTTACCTCACCATGCCTATATACCAACAACTTAGAATGATCACGCTGTGCTATAGGGAACTTGGCGATTCGCTCATCTGGCAAATCATAATTGTAGTCACTAATCTTAATATGTTTTGTTTCCATTTTTTTACACTTTTTACTTTTATTATCTCCTAGACATATGAGGTTAACACACAGGCTCGGATGAGCACATACACCAATATGAACATTAACACACACAACACCATGTCAAGGTCATCGTGGTCATAGCCCGTACTCGTATATTGGTTGGAAATATATTTTATCTTTGGGGAAATCTTGTAATACAGTTTGATGTATAACAGATAGACCAAGAGACCAATGACCATTCCTATGGAAAGCCCTACGAGGATATCACTAGGATAATGTACACCCAGATAAAGACGAGTCCAACAATTAACCAGCGACCACAGCACCAAAGTGACGGTCATCAATCTGCTACGTATCAACAAAGAAAAGAACACTGCCAACGACATGGTATTGGCGGCATGGGCCGAACAAAACCCATAGTCTTTAAGACGCATATCGTTGACCACATGGACAGTATATTTGATGACAGGATCATTACTGGGTCGCCAACGAGCCACAGCAGGCTTGATGATTCCATCCACAATACCATCGGCAAAGAGAATACAGAGAAAGGCAGCGAACAAAACTAAACCAATCTGAGCCATCGTTTCATTGTTACGCATCACTATGTAGAACAAAGCCAAGTACAATGGAACCCACGTGAAGCCTAAAGTCAAGACCCACACTATTTGGTCAAACATCATGTTGTCCCCACCATTAAAAAAATGTAATACAGACAAATCTACGTCCAATAACGAAACAATACCCATTTCTATATATCTTCTTTGCTAAAGTCGTTTAAATTTCTTCTATCTGCCTAGTTTCTACCCATCCATCCCTACCATCGGCCAGATGGATGCCACGCCATCCGTCCATAGTCTTGTCGGTTATGTTCACTCGTGTACCCTCGTGGATTACAAACTCATCGGCACTGTTCTTAGAAGGTGTTTTCTTCACATTTACAGTTGGGGCAACAACTATCGCACCCGCATGGTTTTCCAACACTTGTTTTTGCTGATAGGCAAAGAGATTGCACAGCAAAAATACGAGGAAGAAGCCCACCCCACCAAAGAAACCTATCTTACGCAATATGACATAAGGTGCAAACAGATAGACCAGCACCAAGACCAATGCCAAAATGATGGCTATGATGCTAGCCTTCGCCCAATTGTCAATACTAGTGAAATTGACCAACGCCTTGTACCAAGTTACAAAGAACATCTCACTCACGGGTGTAATCTTGTCGATAGTCTTGCTATGTACAAACTGCAAATTGAAGTTGATGTCTTTATCACCAGGTGACAAAAGGCGAGCACGTTCGAATGCCAACGCAGACTTGGTGATATTGTCTGTGCGATAATAAGCATTGCCCAAATTATAATAGATATCGGCAGATACACCATTCTTCAGCAAGTCCTCATAATCCTTAATGGCCTGTTGGTAATTTCCCTTCTGATACTCTGCATCCGCATTTTCTTTGGTGACAGCAGATGCCGAAAGACTTGCAAGAAGCATCACTGCCAATAGCCACAGAAAAGAGTAAGACTGTCTGTCTTCCTTAGCACGACTCTTATGAGCCCTACGAGCTGCATTTATTGCATTTTCTATTTTCATGATTCCTCTCATAGCCGAATCGAATGTCTTGTTCATGTTACCTGCCGCATCACCAGGGGCATAACGTTCAAACTCACACTCATCCAAAGCCTGCGTAAACTCCCCTATCGTTTGCTCATCAACAGCGTGCATACCCAATTTCTCCTGAATATTCTCACGAGAGAGCTGCTCTACAGGCATATTTAGCTTATAGCTGACATACCCCCACAAGGCACGCAATACCTCATCGTAGAATTCACTTTGCTTCTTCTGTTCCATCAATCGATGAGCTTTCTTCAATCGCTTGGTAGCAATCTTATTTGCCTTGTCAGAACGTTTCTTCACGAGATCAGCATTCTTCAAGGCTCGCTGGCGGAACACCACCAAAAGAATGACAAAGGTAAGCAATGGAACCATCAAACTTGTCCAATACCCAAAACTCCCAAAGAAGAGATCATTCATATCATACAACTTGGCCTTGCCTAACTTGAGCTGATGAATGTCCTTATCTTGCGCCGAATAGTCAACCGCCGAACTTGGCATACCATCTCCCTTTTCGATATCGAGTTTGAAAGGTTGGGTTTTGATAGTCTTGTAAGCATTAGCACTTGTATCATAATAGGTAAACTCAATGGCCGGGATAATATATTTGCCTTGGTTGCGAGGAACGGCCAAAAAGTCAAAAATCATATTGCCTTCAACGCCATTGGTTGTCAGCCGCGTCTTGTCTGTCACCTTGGCATCATATTTGTCAAAGTCTTTGGGAAAGCTGATGACAGGCTGTTTGAGCAACTTCAAGTTACCAACGCCACCAACGACCACACGAATGTTGATTGGGTCGCCCGCTTTCACGCTTTTCTTGTCAAGAGAGGCTGAGATATTAAACTTGCCGACACCCCCAGAGAAATTGGCAGGTCGATTAGGCAACGGCAATACATTAATAGAGATTCCAGGAGCCTTTATGTCCTTATGCACCTCCACATATCCCGATCCACCATTGAAGAAAGCCTCCATAGGATCAACGTTACGGTTCTGCTGCACCACGATACCTTTGAAAGTGATACTTGGGATTTCCAACTTGCCTGTCATCTGAGGATACATCACATACTGACTCCAAGTGACACACTTATACGGCTTTCCATTCACCATTTCAGTATGGAAAGTTTTCTGCTGGGGCAAAGACACCTCTTGGGTATGGAACCCTTTCAAATCGGGCATCTTGCCCTCCAACTGTGTCAGTTCCACCTGAGTATAGACCTTATAGGTCAAAAGGATAGGCTCTTGTTCGTGCACCGACTTCTTGTTGGCAGAAACCTTGATAAAGAGGTCATTGCCAGAAATGCTGCTACCAGCCTGACGCAAGCGTGGCTCATCGTCATCATAATTACTGTTCCCATGCATCTTGGGGGCACCGTTTGCACTACGTGCATGACCAGAAACGATAATCTTGACAGGCTTTGAGGTCAACTTCTTGCCTCCCACCACTGCGAATGAGGGACCTATGGTGAATGAACCATTCTTGGCAGCATAGAGGGTATAAGTGATTGTAACAGATGAAGAGGAGCTCGTATGTCCGTTAATCATCTGGTAACTGGATTGTGAGGAGGTGTAAGGTCCCGCTATGACCTCTAGGGCATCTGGAACCCCACCCATACGAAACTCCTCCACGTCTCTTGTATTGATGGTAAAAGCCACACGGAAGTTCTCTCCTGCCGCAACATGCGATGGAGCAGACACAGATATTTGCTGAGCAGACACTTCCACGTGATAGCACAATGCCATCAACATCAATATGATATACCAACCTATATGTTTCATCATTAGCACTTTTACTTAATCATGTTTGGACAGAGTGTATAATAAATCCATCTACCAATTCTTTTCATAAGAACGACGCTTAGGCTGAGACATAGCTTTCTGTATGCGTTGCTTGGTCGCCTTTTCTTGTTGAACAGCAGCATTCAGAAGCTGTTCGGCATTGTCTCTGCTCATCTTGTCCTGTTCCTGCTTGTTCTGTTGGTTTTGCCTGTCCTTATTCTTGTCCTTATCTTTATTTTTGTTCTTGTTCTGTTTCTTATCCTGGTCTTCTTTGTCCTTGTTGTCGTTTTTGTTCTTATCCTTATGCTTATTCTGGTTCTTGTCATTCTGTTGAGGCTGGCTCTTCATCAATTTCTGGCATAAGGCAAGATTATATCGAGCTTCGTTGTCCTGCGGATTGCATCGGAGTGCGTTCTTATAACATTCAATGGCCTGCGCATACTCACGGTGATTCTGCATGATGACACCCATATTATGGAAACTCTTCGAACGACGCATCTTATTGGTTTCCAACTGTGACGCCTGCTGATATTGCTGCATGGCCATAGAGTCTTTCTGTTGCATCATCAGCGCACAGCCAAGATTATAGAGAGCTTGTGGATTTTTGTTGTTCTTGGATATTGCCTTACGATACTGTGTATCGGCCTGCGCCCACTTCTGGACATGATATGCCTTATTGCCTTCACGGATGCACATCCGGTCGTTTTGGGCAAAGAGACTCCCAGTACAAACAAACAGCAACAATACGACAATCACTATTTGCTTAGCGGAACGAGTCGCTCGTCTAGCACCCAAAGTCTTGCCAAAAAACTTGATATTGCGAAGCAACGGATTCTTGACATCCAAAATGCAAATCTCAATCATCAAAAGCAGGATGACAAGGATACCAACGGCTTGAAACTGCTCGTCATACTCACTATAGACAACTGAGGTCGTATCACCTTTCTGCAACTTTGTCAAGTCATCATTCAGCAATTTCTCTGCATCACTAGTATTATCCACATGGATATACTGCCCACTGCCCGCTTGAGCCAACTCCTTACACATCTGCTCGTTGAGGGCTGTCATGACGGTATTGCCCTCATTGTCTTTCAAATACCCTCCATCGCTTGTTGGAATGGGTGTCCCCTGAGTATTTCCAATGCCCAAAATAAAAACGTTGATGCCTTTTTTCTTAGCCACAGCAGCTGCCTCTGTAGCACCAGGCTCGTGATTCTCACCATCGGTGATGACAATGATAGCCCGACCTACGTTGTTTTGCTGTGTAAAACTCTTTGAAGCCAAGTCGATGGCCTGCGCTATGTTCGTTCCTTGAGTCTGTATCAAACTAGGGCTGATGTTTTGCAAGAACATTTTTGCAGATACATAGTCGCTTGTGATAGGTAACTGCACAAAGGCATCGCCAGCAAAGACAACCAATCCAATCTTGTCGTTTGTAAAATTATCCACCAAGTTCTCTACCAGCATCTTACTCTTGTCCAAACGAGAGGGCACAACATCCTCCGCCAACATGGAGTTGGAGATATCTAAACAGATAATAGTTTCGATACCCTGACGCTTTTCATGGGAAATCTTACTGCCCATCTGAGGACGTGCCAACATGACTATCACCAAGCCCAAGCCAGCCAAAAGCAAGCTGAACTTCACAGTCGGCCGATATTTGGAAATGCCAGGCATCAACTGCCTCAGAAGCACGGGGTCTCCGAGTTTCTTCAACCTGGCATGTCTTCTTCTCCAACCTATGAACCGTATTAGTGCCAAAACTGGTAAAATCCATAGCAACCAGAGATATATAGGGTCTTCAAATCGTAGCATTTTCGTCGTTTTTTACTTTTTTACTCTTTTTACCTTTTCTATGGTATTCTTCTGAACCAAGTGATGCGTAGCAAAATCTCCATCAACAAGACCACCAAAGCCACCAACACGAAAGGCTGGTATGCCTCGTAACGCTTGGCAAAATGGGTAACGTTCATCTTCGTCTTCTCCAGTTTGTCTATGTCACGATATATCTGCTTTAACTCAGCATTGTTGGTAGCACGATAAAAATTGCCATCTGTAGTCTGAGCAATCTCTTTCAAAGTCTTGGTGTCTATCTCCACAGGGATGTTCAGATATTGCACCCCACCTGCCACTGGAACGGGATAAGGAGCAACCTTATTGGTTCCTACACCAATGGTATATACCCTGACACCCAAACTCTTGGCAATTTCAGCAGCTGTCATAGGTGAAAGGTCACCCATATTGTTACTACCATCCGTCAAGAGGATAACCACCTTACTCTTCGCCTTAGAGTCTTTCAGTCGGCTCACGGCGTTCGCCAAGCCCATTCCAACGGCAGTACCATCAGAAATGAGACCTCGTGCCGCTATGTCTGTACGAGTATCCTGCAGAAGTCTCAAGAGACTTCCATGGTCTGTTGTCATCGGACATTGGGTAAAAGCTTCACCCGCAAAAATCGTCAAACCTATGTTGTCGCTCGGACGCCCGGAGATAAACTCGTGAGCCACATCCTTCGCCGCCTCGATACGGTTAGGTTTCAAATCTTCGGCAAGCATGGAGGTGGAAACGTCCATTGCCAGCATGATGTCGATGCCTTCGACCGTCTTGTTGTCCCATGAGTTATGAGTCTGCGGACGAGCCATGGCACACACTATCAGCACGAAGCTCACGCAGCGCAACAACATCGGCAAATGGATGAGGCGCACCCGGAGACTCTTTGGAGCATAGAGATACTGTCGGGTATCGCTCATACGCATGGTCGGCTCATTCTTCTTCCTGTACAAGAAATACCATAATATATAAGGTATAAGCAACAGGAGCAGCAGAAAATATCCTTTACTTGCAAATTCCATTTCTAATTCTTTCTTTATTCATTGCGGAGGGCCCTCCTCCATGAGATTATACCAATGCCACAACGGCAAAGATGACATAAATGACTAGAGCAACAATAGAAACTCCACTCACCCATAGCAAAAACTTCACAAGTTTGCGCTGGTTTCTCGTCTTCTTGTCTTGCTCAGTCAACTTCGGCATCACTTTCTCCTCCACAGGTTTCTCATCTGTCTTGGTTTGGTCTATGAAATTGATGGCATTCACCAAATTGGCATCATTCTCATTGATAAGCGTTTTATACTTAGCGAATTTGACCAAGTCGGCAGTACGGAAAAGTTGCTTCAACTCATCTATCATCTTTTGGTCTCCAGCAGACTGCAGCCTCTCGATAATCTCCGCACTAGTCATCTCCATTGCATTGAAACCGAATCGACTGACAATGTACTCTCGCAGCGTATTGGTAAGGTGCGTATAATACTCCTTCTGACTCTCCATGTTTTCAGAACGATGCCGTTTGATGACATTGATTTCATACAAAGCCTTCTCATGTGCCGGCACGCGTTTAACTATACGGAAACTAGTGATGATAGGTTTGTTCTGCTTCAATCTCAACAAGAGATAATAGAATGCACCACAGAGCAATAGCATCAATGTGCTCAACCAAAAGATGCCACTCCACTCACTCCAAAGAAAAGGATTGTCTTGCACATCCTTTGGAGGATAAAACTGATTGGGATGAACAGTATCCACTGGCACTGTCAGTACTTTCAACGCCAACTGGCTGCCATGGTA
The DNA here is from genome assembly GCA_963594995.1 of Bacteroidaceae bacterium. Classification (GTDB taxonomy): domain Bacteria; phylum Bacteroidota; class Bacteroidia; order Bacteroidales; family Bacteroidaceae; genus Prevotella. Next base: position 37,249 of record CAVBGK010000058.1, read on the forward strand.
GTTCTTTCCATTTACCTTGACGTTAAGAGCAGGAATCGCATAAACATTCTCTTCAAAGGAAGTGAGAATGTAGTCGCGACTCACCCTAATGTGCCCATCATCGATATACGACGTGTCACCTTGGCTCTGCTCCACCACTTCCACGCCTGATATAATCTGCTGAGCAGGCTTATAAGAAGGCATCACTATCTTCTGTCCACGGTTGGCACTCACAGAGAGATGAAGGGTAGTTTGCTGACCTATCAAGAGTTGCAGCGAGTCCAACTTCTGTTCTACAGTTTGGGCAGATACAGAAGAAGCCATCAGCAACAAGGAGCAAGCCACAGACACACCTTTTTTATATATACGAAATATAACATTCATTAGTTTCACTCGTTCTTTAGACATTCAAAATTTCCCTCTTACGTTCATCAGCCTGCACATTTTTTAGCACCGCTGCTTAAAAAGCATCAGAAGCGATTTGGAGAAGTCTTCGTTGGTTGCAACCGAAGTCCAATCAACCTTACTCTTGGCAAAGGTTTCACGGAGTTTCTCCTCGCGCAACATCCAATTGCGAGTATGCGCCAACCGCAATTTCTTGCTACTGGTATCAATATACATCTCGTGCCCAGTTTCCGCATCCCTCACCTTGAGCAATCCCACATCGGGGAGTGACTTGGCACGAGGGTCGTACACCTGTATGGCTACGACATCATGCTTCTGGTTTGCTATCTGCAAAGGATGCTTATAGTCCTTGTCATCATAGAAGTCGCTGATGAGAAACGCCGTACAATGGCGTTTCATCACACGAGTGAAATATTCCATGGCAACACCGATGTCGGTACGTTGGCTTTCAGGATGGAAATCAAGCATCTCACGGATGATATAAAGGATGTGCTTACGCCCTTTCTTGGGTGGGATATATTTCTCTATGCGGTCAGAGAAGAAGATGACACCTATCTTATCATTGTTCTGTATGGCACTGAAAGCCAATGTAGCAGCAATCTCGGTAGCGAGATCACGTTTCATCTGGCGGTTGGTACCGAAATCCAAGGAGCCACTGACATCTACAAGCAACATGACGGTGAGCTCTCGTTCCTCCTCAAACACCTTGACAAAAGGACGATGGAAACGAGCCGTCACATTCCAATCGATGTCACGCACGTCATCGCCGAACTGGTACTCACGCACCTCTGCAAAGGCCATTCCCCTACCCTTGAAGGCAGAGTGATACTGACCAGCAAATACATTCTGGCTCAGACCGCGAGTCTTGATTTCGATCTTACGAACTTTTTTTAAGATATCTTGTGTATCCAATTTCGTTTAATTTATAATGAATAATTATCAATTAGGCCTGAGCCCATCTATTTCCTACAAAGCTTATATATTATTCATTTCATTGCACGTTCATTATTGAATCAAGGCACTTCCACCTTGTTGATGATGCGACTGACAATCTCCTCGCTCGTCACCTCGCTCGCCTCAGCCTCATAAGAGAGTCCTATACGATGACGGAGTACATCATGAGCCACCGCCCTCACATCCTCTGGGATGACATATCCACGATGCTTGATGAAAGCATAAGCACGCGCTGCCTTTGCCAAGGAGATGCTTGCACGAGGACTGCCACCAAAGGTAATCATGTCCTTCAAATCAGTCAAGCCATAGCGTTCTGGATAGCGGGTGGCAAACACTAGGTCTGCGATATACTGCTCTATCTTCTCGTCAATGTAAACCTCGTTGACAATACTACGTGCCCTCAAGATTTCTTCGGCAGAAGTCACGGCTGTCACTGTAGGCATACCGCCCTTGATGTTCTCGCGGATAATCAACTTTTCTTCCTCCAGAGTAGGATAGTCGATGATAACCTTGAGTAAGAAACGATCGACCTGTGCCTCGGGCAACTGATAGGTACCCTCCTGCTCGACAGGATTTTGGGTTGCCATCACAAGGAATGGATTAGGCAATCTGAATGTCTGTTCGCCAATAGTCACTTGATGTTCCTGCATCGCCTCCAACAAGGCACTCTGCACCTTTGCCGGAGCACGGTTGATTTCATCCGCCAAAACAAAGTTGGCGAAAACTGGTCCTTTCTTCACATGGAAAGACTCATCCTTCTGTGAATATATTTGCGTACCAACCACGTCGGCCGGCAACAAATCGGGGGTAAACTGAATTCTGCTATAATCTGCACTAATCAACTGTGACAGTGTTTTGATTGCGAGGGTTTTAGCAAGGCCCGGCACACCTTCCAAAAGAATATGACCATCCGACAGCAAACCTATCAAAAGGCAATCCACCAGATGTTTCTGACCAACGATGACCTTGTTCATGCCCATTACCAAATTGGTAACAAACTGACTTTGTTGTTCTATTCGAATGTTAAGTTCTCGAATATCTATAGCTTCTGCCATAATTATAATGTTTTATGTTTTAATTTTGTGCAAAAGTAATCATTTAGCCTCACATACACGAAAATAGCTATCTAAATAATATTAAAAATGATAGTTATTGTCTTTATTTAAGAAACTTTTGCGCCATAAGTAACTACTCAGTCTTCTTTTTATCTGAAATGTAAACCTTTAGATATTCGTCAGTTCACCACCAACTTATCGTTAAGAAATTATAAAG
>CAVBGK010000059.1:0-14708 GCA_963594995.1 Bacteroidaceae bacterium
TATCTGACATGGCAAAATCCTGGGCAATATATTATTGCTCAGGATGTTATAAAAATATTGATTAAAGTGGTGCGGATTTAAGGTATATGAACAATTTCCGTAAGAATACAAACTGCGTTTCTGGTGAAGTCGAGATATGAAGGAAAAAATATACTTGATATTTCTATTCATAACCATAATTTTAATCTCTTGCAATTCAAAATCTCAAAAAGGTATGGTGGAGGCCCCTGAACTTATGCCACCTCTCGAATTGGGGAAATATGAAGGACCATTTCATGTGACATCAAGGGATGTGGATGTCGTAAATGAACGAGGCGGTGGCACTCCTTCTGTAGTTTGCCGTCTTCTGGGGCTAGCTTCTGCTTGGATTGTCATTCGGATTTTATGGTGACAAAGATAGAGATTCGAACAGAAAATAACATTGTTGAAGGCTATTGTTTTTATCCAAAGAACTCGATAGGGAGGATGAATGCTTGCTTTGACCATCAAGAAAATGATGTGTATGAGTTGAAGAAATTACAGCAGGGACTACAATGCCGAATCAAGCGAAATAAGTCTTCAAAGCCGAGATGGATTTTGTTGAGCTTGCAAATTGGTCCTAATTTTTTCCCAAGAATAGTTATTTATCAGTCTGGCAGGGAGTAAGTCTTAACTGGGAGTATGGAAAACTTGAACTGTTATTGCTGTTAATGGCATAAGAATAAATGGAGATTCCAACGATGATGTTTGGAGTCTCCATTTTATCATATTCGTCATGAGCCGGAAAATCCGATGAAATGAATTCTCCGAAGTTACTTCAATAGATGATACATTCCCCCTGCCAAAGTCCTCAATACTCCCTTCATCTCCAACTGGAAGAGGAGGGAGGTGAGCCTGCCGATCTCTATGCCGCTCTGTACGGAAATCATGTTGATTTGCAGGTCATTGTTTCTTGACAGGACGTTTACGATGGCTTGTTCTTCTTGCGAAAGTTCCGGGAAGAGGCTGCGTTCGATGCCTTGTCGTTTGGCTCGCATCAGTGCGGCATCGTCTTGCCAACTCATGTCTTTCACGAAGTCTTCGGCTGAGGTGATGAGTGTGGCGCCGTTGTTGCGGATGAGGTTGTTGCATCCTTCGCTGTAGGCATCGCCGATTCTGCCAGGAAATGTGAAGACGTCCCTGCCGTAGGCTTGGGAAATTTCACAAGTGATGAGCCCTCCGCCATGTGCCTTGCTTTCTATCAAGATACAGGCGTCGGATATGCCGGCCACGATACGGTTACGACGCACGAAGTTGATTTTGTCGGCGTTGGTTTGGGTGAGGAACTCGGTGAGCAAGCCGCCTTGTTCTATCATCCTCATGGCAGTCTCCTTGTGTCGGCTAGGGTAGAGATCGTCGAGGCCGTGAGCTAAGACTCCTACTGTCTCGTACCCTTTGTCGAGGGCTTGCCGATGGGCGTTGATGTCCACGCCGTATGCCAAGCCACTCACGATGAGCACCTGAGGGCATAGTTGGCGCAAGGCGGTGATGAAACGGCGGATAAGGTCTTCGCCGTAGGGAGTGCATTGGCGAGTGCCTACGATGTTGATGACTCGTTGCTGGTTGAGGTTGGCGTTTCCCTTGTAGAAGAGCATCAGCGGGGCGTCGTCGCAGTTTTTGAGTCGCTGGGGATAGCGGTCATCGTTCATGGCGATAGGTTCGATGCCGTAGCGCAGGTCGTACTCTAACTCAACCTCGGCTCGCTTCCTGGCTTCGTCGGTCTTGCTCAGTACCTCGACGAGTTTGGGGGATGCGTCGGGCAGAATGTCCTTGATGTGTTTTTTGTTCTCGATGATGGTTGTTGCCGAACCTGCTTGACGGTAAAGCTGCAACATGCCGGCAAGGTTGAAATAGTTCAGCCGAGTCAGTATGATTGTGTTCAAAATTTCTTGTTGGTCCATTATTTTCTCTTGAGGTATTCATATCCGATGCGGCAGCGGAGGCATTCCTTCTTGTCGCAATATTCTTTCTTGAGTTGGATGAGAGCTTGGCTGTCCCCGGCGTTCTCCACAGGCAAGCCGCATTGCAACCACATACGCACGATGTGGTTGTTTTCGGGACGCAGGGCTTCGAGGAAGTCGAAGGCGCGGTCGCAGTATTTCTCCTCGCCCCTGTGCCGGCCATAGGCGAAGAGGATGGGAATGACGGTGTTGATGAGGAGTAGGTTGAGCGAAAAGGGTGAGACGTGCTTCTCGTTCTTGACGCTCGTGCTCCCGAAGGTGTAGTGGGTTTCCCAATAGGGAGTGACCGATGTATTCAGCACCGCTGCCGCCTCCTTGGGGGTGGTGGCCTCCAGTAGTTGGCTGAGCCCTGCCTTCCGCTGGTAGTAGAGGTGGGCGAGCTGGGAGATGCGGATGTGGGGGAAGTTTTGCGGCCTAAGGCGGAGGAACTTCCATAGTTTGTAGTCCATCGGTTGGAGCGAGAATTTGTGCCGTAGATAGAGGTATTCGTTTCTGAGCTTTGAGAAATAGCCGTCGTTCAATGCCTCCTGCTGGTATCGGTCGGGTATGGCCTCCAGCTCCAGTAGTCCAGCTTGTCCTAGAAAGATGGCTTCTATTTGGAAGAGGTTGTCGCGATGGTGCCCGACTGAGCGGAGGGGGACTGCCGTCGCCCATTGCTCGAAGGCATCGCCGTTGATGCCGAAGCCATAGTTGCGGGCCAGGGTGACGAAGTAAGCGTTCTCCCAGTCGCCATCACACTTGTACACACGTTTCTCGATGGCCTCTGTCTTCTGCGAGAGCCGCTCCGTCTGTAGAGCACTCATCCACGAGTGTAGGGTAAGCCTTGTGAGCGAGGGGATGATTTGGTGGCAGGGAGGGTATTGGTCGATGGTGAGCAGTTCCTTGTAGTGGCGGATGACGGACTCGGGGATGCTGAGCTGCATCTGCGTGAGTGGTTCTCCCTTCGAGTTCTTCGCCTCTAGGTCGATGGCACCGCATACGTGGAGAATCACATTGTCGTATCGTGCGTCTGTCTCGTGTCCATGCACATACCAGTCGCTCGCCTTGTCGTGGATTTCTACGTTGCCCACCCATAGTGTGCCGTCTATTTTGGCCTTTGCATTGAAAAAGTCTGGCCCTGCGTTGCGATTGTGCAACCCTGGGTCAATGACTTCCACGCGCTGGTGGTGTGTGGTCAGCAGGGGTGAGAGCGGAAACAACTTGTGTTTCCAGACATAGTGAAGTAATTGCTCCATATTTAGTTTCCTTTTATTTGGTAAATGATTTCGTTTTCTTTTGGGGAAGAAATGATGGTGGATTTTCCAAGAGTTTTCGCCTAAGTCTTTCCTAAGAAAAGTTTTCGCTGATGAGTGGGGAGGGGGGTAACGAATTCCTCCCTTAAAAGAACTTCTCGAACGCCTTGTCATAGTCCTCGCTGTTGCCTAGCTTGCCATCGATGAGGCAGACCAGCTCCACGGTAGCCCTCAGGCAGAGCCGATCGTCGCTGGCACGGAAAATGTCTTGGTGGAATACGTACCTCACCCCCTGCTTTTCCAGCCAGAGCCGTGAGATGAACTCGTCATCGCACTGCAACGGGGTTTTGTATTGCAGGTTCATGCGGGCCACCACGGCATCCACGCCTCTGTGGTGCATCTCGGCGAAGCTGAGGCCGCATTTTTGGAGGAAGAGGTGGCGTGTGTGCTCCATATAGTGCAGGTAGTTGGCATTGTTGACGATGCCCTCGATGTCGCACTCATAGTCGCGCACTTCCATCCTTGTCTCGAATATGTATTTGCTCATAATTTCTTTTTATCACTTAATTCTCTGCAAAAATACGCAAAAAATTCTATTTATTACTATAATAAGGATGTTTTTTCAAGGAATAAGGTGGTTTTTTCGATATTTTTGATTATTTTTGCCGAAACGTTTTGCCCAAGGGGAACGGTGCGTGCGCCATGTGGTGTGTCATGCAGGTTGGCCAATTTGGGCAGAAAGTGTTCAGTAAGAGTAAAAATAAAACAGAAATAAAGATGAAAATTGCTTTGATTGGCTACGGCAAGATGGGGCACATGATAGAGGAAATTGCCCTGCAACGCGGCCACGAAATCGTGTGTAAAATCGACGTGAACAACCCCGAGGACATCGACAGCCCTGAGTTCTGCTCGGCGGATGTCGCCATCGAGTTTACCAACCCTACAGCTGCCTATGGCAACTACCTCAAGGCCTTCGCACACAACGTGAAGGTAGTGAGTGGGTCCACGGGATGGATGAAAGACCACAAGGCCGATGTGGAAAAACTCTGCGCCGGCGGAAAGCAGACGCTCTTCTGGGCTTCTAACTTCAGTATCGGTGTGGCTATCTTTTCGGCGGTCAACCGCTATCTGGCCAAAATTATGAACGGATTCCCACAGTATTCCGTCTGTATGCAGGAAACCCACCACGTACACAAGCTCGATGCCCCCAGTGGCACCGCCATTACCCTTGCAGAGGAAATCATTGACAACATCGACCGCAAGAAGAACTGGAAGCGTGGCGTGACCTACTGGACGGAAGATGGACACTCCGACGAGGGTGACGCAGACGTGAAGAACGAGGACTTGGTCATCAACTGCGTGCGCGACGGTGAGGTGCCTGGTATCCATGCCGTGATGTACGACTCCGATGCCGACATGATTACCATTGAGCACAGTGCCCACTCCCGCAAGGGGTTCGCCCTCGGTGCGGTGCTTGCCGCCGAGTTTACCGCCAGCCATTCCGGCTTGCTGACCACTTCCGATTTATTCAAGTTCTAACCTCCTCTCAAAATGATAGACAAAGAGAAACAAAAACTGAACATGAAGGTGCAGTGGGCGAAGTTCGCCGTGGTCATCGTGCTGTACCTCGCATTCCTGATATGGGTGAAGAGCTGGCTCGGCCTGATAGTGGTGCCTTTCATCTTTGATGTCTATATCACCAAGAAGATACGCTGGCAGTGGTGGAAGGACGAGGAAGGCCCCGTACGCTTCATCATGAGTTGGGTGGATGCCCTCGTGTTCGCCCTCGTGGCGGTGTATTTCATCAACCTCTTCTTCTTCCAGAACTATGTGATACCATCCTCCTCGCTGGAGAAGTCGCTCCTCACGGGCGACTACCTTTTTGTGAGCAAGGTGAGCTACGGTCCTCGCATCCCCGAGACACCCCTCACCATGCCGCTCACTCAGCACACCATGCCATTGGTCAACGTGAAGAGCTACGTGGAGTGGCCGCACTGGGATTACCGCCGCGTGAAGGGATTGGGCGACGTGAAACTCAATGACATCGTGGTGTTCAACTATCCCGCAGGTGACACGCTCGTCAACGAGGAGCGATACGCAGCCAACGATTTCTATCAGATGGTGTATGGCTTCGGCGAGCAGATACTGGAACAGAATGGACAGGCGCAAGACGTGCGACAGATGTCTCCCCTGCAACAGCGCGAGTACTTCCAGCAAGTATATGCCGTGGGGCGCAACTACATCGTTAGTTCGCCAGGCGAATATGGTGACATCATCAGTCGCCCCACCGACCGCAGAGAGAACTATGTGAAACGCTGTGTCGGATTGCCAGGGCAAACCTTGCAGATTAAGAACCGAATCGTGTATCTCGACGGCAAGGCTAACAAGGAACCCGAGAATGTGCAATACACCTACAAGATGAAGCTCCGTGGAGAGATGCCCATCGACCTCGCCGATGAGCTAGGCATCACCAATGAAGACCTCCTGATGTACAACCAGAGCGGTAGCATCCCTCTCACTAAGCGTGCCTACGAAGCACTGAGGGCCAACAAGAACCTTGTGCAGAGCATCAGTGTCAACACCGACGCCACCTATGGAGACCTCTATCCACTGAACGCCTACACAGGCTGGACGCGTGACAACTACGGACCCGTGTGGATTCCGAAGAAGGGCAAGTCGATAGCCCTCACGCTGAAGAATTTGCCCATCTACGAGCGGTGCATCAAGGTGTATGAGGGCAATGACCTACAGGTGGACTCCCGAGGAAACATCCTCATCAATGGCAAGGTGGCAAGGAGTTATACCTTCAAGCTCGACTACTATTGGATGATGGGCGACAACCGCCACAACTCAGCCGACTCACGCTACTGGGGCTTCGTGCCCGAGGACCACATCGTGGGCAAGCCTATCTTCATTTGGTGGAGCCATAGCCCAGACCATCCAGGCTTCTCCGGCATCCGGTGGAACCGGCTTTTCAAGTTTGTTGATAACATCAAGTAAAATCGTCTTCCGCATTGAAAACCGCCGTCAAATTCCTTGTGTCGCTGGCGTTGGCGTTGCTCTTGGCTTGGGCAGTCCGCACCTACGCTTTCACTGTCTTCACGGTGCCCTCGGGGGGGCTTCCCCCTCAACTGAAGGAGGGAAACCGAGTGATAGTGAACAGGATTGACTGCGATGTTTTCAAGCGAGGGGAGACGGTGGTGTTCGCTGACTCGCTGGAGCTGGAGACTAGCACGGTAGTGTCTAGCTACACGGGCAGGCCAGTGGAACTGGCTCATCCTTATACGACGTGGGAGGAGGAGAACTTCATCGGTCAGATCGTGGGGATGCCTGGCGATGTGATTCGCATCAAGAGCCGCCGCTACGTGATACCTATCGTTTGCTGCGATCGTTGCGGTTGCAAGGACTGCCGCTATTATCTCGTACGCACCTCCCGGGGCAAGCAGCTCGTCCACAAGCACCAGATACTGGGCAAGGCGTATAAGATTTTTTAAGTGAAGAGTGAGGAACGAGGATTTATACATTATTAATTATAAACTATACATTCATTGAAAGCACTACTTTCTTCCACCTATTTCGGGCCTGTGCAGTGGTATCAGAAACTGAACCGATACGACGAGTGCCTGATAGAGCAGCATGAGAGCTTTGTCAAGCAGACATACCGCAACCGCATGGTCATACCTACCACCAACGGTCCCCTCGCCCTCACCATCCCCACCAACCATGACACGTCGATGGCGATGAAGGACATCCGCATCTCAGACCACGCCAACTGGCGGCATGTCCACTGGAACGCCCTCCTCTCGGCTTACGGAGAGAGTCCCTTCTTCGAGTATTACCAGGATGACATCCGTCCTTTCTACGAGAAGAAATACGAGTTCCTCTTCGACTTCAATATGGAGGCGATGCAGAAGATGATAGAACTGCTCGACATCCGCCCGAACATCTCGCTCACAGACAAGTATGTTTTGAGTGAAGAACGAAGGGTGAAGAGTGAAGAAACCAACATTCAACATTCAGCATTCAACATTCCTATAAGGGATTTCCGTGATGCCATCCGCCCGAAGCATCCACTTCCTGACCCTGAGTTCACCCCGGTCCGATATTATCAGGTGTATGGGCTGAAGCACGGATTCCTCCCCAACATGAGCATTCTCGACCTGCTTTTCAACGAAGGCAATGAGGCGATATTTTTCCTATGATGGATAGAGGGAGTGTCGCCTCGCTGCCTTCCGTCCTCAGCGGCTTGTGGAATGAGCTGGCAAGATGTCGCATTTTCCCCGATTTCTTGACCTTTGTCAAGAAATCGGGAGTTACTGAAAGAAAGTACCTAAAATATTTGTGTGCGAACACAAAAGGCATTAACTTTGCACACGAAAAGAATAAGAGATTAGTAAAAAGGATAACTTCTGAAGCTGAACTGGGGGCGACCCGGGGGAGGCTGAGGAAAAAATTAAAACAGAGAAAGGAAAAGATTATGTTAGTATTAGGAATGATTTTTGCAGTAATCGTTGCGGCAATTGCCGAGGTCGGTGCGATAAGCAACAAGTTGGCTTAAGTGCCAAGCATGAGGCTAAGACAAGCTCTCAGTGAAAAAGAGGGCAGTTGGTTTTGGCTCAATAGGTAATACATATATAAAACGAAAGAGACAATGACTCTGGGTTTCGATTTCCCTGGAGTTGTTGTCTCTTTTGGCGTGGATGTGGGTTACTTGAAGATCAGTGTGGTTAGGCGATTGGGGGCGAACAGCTCCTTGGCGACGGCTTGCATCTGGCTGGCGGTAATCTCGTCCACTTGTTCGTAGAGCTTATCCACGTTCTTCTCCCATCCGTAGTGTAGGAAACTTTTGCCCATGTCGAGGGCGAAGCTCTCTCTGTTGTCACACGCTACGCCAATCTGTCCCTTCAGTTGTTTCTTGGCAGCTTTCAGCTGGGCGTCGGAGAGGGGTTTCTCCATCATCTTGTCCAGTTCCTTGCGCACGAGCCGTAGGCATCGTTTCACATCGTGCTCGTCGCATCCGAAGTAGATACTCCATGAGCCAGTGTCGCCGTAAGCCATCATTGTACTCTCCACCGTATATACCAAGCCGCTCCTCTCGCGTAGGGCGAGGTTGAGTTTTGCGTTCATGCCTGGACCTCCGAGGATGTTGTTCAGCAGGTAGAGCGGCATACGTCGGCAGTCGTGTGCGTCGTAGGCATGTGTGCCAATCATCACGTGCGCTTGGTGAGTGTGCTTCTCTATCACGATGGTATTGCCTTCACATTTGGGAGTATTAAATGTTGAATGCTGAAGGTTGAATAGTCTTTGCGTCTCGTTTCCTTTTGTTTTTTCGTTCTTCATTTCTGCAGGTATTTCGGTGAATTGGTAATCCGCCGAGCAAGCAAGGCTTTTCTCCAAAAATTTCACGAGTTTCCTGAAGTCGATGTTGCCGTAGGCGAAGAATATGGCGTTGTCGGGGCGGTAGAGCTTGTGCGTGAACCTGAGGGCATCCTCTGTCTTGAACGCTCGTACTTGGCGGGCAGTGCCAAGGATGTTATGCCCGAGAGGCGACCCTTGGAAGAGGAGGTTCTCGAATTCGTCGTATATCAGTTCGCTGGGCGAGTCGTTGTAACTCTCTATCTCGTCGCAGATCACCTCCACTTCCTTGTCGATTTCCGCTTGCGGATAGACGGAGTGGAATACGATGTCGGAGAGTAAATCGACGGCTCTGGCAATGTGTTCCTTGAGGATGGCTGCGTAATACACTGTGCTTTCCTTGTTGGTGAAGGCGTTGAGTTCGCCGCCTACGCTCTCCAGGCAGTTGAGGATGTGCCACGCCTTGCGTCGCTCGGTGCCCTTGAAGGTGACATGCTCACAGAAGTGGGCAAGCCCCTCTTCGCCCGGTTGCTCGTCTCGCGTGCCAGCGTTGACTTGGTAGCCGCAATATACCACTTGGCTATCGGAAGCCAGGTGGATGATGCGGAGACCGTTGTTGAGTGTGTATGTGTTGTATTTCATTTCAAGGTGCAAAGTTACATTGAAAATGTAATTAATCCAAAATATTCTGCCATTTTCTTTGTTTTGTCACGTTTTTCCCTTATCTTTGTCCTGAAATAACAATAAAAACTAAAATGCGCAAAGTAATAGGAATAGGGGAGACGGTGCTCGACATCATCTTCAAGAACGGCAAGCCGATAGAGGCGGTGCCTGGTGGCTCATCTTTCAATGCCCTCATCTCTTTGGGGCGTTCGGGCGTGAATTGCTCGTTCATTAGTGAGGCTGGCAATGACCGCATCGGGGAGTACGTGATAGAGTTTCTGAAATCCAATGGGGTGAACGCTGACAACGTGAGCATCTTCCCTGAGTCGAAGTCGCCCATCTCGCTGGCCTTCCTTGATGAACACAATAATGCTGACTACCTCTTCTACAAGGACCATCCCCACGACCAGTTGGAGTTCTCTTCTCCCTACATCCAACCCGGTGACATCGTGCTCTTCGGGTCCTTCTTTGCCCTCAACCCTGTGGTTCGCCCACAGGTGGCAGGTTTTTTGGAGTATGCCAAGGAACATGGGGCCATCCTCTACTATGATGTCAACTTCCGTGCCTCCCACCAGAATGACATCATGAAGATAACTCCCAACCTGATAGAGAATCTGGAGCTTGCCGACTTCGTGCGCGGCAGTCACGAGGATTTCGGCATCCTCTACAAAAAGCCCGAGGCTGACAAGGTGTATAAGGCGGAAATCAGCTTCTACTGCAAGAAGTTCATCTGTACTCAGGGAGCGGAGCCCGTGGAGGTGAGAGGTGAGAACGGATTTGCCAAAAACTATCCTTCGGAGAAGATGCAGGCCGTGAGCACCATTGGTGCAGGTGACAACTTCAACGCTGGCTTCGTATTCGGTCTCATCAAGGACGGCATCACCCGTGAGAATATCGACCAGGGATTGACCGAGGCGCAGTGGGACAGCCTGCTGAAGTCTGCTCAATGCTTTTCCGCCGAGTGTTGCAAGGATATCTACAACTATGTGTCGAAGGAATTCGGTGAGAAAATGAAGAAAGAACTTTTGCAAAGGTAAAATGGTAAAGAAGTAAAAAAGGTAGAAATATGACAGAAATTACAAGCAAGATTTATTACGTAGGCGTGAACGACCGCAACAAGCATCGTTTCGAGGGGCTTTGGCCTCTGCCCAACGGAGTGAGCTACAACTCCTATATCATTGACGACGACAAGGTGGCTTTGGTAGATACCGTGGAGGTGGATTTCTTCACCCAGTTCTTGGAGAACATCCATGAGGTAATCGGCGACCGCCCTATCGACTACCTCATCATCAACCACATGGAACCAGACCACAGCGGCTCCATCGCCCTCATCAAGAAGTATTACCCAGAGATTAAGATTGTGGGCAACAAGAAGACGCTCGGCATGTTGCAGGGCTTCTATGGCGTTACCGACGATGTGATGGAGGTGAAGAATGGCGAGGCCCTCTCGCTCGGCAACCACGACCTGAGTTTCGTGCTCATCCCAATGGTTCACTGGCCAGAGACGATGGTTACGCTCGATGCAACCCATAAGGTGCTCTTCTCGGGCGATGCCTTCGGATGCTTCGGTGCCTTGAATGGTGGCGTGATAGATATGGAGATTAACTGCGATGGCTTTTGGTTGGAGATGGTACGTTACTATTCTAACATCGTGGGCAAGTATGGTGTGCCTGTGCAGAACGCCTTGAAAAAGTTGGCTGGTGTGGAGTTGGATTACATCTGTTCTACCCACGGTCCTGTATGGCACGAGCACATTGAGAAGGTTATCGGAATGTATGATAAGATGTCGAAGTATGAGACTGAACCAGGTCTCGTTATCTGCTACGGCACAATGTATGGCAACACCGAGCGCATGGCAGAGATTATCGCCCGTGCAGCAAGCAAGGCTGGCGTGAAGAACATCGTGCTCTACAATATCTCGAAGACTCACCACTCTTATATCCTCCGTGACATCTTCCGTTACAAGGGTTTGATAGTGGGTGCTCCAACCTACAATGCCGGTCTTTATCACGAGATGGAAACCTTCCTCTCAGAGCTTGCCAACAAGGACATCAAGAACCACCTCTTGGGTTGGTTTGGCTCTCATTGCTGGGCAAGCAAGGCTGTAGCAAAGATTCAGGAGTGGAACGACACGAGATTGCACTTCGAGCCAGTGGGCGAGCCTGTGGATATGAAACAGGCGATAACTCCAGAGGTGAAGGCACAATGCGAGGTATTGGGTAAGGCGATGGCAGAGAAGCTGCTGGGTGAATAAGAAGAATAATTCGAATATTTCGAAGCAAAACTCGAAGTGAATATGCAAAAGTTTACTACGCTAACCCTATAAAAAATGTCGTTAGCGTAGTAAACTTTTTAGTTTTTCTTGCTTTTCTTCAATATTTCTAAAGAGTTAAATCTATGAAAAAACTTGGCATTATCAAGTAAAAAGTGTACTTTTGTGACGTAAATCTGTGTCATGACACAAAAAAACGTCATAGAATATGTATTTTGATCGTAAAGAATATCTAGATAAGCTCATCTCTGCTGAAGGCAATGGGATGATAAAGATTGTTACAGGCATCCGCCGATGTGGTAAGTCTTTTCTTTTGTTCAACATCTTTTGCAAGTATTTGCTTGAAAAAGGTGTTGCGGAAGACCATATCATACAAGTAAATCTAGAAGACCGTCGTAATAAGAAACTCCGTGATCCTGATGCTCTTTTGGAGCATATTGATGCTCAGATGAAAGATAAGGATAGGTACTATATTCTTTTGGATGAGGTTCAGATGGTAAAGGAGTTTGAGGATGTGCTCAATTCTTATTTGCATATAGAGAATGCTGAGGTATATGTTACAGGTTCAAATGCAAGGTTCTTGTCGAAAGATATAATTACAGAGTTCAGAGGGCGAGGTTGGGAAATTCGCATTCATCCTTTGAGCTTTGCCGAATATTATAAAGGTGTTGGGGGAGAAAAGCAACAAGCTCTAGAAACTTATTATTTATATGGTGGGTTACCTGCTGTGGTTAAATTTGAGTCTCCCGAAGCCAAGCAAAATTATCTACGAGAAATTTATGAGACGGTCTATCTGAAAGATGTATTAGAGCGTAATCATTTGAGAAATGCCGATGGAATGCGAGAGCTGTTGCGTCTTTTGGCTTCTACTATAGGTTCATGTACGAATGTACAGAAAATATCAAACACGTTCAATACGGTAGCAGGAGTGGATATTGGCACGAAGACCATTGGTAGATATTTGGAATACCTACAGGATTCTTTCATCATTTCAGAGGCATTGCGCTATGATGTGAAGGGTCGCAAATACATTGGTGCAGGCACCAAGTACTATTTCGAGGACTTGGGCATCCGAAACGCTGTGCTCGACTTTCGTCAGATAGAATATACGCATATTATGGAGAATGTCATCTATAACGAGCTTCGCAAACAAGGTTATGGCGTGGATGTTGGTGTTGTGGAGAGTTTCAAGCGAGATGAAGACGGGAAAATGCAACGTCGCAACCTCGAAATCGACTTTGTGGTGAATCGCCACGACGAGCGTCTGTATATCCAGTCGGCATACGCCTTGCCTGATAAGGAAAAGGAAGACCAAGAGCAAGCCTCGTTATTGAATGTAAACGATAGTTTCCGCAAGATGATTGTTGTGGGCGACAGGTACTATTCCTACTATAATGAGGAAGGTATTATGATGATGAGCCTCTATGACTTCCTGCTCAAAAAAGCAGAATCTATTCATTCTGAATGAAAGGTTTTGCATGAAACTATTCATTCAGAATGAAAGATTTTAGAAAATAAAGCAAAGCGGAAGGACAAATTGGTGGTAACATGGTAACAGTTAACAGTTTGTTTTTCCGCTCTTTTTTGTGTGTCTTTATGTACCAGTGCCCCCTCACACAAAATTTTCTTTTGTTTCCTTGTTAAAAAGTTATCGAAAAACATCCGACTTTCCGATTATTTTCATTACCTTTGCACGCAGATACCGTTCTGCTCACGCCGAGTCGAGGTGATTTCTTGTAATAGAGATTGCAGAGACGAGGACTTGGGAGGGAGTTGGTGTCATTACATATAAAAAGTGCGTTTACTATGCGCTTAGTTCTTGACGAACTAAAACCTGGCAGTTTCAAATCTTATCAAAGACTATGCAACGGTAGATGCTCTCGGGATGTGTATATCCACATCTCTTTACTGATGTGGCACCCTACGCAAAGTAGGGTGTCCAAATCGGTATAGGGGAAAGTGTATCATATCGGCGTGAGCTTCGAAATTGTTCGTTTCGATAAGATGGGTTTGCCAGGGCCTCAGTTCGTGAAACGAGCAATGGGCAAGTTCACGCTTACTTTTTTGTTGTGTAGTTCATGAATTGTTTCACACTAAAAAGTCAAGACTTATGAGATTTTTTACATTTAAAAGACAACTATTGTTTGTCATGTTCCTGTTACTTGGTTGCTTGTCAATTCAAGCAGCAGATGATTTGATCACAGAGCAAATTACAATTAAGTTGGATGAGGCTGGTACCTTACCAGCTAAGATTGGAGATAGCAGAAAGTATAAAATCACTAATCTGAAGGTAATTGGTGATATAAATGGTACTGATGTAAAATGGCTTCGCGAGATGGCGGGTTCTGATTTTCAGATAGGTGTAAATTCGTTAGGTAATCTTAGCACGTTAGACTTGCAAGAAGCAAATATCGTAGAGGGAGGAGAAAAATATGCGTATGAACCACTTGCAGAAAACGACCATTCTACTCATAATGACAAAATAGGGATGAATATGTTTCGAAATTGTCGAAAGTTGGCAAATTTAATTCTCCCTTCAAATATTAAAGAAATAGGCGATTATGCTTTTATTTGGTGTAATGCTTTGACTCGTTTGGAACTTCCTGAAAGTATAGTCTCATTAAGAAGATATGCATTCGCTTCTTGTGGCTTGGTCAGTATAAAAATACCTTCTGGTGTGACTTCAATAGAAGAATATACTTTTGGAGAGAGTGTCAATTTGAAAAGTGTGTCTCTTCCTCCAAGTGTTACAAAAATAGGAGCGAATGCTTTTAAATTTTGTTGCAATTTACAGGATATTACCATTCCAGAAGGTGTGGCGTCTATTGGTGATTTCGCTTTTTGGCACTGTGAAAAGTTAGAAAAAATAGTTGTGCCATCAAGTGTTACGTCTATAGGAAAAAGTGCGTTTTTAGAGTGTCGTGGTTTGGCTTCTATTTATGTTAATTGGGACATACCACTTTCTATAGATAGTGATGTTTTTGAAATGGTAGATAAGCAGAAATGTACGTTGTTTGTTCCACAAGGTACTTTACAAGATTATAGGTTAGCTGATGTTTGGAGAAATTTTGAAAATATTGTAGAATATAATCCTGCAGATATAGATAAGTTAGCTACTATCAAGTTAGATGAGGCTGGTACTTTGTCTGACAAAATAAGTTACTATGTTTGCAAACGCTAGCGCAATGACAACAGTTGGAAGACGCT
>CAVBGK010000060.1:0-7377 GCA_963594995.1 Bacteroidaceae bacterium
GGCTAACGTTTTCTCTTTGTGGACTTGAATGCCTATGCCTCTCTGGCTTTGTGGGTAAGGGGATTTTGTGTCTTTATCTTGTGAAATACACTCCTCTTGGGGCATTTTGTTCGACAGAAGCGAAGAAGGTTGCATCCCTGAGTCTACAATTTTATAGTTGCGGATTTGAGGGTTACAGTCACTTTCAAAAGATATTATATTCATCATGCCTCCACTTTCTTCCAGTCTATCAGTCCTTTGCCCATATCGTCCAGTTCCACGGCAAGGGCTACAACCTTCCGCTTGCCTGCCTTGAAAGGTTCTGTGTATTGATTTAATAGGATTTGCTTCTCAGCAGCAGCCATACCGCCATTCTTGGAAAGCTTCAACTCCATCACATAGATGTAACGGGATGCCTTCACAATCATGTCAATCCTGCCGGTAGAAAGCATACGCTCCACCTCCACATGGAATCCTAAGGCATTGAAGATGGTGCTCATGATCAGGCGATAACGTTCCTCCATATCCATCGAGGCAAGTTTCTTGTTGCTGTAAGGCACGTCGGCGATGAGTGCCTTCAGGCATTTCTTCGCCTCGGGGAGGTTGCAAGAACTGAGATACAAACTGAGGAAAGCCTGCGTGGATTGCATCTCGTTGCCCTTACGCAGGGAAAGGGCGGGCAACACCATCTCATTGAGCGCCTGGCGCACCTCGTGGTTGGGAATACCCAACAAATAGATACCATCCGTATATCCCTTAATCGTGAGGTAACCCGTCTGATAGAGAAACAATTCCGGACCGCCACCTGTCACATCCGAAGTCTCGACTATTCGTCCCACCATGGCACAATGGTCGAAATCCTGAAGACGGATTTCCATGTCTTCCACAAACTTCGGCAACAGGGAGGTGGCTCCCGATGATGCCCAGTAATTTCTTATCTCTCCATCATCCAACGCATTGATGAGACTAAAGGGGTTGAACACATCCACCATGTTGCCGTGGCTGAAATGATAGCCGTCATAGTTGGCCTTTAATTGTTCTATCGTCTCCTCCACTGTCCACCCGTTTTTCTCTCCCATCGCCTCAATCTCCGGCATGAAGTTGTCGGTAATTTCCTGCTTGGTAATGCCACAGATAGCAGCGTATGGAGCGTCAAAGCTAATGTTGCTGAGATTGTTGAGAACGGAGAAGAGGGAAATCTGCGTAAACTTGGTGATGCCCGTGATGAAGACGAATTTCTCGTATTCGTCATCCGATTTCAGGATGGCGAATACCTCTCGGTACACTTCCGTACATCTATCATGTTCAGGAGTCTTCCAGGAATGTTGCAAAGGTGCATCGTACTCATCAACGAGAATGGCAACCTGCTGACCTGTCTTTTGGTAGGCTGTCGTGATGATGCCGTCAAAACGGTCAGCAAGTTGGGCGGTAGCTTCAGGGGTAACGCCGTACAACTCTTCGTATTGGCGAAAACGGATGTTCAGATAGGAGCGCAATGTCTCGGCGTTGGCTCCGCCCCGGCTCATGTCCAGCCGGATGACGGGACGACAGGTCCAGTCCTTCTCCATGTCCATGATACGGAGTCCCTCGAAGATCTCTTTCTTCCCCTCGAAATAAGCCTGTAGGGTATCCACGAGCACCGACTTGCCGAAGCGGCGTGGACGGCTTAGGTAATTGTACTTCTTACCCTTGTTGACAAGTTGCCAAACCAAGTCGCTCTTGTCAACATACAGATACCCTTCCTTCCTTATCGTATGAAAAGACTGGATGCCTACGGGCAGCCTTCTGTCGTTCATTTCTTCCATCATAACCTCAGCGTTTTGCTATTATTTTGCAAACTTACACAAAATTATTTGAATTACGCTTGCTTTTTGCAAAAATATTGAGCCTACTGAACATTTTTCACTCATTCATCCTTTCCTCAACGCCCGCATAGCGTTGAGGACTGCGAGGACGGTGACACCCACGTCGGCAAACACCGCCATCCACATCGTGCCGAGCCCCACCGTGGCAAGTAGCAGTACCGCCACCTTGACACCTATGGCAAACGCCACGTTCTGATGGGCGATACGGATGGTGCGGCGGGCTATATTGACAACGAGCGGAATCTTGCGCGGATCGTCGTCCATCAATACCACATCGGCAGCCTCGATGGCAGCATCACTGCCCAATCCTCCCATGGCGATACCAACGTCGGCACGCTTCAGTACAGGTGCATCATTGATGCCATCGCCCACATAGGCAAGGGTCTTGCCCTGCGGTTTCTCCCCGAGCAAACGCTCCACATGCGTCAACTTGTCGGCAGGCATCAGTTCGGCATGATATTCATCGATGCCTACCTGCAGTACCACCTGCTTGCCTGTCGCCTCGTGGTCGCCCGTCAGCATCACGGTCTTCTCCACGCCCATCTGCTTGAGTTGGGCGACGGCCTCACGACTACCTTCCTTGATACTGTCGTTCACCACGACGGGAGTACCTTCGTCTGCCTGCACGAGTACTTCGCCGTGGGTCAGCGTGCCAGTCTTGTCAAACACCACCGTGCCCACCTTGGCAAGTGCGTCCATATAGTTGCCACCCTTGACGAGGATGCCGTTGCGGGAGGCACCGCCAATGCCGCTGAAGAATGTCAACGGCACACTGATGACCAAAGCGCAAGGACACGATACCACCAGGAATATCAACGCCCTGTTGAGCCATAAGGGAAAATTGCCGACAAAGACTGGCGGAACAACCGCCAACGCCAATGCCGCAAACACCACTACTGGCGTATAGACACGGGCAAAACGGGTAATGAAAGCCTCGCTCCTCGACTTATGCGCATTGGCACTCTCTACCAAGGCTATGACCTTGGAAGCGGTGCTGTCGCTGAACGTCTTGGTGGTGCGCACCTTCACTTCCCCTTTCAGATTGATGCAGCTGGAATAAATCTCGTCCCCCTGCCCGATGCTACGCGGTGCACTCTCACCAGTCAGGGCGGCTGTGTCCAGCAAGGCTGTACCCTCCGTCACGATACCGTCGAGCGGAATCTTCTCACCTCGCTTCACGACGATGGTCTCCCCTATCTTTACGGTTTCGGGCGACACCACCTCCACCTTGCCGTTTCTCTCCACATTCGCCACATCGGGTCGGATGTCCATCAAGTGGGAGATGCTGGTGCGGCTCTTGCCCTCGGCATAGCCCTCAAACAACTCGCCCACCTGGAAGAAGAGCATAACGAACACAGCCTCGGGGAACTCGGTGTCAGCGCTAGGGAAGAAGCCGATGCAGAGGGCACCGATGGTGGCGATGGCCATCAGGAAGTTCTCATTGAAGATGTCGCCGTGTTCGATACCTTCCCAAGCCTCGCCCAACGTCTCATACCCTATCAACAGATAAGGTATCAAGTAAATGATAAGCAACTGCCAAGTGGGCAAATCGAAGTTCATCTCCACCCATACGGCAGCCACCAGCAGCACCACCGTCAAGGATATCTTAACGATTTTCGATTTCATACTGCCCTCGCCATGTTCGTGGTGATGTTCATGATGATGCCCATGGCAGGAGCAACAACAACCCTCGTGATGATGTTTCGTTTCAGTCATAATACGTTCCTTTTATGTGTTACATTCTTCTTTTCGGGTGCAAAGGTACGAAGAAGGTAATGCAACACGGTTGCAAAAGGAGAGAACAGGATGAAAAAACTGGCAATTATAGCCAATCTAATACAATTATTGGCAGAAAGATTTTTTGTCTTCCTGCCAATAAAACAATATTGCTATTTTGCTACTTGTGGTTACAAGCCCAACTTGTGAACCTTCACATTCTTAAACTCAGCCTTGCCGCCCTTGGTGTAGAACTTCACATTCTCGTAAGGTGCCACGGGGAAGACGAGGTTGGTCATGGCGATACGACCGCCATCTACAAAGAGTTCCACGGATGACTTATCCACGAAGATATCAACATGATAGGTCTTCTTGCCGTCCTCGCAAAGGCTCAACGGTGCCCAGGTGGCGAGGGCGAAGTCGTTCTTGTAGTTGATGGAGTTCACCTCGCGGGCAGGCAACTTGGCCTGTGCCTCGCGCTGCTTGTCCCATGCCAGCTCGATGTCGTGGGGAACCGACTTCTTGCCAAAATCGGTCAAGCCGCTCTCCGTCCTGTCGGTCACGATGCGTCCCTTCTTCATGTCGAAGTAGATGAGGGTACGCTCACGCTTGTTGTTGTAGATCTCGATACCAGCGATACCGTTGGCATCGGGAGTAACGTCTGCCTCTATCTCAAAGGCCCCCTCCATACCTGAAGCCGCACCAACGAAACTCTTGTTGCCGTCCACGGTCTCGTCGCCCAAGTCGTGGCTCACCTTTCTCAGTGCCAACACCTCAGGGGCAGGACCTTCCTGCACATAGTACTTGCCGTTCTTCTCATAGAGTTTCAACTCACGTGGCAATCCGTTGGCACCGCGGTTCTGCTTGAACGGAGTGAGATTGGCATACTGCCAGTTGCTCATCCAGGTGAGTGCCAGCACGCGGTCGCCTGTATTGGAGAAGGTAACGGTGGCGTAATGGTCCTTGCCATAGTCGAGCCACTTGGTATCCTTGGGGTCATCGCAAGTGAAGTTTTTGCCGTCGAAGTCGCCCACGAAATACTCTGTGGCACTGCCGCCGAAGATGCAACCGGGGTTGATGTTCATAATCATCACCCACTTCATGTTCTTCTTGTCGCCGTTCACTGGCAACTGGAAGAAGTCGGGGCATTCATACTGGCAGGGCTGCTGTCCCATGTCCTTGCCGAAGGCACTCACATAGTCCCACTTCTTGAGGTTCTTCGACTTGTAGAGGCGCATTTCCTTGTCGGCGGAGACAATCATAAACCAGCACTTGCCCTTCTCATACCAGAACACCTTGGGATCACGGAAGTCCTTCAGACCGTCGAAAGGAGTCACCACGGGGTTGCCCTCATACTTGGTGAAGGTGCGGCCATTGTCGGTGCTGTAAGCCATGCACTGCACTTCGTCGTGGTTCACGCTGTTGTTGGTATAGATGGCGATGATGGCATCCTTGCCATAGCCAGCGGTATTCTTCTTGTCGACGACTGAACTACCTGAGAAGATGTGTCCCACGGGGTCGCGGGCGATGGCAGGGTCTAGATGTTCCCAATGGATGAGGTCCTTGCTCACGGCGTGGCCCCAGTGCATGTTGCCCCACTTGCTTCCATAGGGATTATGCTGGAAATAGAGGTGATACTCGCCATCCTTATACACCATACCGTTGGGGTCGTTCATCCAACCGTAAAGCGGGGTAAAGTGATAGGAAGGACGGTAATAGTCCGTGTTGGTGGTATCGAAGGTGTCGCTGAGCTTCATCAGGTTCACGGCGAGGGCATCCTTCTTCAGACCGAGAATCTTCACCGTGGCAGTCTTGCCCTTGCCCAGTGCGAAAGGCACATAGTAGTCGGAACCGTTCTGCGCCAGGCGAACGTCCATCCAGGTATCGTCCTTGCTGCCCGTGTCGAGCAACACCTGAGCCTCGTCCTTCTCTTCCTGGATGGGGAGGAGCAGATACTTCGTAGGATTCTCCACCTTAATAATAGTTGTGTCACCCTTGTGCTCGATGTTCATCTTCTGTGCGAATGAGGATGTGGTGGCGGATGCCATCATCATGAGGCAAGCAGCCTTGGTAATCATCAAATTGGAATTCATGATTGTTACGTTTTAAAATTGTTAGCGTTGTTGTTTTGATTTCTGCTGCAAAAGTACGGAAAAGCCCATAAACAACCTATCACCCACGTTTCATCGGATACAAAAAATCGTTCATACAACATATTTCAGAGTACATGAACGATTATTATAGAAGATATAAGGCCCCTTAAACTTCTTGATTTCATAAATCATACTTAACAAAAAGGCGTTTTCTTATTAGCTTGTTAATCATAACTAACGAAACAGATTGCGCAACTGCCACTTCGGCTTCACGATGCAAAAGGATATTCACAAGTTGATGGAAAATGCTATATTCTTGCATCTTGCCTAACTGCATTACGAGGTATTTACTGGACAACAAACAGGAGGAAAAGAAATCGACTTCGTTGGCCGCAAAGGCGACGAGGTGGTGTATATCCAGTCCTCTTATCTCCTTGCCGATGAAAAAACAAAAGAGCGAGAGTTTGGCAACCTACAAGCCATCCGAAACAACTATCCAAAATAGAGGATATCCTCTCATCATGCCCAACGCTCTTGTAAAATTCAGAATCACAAAAAGCCAGCCCTGCATTTTAATATATGCAGAACTGGCTATCTCTCTCGTTGTTATCCTTTTTCTCTATTTACCTTGATTCCTGTTTTTTATCTGCTTTTTGAAGATTTGAAGCGTTAGAACTTCAGCGATGCTGTAAATTCTACGGTAAACGGACGGAGGTAACTACCTGTCATAAGCTGGTTCTTGATGCCCTTTGCCTCGTCCTTGGTAATCAACTCGGCACCGGCGATACTGCCCTTGGCACCTGTCTGGTTGAGGAAGTTCACTACCGTGCAACCGAGAGCCAGACGCTTGGTGGCCTGCCAGTTCACACCGCCGAAGGTCTCCCAGTGACCGTTGAAGTAGTAGGCCTCGTTGATGTTGGCGTAGGTCTTGCTGAAGTAACGGAAGCTGGTCCAGAGCTTGATGTCCTTGGTAATCATGTAGCTGGGGTCCAGCTCGATGAGCACCTCGGGAATCTCTGCCACGATGTTGCCGGTGGCGTTGATGTTGCCCACATAGCCGTCGTTGAAGGTGATGCTGGTCTCATACTTCTTGTAAGTCGGCTTCTGGTAGGTGAAGAGGAAGTGGAAGTCGAAACCCTTGAACGGATGTGCCACGGCGTCGGTTGTCCATCCCCATGTCTGGATGTCGTAGGTAAGAGGAGCTGCCTTGATCTCGCTGCCATGCTGCAAGTTGAGGGTGGAGTTGTTGTTGGTCTTCGAAATGTAGGAGAACAACGAGGTGAGGCTCAACCAGGAGTTGTTGTAGTAGATACCTGCACGGCCGAGTGGCACGGTAATCTGGTCAACATTAGGCAGGGTGGCTGGAGCGAATGCCTCAAACTTAGGATGTTGCACGATGTAGGTGAAGTCGCCGGTGAAACCGAAGTTGTCGGTCAACTTATAGGTGGCTGCCACGGAGAAGTCGTAGTTCAACCAGTTGTAGCTCAGGCTGGCTGGCGTAATCTTGGTGCCGTCGGCTGCCGTAGCACCGAGATAGTAGTCGGCGAAACGACCCACGAACTCGCCATTGCTGTTCTTCACGGCTGCGTTCTCACCCTTCAGGCGCTGCCACTCCAGGCGGGCACCGTAGTAGAGGTTCAACTTCTTGGTCACGTCCCAGTCGTGGGTGAAGTAGAGAGCCAACTTGTTCTCGCTGCCCTTGTAGTACTCGGATGCGTTCTTGT